>CAUPMS010000031.1:0-57219 GCA_963512445.1 uncultured Ralstonia sp.
GCCGGAGGCTCCACCACCAGCGGCTGGGCCACGGCATCGGCGGGTGCGGGCACCGGCACGAGCGGCGCCACCGGCACCAGCACGGGCGGTGCGGCAGCCGCAGGTGGCGCAGCCACCAACGTGGCAGGCAACGGCGGGGCAGGCGGCAGCGCGACCAACGGCAGCGCGACCAACGGTTCAGCATCGTCCACGGCAGGCAATGGCGCTGTGGGTGCAGTCGGTGCGGCTGGCGGCGCAGGTGGCACCGGCAACGGCGGTGTCGGCAACGGTGCGGTGGGTGGCACGGGCGGTGCAGGCGGCACGGTTGTGGTGGACGCGGGCACGTTCAACATGTCCAACGCCATGACCAGCGTTGGGCAATCCGCAGCCGGCGTGATGATGGCGAGCCAGAACAGCGGCTTTGCCTCCCTCATCCAGCAAAGCATCAACGTGCAGGCCAACCTGAATGTCGGCAAATAGCCCGGTATCAGGCATGAGCGGGGAAGTACCGCCGCGCGTGCGTTGATGTTGTGCGCGTAGCGGTGGACAGGGCCGGACTGCATGCGTGGTCCGGCCCGCAGTTGGGGCTGCAGTTGGAACGTACAGGAGACATTCGATGCGATCCGACAGAAGAACCGCAGCAGCATGGTTGTTGGCATGCGGCCTGGCAGTGTGGCCGGCGGCAGCCGCGATGGCAGCAGACGATGCGCCAATCGCAGACGGTGCACAGACAGTCAACACGGAAGCGGTGCGTCCCCCGGTCGCCGCGCCCGTGCTGGTGCCTGGGCTCGGTCATGCGGTGGGGGCAGACAGGCTTGACAGCTATCGCGGCGGCACGCAAGACCTCTACCAGACCGTCAACGATGCGCGCCTGTCGGGCACCGTGAGCGACAACTCCGCCACCAATGTGGCGACGGGGTCGAACATCGTGCGCGATGGCTCGTTTGCCAATGCGTCTGGCATCCCCACGGTCATCCAGAACAGCGGAGCGAACGTGCTGATCCAGAACGCCACCATCGTCAACGTGCAGTTCCGGCCTTGAGTTCGTGAGAGGCGCAACGATGCGCAAGGCGTGTGGTGCAGTGCCGATGGTGCTGATGACGGCGCTGGTGACGGCGCTGGTGACGGCACCGGTGTGCGGGCCTGCGTTGGCAGGCGCGATCGACATGCCCGGCACCGGCGGCGGCACGTATGCCGTGCCGGTGACGAGCATGAAGGCCGCGCGCTACCTGCGCACCGTGCATCAGCGTTTCGACTTCAGTTGCGGCTCGGCCGCGGTGGCGACGCTGCTCACGTATCAGTACGGCTATGCGGTGACCGAGCAGACGGTGTTCCAGGCCATGTACGAGCATGGCAACCAGGAGAAGATCCGGCATGAGGGCTTTTCGCTGCTCGACATCAAACGCTATCTGGAGTCTCAGGGCTTTGAGGCCGATGGTTTCGAGCAGCCGCTGGATGCACTGAAAGACGCCCACTTGCCGGCCATCGTGCTGTTGAGCGAGAACGGCTATCACCACTTCGTGGTGGTCAAGGGCGTGCAGGAAGGGCGTGTGCTGGTGGGCGATCCGGCCATGGGCACGCGCGCGATCCCGCGTGCGAGCTTCGAGAGCATGTGGGACAACCATTTGCTGTTCGTCGTCCACAACCGCGAGGCAGGGGCGACGTTCAACGCCGCATCGGATTGGCGCGTGGCACCGCGTGCGCCGCTGGAGCAAGGCATGGACCGCAGCGGCCTGGGGAACATCGTCGTCCCCAAGCATGGTCCGTCTGACTTCTGAGCGCGATATGAGCGCGGTTTGAGCACGATCGGTGCGCGGCAGGCCGGCAGTCCTTGCAGGAGGGCATCATGAAGCGGTTTGGCAAGGCGGCGTGGGCCGTTGGGTGGCTCGCGCTGGCTGCGGCTGGGCACGCGTGTGCGGCCGGTATGGGCAGCGTGGACGGCAATCCCGTGCACGCCTGGCAGGCCGTGTCCGAAGACAAGCTCGACGACATGCGCGGCGGGTTTGATGTGCCCTCAGTCGCGGGGCTGCGCATCTCGTTCGGCATCGATCGCGCGGTCTACATCAACGGCGATCTGGTGGCGAGTGCATCGGTCAACATCCCCGACGTGGCACGCATGACGGCCACGCAGGCGCAGCAACTGGCCAAGGTGGTCAACACGGTCAACCTGGTGCAGAACGGGCCGAACAATGTCGCACCGCCCGATGTAGTGGCGGGTGCGGCAGCGGCGGCCACCGTCATCCAGAACAGCCTGAACAATCAGACGCTGCAAGCGGTGACCACCATCAACGCGGCGGTCAACAGCCTGCCGCAGTTCCGTCAGATGAATCTGGCCAACGTGCTGCAAGGCGCGCTGGCCAACGTCGTCACCACGCAGCACTGAACTAGAACTGGATCGGCAGACGCAGCGTGACGGTCAGGTCTGGCGTGTCGCGCGTGAGGCCTGCACCCACCGACAGGTTCAGCGACATCTTGGGCGAGATCCGATACGAATACCCGACCAGCAACGTGCCGAGAATCGTGCGCACAGAGCCCGGCACGCGCTGGCCGTTCTGTTTGGTCGGCCCGATGATGCTCTGGTCATAGCCGATCGAGAACGACGCCTTCTCGTTCAGTGCCAGCCCCATGCCGAAGTTCAGGCCAATGATGTCGCCGGCCTTGACATTGCCCAGGAACTGCCGCGAGCCATCCACCAGGTTCAGGCTCACATCCTTGCGCTCGAAGTTGTGCAGGTAGCTGATGCTGCCGAAGAACACCGCCGGATCGGTCGGGAACAGCCACGTCAGCCCCGGCTGAACGGCAAAGAAGCCCGAGCCCGTTGGCTGCTGCAGCGGCAGGCCCGTGCCCGTGGTGTTGCTCACGCAGCGCGTCACGCAATCGGTGGTGACTTCAAACGGATCCTTGCCGGTGCGTGTCTTGAAACGCATCCAGCCAATGTAGAACGGCTTGTCGACGCCGCCCGCGTTGATCTGATAGCGCGCTGTCAGCTCCACATCACCAATGCCGCGGCCATGCGAGCTGAAGGCTTTGTCTGTGGCCGTGCCGGTAAACAGTTCGCGGCTGACGGTGTCGCTCGTGCTGTAGACGTAAGGCACGCGCGCTTCCAGCTCCCAGCGCCGCGCCAGACCGTAGCGCAAGGCCACCGTGCCGGTGAGCGTGGTCGTCTTCACCTGCCGGACATCGATCAGGCCGATCAGCAGCGCAGGGATGATGGTGTAGCCCACCAGCGCCACACGGTCCGATGACGAATACGCCATCTGCAAAGACGGCTCGACGACGACCTTGCCCGGCGGCGTGAGCGCGCTGGGCTCGTCGAAGATCTGCGCGATGCGTGGTGGCCGGTCGGGCGGCTCGGGTGGTTTGCCCACGGGCGTGGTGCCGGGCTGGCCGTTCTGCGCGACTTGCGATGCGTCGCCCGCCGCACCCGGTGCACCGGCACCGCGCACGGTATCGAGCTGGCCCTCGCTCATGCCGAGCGCGCGCCGCATGTGCCGCAGATGGGTTTCCTGCTGCTGGATCGAGTGCTTGAGTTCCTGCAGGCGTGCCTGCGTGTCCGCAAGCTCCCGCTGCAGGGCTTCCAGGCTGGGTGGCTTGTCGTCCACCGGCTCGTTGGTCTGCGCAAGGACCGGCCCGCCGCACAGCAGCAGGCATGCGCTCGTAACCGCGCGAATCGAAGGCATCGACCCGCATTGCGGCCACCATGGCGATTGCGTCATGGCAATGTCCCCCGTCGAGAGCGCCCGGCCCGCATACAGCGGACAGACTCTTCACGATTCCCCCGGGTGGCGTACTGCGGATATCACTATAGGCGAGCGGGCGTGAAACGATAGGGCGCTGGTGTCCATAAAAAGGACGAGGCGCGCATCTCCGTTTGGTTGATCGCTCTGGCAAGAAGACACGCCTCTCAGTGCAGTCAGGGCGGGTGGCTCACACGCACACAAGCCCAAGCGGCTACGTTGGTTCTGCCACCGGCAGCTTCTTTCGCGGCCCACCTGTAAAGCGCGCCGCCAGGGCCTGACGCGCCGAGTCCAGCCCCTCGCCCTTGCCTGCCACCTTCAGAAAGGCATAGCCGTCCAGCGCTGCGCTCATGACGTCGCTGCCCAGCGCGAGTTGGGAGTCACGCATCTTTTCGTAGAGCGTCCCGACGCGCGTCAGGCGTGTGCGCAGGGCATCAAAGGCTTGCAGATCGCGCTGCATCTCCGCCAGATTGAAGTTGCGCGGCAGCACATCAGGGTTGCTGGTCAGCACGTCCAGCGCCTTGCGGCAAAACGCTTCGGACTTGTCGCCCATCTTGACGAGCTTGCTGCGCTGTTCGGTGCTCAGGTCAATCAGGCTGCGCAGTTGAGACTCCAGCGTTTGCAGCGTGGTATCGATCGCCTTCCATTCGTTCGAGCCGAGGGCGAGGGAGATCAGGTTTTGTGACATGACGATCCTTTGTCTTGATGGAAATGGCCGTGCCAGAGCGCACGGCCGCGCAAGCGTGGGGTGTCGGGCACCTGCATGGCAAGGCTGAAGGCCGTTTTGGGCCGAAGAATCAGGTAATTCCTATGAGAACGACCTGTGCAGCACTGCAAACGCGTAGCGTGCAGGCGTTCATGCGCGGCAGGCTGGCGTTCACGTTCCGTGCGCGGGCGTTGATGCCGCTTTTTTATGCATTCACAGTGGTTGGATTGACGCCAATGCTGCTTTTTTATGCATTCACGGCTGTTGAACTGGCATGAATGCCACTCAAACCCTCGTTCATGCTGCTTTTTTGAGCATTCACGGCGCCCAGACTGGCGTCAATGCCAGTTGGGCAGGCATGAACGCATGTTGGTTGCGCGTGCACGCGTGCCAAGCTGGCGTGCACGGCTGTGGCGAGGGTGTGGAGCGCGCTGCCTACCCGATAAAGCCGTCGGCCTTGAGCATGGCCGCATACGCGCCGTCTGCCAGCTCCATGCACACCCCCAGGTATTCCTCTTGTCGCGGTTCCTCCATGCGGCGGAAGTGTTCAAAACCGCTGGCGTGCAACATGCACAGCATCGTGCGCAGCTTGCCGAGCTTGTCATACAGCGCGTTGTGCGCTTCCGCTTCCAGGCGGCGGGATTCTGGGGATTCAGGGATTTCGGGGGTGGGTTGGGTCATTGGGCGTCCTGTTCATGGGATGAATGGAACCGCGTGCCCGACCCTGCTGATGCAACTGAGGCAACTGAGGAGGGTGGGCGAGCACAGGCAGGGTGGAAAACCGACGAGTAACAATCGGCACGGCCGAAGCCGTTCAAGCCTGGCTCGCCCTTTGAAGACGAAGCCAAGCCATAGCTGTTGAGGACAAGCGCGTATGCCCGGCGCTTGCCCGTTACTCGCGAGGTTTCCACACCTCGACCACTTTCTCTATGGCACCGAAAGCAGTGCCGCGAGTTTAGGGGCTATGGCTTAGTTAAAACAACGGGCGGAACTATAAATCAGAATTGGCTGATGTCGCGGGTGGGCGAGGGTGCGATCGTGCCAAGAAAAAAGCGCCCGAAGGCGCTTTGCGTGTTGTGTGCGACGCCAGATGTTACTGGCGCGCATTCCGGAGGTTATCCGGCCACGGCGTGTTGTAGTTGGTGCGGAACGGGTTGATGTCCAGCCCGCCGCGCCGCGTGTAGCGCGCATACACGGCCAGCTTGACGGGGCGGCACTGGCGCAGGATGTCGGTAAAGATGCGTTCCACGCATTGCTCGTGAAACTCGTTGTGCTCGCGGAACGAGATCAGATACTTGAGCAACGCTTCCTGGTTGATCGGCGCGCCCACATAGCGGATCTGCACGCTGCCCCAGTCGGGCTGACCCGTCACCAGGCAATTGGATTTGAGCAGGTGTGAGACCAGCGTTTCTTCCACCGGGCTTTCTTCCTCATCCGTGTGCAGCAGTTCGGGCGTGGGCTGGTAGACGTCGGTTTCAATGTCCAGACGATCGAGCAGCAGGCCGTCGAGTTCGCCCAGCTTCTGCCGAGCGAATTCCTCCGGCGGCACGATACGCACCTGCACCGGAGCACCGCATGCTTCCGACAGATCGTGGTGGATCAACTGCTGCAGCGCTTCGTGCGATGCCACCTTGGTCTGGTTGAACGAATTCAGATACAGCTTGAACGACTTCGATTCAACGATGTTGGGCGAATCCGCCGGCACGATCACGGTGCCCAGCGCCACCTGCGGCTTGCCGCGCAGGTTCAGCCACGACAGCTCATACAGGTTCCACAAGTCCACACCGAAGAAGGGCAGAGGCGTGCCTTGGGCCAAGCCGATCTCGTCGCGCTTGCCCTGGCGTGGAATCGGAAACAGCAGGCTCGGGTCGTACTCCGTTTTGTAGGCGGAAGTCTTGCCCAGCGGCGAGTGTTCGGGGTGGTTGCTCATGACAGATCCTCCGCAGCCGATTACAGGAACAGGCTGTAGACCGGGTTCTCGCTTTCGTCCCAGGACTTGTAGCCCAGCGTGGTGAGAAACGCCTTGAACTCGCGCTTCTCATTCTTCGGCACCTGAATGCCGACCAGGATGTTGCTCGAATCCGCGCCCTGATTGCGGTAGTGGAACAGGCTGATGTTCCAGTTCGGGCTCATGCTCGAGAGGAACTTCATCAGCGCGCCCGGCCGTTCCGGAAACTCGAAGCGGTACAGGTGCTCGTTCTCGGCCAGCGGCGAACGCCCGCCCACCATGTAGCGGATGTGCTGCTTGGCGAGTTCGTCGTTGGACAAGTCCAGCGTCGGAAAACCATGCTTGCGGAAGTTCTCGGCAATCTTGTCGCTCTCGGAGCGCGAGGCGATCTGCACGCCCACGAAGATGTGCGCTGCGTCCTTACTGGCAATGCGGTAGTTGAACTCCGTCACGTTGCGCGACCAGCCGACCAACTCGCAGAAGCGCTTGAAGCTGCCGCGCTCTTCCGGAATCGTCACGGCAAACACGGCTTCGCGCGCCTCGCCCACCTCGGCGCGCTCGGCCACAAAGCGCAGGCGGTCGAAGTTCATGTTGGCGCCGCTGGCCACGGCCACCAGCGCTTCGTTTTTGAGCTTGTGGGTTTCGGCGTACACCTTGAGGCCGGCCAGCGCCAGCGCGCCCGAGGGCTCCAGCAGGCTGCGCGTGTCCTGGAACACGTCCTTGAGCGCCGCGCAAATCGCGTCCGTGTCTACGGTGATGATCTCGTCGACCAGCTCGCGCGTGATGCGAAAGGTTTCCTTGCCGACCAGTTTGACCGCCGTGCCGTCGGCAAACAGGCCCACGTCTTTCAGCTCGACGCGCTTGCCTGCGGCCACCGAGCGCGCCATCGCGTCGGAATCCACGCTCTGCACGCCGATCACCTTAATGTCCGGGCGCACGGCCTTCACGTAGGCCGCGACGCCCGAGATCAGGCCGCCGCCGCCAATCGAGCAGAAGATCGCGTGGATCGGCTGCGGGTGCTGGCGCAGGATCTCCATGGCAATGGTGCCCTGGCCGGCAATCACCTCAGGGTCGTCGAACGGGTGCACGAAGGTGTAGCCGTGCTTCTCCTGCAGCTTGGCGGCGTGGGTGTAGGCGTCGGAATAGCTCTCGCCATGCAGCACCACTTCAACCCACTCGCCGCCGCGCGAGCGCACGCCGTCAATCTTCAATTGCGGCGTCGTCACCGGCATGCAAATCACGGCCTTGCATTCCATCCGGGCAGCGCTGAACGCCACGCCCTGCGCGTGGTTGCCAGCCGAGGCCGTAATCACCCCGCGCTTGCGCTCGGCGGGCGTGAGCGAGGCCATTTTGTTGTAGGCGCCGCGCAGCTTGAACGAGAACACCGGCTGATCGTCTTCGCGCTTGAGGTAGACGCGGTTGCCGGTGCGCGCCGACAGGTTGGGCGCGAACTTCAGCTCGGTTTCCACCGCGACGTCATAGACCTTCGCGGTCAGGATCTTCTTGAGGTAATCGATGGCCATGGTGCGGACCGGGTTGGACGTGAACAGAGCCCGTAAGCCTATCACGCGGCGCCGTGCCCGCCTTGCCGGACTGGCGGGCCGGTCGGTACACTGCTCCGGCCGTACCCTGGGGGTGCGGCCCCCCCAATCGGCCATCGGCGCGAGGCTCCCCAATGAACACCCCGTCGTCTTTCTCCCGGCATGCCCGCCGGGGCCGCAAGGTCTGGTCCGGCACGCAGCACGTCATTGCCTACGGCATGCCGCCGCTGGGCTGGCGCGACATCTATCACCACGCGCTGGAGGTCAACTGGCCGACCTTCTTCGCGTTGCTGGCCACGATGTTCCTGACGCTCAACGCGGTGTTTGCCGGGCTGTATTCGCTGGGCGATGCGTCCATCGCCAACCAGTCGCCGCCGGGGTTTGCGGGGGCGTTCTTCTTTAGCGTCGAGACGTTGGCCACCGTCGGCTATGGCGATATGCATCCGCAGACGCTCTACGCGCACGTCATCGCCACGCTGGAGATCTTCATCGGCATGTCGGGCATTGCCATGGCGACGGGGCTGGTGTTTGCGCGCTTCTCACGCCCGCGCGCCAAGATCATGTTTGCGCAGAACGCCGTAGTGCGTCCGCTTAACGGCAAGATGACGCTGATGGTGCGGGCGGCCAATGCGCGCCAGAACGTCATCGCCGAGGCCACGGCGCGGTTGCGCCTGATGCAGGATGAACGCACCCCCGAGGGTTACCTGATCTACAAGATCCGCGACCTGAAGCTGGAGCGCAGCGAGCATCCGATCTTCCTGCTGGGCTGGGTGATGATGCACGTCATCGACGAGACCAGCCCGCTGCACAACGCCACCGCGGAATCGCTTGCCGCGGGTGATGCCCTGCTGCTGCTCACCATCGAAGGCGCCGATGAGACCGCCGCGCAGACCGTGCAGGCACGCTATTCGTGGCGGCATGACGAGATTCGCTGGGGCCATCGCTACGTTGACCTGATCCACGAAGAAGACGGCGTGACGACTGTCGATTACGTCAATTTCCACAAGATCGAGCCGATCGGTGCGCCAACTGAGGCGCCGCCGCAGGCACAATGAGCGGCTTGTCCGAATCATCTCAACGCGCCAACACGCAACCCCCGTGGCCCTGAACCTCGTCTGGCTTGCCTTCTTCCTCGTTGCCTTTGTCACCGCGTGCGTGCAGGTGGTGCAGGGCGATATGGAAGTCTTCTCGCGCATGCTCACCGCGATGTTCGATGCTGCACGCACTGGCTTCGAGATTGCACTGGGCCTGACCGGCATGATGGCGCTGTGGCTTGGCATCATGCGCGTGGGCGAGCGTGCCGGAGTGGTGGACCTGTTTGCGCGGCTGGTGAATCCGCTGATGCGGCACCTGTTTCCATCCGTGCCCGCCGGGCACCCGGCCAACGGCGCGATGATGATGAACGTGTCGGCCAACGTGCTCGGCCTGGACAATGCCGCCACGCCGCTGGGCCTGCAGGCCATGCGCGAGCTGCAGCAGATCAACCCGCAGCCGCAACGCGCCAGCGATGCGCAATTGATGTTCGTGGTGCTCAATACGGCGGGCGTGACGCTGGTCCCGACGTCCGTCATCGCCATCCGTCAGGCACTGGCGGTCAAGCAGGGGCTGGTCGGCTTCAACGCGGCGGACATCTTCCTGCCGACCTTGCTGTCCACCTTCATCGGCTTCTGTGCGGGCATTGCGGCCGTGGCGTGGTACCAGCGCATCAACCTGTTCAGGCCAGCACTGCTGGCGTACTTCGGTGGTTTTATCGTGGCGATGGGGTTGTTGTTTGGGTGGTTGCGCCAGTTTCCGCCACAGCAGATGGCCGCGTGGATCGGTCTGATCGGCGCGGGCGCCATCCTCACCATCGTGGTGGCGTTTCTGGTGTGCGGGGCAATTCGCCGCATCAACGTCTACGAGACCTTCGTCGATGGCGCGAAGGACGGCTTCCAGGTGGCCATCGGCATCGTGCCTTACCTGGTGGCAGTGCTGGTGGGCATTGCCGTATTCCGCGCGGCGGGCTGCATGGATTTTCTGATGCAGGGGCTCTCGGCGCTGTTTTCGCACCTCGGCATCGATACGCGCTTCGTGCCGGCGCTGCCCGTGGGCCTGATGAAGACGCTCTCCGGTGCCGGCGCGCGCGGCCTGATGGTGGATGTGATGACCACGTACGGCGTCGATTCCTTCCAGGGCAAGCTGGCCGCCATCATCCAGGGTTCGACCGAGACCACGTTCTACGTGCTGGCCGTGTACTTCGGCAGCGTCGGCATCAAAGACACGCGCTACGCGCTCGCCTGCGGGCTGTGGGCCGACTTGATCGGGCTGATCGGCGCCGTGCTCGTTGCTTACCTGTTCTTCGCCTGACCGAGTAGGGCGGCCCCCAAGCGACGCGGCGCCCGCCCGCCCTCTACAATCGCCTGCATGGACGCATTCATTGATTGGCTTTTTGCGACGCTGGCTCTGCCCACCGTAGGGCTGCCTGCCATCTTCCTCGTCAGTTTCATCTCGGCGACGCTCTTGCCGCTGGGCTCCGAGCCGGCGGTATTCGCATACATCAAGCTCAATCCGGAGATGTTCTGGCCGGCCATCATCGTGGCGACCGTCGGCAACACGCTGGGCGGCGTGGTCGACTGGTGGATGGGCTACGCGGCCAAGCTGGCGCTGGTGCGCTACCACCTGGCGCGCCGCCGCCGCCAGCACAACACCGAGCACACCCAGCACGTGCCGCACCCCAAGCACCACCGTGAGCCGCCGCTCGATAAAAAGTACTTCCGCTGGATGCGCCGCATTGGGCCCGTGTCGCTGCTGGTGTCGTGGTTGCCGGGCATTGGCGACCCGCTCTGCACGCTGGCCGGCTGGTTGCGCCTGAAGTTCTGGCCCAGCGTCATGTACATGGCCATCGGCAAATTTTTGCGTTATCTGGCCATGACCGCGGCCCTCATGACCCTGCCCGACGGCTTCTGGCACGGCATTCTCGGCTGGATCAAGGGCGTGATGATGTGACGTTTGCGTGGCGCAAACGACACCTGAGCAGCCTTGTGTTTTTCGCAAGCCATTGAAAACGCGATGGTTTTGCCGCCCACAACACCGGCAGGGATACCGTTGTTGCAACGCATCAACGCCGCGCGTTGCAGTACAATTGCCCTCCAAATGTCTATTAGGACTGCGCGGCTTGAGCCCTCTATGCCGCGTCCTCCCTCCCCAGCGGCACGCCATGAATGCCCCACTTCTGATCGACGCCAAACTCACGGCGCAGGACGCTGCGCCCCGGCTGCGCGAGATTCCCTACAACTACACCTCGTTCTCGGATCGGGAAATCGTCATTCGTCTGCTGGGCGAGTCTGCGTGGCAGATCCTGGACGAGCTGCGCGCCGAGCGCCGCACCGGCCGATCGGCACGCATGCTGTACGAAGTGCTGGGCGATGTGTGGGTGGTGCGCCGCAACCCATACCTGCAGGACGACCTGCTCGACAACCCGAAGCGCAGGCAGATGCTGATCGACGCCCTCAATCACCGCCTGGCGGAGATCGAGAAGCGCCGCGTGGCCGATCACGACTCGCACCATGACCCCGAAGGCGACGAGCGCGCGACCAAGGTCGAGCAACTGGTCGTGCATGCCCGCCGTGCAGTCAAGGCGTTCCAGGAAGAATTCGCGCAGGTGTATGACCTGCGCCGCCGCGCGCAAAAGGTGCTCGGCCGCGTTACCGCCAAGGACAACATCAAGTTCGACGGCCTGTCGCGCGTGTCGCACGTGACCGACGCCACCGACTGGCGCGTCGAATACCCGTTCGTGGTGCTCACGCCCGATACGGAAGAAGAGATCGCCGGCATCGTCAAGGGCTGCTTCGAGCTTGGGCTGACCATCATCCCGCGCGGAGGCGGTACCGGCTATACCGGCGGCGCCGTGCCGCTCACGCCGTTCTCGGCCGTCATCAATACCGAAAAGCTGGAACGCCTGGATGCGGTCGAAATGACCGACCTGCCGGGCGTTGATCACCCCGTGGCGACCATCTATTCGGGCGCCGGTGTGGTGACGCGTCGCGTGGCGGATGCCGCTGAGAAGGCCGGCCTCGTGTTTGCCGTCGACCCAACGTCGATCGACGCTTCGTGCATCGGCGGCAACGTCGCCATGAATGCGGGCGGCAAGAAGGCTGTGCTGTGGGGCACCGCGCTGGACAACCTCGCCTGGTGGCGCATGGTCGATCCGGACGGCAACTGGCTGGAAGTCCAGCGCCTCAATCACAACCTCAGCAAGATTCACGACGCGCCCGTCGTCACATTCGAGCTGAAGTGGTTCGACGGCAATGCGCCGCTCGGCAGCAAATTGCTGCGCACCGAAACGCTCACCATCGAAGGCCGCAAGTTCCGCAAGGAAGGCCTCGGCAAGGACGTTACCGACAAGTTCCTGGCCGGCCTGCCCGGCGTGCAGAAGGAAGGCTGCGACGGCATCATCACCAGCGCGCGCTGGATCCTGCACCGCATGCCCAAGTCGATCCGCACCGTGTGCCTGGAGTTCTTCGGCCAGGCGCGCGATGCGATTCCGAGCATTGTCGAAATCAAGGACTACCTTGACGCCGAGACCGCGAAGCCCGGCGGCGCGATCCTCGCGGGCCTGGAGCACCTGGACGAGCGCTACCTGCGCGCGGTTGGCTACGCCACCAAGAGCAAGCGCAATGCCTTCCCGAAGATGGTGCTGATCGGTGACATCGTTGGTGACGACGATGACGCCGTGGCGCGCGCTACCTCGGAGGTGATCCGCCTGGCCAACGGCAAGAGCGGTGAAGGCTTCGTGGCCGTCAGCCCCGAGGCACGCAAGAAGTTCTGGCTTGACCGCTCGCGCACGGCGGCGATTGCCAAGCACACCAACGCCTTCAAGATCAACGAAGACGTGGTGATCCCGCTCAATCGCATGGGCGAGTACACCGATGGCATCGAGCGCATCAACATCGAGCTGTCGATCAAGAACAAGCTCAAGCTGACCGACGCGCTGCTCGATTTCTTTGCCGGCAGCAACCTGCCGCTGGGCCGCACCGACGACGCTAACGAGATTCCCAGTGCCGAACTGCTCGAAGACCGCGTGCAACAGGCGCAGCAACTGCTGCGTGCCACGCGCGCCCGCTGGCAGTACCTGCTGGACCATCTCGACACGCCGGTCACCACTGCGCGCGCCAGCCTGATCGGCCTTGGCCTTGGCTACCTCGCGCAGACGATCGACGACCGTCTGGTGAATCAGCCAGAGGCCAACCTGTTCCACTTGCTGCAGGACCGTACGATCCGCGTGTCATGGAAGGCGGAGATCCGCGCCGAGTTGCGCAAGATCTTCAACGGCGGCGAGTTCAAGCCGATCCTCGACGAGGCGCAGGCGATCCACAAGCAGGTGCTGCGCGGCCGCGTGTTCGTGGCCCTGCACATGCACGCCGGCGACGGCAACGTGCACACTAACCTGCCGGTCAACTCGGATGACTACGACATGCTGCAGGACGCCCACAAGGCGGTGGCCCGCATCATGACGCTGGCGCGTTCGCTCGACGGCGTGATCTCGGGCGAGCACGGCATCGGCATCACCAAGCTGGAATTCCTGACCGACGACGAGATCGCGGATTTCGCGGCCTACAAGCGCCGCGTTGATCCGAACGGCCGCTTCAACAAGGGCAAGCTGCTGCGCGACGTGAACGACCCGCAAGGGTTGGCTGCCGACCTGCGCAATGCCTACACGCCGTCGTTCGGCCTGATGGGGCACGAGTCGATCATCATGCAGCAGAGCGACATCGGCGCCATCTCGGAGTCGATCAAGGATTGCCTGCGCTGCGGCAAGTGCAAGCCGGTGTGTGCCACGCACGTGCCGCGCGCCAACCTGCTGTACAGCCCGCGCAACAAGATCCTCGCCACCTCGCTGCTGATCGAGGCCTTCCTGTACGAAGAGCAGACGCGCCGCGGCGTGTCGGTCAAGCACTGGGAAGAATTTGCCGACGTGGGCGACCACTGCACGGTCTGCCACAAGTGCGTGACGCCGTGCCCAGTCAAGATCGACTTCGGCGACGTGTCAATGAACATGCGCAATCTGCTGCGCAAGATGGGGCAGAAGAAGTTCAACCCCGGCACTGCCGCGGCGATGTTCTACCTGAACGCGACTAACCCCGAAACCATCAACTTCACGCGCAAGGTGATGTTCGACTGGGGCTACAAGGCGCAGCGCTTGGGGCACGACATCCTGAAGAAGTTCGCCAAGAAGCAGACCGCACGTCCGCCTGCTACGGTGGGCAAGCCGCCGGTGCGCGAGCAGGTGATCCACTTCATCAACAAGAAGATGCCGGGCAACCTGCCCAAGAAGACCGCGCGTGCGCTGCTGGACATCGAGGACAACGAGATCGTCCCGATCATCCGCAACCCGAAGGCGACCACGCCCGACAGCGAAGCGGTGTTCTATTTCCCGGGCTGCGGCTCGGAGCGGCTGTTCTCGCAGGTGGGGCTGGCCACGCAGGCCATGCTCTGGCACGCTGGCGTGCAGACCGTGCTGCCGCCGGGCTACCTGTGCTGCGGTTATCCGCAGCGCGGCACCGGCCAGTACGACAAGGCCGAGAAGATCGTCACCGACAACCGCGTGCTGTTCCACCGCGTGGCCAACACGCTCAACTACCTCGACATCAAGACGGTGGTGGTCAGTTGCGGCACGTGCTACGACCAGCTCGCCGACTATGAATTCGACAAGATCTTCCCGGGCTGCCGGATCATCGACATTCACGAATACCTGCTGGAGAAGGGGGTGAAGATCGACGGTGTGCAAGGCACGCGGTACATGTACCACGACCCCTGCCACACCCCGATCAAGACCATGGATCCGACCAAGCTGGTCAACCAGCTGATGGGCGGCAACATCGGTGCCGACGGCCAGACCAGCGCGATCGAGAAGAACGACCGCTGCTGCGGTGAGTCGGGCACGCTGGCGATCTCGCGTCCGGACATCTCGACACAGGTGCGCTTCCGCAAGGAAGAAGAGATGAAGAAGGGTGCCGACAAGCTGCGTGGTGATTTCAACGGCGACGTGAAGATCCTCACGAGCTGCCCGGCGTGTCTGCAAGGCTTGTCGCGCTACACCGAAGATGTCTCGGTGCAGGCCGACTACATCGTGGTCGAGATGGCGCGCCACGTGCTTGGCGAGACCTGGCTGCAGGACTACGTGGCCCAGGCCAACGCCGGCGGCATCGAGCGAGTGCTGGTGTGACGATGACCGAGCGCTCGCCCGGCTGCGCACTGTGTGAAACCGAAGGCGGCGAGCCCGTCTGGCGCAACGCCAGGGCGCGCGTGGTGCTGGTCGAGCACGCGCGCTTTCCGGGCTTCTGCCGTGTCATCTGGAACGATCACGTGGCCGAGCAGACCGACTTGTCCGATGCCGATCGCCACTGGCTGATGGAAGTCGTCACGCGCGTCGAGCGCGTGCTGCGCGCCGAGCTGGCACCGGACAAGATCAACCTCGCCAGCTTTGGCAATTTTGTGCCGCATCTGCACTGGCACGTCATCCCGCGCTATCGGTGGGACACGCATTTTCCAGAAGCCGTGTGGGGCCCCGAGCAACGCGAGCCGGATGCCGCGCGCATGGCCGAGATCACGGCCAAGTTGCCGGCGCTGTCGTATGCGCTGCAAGCGGCGCTCGCCGACGCTTGAGCCCCGTCGGCGCTAACACCTGATAGCGCCTGGTAACGCATCGCCACGCCCTGCGCGGAACCCCTGTGGCGCGCAGGACGTCAGATTGTCTTTCTGCCGTGCCAAAGCCCTCGCCATGACGACACCGCGCACCGCCGCCACGCCCGATTCCCACAAGGATTCCATCGCCGAGCTGAATGTTCACCACGGCCGGTTGAATCTGTCGGAGACGTGGCAACTCATCAAGCCGTTCTGGGTGTCTGCAGACCGCTACAAGGCGTGGGGGCTGCTGGCGCTGGTGGTCGCGCTCAGCCTGTTTGTCGTCTACATGAACGTGCTGTTCACCGACTGGAACCGGCTCTTCTACAACGCGCTGGAACAGAAGGACAAGACCGAGTTCTGGCACCAGCTCGGACGTTTCTCGTGGATTGCCGCGCTGATCATCATTGCGTCCGTGCTGCGCCAGTACTACACGATGATGCTGCGCATGCGCTGGCGGACGTGGATCACCGGCAGCTTCGTCGACGACTGGCTCGGCAAGCAGGCGTTCTACCGCCTGGAGCAGACCCACACGGCCGACAACCCCGACCAGCGGATCGCCGACGACCTGCGCAACTTCACCGATGCCACGCTCACGCTGGCGCTGGGTTTTCTCAACGCTGCGGTCACGCTGGTGTCGTTCTTCGGCATCCTGTGGGCCGTGTCGGGGCCGCTGGCGTTTGCGCTGGGTGGGCATGACTTCGTCATCCCCGGTTACATGGTGTGGTTCGCGCTGCTGTACTCGGTGCTGGGCTCGGTCATCATCCACTTCGTGGGTCGCCCGCTGATCGGGCTGTCGTTCCAGCAGGAGCGTTACGAAGCGTATTTCCGCTTCCTGCTGGTGCGCGTGCGCGAGAACAGCGAGAGCATCGCCCTGTACCGCGGCGAGCCGACCGAGAAGGCCATCCTGCGCGGCCGCTTCGAGCGCATCCGCGCCAACTGGAACCAGTTGATGGACTACACGCGGCGCCTGAACTTTGCCAGCTCCGGCTATGGGCAGTTCGCCATCATCTTTCCGTTCCTGGTCTCTGCGCCGCGCTACTTTGGCGGTACCCTCACGCTGGGCGGCATGATGCAGGTGGCCACGGCGTTCGGGCAGGTGCAGGGCGCGATGTCGTGGTTTGTCGACAACTACAGCACGCTGGTGAGCTGGAAGGCCTCCACCAACCGTCTGATCGAATTCCAGCGTGCCATGCGTGCCGCCGAGCGCGAAGAAGAACACCGTGCCGGCGTACGCGACGTCGAGGTGCAAGCCGCCGCCGTGTCCGCCATCGAAGCGCGTGACCTCGCACTCAACCTGCCCAATCGCAAGCCCGAAGATCTGCTGGTCGAGCCATTCGACATGACCCTCGCACGCGGCGAGCGCGTGCTCGTCAACGGCCCGTCGGGCTGCGGCAAAAGCACGCTCGTGCGCGCCGTGGCCGGCATCTGGCCGTATGGCTCGGGCCGCATTGAGATTCCGGACGATGCCCGCGTGCTGTTCCTGCCGCAGCGCAGTTATCTGCCGTCGGGCACGCTGGCCGACGCGCTGTCGTACCCCGATCTCGCCACTCAGTACACCGCCGAGCGCCTGACCCAGGTGCTGATCGCCTGCCGCCTGCCGGCACTGGTCGATCTGCTGGATGAAGTCAGCAACTGGAGTCTGCGGCTGTCCCCTGGCGAGCAGCAGCGCCTGGCCTTCGCGCGCGCCTTGCTGCAGCGCCCCGATTACCTCTTCCTCGACGAGGCTACCAGCGCACTCGACGAAGATACCGAGGCCTTCATGTACAGCCTGATGCTGGAATCGATGCCCGATGTGACCATCGTCAGCGTGGCACACCGCAGCACCGTGGCACGATTCCACCATCGGCGCCTGCGTTACATCCCCGAGGGTGATCCGTTGACTGCGGTAAGCTATCGGGTGGTGGAAGAACCCGCGCAGAGTGTGCCAAGCGCCGCGCTGGCGGCTTCCTGATCCGCAATTTTCAGGCATTTTCGAGACGCTTTTTTATGGCCGGACTTTCCGCCGACACTCCGCACCCGACCGGCATCACTGTGCACACGCAGTCGCGCGTGCTGGAGATCGCCTTTGCCGATGGCAAGCAGTTCAGCCTGCCGTTCGAATACCTGCGCGTGCTGTCGCCGTCGGCGGAAGTGCAGGGGCACGGGCCGGGGCAGGAAGTGCTGCAGACCGGCAAGCGCGAGGTAGGCATTGTTGGCGTCGAGCCGGTGGGCAACTACGCGATCCGCCCGCTGTTCTCCGATGGCCATGATTCCGGCATTTTCGATTGGGCGTACCTGTACCGCTTGGGCATCGAGCACGACACGCTGTGGCAAGCCTATCTCGATCGCCTGACCGCCGCCGGCGTTGACCGTGACGCCCCGATGGCAGCCAATGCCGGCCACGCCTGCGGCCACAGCCACTGATTCCCGATTCACTTTGCGGCGCCCACGCGCTGCATTCGCATTCCTTTCTGTCATGAGCCAAACCCACTTCGGATTCCAGCAGGTCGACGAGCAGGAGAAGGCCGGCAAGGTTGCCGGCGTGTTTCATTCCGTCGCCAGCAAGTACGACGTGATGAACGATCTGATGTCTGGTGGTCTGCACCGCGTATGGAAGATGTTCACCATTGCCCAGGCCGCGGTGCGCCCGGGCTACAAGGTGCTCGATATTGCCGGCGGCACAGGCGATCTGGCGAAGGCCTTTGCGCGCCAGGCCGGCCCCACTGGCGAGGTTTGGTTGACCGACATCAATGAATCGATGTTGCGCGTCGGCCGCGACCGCCTGCTCGATGCTGGCGTGCTGACCCCCACCGCCTTGTGCGATGCCGAGCACATTCCCTTTCCGAATGCTTACTTCGACGTGGTGACAGTGGCATTCGGCTTGCGCAACATGACGCACAAGGATCGCGCGCTTGCTGAAATGCGTCGCGTGGTGAAGCCGGGCGGCAAGGTGATGGTGCTGGAGTTCTCCAAGGTGTGGCAGCCGCTGGAGAAGGCCTACGACGTGTACTCGTTCAAGGTGCTGCCGTGGTTGGGCAGCAAAGTGGCGGGTGACCCTGAGAGCTACCGCTATCTGGCCGAGTCCATCCGCATGCACCCGGATCAGGAAACGCTCAAGCGGATGATGGAACAGGCCGGATTGGACTCGGTCGAATACTTCAACCTGACAGCGGGTGTCGTGGCGCTGCACGTGGGCCGTCGTCTCTAAGTGTTTCTGTCGTTCCACCGGATGGGCGATGTAGCGCGCTGCGGTGATATGCCACGATCCTTCACATTGAATTCGGCATTGACGTCTTCATCTAATGACGTCACTGCCATTGGAGAGAAGACAGCGATGAGTTTGCATTGGGGTGGGAAATTGATGGCGGGCGCGCTGGTCGCGACGCTCGCACTGGGCACGGCGGTCGACGCCAACGCCAAGCGCATGGGTGGCAGCCGCAGCGTCGGCAAGCAGTCCTCCACCGTGACGCAACGCCAACAGACGCCGCCGGCCACAACGCCGTCGCCGACACAGCAGGCCGCACCGGCCGCACAACCGTCGCCGGCAGCGCCGGGTGCGGCGGCACCGGCCGCAAAGCCCGGACGTAACTGGGGCGGCATGCTGGGTGGCCTGGCAGCCGGTCTGGGCATTGGCTATCTGCTTTCGAAGTTCGGTCTGGGCGCGGGCTTGGCCTCGCTGCTGTCGAACCTGATCCTGATCGCGCTTGTCGCCTTCGTGGTGATGTGGATCATCCGCAAGGTGCGCGGCAGCCGTCCGCAGGGTCCGGCCTACGCCACGGGTGGTCCGTCGCTGGGTGGTGACCGCGAGCCATATGTGCCGCAACCCGCTGCACCGGCCCCGCAGACTTCCGCGCCGGCCGCTGCATCGCTCAACACCGGCAACACGTCGGGCCTGGGCGCTGGCGCGGCAACCGCTGCGCAGTCGTGGAACCTGGGGGGTCCGGCTGCGTCGAGTGCGCAGGCCGTCAACGCCCAACCTGCAGCAGCCGCACCGCAGCAGCCGTGGGGCGTGCCGGCAGATTTCGACACGCAAGCCTTCCTGCGCAACGCGAAGGTCTACTTCATCCGCTTGCAGGCTGCGTGGGATGCCGGCAACCTGAACGACATCCGCGAGTTCACCACGCCGGAGATGTTCGCTGAGATCAAGATGGACCTTGCCGATCGCGGCACTTCGCCTAACAAGACCGACGTGGTCTCGGTCGAAGCCGAAATGCTGGGCATCGAAACGCAGGCTGCCGAGTACCTGGCGAGCGTGCGCTTCTCGGGCATGATCCGCGAAGAAGCCAACGCACCGGCACAGCCGTTTGCCGAGGTATGGAACCTGACCAAGCCGACGCAAGGTGCGGGTGGCTGGGTGCTGGCGGGTATTCAGCAGTTGCAGTGATGCGGTAACAACTTGAAGCGGCGCAAAACGGCCGTTTCAACATTCCCCGTAAAATAGGGCCCGACCGTCTGGTTCGGGCCTTTTTTGTTGCCCGTCGCTAGCCCGCTTTTTGCTGCTTTCTTGCTGTTTTTGCGCACCATCACCGCATGTCTTCGACAGCCACTTCGTCTCCGTTTCCGCTTGTGCTGATGCAGCCGCTGCTGCTCGCGCTCAACCATCTGCTGCGCCAGGAGCCCTGGGCGCAGGAGACACTGCAGCCGTTCGCGGGCCGCGTGGCGCGCTTTGATCTGGCGCCCACGTCAATGACATTGCAGGTGGACGCCGCTGGCCTGGTGACGGCCCCCGAGTCCGACGTTGCGCCGGCCGTGACCGTGGTGGTGCCGCTCGCGGCGGCTGCCAGCGATTACGCCACGGGCGGGCAGGCTGCCGTGCTCAAGCACGTGCGCATCGAAGGTGAGGCCGAGTTCGCCAACGTGCTGTCGACGCTGCTGCGCAACCTGCGCTGGGATGCGGCGGAGGACCTCTCGCGCGTGTTCGGCGACGTGATCGCACAGCGCGTGGTGAGCGGTGCGCAGGCTGCCCGCACGGAAGCCACGCGCGTCGGCCGTTCGTTGGCAGAGTCGGTGGCGTCGTACCTGACCGATGAGCAACCTACGCTTGTGCGCCACGCGCGCCTTGCGCAGTTCGCTGCCGATGTGGCTGCACTGCGCGATGCCGAAGCGCGTCTGGTCAAGCGCCTGGAGCGGCTCGAAAAGCTCCCGCGCCCGGCTGCCCGGACCGCACGTCGGGGTGAATCGGCATGACGCGCTTCTTCCGGCTGGGCAAGATCGTTTTCGTCATTCTGTACTATGGGCTGGATCAACTCGCGCTGTCGGGCTTCAAGAGCCGGCGCATTCGCGCACTGGTCTGGCTGCTGACGCTGGGCCGCAAGCCCAAGCGCCCGCGTGGTGAGCGTCTGCGCCTGGCGCTGGAGCAGCTCGGTCCCATCTTCGTGAAGTTCGGGCAGGTGCTGTCGACGCGGCGCGACCTGCTGCCGCCCGATGTGGCCGATGAACTGGCCAAGCTGCAGGATCGTGTGCCGCCGTTTGATCCGAAGGTGGCGGCGGCCATCGTGGAGAAATCGCTTGGCAAGCCGCTGTCGGCGCTGTTCCATCGCTTTGATCATCACCCGGTGGCGAGCGCGTCGATTGCGCAGGTGCATTTCGCCACGCTGCGCGGTGGCCCGGACGACGGCCGCGAGGTAGCGGTGAAGGTGTTGCGCCCGGGCATGCTGCCCGTGATCGACAGCGACCTTGCATTGATGCGCGACCTCGCCACGTGGATGGAGAAACTATGGGCCGACGCCCGGCGCCTGAAGCCGCGCGAGGTGGTCGCCGAGTTTGATAAGTATCTGCACGACGAGCTTGATCTGATGCGCGAAGCGGCCAACGCCAGCCAGTTGCGCCGCAATTTCGCCAAGTCCGATCTGCTGCTGGTGCCCGAGGTGTTCTGGGACTGGTGCACATCGGACGTGTTCGTGATGGAGCGCATGCACGGCATGCGCATTTCGCACACCGAAGAGCTGCGCGCAGCCGGCGTTGACATGCACAAGCTCGCGCGCGACGGCGTGGAGATCTTCTTCACGCAGGTCTTCCGTGATGGCTTCTTCCACGCTGACATGCACCCCGGCAATATCCTCGTGAGCGTGGCGCCCGAGACGCTGGGCCGCTATATCGCGCTGGATTTCGGCATCGTCGGGGCGCTGTCGGAGTTCGATAAGAACTACCTCGCGCAGAACTTCCTGGCGTTCTTCCAGCGCGACTACCACCGCGTGGCGGTGCTGCATATCGAGTCCGGCTGGGCGCCGGAGGAGACACGTGTGGAAGAGCTCGAGGGCGCCATCCGCGCGTGCTGCGAGCCGTATTTTGATCGGCCGCTGGGCGAGATCTCGCTGGGCCTCGTGTTGATGCGCCTGTTCCAGACCTCGCGCCGCTTCAACGTGGAGGTGCAGCCGCAACTCGTGCTGCTGCAGAAGACGCTGCTCAACGTGGAAGGGTTGGGCCGCCAGCTTGATCCAGACCTCGATCTGTGGAAGACCGCCAAGCCCTTCCTCGAACGCTGGATGCACGAGCAGATCGGGTGGCGCGGTTTTGTCGAGCGCCTGAAGGTCGAGGCGCCGCAGTGGGCCAACAAGTTGCCGGACCTTCCGCGCCTGGTGCACCAGATTCTGGATCGCCATTCCCGCGAAGACGGCAACGCGCAGACCGCCGCGCTCACGGCACTGCTCGCCGAGCAAAAGCGCACGAACCGGCTTTTGTCGGCCGCGCTGCTGTTTGTTGGCGGGTTCGCGGTCGGCATTGTCGCGACGCACGTGCTGGCCTGGATGGCCCGCTATTGATCCTCCGATCCACTCCTGAACCGCCATGGCTGAACCGCCCGTTTTTCAATCCCGTGACGCCGCTGATCCCGCTTTCTGGGACGAGCGCTTCAGCCGCGAGCACACGCCCTGGGATGCGGCCGGCGTGCCCGATGCGTTCCGGCAGTTCTGCCAAGCGCAACCAACGCCACTTTCCACGCTGATTCCCGGTTGCGGCAACGCCTATGAGGCCGGCTGGCTGGCCGACCGCGCTTGGCCGGTCACCGCGATTGACTTTGCGCCGAGCGCTGTGGCATCGGCCAAGGCCGTGCTGGGCCCGCATGCCGAGGTGGTGGAGTTGGCCGATTTCTTCCGCTTTGCGCCGCGCCGCCCAGTGCAATGGATTTACGAACGCGCCTTCCTGTGCGCGATGCCGCGTCACCTGTGGCCCGACTACGCCGCGCAGGTGGCGAAGTTGCTGCCGCTGGGTGGGGTGCTGGCCGGCTTCTTTGCGGTGGTCGAGGGCCGCGAGGCCATGCCCAAGGGGCCGCCGTTCGAGACCACACAGCCCGAGCTGGACGCGCTGCTGTCACCCGCATTTGAGCGCATCAGCGACATGCCTATCGCCGAGGCGGATTCGATTCCGGTGTTTGCCGGCCGCGAGCGCTGGCAAGTCTGGCGTCGCCGCGCCGATTGATACCTCTTCACGGCCAGTGTTGGTGCGAAGCAACATTGGTCGTAGACAACAAAAAGCCTGCGGACGCCCGTTGCGGGCCGTCGCACAAAAATGGGGCAAGCAGCGCGGCATTCGTGGTCGCACCAATGCCCCGGCGCCCAGTCCCGTCGCTATAATCCGGCCACTTTGCCCGGCGCCCCAGGGCTCCAAACCGGGCTGCCGTGGGGTTTTCCAGCTTCTTTCCGCGCTGCCATGCTGATCTGGTTCGTCATTATTTACTGGGTGATTTCGGTCGGGATCGGCCTGTGGGCTGCACTGCGTGTGCGCAATACCGCTGACTTTGCCGTTGCCGGCCGCAGCCTGCCGTTCTATGTCGTAACCGCCACGGTGTTCGCCACCTGGTTCGGCTCCGAGGCGGTGCTCGGGATTCCCGCAGAATTTCTTAAGGACGGTCTGCATGGCGTGGTGGCCGATCCGTTCGGTTCGTCGCTGTGTCTGATCCTGGTGGGGCTGTTTTTTGCCAAGCCGCTGTACCGGATGAACCTGCTCACCATTGGTGACTTCTACCGCAACCGCTTTGGCCGCGTGGCCGAAACGTTGACCACCCTGTGCATCGTCGTGTCGTACCTGGGCTGGGTGGCGGCGCAGATCAAGGCGCTGGGCCTGGTGTTCTACACCGTGTCTGACGGTGCGGTTTCGCAGGATCTCGGGATGATGATCGGCGCGGGCAGCGTGCTGGTCTACACGCTGTTTGGCGGCATGTGGTCGGTGGCGGTGACCGACTTCATCCAGATGATCATCATCGTGATCGGCATGCTGTACATCGGCTGGGAAGTGTCGGGCCAGGCCGGCGGCGTGGGCACGGTGGTGGCGCACGCGGCGGCGTCGGGCAAGTTCTCTTTCTGGCCAGCGTTCAACCCGATCGAGGTCATCGGCTTTGTGACGGCGTGGATCACCATGATGCTCGGCTCGATTCCGCAGCAGGACGTGTTCCAGCGCGTGACTTCGTCGCGCACCGAGCGCATCGCGGGTACAGCCTCAGTGCTGGGCGGCGTGCTGTACTTCATGTTTGCGTTCGTGCCGATGTTCCTGGCGTATTCCGCCACGCTGATCGACCCGGCGATGGTCGCCAAGTACATCGATACCGATTCGCAGATGATCCTGCCCAACCTCGTACTGCAGCATGCGCCGATCTTTGCGCAGGTGATGTTCTTCGGCGCGCTGCTCTCGGCCATCAAGAGCTGCGCGAGCGCGACGCTGCTGGCGCCGTCTGTGACGTTTGCCGAAAACGTGCTGCGTCCGCTGCTGCCGAACATGGATGACAGGCGCTTCCTCCGTGTGATGCAGGCGGTAGTGCTGATTTTCACGATGCTGGTGACGCTGTTTGCGCTGAACTCGCACCTGTCGATCTTCCACATGGTCGAAAGCGCCTACAAGGTGACGCTGGTGGCGGCGTTTGTGCCGTTGGCCTTCGGCCTGTTCTGGAAGCGTGCGACCAAGCAGGGTGGCCTCTTGGCCATCCTCCTGGGCCTGGCGGGGTGGGTTTGGTGCGAAGTGTTTCTGCCGAATGCGATGCTTCCGCCACAATTGGTGGGTCTGCTGGTCAGTTTCGGAGCGATGATCCTCGGCTCGCTCGGCCCTCAATGGATCGAGAACCGCGCGCCGACCACCAAGGCGGCTACGCAAGCCTGAGCGTCTCGTTGCAGGCGTGCGCGGTGTGCCACTTTGTCGTGTGCTGCCGTCGCCCGCCCTGAATCCGCGGTCGGGAATTCCCTCAAAAGGGTTTATAATTCAAGGCTTTGCGCGCCAGCACTTGTGTGGCGCGCAGTTGCCCCAATCTTTCGCAAGCCCGCGCGCATTGCTTGCATCGTGTTCGCGATCTGCGCGGGCAATCCAATCGCTTTCTTGTCATTTGTTTGTTCCAGGGTGAGGACACCATGCCGATCTATGCTTATCGATGCGACGCCTGCGGCCACGCCAAAGATGTGCTGCAGAAGATGAGCGACGCTCCGCTGACGGATTGCCCCGCGTGCGGCGCGCCGGCGTTCAAGAAGCAGCTCACCGCTGCCGGTTTCCAGCTCAAGGGTTCGGGCTGGTACGTGACGGACTTCCGCGGCGGCTCGGGCGGCGCATCGGCTGCTGCTGCGGGTGCCGGTACGGCGGCCAAGACGGATGCTGCTGCGGCACCGGCCGCGTCGTCGGACAGTGCGTCGTCCCCCGCCGGCACGCCGGTTGCATCCGGTGGTTGCGGCACGTCGTGCGCTTGCCACTGACCGCATCGCTCACCTTTTGGCCCATCGCCCCATGAAACAGAAAACCAGCGCACTCAAGACATGGTTCCTGACCGGTCTTCTGGTGCTTGTCCCGCTTGCGATCACGCTGTGGGTGCTGTCGCTCATCATCGGCACGATGGACCAGAGCCTGGCGCTGCTGCCGTCGGCGTGGCAGCCGGATCAACTGTTTGGCAGACGAATCCCCGGCGTGGGCGCGATCCTCACGCTGGCATTCATCCTGATCGTGGGCGTGCTGGCGCACAACTTCATCGGCCAGAAGCTGGTGACGTGGTGGGAAGCGCTGGTGGGCCGCATTCCCGTGGTCGGCCCGATCTATTCGAGCGTGAAGCAGGTGTCGGACACGCTGCTGTCGTCCAACGGCAATGCGTTCCGCAAGGCGCTGCTGGTGCAATACCCGCGCGAAGGCTCGTGGACGATTGCCTTCCTGACCGGCCGCCCCGGCGGTGACGTTGAGAACCACCTGCAGGGCGAGTACGTCAGCGTGTACGTGCCGACCACGCCCAACCCGACCTCGGGTTTCTTCCTGATGATGCCAAAGGCCGACACCATCGAGCTGGACATGACGGTGGATGCGGCGCTCAAGTACATCGTATCGATGGGGGTGGTGGCGCCCGAAGCGCTGCCGCGCCGCATGGACCCGCCCGATGCATCGCCACAGACGGAGGACCGGTCGCCGGCTCAAGGGCCGCGCGACCCTTCGAATCCGACCGCGCTGCCTGCAGAGGGCGGCGCCATCGCGGCACCCTGAGCCGGCGGCACGAACGCACCCGAATCGACGCCGGCCCCCAATCAACTTTCACGCGCGACGCTGTATCGGCGGCGCGCTTCGCGGAAAACCACAACATGCAAATGCGTACTCAATACTGCGGTCAGGTCACCGAACAACTGCTCGGCCAGAGCGTCACGCTGTCGGGCTGGGCCCATCGCCGTCGTGACCACGGTGGCGTGATCTTCATCGACCTGCGCGACCGTGAAGGCCTGGTGCAGATCGTGTGCGACCCGGACCGCCCGGAGATGTTCAAGGTGGCAGAAGGCGTGCGCAACGAGTTCTGCCTGCAAGTGAAGGGCATCGTGCGCGCCCGCCCGGAAGGCACTACCAACGCCAACCTCACCAGCGGCAAGGTCGAAGTGCTGTGCCATGAGCTGACCGTGCTCAACGCCTCCGTCACGCCGCCGTTCCAGCTGGATGACGACAACCTGTCGGAAACCACCCGCCTGACGCACCGCGTGCTTGACCTGCGCCGCCCGCAGATGCAATACAACCTGCGCCTGCGTTACAAGGTGGCGATGGAAGTGCGCAAGTACCTGGACGACAAGGGCTTCATCGACATCGAAACGCCGATGCTGACCAAGAGCACGCCGGAAGGCGCGCGCGATTACTTGGTGCCCTCGCGTGTGAACGCCGGCCAGTTCTTCGCGCTGCCGCAATCGCCTCAGCTCTTCAAGCAGATGCTGATGGTGTCGGGCTTCGACCGCTACTACCAGATCACCAAGTGCTTCCGCGACGAAGATCTGCGTGCCGACCGCCAGCCCGAATTCACCCAGATCGACTGCGAAACGTCGTTCCTGACCGAGCAGGAAATTCGCGACCTGTTTGAAGAAATGATCCGCACGGTGTTCCAGAACACCATGTCGGTTGAGCTGGATGCCAAGTTCCCGGTGATGGAGTTCCGCGAGGCGATGGCCCGCTTCGGCTCCGACAAGCCTGACCTGCGCGTGAAGCTGGAATTCACCGAGCTGACCGACGCGATGAAGGACGTCGACTTCAAGGTGTTCGCGGCTGCGGCCAACGCTGAAGGCGGCCGCGTGGTGGCCCTGCGCGTGCCGGGCGGTGCTGCCCTGTCGCGTGGTGATATCGATGCCTACGGCAAGTTTGTCGAAATCTACGGTGCCAAGGGCCTGGCCTGGATCAAGGTCAACGAAGTGGCCAAGGGCCGCGACGGCCTGCAATCGCCGATCGTGAAGAACCTGCACGACGCGGCCATCGCCGAGATCCTCAAGCGCAGCGGCGCGCAAGACGGCGACATCCTCTTCTTCGGCGCCGACCGTGCCAAGGTTGTGAACGACGCCATGGGCGCGCTGCGGCTGAAGGTCGGCCATTCGGACTTCGCCAAGAGCACTGGCCTGTTCGAAGACGCCTGGAAACCGTTGTGGGTGATCGACTTCCCGATGTTCGAGTACGACGAGGAAGACGCGCGCTGGGTGGCCATGCACCACCCGTTCACGAGCCCGAAGGATGAGCACCTGGAATACCTCGAAACCGATCCGGGCAAGTGCATCGCCAAGGCCTACGACATGGTGCTCAACGGCTGGGAAATCGGCGGCGGCTCGGTGCGGATCTACCGCGAAGAAGTGCAGAGCAAGGTGTTCCGCGCCCTGAAGATCAATGATGAAGAAGCACGTGCCAAGTTCGGCTTCCTGCTGGACGCACTGCAGTACGGCGCGCCCCCGCATGGCGGCATCGCGTTCGGTCTGGACCGCGTCGTTACGATGATGGCCGGTGCGGATTCGATCCGCGACGTGATCGCCTTCCCGAAGACGCAACGTGCGCAGGATCTGCTCACGCAGGCTCCGAGCCCGGTCGACGAGAAGCAACTGCGCGAACTGCACATCCGCCTGCGTGCCGCCGAGGCCAAGGTAGCTGCGCCGACGGCTGCAACGACCGCATAAGCGACCGTATTCACGCTGCACAACAAACCGCGCCGACCCGTAAGGGCGGCGCGGTTTGTTTTTGGGCGCTGCATGCAGCAATCGGGAACATTGCGTGCTAAACCGAATCTTTCGTTTCTGTCACGTTGGGTGACAACGAAGGAGGATTGTTTAAATGGACTACATCGACTTTGCGCGCACTTGGGTCGTCGCACATGCCGAGTTCCTGCTGACTTGGCTGATCGCCGCGCTGGTAGTGATGACGCTGGCCTGGATCGAGATTCGCCGCGCCACCCGCCGCGCCGCCATGGCCATGACCGAGGCTGTGGCCACAACCGTTGCGGCTTGCGTGCCCGAAATTGCGGCCGCGGCGCAGAGCGCACATCTGGCCGCAAGTGCATCGACGTCATCGTCTGGCGTGGTCGAGGCGATGCGCGCGCTGGGGCACTTGTCGGCCGAGCGTATGCACTGGTTGCACGCCGTCGCCAATCTGCGTTTGTCCGAGGCGGCGTTGCCACCTACCGCACCGGGCATGCCCGTGCATCCGCTCGTGTACGACACACCGCGCGCGCTGGCCGAGGCCCATTTGGCGGCTGAGCACCGCTTTGCCGACCATGCGCGCGTCTTGCAGGCCGAACGCCGCGCGCTGCAAGCCTTGGAGACTGCCGAGCGCGAGGGCACCAGCGAGCTGCATCGCATCGAGCGTGAAACATCCACCATTGTTGAACGCTTCGAACAGGCCAACGCGCAATCGGAACAGACCGATGTGCAGCGCTTTCTCATTCAGAAATTCAACGCGCTGGGCAATCGCGAGCGCGAGTTGACCACGCAACTCGCTGCGCTGCGCCAACAACTCGGCGAGCGTACGGAAGCGTTGTGGGCGCAATCGCAGCGTGCGGCCGACGACTATGCTGCGATGCTTGACCCGCTGCTGGCCGTGGCGCGCCGCGAGCTTGGCCACGAGACCGCCACAGACGAAACGGCACTGTGGCTCGCCCGCACACGTACCGGGCAGGGGCCGCTGCGCGCTGCTTGATTGCTGCCACGGCATGGCAGCGCGTTGAACGTCACGGTGGCACGCTTCTGGCTGCGGTAAGCTATTGCTTTGCAGCGCGGTGGCGCTGCCCATCGAAGCACGCAGCAACCCGCACCCATGCCGCACAAGATTCCCGTCTCCGTTCTCGTCGTCATTCACACGCCGGACTTGCATGTGCTGGTGATGGAGCGGGCAGATCATCCGGGGTTCTGGCAATCCGTGACGGGCAGTTGCGATGCGCTCGATGAGCCGCTGGCCGAAACCGCCCGCCGCGAGGTGCAGGAGGAAACCGGCATCGACACGGACCGGCATCACCTGATCGACTGGGGCCACCAGATCGAGTACGAGATCTACCCGCGCTGGCGGCATCGCTACGCACCAGGCATCACGCGTAACACCGAGCATTGGTTCGGCCTGCTGGTGAGCGGCAAGGTGCCGGTGCGGATGTCACCGCGCGAGCATGTGCAGGCCGAATGGCTGCCCTACGAAGAGGCCGCGGCGCGCTGCTTCTCGCGCAGCAACGCCGAGGCCATCCTGCAGTTGCCCGAACGTCTGGCCGCCTACAACGCGCGCCAAGCGGCACTGACAAAGGACCAAGTCTGACATGCTGCGTTTGCGCGTCGCCACCTACAACATCCATAAGGGCGTGACGGGCATTGCGCGGCGCGTGCGCGTGCATGACGTGCGGCAGGGCCTGCACACCATGGACGCCGACATCGTCTTCCTGCAGGAAGTGCAGGACCGTAACGACCGCCTGGTTGCCGCCGAACTGTTCGACCCGAACTACACGCAACTGCGTTATCTGGCGACCGACGTCTATCCGCACACCGTCTACGGCCGCAACGCCGTGTACGAGCACGGGCATCATGGCAACGCCATCCTGTCGCGCTTTCCGATCCTGCTGTCGGAAAACCTCGATATCTCCGACCACCGTTTCGAGCAACGCGGCCTGCTGCACGCCGTGACCGATCTCGGCTTCGGCGAGGTGCATTTGCTGTGCGCGCATTTCGGCCTGTTTGCGCGCAGCCGGCAGCGCCAGGCCGAGGCGCTCATCGACCGCGTGCGCTCCGTGGTACCAAAGGACGCGCCGCTCGTGGTGGCGGGCGATTTCAACGATTGGAACAACCGGCTTGATCGCATGATCTGCCAGGCGCTGGCCGCCACGGAGGTGGCCGACAAGGCCGCCGATGCTCGCCCGGTGCGCACGTTCCCGAGCCACATGCCGTGGCTGCGGCTGGACCGCATCTACGTGCGCGGTTTCGACATTGAACGCGCGCATGCACTGACAGGACGTGAGTGGGCACAGCGCTCCGACCACGTGCCCCTGCTGGCTGAACTGGCGCACCCATGAGGGTCGTGCGCGATGCGGGTCCGCTGCGCTCCGAGTGGCGGCGGGGCAAGCCCCTGCCGGGCAACGACGTCGACCTGCTCTGCGGCGGCGCCGAGTTCTTCCCCGCCCTGATCGAAGCCATCGACGCCGCGCAACGCCGCGTTGCGCTTGAAACCTATATCTACACTGACGACGCCACCGCCCACAGCGTGACCGAAGCGCTTGCCCGTGCGGCGCAGCGCGGCGTGGATGTCCACCTCACCATCGATGGCTTCGGCACGGGTCTGCTGCCCGCCGGCATCGCGGCGATGCTCGAAGCGGCGGGCGTGACGTTGCGCGTCTATCGCCCGGTGCGCGGCTTTCGCCTGCAGCGCCGCTACCTGCGGCGCCTGCATCGCAAGATCGCCGTCATCGATGACGACGTGGCGTTCGTCGGCGGCATCAACATCATCGATGATCTCAACCACGCACCGTTCCATGACGCCGCGCTGGGGCCGCGCTACGACTTTGCCGTGCGGGTGCGCGGGCCGCTCGTCGCGCAGATCGTGCTGACGGTCGACCGGCTCTGGTGGCAGATGGGCGTGCGCGCGGGTGTGCGGCAGGTGGGCGTGACAGGCGTCGCCGCCGAGTTTCCGGTGATTACCGATACGCCGCGGCCACGCCCTCCCGGTGCATCTGGGCGAGAAAGCGATCGTGCCCCGGGCACCGTGTTGGCTTCGCTAATACTGCGCGACAACGTGCGCAACCGGCGCGCGATCGAGCGCGAGTATCTGCGCGCGCTGGGTGCGGCCCGGCACGAGGTGATCATCGCCAACGCGTACTTCCTGCCAGGCGTGCGCTTCATGCGCGCCCTGGCCGCATGTCGGCGGCGCGGTGTGCGTGTTCGCTTGTTGCTGCAGGGGCAGGTCGAATACTGGTTGCAGCATTACGCGACGCGCTCGCTGTATCACTTGCTGTTGCGCGATGGCGTCGAGATCCACGAATACACCGCCAGCTTCCTGCACGCCAAGGTGGCCGTGGTGGATGACCACTGGGCCACGGTCGGCTCCAGCAATATCGATCCGTTCAGCCTGCTGCTCGCACGCGAGGCCAATGTGGTCACCTGGGATGCCACCGTCGCCAGCGAGTTGCGCAGCGCGCTGGAAGACGCTATCGCACATCAAGCGCGCCACATCTTGGCCGATGCGCACGCCGCACGCCGCTGGTGGTGGCGATTGGCGGATTGGTGCGCCTACCGGCTCGTGCGCCTGGGTGTGGTGATCAGCGGGCGCGCAGCACAGTATTAGCGGTACAGGTACCTACAAAACACAACAAGACGGAGGAGACATGCAAGTCATCACAGCCGGCGAAGCTGCACTGTTGGTACAGCCAGGGTGGACGGTCGCATGCGCCGGGTTTGTCGGCGCGGGCCACGCAGAGGCGGTCACGCATGCGCTGGAGCGCCGCTTTCTGACCACAGGCGAGCCGCGCAATCTCACGCTGGTCTACTCCGCCGGGCAGGGCGATCGTGCCACCCGCGGCGTCAACCATTTCGGCAATCCGGGCATGACGCGCTGTGTGGTCGGCGGCCATTGGCGCTCCGCCACGCGGCTGGCAGACATGGCACTCGCCGAGCAGTGCGATGCGTTCAACCTGCCGCAGGGCGTGCTCACACATCTGTATCGTGCGATCGCGGGCGGCAAGCCTGGCGTGTTGACCAAGATGGGCCTGCACACCTTTGTCGACCCGCGCACGGAGCTTGATGCGCGTTATCACGGTGCCGCCATCAACGCGCGCGCCAAGGCGGCACGCGCGGCGGGCACAGCCTCGTGGGTCGAGTACGAACGCTTTCGCGGCGAAGATTACCTCTTCTACCCCAGCTTCCCGCTGCACTGCGTCTTCCTGCGCGGCACGGCGGCCGACCCGCGCGGCAACATCAGCACGCACGAAGAAGCCTTCCATCACGAACTGCTGGCCATGGCACAGGCCGCGCGCAACTCCGGCGGCATCGTCATCGCGCAGGTGCGTCGGCTGGTTGATCGGCATGACAACCTGCAGGCGATTCACGTGCCGGGCATCCTGGTCGACTACGTGGTCGTCGCGGACGACGAAGCCGAGCACCAGATGACCTTTGGCGAGGCGTTCAATCCGACCTACATCCGCCCTTGGCAAGGCGAGGCGATCCAGTTGCAGGAAGACGCCATCGAGGCGGGTGAAGCGCTGGAAGCCAATCTGCACGGTGCACTCGATGCCCGCACGCTGGTGCAGCGCCGCGCCGTGTTGGAACTGATGGCGCAGCAGCCGCGCGTGGTGAATCTGGGTGTCGGCATGCCGGCCGCTGTCGGCGCATTGGCCGAACAGGAGGGCGCGCGCGGCTTCACGCTCACCGTGGAAGCCGGCCCCATCGGTGGCACGCCAGCAGATGGCTTGAGTTTTGGTGCATCGGCCTATCCCGAAGCCGTGGTCGACCAACCCGCGCAGTTCGACTTCTACGAAGGCGGCGGCATCGACCTCGCCATCCTCGGGCTCGCTGAATTGGATGGCGCCGGCAACGTCAACGTGAGCCTGTTCGGCGAGGGTGGCGACACTATCGTTGCAGGCGTCGGCGGCTTCATCAACATTACGCAGAGCGCACGCTCGGTGGTGTTCATGGGCACGCTCACCGCCGGCGGCCTGCAGGTCGAAGCGGAAGACGGCAAGCTGCGCATCGTGCGAGAAGGGCGGCTCAAGAAGATCGTGCCAGCCGTGTCGCACCTCACCTTCAACGGCGAGTACGCGGCGCGCTCGGGCATCCCGGTGCGCTATGTGACCGAGCGCGCCGTCTTCGAAATGCGCGAGGACGGGCAGGGTGGCCGGCGCCTCACGCTCACCGAAATCGCGCCCGGCATCGACCTGCAGCGTGACGTGCTTGACCAATGCGCCGCAGAAGTTGCCGTAGCAACCGACCTGCGTGAAATGGACACGCGCATCTTCTGCCGCGGCCCCATGTGTGCGGGCATCACGCCGGTCTGATTTTCGGCCTGTTTATTTACTGATAGGTAGCACTAGAAAACCTGTCGAGCATGCTGCGCTGCACGCGTTTTATGGGTGCAGCGCACACCCCGCAAAGTCTTTTGATTAAAGGGTTTTCGGGATTCACGCTGCGGCGCGAAAGTCGCCTTTCCGGTGCTTTCATTTAGATGCGCCTTTCTAATAAAACACTTGCCGCTATACAGGGCCCTGTAAATAATTGAACGACCGTTCGATTTTGGGCTAGAGTGTTTGCGCAGGCTGGTTTACAGTCCTGCCCGACACGCGAAAGGCGCCCTGCAAGAAGCCGATTTTTTCGCGTGTCACGCCCCAGAAAAGAACGGAGAGAAACATCATGCGTCACCCGACCGCTCGTCTTGAATCGACTCATGCAGCGACGCACGCAGCAGCCACGCCGATGCGCAAAGGCGAACTGACGCGTGCGGCGATTCTAGATGCCGCGCTGGAATTGGCCTCGCGCGACGGACTGGAAGGATTGACGATCGGTGTGCTCGCGGAGCGCATGCAGATGAGCAAGAGCGGGGTGTTCGCGCACTTCGGCTCTCGCGAAGATCTGCAGGTGGAAGTGGTTCGCGAGTATCACAAACGGTTCGAGCAGGAAGTCTTCTACCCGAGCTTGACGGAACCGCGCGGTCTGCCGCGCCTGTGGAGCATGGTGCGGCGCTGGATGGAACGCCGCATTCAGGAAGTGACCACGGGCTGCATCTACATCAGCGGCGCGGTGGAGTACGACGATCGTGCCGAAAGCCCGGTGCGCGACGAACTCGTCAAGAGCGTGACGATCTGGCGGGCAGCATTGGCCCGCGCGATCGCACAGGCGAAGGAAGAAGGCCACCTGCGTGCAGAAGCGGACCCGCAGTTGATGCTCTTCGAGATGTACAGCCTGGAGCTGGGTCTGCATCACGATGCGCGTTTCCTGCGGTTGCCGAACAGCGCAGAGCTGGCCATGGTGGCGCTTAACAAACTGATTCAGTCTTACCGAACCTGACGCGGCATTGCATACCTAGCAAGTCGCGCAGCAACACCTAAGGAGCCCAAGATGGGTCAATACACCGCACCGTTGCGCGACATGCAGTTTGTCCTCCATGAGCTTCTCGGCGTTGAGGATCACCTGAAGGAGATGCCGCAGCACGCGGAGATCGATGCCGACACCATCAACCAGGTGATCGAGGAAGCCGGCAAGTTCTGCTCGGAAGTCATCTTCCCGCTCAACCAATCCGGCGATCGCGAAGGCTGCACGTACCACGGCGACGGCGTGGTGACCGCACCCAAGGGCTTCAAGGAAGCGTATCAACAGTATGTCGAAGGCGGCTGGCCGGCACTGGGCTGCGATCCGGAATACGGCGGTCAGGGCCTGCCCATCCTGATCAACAACGCCGTGTACGAGATGCTGAACTCGGCCAACCAGGCGTGGACGATGTACCCGGGCCTGTCGCACGGCGCGTACGAAGCCCTGCACGCGCACGGCACCGATGAGCTCAAGCAACGCTACCTGCCCAAGCTGGTCTCGGGCGTGTGGACCGGCACGATGTGCCTGACCGAGCCGCATTGCGGCACCGACCTCGGCATCCTGCGCACCAAGGCTGAGCCGCTGGCCGATGGCTCGTACGCCATCACCGGCACGAAGATCTTCATCTCGGCGGGCGAGCACGACCTGGCCGAAAACATCATCCACCTGGTGCTGGCGCGTTTGCCGGATGCTCCGGGCGGCACCAAGGGCATCTCGCTGTTTGTGGTGCCGAAGTTCATCCCCGATGCCAACGGCAATCCGGGCGAGCGCAACACCGTGAAGTGCGGCTCCATCGAACACAAGATGGGCATCCATGGCAACGCCACTTGCGTGATCAACCTCGATGGCGCCCGCGGCTGGATGGTCGGCGAGCCGAACAAGGGCCTGAACGCCATGTTCGTGATGATGAACGCCGCCCGCCTGGGTGTTGGCATGCAGAGCCTGGGCCTGACCGAAGTCGCATACCAGAACTCGGCGGCCTACGCCAAGGAACGCCTGCAGATGCGCAGCCTGTCGGGCCCGAAGGCACCGGACAAGCCGGCTGACCCGATCATCGTGCACCCAGACGTGCGCCGCATGCTGCTGACGCAGCGCGCCTTTGCCGAAGGCGGCCGCGCATTCAGCTACTGGATCGCGCTGCAGATCGACCGCGAGCTGTCGCACTCGGACGAATCCGCACGCAAGGACGCGGCTGATCTGGTCGCGCTGCTGACCCCGATCGCCAAGGCTTTCCTGAGCGACAACGCGTTCATCTCCACCAACGAAGGCATGCAGGTCTTCGGCGGCCACGGCTACATCGCTGAGTGGGGCATGGAGCAGTATGTGCGCGACGCCCGCATCAACATGATCTACGAAGGCACGAACACCGTGCAGTCGCTGGACCTGCTGGGCCGCAAGATCCTGGGCGACATGGGCGCCAAGATGAAGAAATTCGGCAAGATGGTGCAGGACTTCGTCGAAGCCGAAGGCACCAACGAAGCCATGCAGGAGTTCGTCAATCCGCTGGCCGACATCGGTGACAAGGTCCAGAAGCTGACCATGGAAATCGGCATGAAGGCCATGGCCAACCCGGACGAAGTGGGCGCTGCTGCTGTGCCGTACCTGCGCGTGGTCGGCCATCTGGTGTTCTCGTACTTCTGGGCTCGCATGGCCAAGATCGCGCTGGAGAAGGAAGCCAGCGGCGACACGTTCTATAAGGTCAAGCTGGCAACGGCACGCTTCTACTTTGCCAAGCTGCTGCCCGAAACGGCTTCGCAGATCCGCCTGGCACGTGCAGGCGGCGCGACGCTGATGGCACTCGACGCAGAGCTGTTCTAAGGAAACCTGTTCCCGATCCTACTGCGCGGCCCGATCTTGGTCCTGTGATGCTCGCCGTACCCGTGTACGGCTGCGCTTCTCGGACCAACCTCGGACCGCTCGCTACGGATCGTGAACCGGTTTCAACGCCTTTCTTGTCGTTTCCGCATTCGCGATGACGACGGTCCCCTCACTTTCCGCGAGTACATCATGACCCGCACTGAACTCTCCACCGGCGCGCAGCCGCAGGCCGGCCAGCGCTCCAACTTCCTCGTCCGACGCGTGGCCGTCCTGGGCGCTGGCGTGATGGGCGCGCAGATTGCCGCGCACCTGATCAACGCCAAGGTCCCTGTCACGCTGTTCGATCTTCCGGCCAAGGAAGGCCCGAAGAGCGGCATCGCGCTCAAGGCCATTGAGAACCTGAAGAAGCTGTCGCCGGCGCCGCTGGGCATCAAGGACGACGCCAACCTGATCCAGGCCGCCAACTACGAAGATGACATCGAGAAGCTGCGCGATTCCGATCTCGTGATCGAAGCGATTGCCGAGCGCATGGACTGGAAGCACGACCTGTACAAGAAGGTCGCGCCGCACATCGCGCCGCACGCGATCTTTGCGTCGAACACGTCGGGCCTGTCGATCACCGAACTGTCGGATGGGTTTGACGCCGAGCTGAAGTCGCGCTTCTGCGGCGTGCACTTCTTCAACCCGCCGCGCTATATGCACCTGGTCGAGCTGATCCCGACCGCGCACACGCGCGGCGATATCCTCGACAAGCTGGAAACGTTCCTGACCTCCGTGCTCGGCAAGGGCGTGGTGCGCGCGAAGGACACGCCCAACTTCATCGCTAACCGTGTCGGCATCTTCTCGATCCTGGCGGTGTTTGCGGAATCGGCCAAGTACGGTATTCCGTTTGACGTGGTGGATGACCTGACGGGCTCGAAGCTGGGCCGCGCCAAGTCGGCGACGTTCCGCACGGCGGACGTGGTGGGCCTGGACACGATGGCGCACGTCATCAAGACGATGCAGGACAACCTGAAGGACGATCCGTTCGCCCCGGTTTACGCCACGCCGCCCGTGCTGGCCAAGCTGGTCGAAGCAGGTGCCCTGGGCCAGAAGACCGGCGCCGGCTTCTACAAGAAGGAAGGCAAGGAAATCAAGGTGCTGGACCCGCAAAGCGGCCAGTACGGCCCGAGCGGCAAGAAGGCCGATGAGCTGGTCGTTCGCATCCTGAAGAAGGAGCCCGCTGAGCGCCTGAAGCTGCTGCGCGAATCGACCAACCCGCAGGCGCAGTTCCTGTGGGCTGTCTTCCGCGACGTGTTCCACTACATCGCCGTCTACCTCGAACAGATTGCGGACTCTGCAGCAGAAGTCGATCTGGCCATCCGCTGGGGCTTCGGTTGGAACAGCGGCCCGTTCGAAGACTGGCAAGAAGCCGGTTGGAAGCAAGTGGCCGAGTGGGTGAAGGAAGACATCGAAGCCGGTAAGGCGCTGTCGAACGCAGCACTGCCGCAGTGGGTGTTCTCGGGCCCGGTGGCGGACAACGGTGGCGTGCATTCGGCACAGGGTTCGTGGTCGGCCAACCAGAGCACGTTCCTGTCGCGCAGCACGTTGCCGGTGTACGGTCGCCAGGTGTTCCGCGCACCGATCAAGGGCGCGACCACGGTCAATCCGTTGACCTACGGCAAGACCATCGAAGAGACCGATGCCGTGCGCATCTGGGTGGACGATGCGGCGGGTCAAGACGATGTGCTGATCATCTCGTTCAAGAGCAAGATGAACACGATCGGCCCGAGCGTCATCGACGGTCTGACGCGCGCAGTTGACCTGGCCGAAGCCGGCTACAAGGGTCTGGTTGTGTGGCAGCCGACGTCGCTCAAGCTGGGCGCGCCGGGTGGTCCGTTCTCCGCTGGTGCCAATCTGGAAGAAGCCATGCCGGCCTTCATGATGGGCGGCGCCAAGGGCATCGAACCGTTCGTGAAGAAGTTCCAGGACGGCATGATGCGCGTGAAGTACGCGGGCGTGCCGGTCGTGTCGGCTGCGTCGGGCATTGCCCTGGGCGGTGGCTGCGAACTGATGCTGCACTCGGCCAAGCGTGTGGCTGCGCTGGAAACCTACATGGGCCTGGTGGAAGTGGGTGTGGGCCTGGTGCCGGCCGGCGGTGGCCTGAAGGAAGCCGCGCTGGCAGCCGCTACGGCCGCGCAGGCTGCGGGCAGCACCAACATCCTGCAATTCCTGACCAACCGCTTCCAGGCTGCGGCCATGGCCAAGGTGTCGTCTTCCGCGCTGGATGCGCAGAAGATCGGCTACCTGCAACCGACCGACACCATCGTCTTCAACGTGCACGAACTGCTGCACGTGGCGCGCAACGAAGTGCGTGCGCTGTCCGACTCGGGCTACCGCGCGCCGCTGCGTCCGATGGCCATTCCGGTGGCGGGCCGTTCGGGTATCGCCACCATCAAGGCATCGCTGGTGAACATGCGTGACGGCGGCTTCATCTCGCAGCACGACTTCACGATCGCCTCGCGCATTGCCGAAGCTGTGTGCGGCGGTGACGTGGAAGCCGGCGCGCTGGTGGACGAAGAATGGCTGCTGGCGCTGGAGCGCAAGGCCTTCGTCGATTTGCTCGGCTCGGCCAAGACGCAGGAACGCATCATGGGCATGCTCCAAACGGGCAAGCCGGTCCGCAACTGATTGCCGCGACGACAGAGAAAGGAGTTTCATCATGACCAAGCAACTGCAAGACGCCTACATCGTCGCCGCGACCCGTTCCCCGATCGGCAAGGCACCCAAGGGCACGCTCAAGAACCTGCGCCCGGACGATCTGCTGGCGACCATCCTCAAGAGCGCTGTCGCCCAGGTGCCGAACCTGGACCCGGCACTGATCGAAGACGCCATCGTTGGCTGTGCGATTCCTGAAGCGCAGCAGGGCCTGAACGTGGCGCGTATCGGCGCGCTGCTGGCTGGCCTGCCAAATAGCGTGGGCGGTGTGACCGTCAACCGTTTCTGCGCTTCGGGTTTGACCGCCGTGGCCATGGCGGCTGACCGCATCCGCGTGGGTGAATCCGATGTGATGATCGCTGCCGGTGTCGAATCGATGAGCATGGTGCCGATGATGGGCAACTCGCCGTCGATGTCGCCGGAGATCTTCACGCGTGACGAGAACGTCGGCATCGCCTACGGCATGGGCCTGACCGCAGAGAAGGTTGCGCAGCAATGGAAGATCTCGCGCGAGGCGCAGGATGCCTTCTCGCTGGCATCGCACCAGAAGGCGCTGGCCGCGCAGCAAGCGGGCGAGTTCAAGGACGAGATCACTCCGATCGAGATCATTGAGAAGTTCCCAAACCTGGGCACGGGTGCCGTCGACATCAAGACGCGCACGATGTCGCTGGATGAAGGCCCGCGTGCCGATACGTCGGTTGAAGGCCTGGGCAAGCTGCGCGCCGTGTTCGCCAACAAGGGCAGCGTGACGGCTGGTAACAGCTCGCAGACGTCGGATGGTTCGGGCGCGCTGATCCTGGTGTCGGAAAAGATCCTCAAGCAGTTCAACCTGGTGCCGCTGGCGCGCTTCGTGTCGTTTGCGGTGCGCGGTGTGCCGCCGGAGATCATGGGCATCGGCCCGAAGGAAGCGATTCCTGCTGCGCTGAAGGCTGGCGGTCTGACGCAAGACCAGATCGATTGGATCGAACTGAACGAGGCGTTTGCCGCGCAGTCGCTGGCCGTCATTCAGGACCTGGGCCTGGACACCAGCAAGATCAACCCGCTGGGCGGCGCGATTGCGCTGGGCCACCCGCTGGGCGCGACCGGCGCCATCCGCGCCGCGACCGTCGTGCATGGCCTGCGCCGTCGTAACCTGAAGTACGGCATGGTGACGATGTGCGTTGGCACCGGCATGGGCGCTGCAGGCATTTTCGAACGCATGTGACCCCACGTGAGGGGGAGGTTTAGATGTGTTCTAAGGCCTTCCCCTCGCTTGCAAATCGCCCGTCTCACCACGCATAGTTGCGCAGGCGCGCAAAGCAATACAGAACAAGCGCGCCGAAGAATGCGGCCCACGCCAGTGGGTACGCCACAGAAGCGGAGCCATGATTCCGCGCAAGAGGAGACACACCACTGGGTCACCGGCGGTGCACCAAGAGGAGGGCGCGCGATGGGCAACATCAGCGACACAATCGTGTTGACGGACGCGGCATGCGACATGCCGCGCTCGATGATCGATCAACTGGGGTTGGGCGTAGTGCCGTTCCGCATTCGTGCGGGCGAGCAGTTTGTGGAAGACCGCCGCGACGAGGTGGCACTGCCGCAGCTCTATCGCAAGTACCTCGTCGACAAGCAAGACCACTACGCCGAGTCGATCCCGCTGCTCGAACGCGAGATCGAAGACTACCTGCTCAAGCACGTGGTGACGCAGCATGACAGCGCGCTGCTGCTGACGATTGCCAGCTCGCGCAGTCAGTTCTACAGCCACGCCACCGGCGCGGTGGTGGGCACCACGGCCAAGAGCTTCAAGCCGCGCAAGGATGCCGGCCGCTCGGGCCTGTTCGAGCTGACGGTGGTGGACACCGGCGCCATCGGCCCCGGCCAAGCGCTGATGGTGCATGAGGCCGCACGCATGTTGCGCGAAGGCGCCGAAGTGCGCGACGTGGTGAACGTGATCGAGAACCGCCTGCGCGATGCCTCGCACGTCTACCTCGTGCCTGATGAACTGCTGTACATGTACACGCGCGCCAAGCAGAAGGGCGAGAAGAGCATCACCTGGGGCCGCTACATGATGGGCACGGCGTTCAACGTGCGCCCGCTCATTCATATGCACCGTGGCGAAACTGAAGCCATCGCCAAGGTGCGCGGCCCCGATGAGGGCATCCGCCGCCTGCTTGCGCACACCGAAACCATGATCACCGAGGAGCGTTTGGCCACGCCCGTGGTGGCGATCACGTACTCCGGTTCGCTCGATACGGTGCGCCGCATGGAGCCGGTGCAAGCCTTGATGCGAACCGCGCAGGACCGCGGCGTGGAAGTGCTGCTCGCCCCGATGAGCCTGACCGTGGCGTTGAACGTGGGGGCCAATGCGTTCTCCGTCGGTTATCTATCTGATTCCCCTGTGCCAATCTAGCCGCACAGGTTTCACTTTGGAGTTTTCATGTCGATTCGTACCGAGACCGCAGACGGCGTTCTGACGCTCACCTTTGACCGTCTGGACCGCAAGAACGCCATCACGGCCGCGATGTACCAAACGCTGGCGGATGCACTGGTGGCTGCCGAGACCGATGCCGCCATTCGCGTGATCGTGCTGGCGGGCCACGAAAGCGTGTTCACGGCCGGCAACGATCTCGAAGACTTCATGAAGCATCCACCCAAGGACGATAGCGCCCCCGTGCACCAGTTCCTGAGGGCGATCAGCACGGCGACCAAGCCGCTGATCGCATCGGTGAGTGGCGCTGCCGTTGGTGTGGGCACGACCATGCTGCTGCATTGCGACCTCGTCTATGCGTCGGAGACGGCCAAGCTGTCGATGCCGTTCGCGCAACTGGGCCTGTGCCCGGAAGCCGCATCGAGCCTGCTGCTGCCGCAACTGGCCGGCTATCACCGCGCGGCCGACAAGCTGCTCTTCGGCGAACCGTTCGACGCCAATGAGGCGCGCGAGCTGGGTCTCGTCAACCGCGTGCTGCCGGCGGACGAGCTTGACGCATTCGTGCGCACGCAGGCGCGCAAGCTGACGCTGCTGCCGCCCGCGTCGCTGCGGGCAACCAAGCGGCTGATGAAAGAAGTCGCTACGCCGCAAATTGCCGAGCGCATGTCGGTGGAAGGCAAACAGTTTGGCGAGATGCTGCGCGCACCGGAAGCGCGTGAGGCGTTCACCGCCTTCTTCGAAAAACGTCGCCCCGATTTCTCCAAGTTCAATTGAGCACACGTCTTCTGCGCAAAAAGAAACCCGGCCTAGGCCGGGTTTTTTGTTGAGCGTTGCCAGTTCAGAGCGCCGGCAGCACGCGCGGCTTGCGGGTCTCGTCAGTGGCGACGTAGGTGAGGGTGGCTTCCGTGACCTTGACGGTTGCGTGGCGGCCATTGCTGCCCATGCGCTGCGCATAGACCTCCACATCCACCGTGATCGACGTGCGGCCCGTCTTGGCCACGCTGGCGTAGAAGCTCACTAGGTCGCCCACGTACACGGGCTGCTTGAAGACGAACGAGTTGACCGCGACGGTGGCAACGCGGCCGTTGGCGCGCACCACCGCGGGGATCGACCCCGCAATGTCGACCTGCGACATGATCCAGCCGCCGAACACGTCGCCGTGCACGTTGGCGTCGGAGGGCATGGGCATCACGCGCACGGCGGGCTGCTTGTTGGCGGGCAGCGTGACGGTTTCAGCAGCGTCTTGGGTATCGGACATGATGATGCAGGGCAACATTGAAGCGGAAGGAGGAACCCAGCGGCCAGCGCGGGGCGCACACAGGTGATCGGTGGGAGAATACACAATCCGTCATTTTATTGCACCGCACATGCGCCGCTTTCCCGCCTCTTCCGAACCGCCTCCGCCGGGGGCTGCCCGCGGTGATTGGCGCACCATCAAGAGCCTGCTGCCGTATCTCATGGCCTACAAGTGGCGCGTGGGGCTGGCGCTGTCGTTTCTGATTGCCGCGAAGGTCGCCAACCTGGGCGTGCCGATGGTCATGAAGCGGCTGATCGATTCAATGAACGTGTCGCCGTCGGACCCGCGCGCACTGCTGGTGGTGCCGGTGGGCATCATCGTCGGTTACGGGCTGCTGCGGCTGTCGACGTCGCTGTTCTCGGAGTTGCGCGAAATCCTGTTCGCCAAGGTGACAGAAAGCTCGGTGCGCACGCTCGCGCTGCAGGTGTTTCGACATCTGCACGCGCTGTCGCTGCGTTTTCACCTGGAGCGCCAGACCGGCGGCATGAGCCGCGACATCGAGCGCGGCACACGCGGCATCCAGTCGCTCATCTCGTATTCGCTGTACAGCATCCTGCCGACGCTGGTGGAAGTCGGTCTCGTCATCACGTATTTCTTTGTGAAGTACGACGTCTGGTTTGCGCTCATCACGTTCTGCGCGCTGGTCAGCTACATCGTCTTTACGGTGACGGTGACGAACTGGCGCACGCACTTTCGCCGCAAGATGAACGAGCTGGATTCGCGCGCCAACCAGAAGGCGATCGATTCGCTGCTCAACTTCGAGACCGTCAAGTACTTCGGCAACGAAGACTACGAAGCCCGCCGCTACGACGAGAATCTCAAGCACTACCGCGCGGCCGCCATCCGCTCGCAGAACTCGCTGTCGGTGCTGAACTTTGGCCAGCAGGTCATCGTGGCCACGGCGCTCATCCTGATCCTGTACCGCGCCACGCAAGGTGTGGCGGCAGGGCACATGACGCTGGGTGATCTCGTGCTGGTCAACACGCTGATGCTGCAGATCTACATTCCGCTCAACTTTCTGGGCGTGATCTATCGCGAGCTGAAGCAGGCCGTCACCGATATGGACCGCATGTTCCACCTGCTGCAGACCAATCGTGAGGTTGCCGACAAGCCGGATGCGCCGCCACTGGCCGTGCACGCTGGTGAAGTCCGCTTCGCGCACGTGGACTTCAGCTACGAGGCCAAGCGCCAGATCCTGTTCGACGTGGATTTCACGATTCCTGCCGGCACGACCACCGCGGTGGTGGGGCAGAGCGGCTCGGGCAAGTCGACGTTGGCGCGCTTGCTGTTCCGCTTCTATGACGTGAAGTCCGGCGCCATTCAGATCGATGGCCAGGACCTGCGTGACGTTACGCAATCCAGCGTGCGTGCGGCCATCGGCATTGTTCCGCAGGACACGGTGCTCTTCAACGACAGCATCTACTACAACATCGCCTACGGCCGCCCCGATGCGAGTCGCGAAGAGGTGATCGAAGCCGCTCGCGCGGCGCAGATTCACCACTTTGTTGAATCGCTGCCCGATGGCTACGAAACGCAGGTCGGCGAGCGCGGCCTGAAGCTCTCCGGCGGCGAGAAGCAGCGCGTGGCGATTGCACGCACGTTGCTCAAGCGCCCACCGATTCTCGTGTTTGACGAAGCGACGTCCGCGCTTGACTCGCGCACCGAGCACGCCATCCAGGAAGAGCTGATGCGCCTGGCGCAGAACCACACCACGCTGGTCGTTGCGCACCGGTTGTCCACCATCGTGCGCGCGCACCAGATTTTGGTGATGGAGCACGGTCACATCATCGAGCGCGGCACGCACGAATCGTTGCTGCGCGCGGAAGGCCGATACGCGCAAATGTGGCGCATGCAAGCACGCGAGCCCGAGCGCGTGGCCGAAGAAACAGAAGACGCCCGAGCCGGTTGAGGGAGAGGCAACGCGATGGAAATCAAATGGCTGGAAGACTTCATCAGCCTGGCGGAGACGCGCAGCTTTTCGCGCTCGGCTGAATTGCGGCACGTGACGCAGCCGGCGTTCTCGCGGCGCATCCAGTCTCTTGAGGCGTGGCTCGGTAACGAGCTGATCGACCGCTCGAGCTACCCCACGCGCCTGACCCCCGCTGGCGAGGTCTTCTACGAACAGGCGCTGGCAATGCTCGCCCAGGTGAGTGAAACGCGCGCACTCATGCGCGGCCAACGCCCGGCCAGCGCGTCGACCATCGACTTTGCCGTGCCTCACACGCTGTCGCTCACCTTTTTTCCGGGCTGGCTTGCGGAGGTGGAGGAGAAGATCGGCAAGCTGCAATGCCGGCTGCGTGCGCTCAACGTGCACGATGCCGTGATGACGCTGGTGGAGGGTGGCTGCGATCTCGTCATGGTTTATCACCATGCGCGGCAGATGATCCAGCTCGACCCCACGCGCTATGACATGCTGATCCTGGGCACCGAACGGCTCTCGCCGTTTTCGAAGCCCGATGCGAACGGGCGGCCGATCTATCGGCTTGTGCCGACCGCGCGCAAGCCGATCGCCTACCTTAGCTATACGCCCAACGCTTTTCTGGGCCGCATGGTGGATGTGCTGCTGGAGAACTCGCCCGTGGCGCCGTTGCTCGACAAGTGCTACGAAACCGACATGGCCGAGGCGCTCAAGGTGATGGCGCTGGCGGGCCACGGCGTGGCCTTCTTGCCCGAGAGTGCGGTGCGCGAGGACGTGGCGGCTGGCCGCCTGGTGCGCGCGGAAGGCAAGGGCGGCGGTACGTTGTCGATCGAGATGGAAATCCGGCTCTATCGTGAGCATCCGCAAAGCGGCGCACATGATCGTCGGCACCCACAGTCCAAGCGCAAACGCGAGCTGATCGACACGTTATGGAGCGCACTGGCCGGCTGAACTGGATATTGCATTGATGACGAGGTTATGCGCTAGACGCATAACCCAATGTAAAAACGGCATTGGATTTCGTTCTGGCCGGTCCCTAAGCTGGCGGGCATTTTGTGGGACCGCATGTTCCAAAGTTAGGGACCTTACCCAGGTCCAAAAAAGGAAGACAACCATGTCCAATGTCGCATCTCCGTCGACACTCCAGCACGCCATCCCGTCCTATCTGCCGGCCGACAACCTCGGCCCGTGGGGCATCTATCTGCAGCAGGTCGACCGGGTCACCCCCTACCTCGGCTCGCTCGCACGTTGGGTTGAAACGCTCAAGCGCCCCAAGCGCGCGCTGATCGTCGACGTGCCCATCCAGATGGACGACGGCCGCATCGCGCACTTCGAGGGCTACCGCGTGCAGCACAACACGTCGCGCGGCCCGGGCAAGGGCGGTGTGCGTTTCCACCAGGACGTGACGCTGTCGGAAGTGATGGCGCTGTCGGCATGGATGTCGGTGAAGAACGCGGCTGTGAACGTGCCGTACGGCGGCGCCAAGGGCGGCATCCGCGTCGACCCGCGCAAGCTGTCTTCGGGTGAACTCGAACGCCTGACGCGCCGCTACACGAGCGAGATCGGCATCATCATCGGCCCGAACAAGGACATCCCGGCACCGGACGTGAACACCAACGCGCAGATCATGGCGTGGATGATGGACACGTACTCCATGAACGAAGGCTCCACCGCCACCGGCGTGGTGACCGGCAAGCCGATCGCACTGGGCGGCAGCCTGGGCCGTCGCGAAGCCACCGGCCGCGGCGTGTTCGTGGTCGGCAGCGAAGCCGCACGCAACCTCGGCGTCGACGTCAAGGGTTCGCGCGTGGTGGTACAGGGCTTCGGCAACGTGGGTAGCGTGGCCGCCAAGCTGTTCCATGACGCTGGCGCGAAGATCGTCGCCGTGCAAGACCACAAGGGCATCGTGTTCAACGGCAACGGCCTGGATGTCGATGCGCTCATCGCCCACGTTGACCACAACGGCAGCGTGGCCGGCTTTGCTGCAGAGACCGTCTCGCAAGACGACTTCTGGGCGCTGGACTGTGAATTCCTGATCCCGGCTGCGCTGGAAGGCCAGATCACCGCCAAGAACGCGCCCCATATCAAGGCAAAGATTGTCGTGGAAGGTGCAAACGGCCCCACGACGCCCGAGGCCGACGACATCCTGCGCGACAAGGGCACGCTGGTCTGCCCGGACGTGATCGCCAACGCCGGCGGCGTGACGGTCAGCTACTTCGAGTGGGTGCAGGATTTCTCGAGCTTCTTCTGGACCGAAGACGAGATCAATCAGCGCCTGGTACGGATCATGCAAGACGCCTTCCGTGGCGTCTGGCAGGTGGCGCAGGACAACAAGGTCACCCTGCGTACGGCGGCGTTCATCATTGCCTGTACGCGGATTCTGCAGGCCCGCCAAGAGCGCGGTCTGTACCCCTGATCGGCAACGCGCTGGTCAATGCCGGCACGGTGCTCCAACAGGGCGCTGCACCGGTCTATCGCGTTGCTGCCGATCAGGCGGTCATGCGCGACGGTTGAAGAAAGCCGGTGTTCATGGGGCGAACCATAACGTTCCCGAGCACCGCACCATGAGAAGGGCGATGACATCATCGTCCTTCCCATCCTCAAGCCGGGTTCGTGTAAGCGACAAAGAGCGCACATCGGGCGGGCTTTATTTCCCCTTGGTTTTCCTTAGCAATTGGCGGTCATTCGCTCAAGCGATCGTGCCTGCGTGCCGATGTTGCACAGCGGCTCCGTATCTGGTGCTGCGCGTCTTTTCCGGTTTTCCGGAAAAGCATAACGTAAGGTGTCCGGTTGCTCGGAAAGCGTGGTTGCGGCAGGCGCCGCGCCAGGGGAAAAACTCCGTTGGATTCAACGATTTAGTGGCAACACCAATACTGTCGCCAAACGTTTTTTGGTACAGTCCCGTCTTTCTCTTTCATGGTCAAAAGGAGACTTTCATGAACCTCGCCAAGCTGGCAACCGTCGTTGCCGCCGTTGGTGTCGCGGTTGGTACATTCGGCAGCGCTGCCCACGCAGAAGAGCTGACCGGTACGCTCAAGAAGATCAAAGACACCGGCGTCATCACGCTGGGCGTGCGCGATTCGTCGATTCCGTTCAGCTACAACGTTGGCGGCGTCCGTACGATCGGTTATTCGTACGACATCAACCAGAAGATCGTCGAGGCCGTGAAAGATCGCCTGAAGATGCCGAATCTGCAGGTCAAGGAAATCCCGATCACCTCGCAGAACCGCATCACGCTGCTGCAGAACGGCACCATCGATATCGAGTGCGGTTCGACCACGAACAACCTCGAGCGCCAGAAGCAGGCGTCGTTTACCGACACCATCTTCGTCATCGGCACCCGCATCATGGTGAAGGCCGATTCGGGCATCAAGGACTGGGCAGACCTGAAGGGCAAGAACGTTGTGACCACCGCAGGTACGACGTCGGAGCGCCTGCTGCGCAAGTACAACGATGACCAGAAGCTGGGCATGAACATCATCAGCACGAAAGACCACGGCCAGTCGTTCCTGACGCTGGAATCGGGTCGCGCTGTTGCGTTCATGATGGATGACGCCCTTCTGTATGGCGAGCGCGCCAAGGCCAAGAACCCGAAGGACTGGGTGGTTGTGGCCAAGCCGCAATCGCGCGAAGCCTACGGCTGTATGGTGCGCAAGGACGATGCTCCGTTCAAGGCCATCGCCGACAAGACCATCGCCGGCATGATGAAGGACGGCGAAATCACGAAGCTCTATACGAAGTGGTTCACGCAGCCGGTTCCGCCCAAGGGCGTGAACATGGACTTCCCGCTGTCGGACGATATGAAGGCGCTGATCAAGAACCCGAACGACAAGGCTCTTGACTGATCGGCTCCCTCAACGGGCCTGATACAAGCGTGATCGAAACGGAAGGCAAAGGCCGGTTAACAGGTCTTCTCCCTTCCGTTTCTTTTTGAGGGAACCATCATGAACTACCACTGGAACTGGGGCGTCTTCTTTACCGAAGCCGCCCAGAATCAGACCTATCTCGACTGGTTGCTGGCGGGGTTGAAGACCACCGTCGTACTCGGTCTCTCGTCCTGGATCATCGCACTCGTCATCGGCTCCGTGCTGGGCGTGCTGCGCACCGTGCCGAACAAGTGGCTGTCGGGCTTTGCCGCAGCGTACGTGGAACTGTTCCGCAACATTCCGCTGATCGTGCAGCTCTTCATCTGGTATTTCGTCATGCCCGAACTCGTCCCGGGTGGCGACTACATCAAGCAGATGAACCCCGCCACGGCGATGTTCCTGTGCGCAATGCTGTGTCTCGGTACTTTTACCGCGGCGCGTGTGTGCGAACAGGTGCGCTCGGGCATCAACTCGTTGCCGCGCGGCCAGCGCAATGCCGGCTTGGCCATGGGCTTCACGTTGGCGCAGACATACCGCCACGTGATGCTGCCGATGGCGTTCCGCATCATCGTGCCGCCGCTCACGTCGGAGTTTCTGAACATCTTCAAGAACTCGGCCGTGGCGTCGACGATCGGCTTGCTGGAGCTGGCAGCGCAAGGCCGCCAACTGGTGGATTACACCGCGCAGCCGTACGAATCGTTCATCGCCGTGACGCTGATGTACATGCTGATCAACCTGACCGTAATGGGCCTGATGCGCTGGGTGGAAGCACGTTCCCGGCTGCCTGGCTTCATCGGTGGCAAGTAATCGGGCGAGGACTCTTCATGGCTTATCAATTCGATTTCTCGTCCGTCAACGTCGACAACATGCGCGTGCTCGGCGAGGGCATGGTCCTCTCGCTGGAGATCACGGGCACGGCCATCCTGGTCGGCATCGTCTGGGGCACGCTGCTGGCGATGATGCGCCTGTCGGGCATCAAGCCGCTGCAGTGGTTCGGGCAGGCGTACGTGAACCTCTTCCGTTCCATCCCGCTGGTGATGGTGCTGCTGTGGTTCTTCCTGATCGTGCCGCAGGTGCTGCAGAAGATCTTCGATCTGTCGCCGGCCACCGACATGCGCATGACGTCCGCGCTGGTCGCCTTCGCGCTGTTTGAAGCGGCGTACTACTCGGAGATCATCCGCGCCGGCATCCAGAGCGTCTCGCGCGGCCAGATGTTCGCGGCCTATGCGATGGGCATGACGTACGGCCAGGCCATGCGCCTGGTGATCCTGCCGCAGGCTTTCCGCAACATGATCCCGCTGCTGCTCACGCAGGCCATCGTCCTGTTCCAGGATACGTCGCTGGTGTATGTGAGCGCGCTGTCGGACTTCTTTACGCAGGCATACAACATCGGTGAGCGCGACGGCCGTATCGTCGAGCTGCTGCTGTTTGCCGGCTTGTGCTATTTCGTGATCTGCTTCGGCGCCTCCGTGCTGGTGAAGCGACTTCAGAAGAAGGTGACCCAATGATCGAGATCAAGAACGTTTCCAAGTGGTACGGCAGCTTCCAGGTGCTGACCGACTGCACCACCAGCGTGAAGAAGAGCGAGGTGGTGGTGGTGTGCGGCCCGTCGGGTTCGGGCAAGTCCACGCTCATCAAGACTGTCAATGCGCTGGAGCCGTTCCAGAAGGGCGACATTCTTGTCGACGGCACCTCGGTTGGGGCGCGCGGCACCAACCTGCCGAAGCTGCGTTCGCGTGTGGGCATGGTGTTCCAGAACTTTGAACTGTTCCCGCACCTGTCGATTACCGAGAACCTGACGATTGCACAGCAGAAGGTGCTGGGCCGTTCGAAGGAAGAGGCGATGGCCAAGGGCCTGAAGTATCTGGATCGCGTGGGCCTGAAGGCGCATGCGGCCAAGTACCCGGGCCAGCTGTCGGGCGGTCAGCAGCAGCGCGTGGCGATTGCCCGCGCACTGTCGATGGACCCGATCTGCATGCTGTTCGACGAGCCGACTTCCGCGCTGGACCCGGAAATGGTTAACGAAGTGCTCGACGTGATGGTGGAGTTGGCCAAGGAAGGCATGACCATGATGTGCGTGACCCACGAAATGGGTTTCGCCCGCAAGGTCGCCAACCGCGTGATCTTCATGGACCAGGGCCACATCGTTGAAGACTGCGAGAAGGAAGAGTTCTTCGGCAACATCGAGAACCGTTCGGATCGCGCCAAGCAGTTTCTGTCGAAGATCCTGTCGCACTAAGCGAAAGGTCTCGGACGAACAAAAAGCCGCCCCGGGGTGCAGTTCACCTCGGAGCGGCTTTTTTATGGGCAATGTGCGGCGTCAGGTGCAGGCTGTGTTGGCCGCGTTGGCGATCTGCACCGCCTCCGGAATTGGCACCTTGGTCGCCATGGTGGCCTGGCCCGATTCGAACATCAGCAACTCGCCCGGTACGAACTGGGTCCAGACTTCGTTGTCGGTGAGCGGCGCGGTGGCGATCACGGCGACGCGGTCGGCGGGCGTGGTGTACTTAGCGAAATCGATCGTCATGTCGGCGTCGATCAGATGCGCCGTCGAGAACGGCCACTGCCGCACGATGTAATACAGCCGCGTCGAGCAATGCGCGAACTGCGCCTGCCCGTTGCACAGCAGGAAGTTGAACACGCCGTAGCGGGTGATTTCCTTGGTGATGTCCGATAACGCGTAGAACAGCTCATTGAGCGGCGGCTGCGAACCCGGAAAGCGCTTGCGCAGCGCCTGCATGATGAAGCAGAAGGCGAGTTCGCTGTCGGTGTCGCCCACCGGCTGGTAGACGCCCGAGAGGAACGGCGAGAAGTTCTTCAGATCGCCGTTGTGGGCAAAGATCCAGTGCCGGCCCCACAGTTCGCGCATGAAGGGGTGGCAGTTTTCCAGCCGCACCGTGCCCTGCGTCGCCTTGCGGATGTGCGAGATGACGTTCTTGGACTTGATCGGGTAGCGCTTGACCAGATCGGCAACCGGTGAAGTGCCGGCCGACTGGTTGTCGATGAAGAGGCGGCAGGCCTTGTCTTCAAAGAATGCGACGCCGAAGCCGTCGGCATGGTGATCAGTCACGCCACCGCGCGCGGCGAACCCGGTGAACGAGAACGTCACATCGGTTGGTTCGGCGCAGTTCATGCCCAGCAGCTGGCACATGGTGGGGGAAAAGTCGGATGCAATAAAATAAACATTATCCTGCCGGCCGCCGGGGGTGCCAAGCGCCTTCGTCTTCACGGCGCAGCGCTTGGCCGTCGGCCGTTGCGCACACGCCGCACGCCACCCGCATCCCGACCGCCTCAACCGGAAACCATGCTTATGAAGCTCGACTGCACCGCCGCCCGCGCCCTCCTGCTGGAGAGCTACGCCGCTGCCGTGGGTGCGGCCGACCCGTTGAAGATCGTCGCCGACTTTCTGCCACCGCCGCATGCGGACGGCAAGACGCTGGTGGTCGGCGCTGGCAAGGCCGCTGCATCGATGGCGCTGGCCGTCGAGCAGGCCTATGCCGGCCGCGCGCAGATCGAGGGGCTGGTCGTTACGCGCTACGCACATGGTTTGCCAACCGAGCGCATCCGCGTGATCGAAGCCGGCCACCCGGTGCCGGACGAGGCGGGTGAGCAAGCCGCGCAGGAAATTCTGGATCGCGTCTGCGCACTCACCGAAAATGATCGCCTGATCGTGCTCGTCTCGGGCGGCGGCTCCAGCCTGCTTTCGCTGCCCGCCAAGGGTATTCCGATGGCTGATCTGAAGGCCGTGACGCGCGAGCTGCTGCGCTGCGGCGCACCGATCACCGACATGAACATCGTGCGCAAGCACCTGTCGCGCATCCAGGGCGGGCGGTTGGCGTCGGCGTCGCGCGCGCCGGTGACGACGCTGATCGTCTCTGACGTGGCCGGTGATGACCCGAGCGCCATCGCCAGCGGCCCGACCGTGCCGGATGCGAGCACTTTTTCCGATGCGTTAGCCATCCTCAAGCGCTGGGGCGCGCAGATGCCCGATACCGTGCGCACGCACTTGGAGCGCGGCGCGCGTGGCGAGATTGCCGAAACACCGAAGCCCGGCGACGCCTGTTTCGCGCGCGTCACCAATCACGTTATCGCCACCGCACAGCAGAGCCTGCAAGCCGGTGCGCAGGTGTTTGCGGCGCACGGTATTCACACGGCCATCCTCGGCGACACCGTTACCGGAGAGGCACGCGAGGTTGCCCAGGTGTATGGCGCGCTGGCGCGGCAAGTGCGCCAGCACGGCACACCGTTTGTGGCGCCGGTAGCACTCATCTCCGGTGGCGAATGCACGGTGACGATTCCGCCGGGCCTGACCGGCGGCCGCGGCGGGCGCTGCGCCGAGTTCCTGCTCTCGCTCGGCGTCACGCTCGAAGACATGGGCAACATCTACGCACTCGCCGCCGATACAGACGGTATCGACGGATCGGAGGACAATGCGGGGGCGCTGCTTGACCCCGAGTCCATTGATCGTGCCGCCGCCAAGGGCGTTGCCGCCCGCGCCGCGCTCGATGCACACGACGCCTACGGTTTTTTTGCCGCCGCCGATGACCTCATCGTCACCGGCCCGACGCGCACCAACGTCAATGACTACCGCGTCATCCTCATTCTCTGATTCACGTTTTTGCTGACCGCTTCCGCACGCATCATGATCGACACTCTCACTATCGTCCGCCCCGATGACTGGCACCTGCACCTGCGCGACGGCGAAACGCTCGCCGACGTGGTGGGCGACACCGCGCACCAGTTCGGCCGGGCGATCATCATGCCCAACCTCAAGCCACCGGTGACCAACACCGCGCAGGCGCGCGCCTACCGCGACCGCATCCTCGCCGCGCTGCCCGCGCACTCGGGTGGCCAGCAGTTTGAGCCGCTGATGACGCTGTACCTGACCGACAACACCTCACCCGAGGAGATCCGCGAGGCCCGCGCCAGTGGTTTCGTGCACGGCGTGAAGCTGTATCCTGCCGGCGCCACCACCAACAGCGATGCTGGCGTGACCGACCTGCGCCGCTGCGCCAAGACGCTCGAAGCGATGCAGGAAGTCGGCATGCCGCTGCTCGTGCACGGTGAAGTAACTGACCCGACCGTCGATATCTTCGACCGCGAAGCCGTCTTCATCGACACGGTGATGTTGCCACTGCGCCGCGACTTCCCCGCGCTGAAGGTCGTGTTCGAGCACATCACCACCAAGCAGGCGGCCGAATACGTGCGCGACGCCGAAGGCCCGGTCGGCGCGACCATTACCGCGCATCACCTGCTGTACAACCGCAATGCGTTGTTCGTGGGCGGCATCCGCCCGCATTACTACTGCCTGCCGGTGCTCAAGCGCGAAACGCACCGCCTGGCGCTGGTGGCGGCGGCCACGTCGGGCCATCCGCGCTTCTTCCTCGGCACTGACAGCGCGCCGCACGCCAAGGGTGTGAAGGAACACGCTTGCGGCTGCGCCGGCTGCTACACCGCGCTGCATGCCATGGAGCTGTACGCCGAGGCGTTTGAAGACGCCAATGCGCTCGACAAGCTTGAAGGTTTCGCCAGCTTGCACGGCCCGGACTTCTACGGCTTGCCGCGCAACGCCGGCACGCTCACGCTCACGCGCTCGCAATGGCAGTTGCCCGCTGAAGTGCCTTTCGGCGAGCAGACGCTGGTGCCGTTGCGTGGCGGCGAGATGCTGCGCTGGAAGTCCGTCTGAGCGGCTCGAGTTGGCGTTCGACGGTTTGGGTGCGATCAACTGGAGCCATCCGGCGTTCGCACCGCTTGCTCAAATTGGCGTCCCGATTGCCGAGGCGGTCGACCAGGGCGCCGATTTGCGGGGTGCACTGAATGCGTGTCCTGCCGCGCAGACGATCCGCACTTCCGGCGGTCACGCGCTGCGCTTCATCCCGCAAGACGCGCTGCCTGCCGGCACCGCCTACGAAGCGCACATCGCCACAACAGGCGAAGTGCCGACGCGAGACAACCTCCACGATTTCTTCAACGCGTTGGTCTGGCTGCATTGGCCGGGTGCCAAGGCCGCGCTCAACGCGCGTCAGGCGCGAGTCATTACACAGGACGGGATTGGCACGATCCGCGGCACTGTCCGCGATGCCGCCACGCTCTTCGACGAGAACGCTCTGATCTTCCTGCACTCCGATGATGCGTCCGAGCGTAACCTCACGGGGTTCGACTGGCGTGGTTTGTTCGTGGAGGGTAGGGCAGCCTGGGGCGCAACGTGCGCCGTTCTGCCGTTCGGGCACGCCCTGCTGGAAAAGCTGGTCACGCCTTACAAGGCGATCACTGCACATGCGTGGCCGGTTCGCGTGGCGACATTGCCAACTGATCGGGCATCGCTCGATGCCGCGCTGGCGGGCACGTTACTCAACACCGAACTGACGCCGCGCGACTTCCGCCCGCTGCCCGTCATGGGCATCCCCGGCTGGTGCGATGCCAATGAAGACCCCGGCTTCTATCTGGATACCACCGTCTTTCGCCCGGGGCGCCGGCGATTTGTACCTGAACAGTGCTAGACTCGCGCCTCGCGAAGCGGACCAGACAACCGCTGCTTGCGCCGCCTCGTGCGAGCGCAAGGGGAGGAAAGTCCGGACTCCATAGAGCAGGGTGATGGCTAACGACCATCCACGGTGACGTGAGGAATAGGGCCACAGAGACGAGTCTTCGCCCCGGCTTCGGTCAGGGCGAAGGGTGAAACGCGGTAACCTCCACCCGGAGCAATCCCAAGTAAGCAGGCGATGAAGCGGCTCGCTGAGTCTGCGGGTAGGGAGCTTGAGCCGGCTGGCAACAGCCGGTCTAGAGGAATGGTTGTCACGCCGCTGGTTTCGGCCATGCGGCGCACAGAATCCGGCTTATCAGTCCGCTTCGCTTCTTCCTTCGGCCGGATCGGCCATCAGATTGGCTACGAATCAGGCCAACTCAACGAGTTCCAGCGAGTGCGTGATCTCGGCCGTCTTGGCCAGCATGATCGACGCCGAGCAGTACTTCTCGTGCGACAGCTGCACCGCACGTTCCACCGTTTCCCGCTTCAGATTGCGCCCCGTCACCGTGAAGGTGAAGTGGATGCGCGTGAAGACCTTCGGGTCGGTCTCGGCGCGGTCGGCGTGCAGCTTGACGCTGCAGCCCTGCACGTCCTGACGCCCCCGCTTGAGGATCAGCACCACGTCATAGGCGGTGCAGCCACCTGTGCCAAGCAGGACCATTTCCATCGGGCGCGGTGCCAGGTTGCGGCCGCCACCATCGGGTGCCCCATCCATGGTGACGAGGTGGCCGCTGCCGGTTTCCGCCAAAAAGGCCATGCCGTCCGGGCCGGTCCAGCTCACTGTGCAATCCATGTCCAATCCTTGTGCAGAAGGTCGGCCAGCGCCGACGAAAAGCCACATTGTAGCCATCGGCCCTTGCACGCGTTGGCACGTTAGGGTGAACGCGGCTTGACAGTGATACCCGTGTAAAAAGGTGCAACCCGTGTTTTCTGCACCGAAATCGCGCTGAAATTGGAAGAAGGTCTCTAGTGTGCAACAGCTCGCTTGATGTGATGGATTCTCAAGTAGTTGATTTGTAAAGAAATTCTACTGATCTTCATGGCTTATTATGCTTTCCGCATTACGAAATGCGATTTCGTAGTGCAAATTCCCTTGCGCGTGCCCCAGAAATGGGTATAATTTGCACCATTGGATCGGCTGATGCGGTGCAACCCACCAAGTCAACGATCAGCAGGTGTCTCCTCCACCCTCCTCCTTTGGTGGATTCAAACCCAAGCTCAATGGCTTGGGTTTTTTTTCGTCCACAAGACTTGGTCGCACCTTTTTTCTTGTGTCAAGGGGTCTCTGCGGGGTACAATCGAAATCTTTTCCGGATTGCCCGCGGAAAAAAGAATCCAGAGAGCCCGCACCAACAAGCGGGAAGGCGGGCCGGCGATGACCTTGCATGAGGTTGCGCAGGCGTCCGCAAGACGATCCGTTCATGCGCTGTTACGCACGATACGGGTCCACTCGGGCACTGACTCAATATTTGGAAAAATCATGAAGACCTTTTCCGCAAAGCCCCATGAGGTGAAGCGCGATTGGTACGTGATTGACGCGACGGACAAGGTCCTCGGGCGTGTCGCCAGCGAAGTGGCACACCGACTGCGCGGCAAGCACAAGCCCGAATTCACTCCGCACGTCGATACCGGCGATTTCATCATCGTCATCAACGCAGCCAAGCTGCGTGTGACGGGCGCCAAGACGACCGACAAGAAGTACTATCGCCACTCGGGTTACCCGGGCGGTATTTACGAAACGACGTTTGGCAAGATGCAGCAGCGTTTCCCGGGCCGTGCCCTGGAAAAGGCTGTGAAGGGCATGCTGCCGAAGGGTCCGCTGGGCTACGCGATGATCAAAAAGCTGAAGGTTTACGCCGAAGGCTCGCATCCGCACGAAGCTCAGCAGCCGAAAGCGCTGGAAATCTAAGGGGCCTAATCCATGATCGGAAATTGGAACTATGGTACCGGCCGCCGCAAGAGCGCTGTGGCACGTGTCTTCATCAAGTCCGGCAAGGGCGACATCATCGTCAACGGCAAGGCCATCAACGAGTACTTTGCTCGTGAAACCTCGCTGATGATCGTGCGTCAGCCGCTGGAACTGACCAACCACGCAGCTACGTTCGACATCAAGGTCAACGTGGTCGGCGGCGGTGAAACCGGCCAAGCCGGTGCCGTGCGTCACGGCATCACCCGCGCCCTGATCGACTACGATGCAACGCTCAAGCCCGCCCTGTCGAAGGCAGGTCTGGTGACGCGCGATGCACGTGAAGTCGAGCGTAAGAAGGTTGGTCTGCGCAAGGCCCGCCGCGCCAAGCAGTTCTCGAAGCGTTAATCTGCTTCCTGCTGCTTCAGCAAAAAACCACACCCTCGGGTGTAATGCCGTTCAGTTAAGGTCTTTCCGAAGATATCGAACGACATAACGAGCAGG
>CAUPMS010000032.1:0-56103 GCA_963512445.1 uncultured Ralstonia sp.
CATGGCCTCAATGGTAGAGGCTCACTCCGAGTTTGACGACACGCCCTAGGGCAGGTACGGCCGAACCATCTGAGCGCGTATGTCGGCGCTAAGGCGTGCTTTGGTAGGTGTTGAGTTGGCTGCTTCCTACCGGAGCATCGCCGACATGGCGGACAAGCTGTTCAGCATGCGCACGGCGTGTTCGACGGAATCTGCGGTGAAACGCAGCATCGTTCCATCCAGGCGTTCCAGTGTGGGCCATTGGCAGAACAGGTCGGCTTGGGCGGGCGTTTGCGTCTGCAGGCGGCAGACGATGGGCGGCGCAATGCGGAACGGCCCGCCGAACTGCCCGCGCTGTACCGTCGCCTTTACGGCCGCGTAGATGGCGTCGCACGATTGCTCGGGGGACAGCGACGTGCCGGTGTTCTGGCCTTCAGCGCGCTTGGTTTCCACAAACGTGGTGTGCGGAAACAGCGGCGCGGTCTCCTGAATGAAGACATCGTCGCCGCTGGCGACCGCCACGGGCACGCCGCGCTCGCCGGCCAGTGCGCCGTAGATGCCGGCTTCGCCCAGTTCCTGTTCGTTGAACCAGACGCGCGTGAACGCGAAGCTGTTGATGGTGTGTGCCAGCACGCCGCGGCTGCCGGCGCGGGCGTGGTAGCCAATCATGCAGACGGCATCGCAGCCGTCCACGCCGGCCACCATGCTGAGGTAGCGCGGTTTGCCGAGCACGAAGCGGGCACGAGGGTCGATCAAATCAGGGATGAGGTTGCGAAAGCCGCCGTGCGAATCGTTGACGAGCACTTCCGTGGCGCCGCCGTCGATGGCGCCGCGCACGGCGGCGTCGGCTTCGGCGGTCATCCAGCGGCGGGCGCGTTCGTATTCGCCGTTGCCGGCGCGCGTCTGCTCGGGGTGGAAGACGTTGGCCACGCCCTCGATGTCGGCGGAGATCAGGATTCGCATTGGGTGGGTCAGATCAGTTCAGTCAGTGCGCGGCGCGTGTTGCCGTCGCGGCCAGTGACGGCTTCGGCATGAAACAGCGCGTGCACGATGGCTTGTTCGACGCTGTCGGCGGCGGCCTGGAACAGCGGATCAAGGTGCGATTCGTGCGTCATGGCGATGGCCGGCATGGCGCGCATGCCTTGGTGCGGCACGGTGTACGCCGTCGAGAACGCCAGTGCGATATCGCCGCTGCCGTGGCCGAAGACGGAGCCCGTGCGTGCAAGGCCCGCACCCGCGCGCAAGGCAAGGCGGCGCAACTGGCGCGCATCGAGCGGCGCGTTGGTGGCCAGCAGCATGATGATTGAGCCCTTTTCTGGGCCGGACTCGGCAGCGGCCAGCGCTTTCGCCAGCTCAGTGCCGACATATTTCCCTGCCAGCGTCAGGTTCTCCGTCACGCCAAAGTTGGACAACACCAGCGCGCCGACCGTGCGTTGTGTGCCGTCGGCCAGCGTCACCACGCGCGAGGCAGAACCGATGCCGCCCTTCACGCCAAACGACGACATCCCCCGCCCTGCACCGACCGCACCTTGCTCGAACGTCTCACCCGTCGCTGCGTAGGCGGCGTCGTAATGCACATCCCGCACGGCAAACGCCTGCAGATCGTTCAGGTAGCCGTCATTGCATTCGAAGACGAGTGGATTGACGGTGGACCACGTGCGCCCGATCTGCGGGTTGGCCGCAACGGCCTGGCGGATCTGCGCTTGCGCCACGGCACCCACGGCAAATGTGTTGGTCAGCGCGATCGGCGTTTCCAGCACACCCAGCTCTTCGACCTGCACCAGGCCGATGCTCTTGCCGAAACCGTTGAGCACCACGCTGGCAGCGGGCACCTTGTCGACGAACGGATCACCAGCGTGCGGGCGCACCACGGTCACGCCGGTTTGGACGTCGCCGCCGGCAAGCGTGGCGTGGCCGACGGTCACGCCGGCCACATCGGTGATGCAATTGCGCGCGCCCGATGGCAGCGCGCCAATGTGCGGAAGGCTCAGAGACATACGAACAGCTCAGCGGCGGTCGATCTTCGGGTCCAGCGCGTCGCGCAGGCCGTCGCCCAGCAGGTTGAAGGCCAGCACGGTCAGGAAGATGGCCAGGCTCGGGAAGATCGCCACGTGCGGTGCCGTCACCATGTCGGCCCGCGCTTCGTTGAGCATCGCGCCCCACTCCGGCGTGGGCGGTTGCGCGCCCAGCCCCAGGAATGAGAGGCTCGCGGCGGTGATGATGGAGGTGCCGACCCGCATCGAGAAATACACGACGATGGACGAGATCGTGCCTGGCAGGATGTGCCGCATGATGATCGTCCAGTCCGACGCGCCGATGCTGCGAGCAGCTTCCACATACGTCAGGTGCTTGAGCATGAGTGTGTTGCCACGCACCAGCCGCGCAAACGCTGGAATGCTGAACACCGCCACGGCAAAGATCACGTTGACCATGCCGTTGCCCAGGATGGCCACGATGCCGATCGCCAGCAGAATGCCCGGAAAGGCGAACAGCACGTCGGAGATGCGCATGACGATGCGGTCCCACCAGCCTTCGTAGTAGCCGGCCAGCAGGCCAAGAACGGTGCCAATGATGGCGCCGATGATGACCGACACGAAACCCGCTTCCAGCGAGATGCGGGTGCCCATCAGGATGCGGCTGAAGATATCGCGGCCCAGCGAATCGACGCCGAACCAGTGCTGCGCCGACGGACCTGCGTTGAGTGCGTCGTAGTCGAAATAGTTTTCCGCATCGAACGGCACGATGTGTGGCGCGAGGATGGCGATCACAACCAGCGCGATCACGAACACACCGGCGCCCATCGCCAGATGCTGCTTGCGGAACTTGCGCCAGAACTCCGTCCAAGGTGTGCGGACGGGTTCGGTTGCGGCTTGTGGTGCGATGGCCGGACTGGATGCCTGCGTCATGATGGCCCCCTTATTACTTGTAGCGGATGGTCGGGTTAATCACGGTGTACAGCATGTCCACCACCAGGTTGATCAGGATGAACTCCAGCGAGAACAGCAGCACCTCGGCCTGGATGACCGGGTAGTCGCGCATCTCCACCGCATCCACCAGCAGGCGCCCAAGGCCCGGCCAGTTGAACACCTTCTCCACCACGATCGAGCCGCCCAGCAGGAAGCCGAACTGCAGGCCCATCATGGTCACCACTGGGATCATCGCGTTGCGCAGGCAATGCTTGATGACCACCACCGTCTCGCGCACGCCCTTGGCACGGGCGGTACGCACGAAATCTTCCTGCAGCACTTCGACAAACGATGCGCGGGTGAAGCGCGCCATCACGGCGGCCACTGCGGCGCCCAACGTGAGCGACGGCAGGATGTAGTGCTTCCAGGTATCTGCGCCGATGGACGGTAGCCAGCCGAGCTGCACGGAGAACACCTCCATCAGCACCATGCCCAGCGCAAAGGCGGGAAACGAAATGCCCGACACCGCCAGCGTCATGCCCAGGCGATCAGGCCATTTGTTGCGCCACACGGCGGACGTGATGCCAATCACCATGCCGAAGATCACCGCCCACACCATGCTGGCGATCGTCAAGTTGAGCGTGGGCCAGAAGCGCTCGCCAATCTCTTCGCTTACCGGGCGCTTGGTGCGGATCGAGTTGCCGAACTCGCCGCGCGCGGCATTGGCAAAGAAGCGCACGAACTGCTCGTGCATCGGCTTGTCGAGCCCAAGGTCGGAGCGGACCAGCTCGACGGTGGCCGGGTCGGCTTCAGGGCCGGCAGCCAGTCGCGCCGGATCACCCGGCAACAGGTGCACGAACAGGAACACCAGCACTGCCACGATCAGCAGCGTCGGGATCACGCCCAGCACACGTTTAATGAAGTAGTTCAGCATGGCAAATCCACCGCAGGCGGCAATTCAATGGCTCGCGCAAGCGCTGCGCGGGCCGGTACAGCCAAGTGTTACGTCAGGGCGTATTACTTGATATCGATGTCGTCAAAGCTGAACGAGCCGTCCGGCGCAACGTAGGCACCCGACAGACGCTTGGAGCGTGCGTAGACGATCTTTTCCGTCACCAGGAAGGCCCACGGAGCGTCTTCCCAGATGCGCTTCTGTGCCTCGGTGTAGAGCTTGGACTTCTCAGCGCGATCCGTCGTGCGCAGGGCGCCGGCGATGTCGGCATCCACCTGATCGTTCTTGTAGTACGCCGTGTTGAACGACTTGGGCGGCATGGCTTCGGATGCCAGCAGCGGACGCAGCGCCCAGTCGGATTCACCCGTGGACGACGACCAGCCCGTGTAGTACATGCGCACGCCTGCCTGATCCGGGGTCGGCACGCTCTCAACGCGCTCGACACGCTGGCCGGCCTCGAGCGCCTGCACCTGCGCCTTGATGCCGACCTGCGCCAGTTGCTGCTGCACGAACTGGATGATCTTCTGCGCCGTCGTGTGGTTATAGGCCGACCACAGTTGCGTCTCGAAACCGTTCGGGTAGCCCGCTTCCTTCAGCAGCTCTTTCGCCTTGGCCGGGTTGTACGGCCACGGGCCCAGCTTGACGGAGTAATCCACGCCCGGCGGCACCACGCCTTCAGCCGGCACGGCGTAGCCGGCAAACGCCACCTTGGTCAGCGCGTCCTTGTTGATGGCGTAGTTGATGGCCTGACGCACCTTCGGGTTGTCGAACGGCTTCACATGCGTGTTGAAGCTGACATAGCGCTGGATGATCGATGGCGCAGCAATCAGGTCGACCTTCGGGCTGCTCTTGAGCACGGAAGCCTGCTCGAACGGAATGGTGAAGGCGAAATCCGCTTCGCCCGTCTGCATAACGGTGGCGCGGGTGTTGTTGTCGACCACCGGCTTCCAGGTGATGGTGTCGATCTTGGGCAGGCCGTGCTTCCAGTAGCCGTCGAATTTCTTGCCCTTCAGGTAGTCGGTCTGCTTCCACTCGACAAACTCGAACGGGCCGGTGCCGACCGGGTGGAAGGCGATGTCCTTGCCGTACTTCTTCAGCGCGGTGGGCGAGATCATTGCGGCCGACGGGTGGGCCAGCACGTTGATGAACGGCGAGAACGGCTCCTTGAGCGTCACGCGCGCGGTGTTGGCGTCGACCACCTCAGTCTTGGCCACGCGGTTGAACAGCACGAAGCGCTTGAGCTTGTTGGCCGGGTCGGTCACGCGGTCCAGGTTGGCCTTGACGGCAGTGGCATCAAACGTGGTGCCGTCGTGGAACTTCACGCCCTTGTGCAGTTTGAACGTGTAGACCAGGCCGTCCTTGCTGACTTCGTAGCTGTCACACAGCACGTTGACCAGCTTCATGTCCTTGTCAAAGCCGAACAGGCCTTGATAGAACGACTTGGCGGCGCTGAACGACAGCGTGTCGTTGGCATCGTACGGGTCCATCGTGGTGAAGGTCGAGTAGACCGCCATCACGGCGTCCTTGGCGGCAAAGGCCGGCATGGTGAATGCCGCCAGGGCCAGGCCGCTGGCAACCATTGCTGCACGCGGTGCGAATGTAAATCGATTGAACATGTCCTTCCTCCTCAAAGAAGTGTGTTGCTTCACTGCGTTCTTCGCTGCTTTCAATACGCGCCGCCAATCGAATGGCGGGCAACAAAGTGGTCTGGCGCCACTTGCACCAACGGCTGCACCACCGGCAGGTCGCCAATGGCACGGATCGGGCTGGGGATTTCGTGCGTGGAGAGTTCACGCTTCAGATGCCGACGCGCCGGGTCTGCAATCGGCACGGCTGACATCAGCTTCTTGGTGTACGGGTGCTGCGGGTTTTCGAAGATCGCGCGGCGCGGGCCGATCTCGACGATCTGGCCGAGATACATCACCGCCACGCGGTGGCTGATGCGTTCCACCACCGCCATGTCGTGCGAGATGAACAGGAAGGCGACACCAAATTCCTTCTGCAGATCGAGCATCAGGTTGACGATCTGCGCCTGAATGGACACGTCCAGTGCGGACACCGACTCATCGGCAATCACGACTTTCGGGTTCAGTGCCAGCGCGCGCGCAATGCAGATGCGCTGGCGTTGCCCGCCCGAGAACTCGTGCGGATAGCGCGACGCGTGTGCAGCCTGCAGGCCCACCTTGTCGAGCAGCCACTCCACGCGTTGCTGCGCCTCTTTGCCGGATGCCACCTTGTGCACCAGCAGCGGCTCCATGATGGAGTAGCCGACCGGCACGCGCGGGTCCAGCGAGGCGAATGGGTCCTGGAAGATGAACTGGATGTTTCGACGAAGCGTCTGGAGCGCAGGCCCCTTCAGCTCGCCGATGTTCTGGCCGGCAAATTCGATGCTGCCGCTCTGGCTATCCACCAGACGCAAGAGCGACCGTCCCGTCGTCGACTTGCCGCAGCCCGATTCGCCGACCAGCGCCAGCGTCTCACCAGGGTAGAGATCGAAACTGACCTGCTCCACCGCATGCACCCGGCGCCGCACTTGACCGAAGATGCCCGTGGGCACGTCAAAGCGCGTGACGAGGTCACGCACGCGCAGAATGGGTTGCACGTCATGCGACGCGGCCGGCTGCGGCGTGGTGTCGACCGCAGCGGCAGTCCCGTCCACACGCAACAGGGGGAAACGCGCCGGACCATCGGTGCCTTGCATCGAACCTAGACGCGGCACGGCGGAGAGCAGCGCACGCGTGTACGGATGCGCCGGCTGCGCAAACACGGTGGCCGACGGGCCCTCTTCCACGCGGTCGCCCTTGTACATGACGAGCACGCGATCGGCCACTTCGGCCACCACACCCATGTCGTGCGTGATGAACACCACCGCCATGTGCAGCTCCTGCTGCAGTGCGCGGATCAGTTGCAGGATTTCCGCTTGGATGGTCACATCCAGCGCGGTGGTCGGCTCGTCCGCAATCAGCAGCGACGGCTTGCACGACAGCGCCATCGCAATCATCACGCGTTGGCGCATGCCACCCGACAGTTGGTGCGGATAACGGCCCAGCACATTGCGCGCCTCAGGAATGCGCACCAGCTCCAGCATGCGCAGCGCCTCGGCCTTGGCCTCGCTGGGCGATTTGTTCTGATGCAGGCGGATCGACTCGGCAATCTGCTCACCCACGGTAAAGACCGGGTTGAGCGAGGTCATCGGCTCCTGGAAGATCATCGCAATGTCAGCGCCGCGCACGCCGCGCATGGCGGCCGAACTCGCGTTGGCCAGATCCAGCACTTCGCCGTTGCGGCGGCGCAGGTGCATCTGCCCGCCAACGATCTTGCCGCCGCCGTGCTCCACCAGCCGCATCAGCGCCAGCGACGTGACCGACTTGCCCGAGCCCGATTCGCCCACCACGGCCAGCGTTTCGCCGCGGTCCACATGGAACGACAGGTTGCGCACCGCGTCGACCACGCGTTCGGACGTGGCAAAGCGCACGCTCAGGTCTTGCACCTGCACGATGCGCTGGTCGGGCATCGCAATGACGCTGTGCTGTTTGGCTGCTGTCACGGAAATCTCCTGCTTAGCGGTAGATCGACACGACGGGCACTTCCACACCACGTGCGAACCCGCGGTACATCCCTTCGGTGTTGAACGGCAAGGCAACGTTGCCCTGCGCATCCACGGCGATCAGGCCGCCACGGCCGTTGATCGCCATCAGCTTGCGCATGACCACGTCGTCGCTCGCATCGGCCAGCGACTTGCCGGCGTATTCCATCTGCGCGGCCACGTCGTAAGCGGCCACGGCACGGATGAACATCTCGCCCGTGCCGGTGCACGACACCGCCGCCACGTTGTTGGCGAAGCAGCCCGCGCCGACGATGGGCGTATCGCCCACGCGGCCGACCTTCTTGTTGGTGACACCGCCGGTGGAGGTGGCGGCGGCCAGCCGGCCTTGCGCATCACGCGCCACGGCGCCAACGGTGCCGAACTTGGTGTCCGGATCGATGGGTGCGGCTTCCTTGGCCACGAGCGACGCGGCATCGTGATCGAGCAGCGCCATGCCGTCTTGCTGGCGGGCACGCTGCCACTGGGCGTAGCGCGCTTCGGTGTAGTAGTAGTCGGGCTCGACGAACTCCAAGCCCTGCGCCTGCGCGAAAACCTCGGCGCCTTCGGAGGTGAACAGCACATGTTCGCTGTGCTCCATCACGGCGCGGGCAGCCAGGATCGGGTTGCGCAGGCGCTTGACGCACGTCACAGCGCCGGCGGCCAGCGTGGCGCCGTCCATGATCGATGCATCGAGTTCATACGTGCCGGCGCTGGTGAGTACCGAGCCCTTGCCGGCGTTGAACAGCGGGCACTCTTCGAGCAGGCGCACGGCTTCGGTCACGGCGTCGAGCGCGCTACCGCCTTCAACGAGAATGCGTTGGCCCGCTGCCAGGATGTCGCTGAGTGCTTGCTGATAAGCAGCTTCCTTGTCGGCGCTCATGGCCGTGCGGGTAATGGTGCCGGCGCCGCCGTGGATGGCTAGGATGGGCGTGGTCATGCGTGACTCGGTGTCAATCAGTTTTCATCGGCGCGCTTGCGGCCGCGTCGGGTGGTCTTGGGCGTCTCTGCTGCGCTCGCGGCGTCGTTGGCGCGCGGCGCCTGGCTGGTATGCAGCCACGGCAGCACAAATTCGGTCAGGCGTTCGGCCGATTCCAGCGAGTGCGCAGAGCGATGCGCCACCGCGCCACACAGCGCCTCGAACAGCGCCACGGCAGCCGTGTCGGACGTGGCTGAAAACTGCCGCTCCGGGCGCGCATACAGCGCAATGTCGGCCAGCGGCGCGAGCGGCGATGTTGGGCCGTCGGTCAGCGCCAACAGTTGGCAGCCTTGCTTGCCCGCCTGCTTGGCCAGCGTGATGGTGTCTGCCGCATAGCGCGGGAATGCGATGGCGATCAGCAGATCCTTTGGGCCGATCTTGCGCAGTTGGCGCGCGGCATCCGATGCGCCGCCAGGCTGCGAAACGGAGATCACCGTGTCGCAGTACAGATCGAGCCCGTGGCGCAACAAGCCTGCCAGATAACCGCTGGCGCCAAAGCCCATCACATAGATGCGCTGCGCGCCCAGGATGGCGTCTACCGCGCGCTCGCAGGCCGCGGCATCGAGCATGCGGCGCGTGGCGTCGAGGTTGGCAATGTCTTCGTTGAGTGATGCGGCAAAGATTTCCGCGCTGGTGGCTGGGCGCGCCAGTTCGTGGCGCAGCTTCTCGACCGGTGCGAGGGTCGCCTCGAAACCGCGCAGCAACCCGGCGCGAAACTGCGGATAGCCGTCAAAGCCCAGCGCGAGCGCAAAGCGGTTGGCCGTGGCAATGGACATTTCCACCGCGGCGGCAAACTCGTCGATGCGCATGGTGGCGGCCCGAAACGGGTTCGCCAACACGTATTCGGCCATGCGCTGGTGCGCGGGCGTGAGCGTGGCAAGGGCCGCCCCAATGCGCTCGGAGACCGTCGCATCGGCGGCAAATGCGCCTTTCGACACATCCGTACGCTTGCTGGTGGATTTCGCCATCTTCCTGGGCTGTGAAAATTTTGTGTAAATGTATTTTCACAAACCTACCGTGTAAAGAAAAAAACTTTCACGAAGACTTATGGTTTTCCCTAGGCCGCAAGCCGGCGCACAGATCGCGGGCACACATCGCCCCCTTGGCGTGCGATGCACCAGTCCAAACACCCGCGTCGCGCCAGGATCGTGCAGCGCTGCAGGCTACAATCGCATCCTTTCCGATCGTCCAAAGCGCAGTTTTTCGTGATCCGATTCGACGACCTCGTCCTCCAGCGCGGCACCAAGGTGCTGTTTGACCACGCCACTGCCACACTCAACCCCGGTGAACGGGTCGGCCTTGTGGGCGTGAACGGCAGCGGCAAATCCACGCTGTTCTCTATGCTGCGCGGCGAGTTGCACGCCGACGGCGGCGAAGTCGCCATCCCGCCCACCTGGCAAGTCGCCCACGTAGCGCAGGAAACACCGGCAGTCGACCGCAGCGCGCTCGATTACACGCTCGACGGCGACACCCGCCTGCGCGACATCGAACAGCGCTTAGCTGCCGCTGAAGCTGCCCACGACGGCCACGCGCAGGCCGAAGCCCACACCGCCTTTGCCGATGCCGACGGCTACACCGCCCCGGCGCGCGCGCAAGCGCTGCTGCTCGGCCTCGGCTTCACGATGGCGCAAACCACGCAGCCGGTGGCGAGCTTCTCCGGCGGCTGGCGGATGCGGCTGAATCTGGCGCAGGCGCTGATGTGTCCGTCCGACCTGCTGCTGCTCGATGAACCGACCAACCACCTGGACTTGGACGCCGTGGTCTGGCTGGAAGACTGGCTCTCGCGCTACGCCGGCACGCTGGTGATGATCTCGCATGACCGTGAGTTCCTCGACGGCGTGTGCAATGTCACGCTGCATATCGAGCATCAGAAGCTCAAGCGCTACGGCGGCAACTACACGCAATTCGAAACACAGCGCCTGCAGCAAATGGCGCTGCAGGAAGCGTCGTACGCACGCCAGCAGAAGCAGATCGCGCATCTCGAATCGTTCATCACGCGCTTCAAGGCCAAGGCCAGCAAGGCCAAGCAGGCGCAGAGCCGCGTCAAGGCACTGGAGCGCATGGAGCGCCTCGCACCCGTGCATGCGGCGGCCGGCTTCTCGTTTGAATTCCGCGAGCCCGATGCGGCGCCCAATCCGATGCTCACGTTTGAAGGCGTCGATTGCGGCTATCCTGGCCCGAGTGGCTTGAGCGACACGGCGCCCATCACCATCCTCAAGCACCTGACGTTCTCGATCCAGACCGGCCAGCGTATCGGCCTGCTGGGCGCCAACGGCCAGGGCAAATCGACGCTGGTAAAAACGCTGGCGGAAACGCTGGCGTCGCTCTCTGGCACGATCCGGCGCGGCAAGGGCCTGCAGATCGGCTACTTCGCCCAGCATCAGTTGGAAACGCTGGACGACCATGCCTCGGCGCTGCTGCATCTGGCACGCCTGGCGCCGGACGTGCGCGAGCAGGAACTGCGCGACTTTCTCGGCAGCTTCAACTTCCGAGGCGACATGGCGACCTCGCCCATCGAGCCATTCTCGGGCGGCGAGAAGGCCCGTCTGGCGCTCGCGCTCATCGTCTGGCAGCGCCCCAACCTGCTGCTGCTCGACGAGCCGACCAACCACCTGGATCTCGACACCCGTGAAGCGCTGACGATGGCGCTCGCCCAGTTCGACGGCACGCTCATCCTCGTCTCGCACGACCGGCACCTGCTGCGCGCCACGACCGACCAGTTCCTGCTCGTCGGTCAGGGCACTGTCGCCCCGTTTGACGGTGACTTGGACGACTACCGCGACTGGCTGCTCAAGCAGGCCGCCGCCAAGCGCGCTGCCGCCAGCGCACCCGCTACCGCCGTCGATACGGATGGCACACCTGCCACCAACCGCCGCGACCAGAAACGCGAAGAAGCCGCCGAGCGTCAACGCCTGAACGCGCTGCGCAAGCCGCTACAGAAGAACGTCGACGCGATCGAAAAACGCATGGCGCCGCTGCAGAAGGAGAAGGCCGAGCTTGAAGCCTTCCTGGCCGACGGCGCCGCGTATGAAGAGGCCAACAAAGCGCGCATGATGGAAAGCCTGCGCCGTCAGGCCGAGCTGAACGCCGAACTCGACACCCTGGAAGAGCGCTGGCTCGAACTGCACGAAGAACTCGAACAAATCAATTGAGGCTGGTGTGTCCGGCCAAGGAGACCTGTTGATGACATCGCCCTCGCCGGACACAACCAGCGCCACGCACCAGCCACTGGCGGGCGTGCGCGTGCTCGACCTCACGCGCCTGCTGCCCGGCCCCGCCGCTACGCGCCACCTGGCGGATCTCGGCGCGGAAGTCATCAAGATTGAAGACCCCGGCCCCGGCGACTACGCGCGCGACATGATGCGCTCCTCCGCCGATCGCGCGGCCGAACGTCCGAGCCTGTTCTTCCGCTCACTCAATCGCGGCAAGACCGAAATGCGGCTCGACCTGAAACTTGCGCAAGACCGCGAAGCCCTGATCGAACTCGTACGCCACGCCGATGTGCTGATCGAAAGCTTCCGCCCCGGCGTCATGGCGCGCCTTGGGGTCGGCTGGGACACATTGCGCGCGGCCAACCCCGCGCTGGTCATGTGCTCGATCAGCGGCTACGGTCAGGACGGCCCGCTCGCACAAGCCGCCGGCCATGACATCAATTACGTCGGCTATGCGGGCATGCTCGACCAGCTCGCCAGCAAGGACGGCACACCCAGCGGCACGCCCATCGTCCCGAACGTGCAGATCGGCGACCTGCTGGGCGGCGCGCTGACAGCGGTAGTCGGCATCCTCGCAGCACTGGTCGATGCGCGCGCCACCGGCCGCGGCCGATATGTCGACGTATCGATGACGGACTCGGTGTTCGCACACAACCTGATGGCGTTCTTTGCTGTTGGCACGCGCGGCAAGGCCAGCGCCGCCGGCAGCGACCTGCTCAATGGCGGCGTGCCGTGCTACGGCGTATACCGCACATCGGACGACCGTTTCATGGCTGTCGGCGCGCTCGAACTGAAGTTCTGGCAGGCGATGTGCGACGTACTCGGCAAGCCCGAATGGAAAGACAAGCACTGGGCGCTCGGCCAGCGCGTCGGCGGTGATGACGCTCGCGCGATCCACGATGAACTTGCCGCGCTGTTCCTCACCGCCACGCAAGCCGAATGGACCGCACGTTTCGCCGATGCCGATTGCTGTGTCACGCCCGTGCTGCGCATGGAAGAAGCGCTGCAGCACCCGCTCTTTGTCGAGCGCAACAGCGTGGTAAAGGAAAACGGCGAGCCCGTGCAGCTCGCCTTGCCGCTACGTTTCCAAGACTAGAGCCGCCAACGATCAAAAACCGCACGTGCTGGGGAACACCCCACCACCGCGACGGTTTGGCCGTTCCTGCCCTAGATGGCGCCTTGAATTTCTGTTGCAGGGAGGAAAAAGGAAGGGGAACTGTCTGAGCGCAGCGAGTTTTCCCCTTCCCCTCCCTGCGACAGAAATTCAAGGAGGGGGTCGCCATCTCGGGCGCGCCTTTCTTTGCTTACTTTCTTTGGCAAGACAAAGAAAGTGAGTCAGCCCCGGCAGGGGATGAAACAAGGGATGGACCACCAACAACAAACCAGCAGTCCAACGCCTCTAATCAGTTCACCGCTTCTCGCGGCGGATCATCCCCACCACCAGCGTCAGCGACAGAATCACGAGCCAGATCAGCGACCACACCGGCACCGACAGGCCCAGCACCGGCGGCATCGGCCCGACGCACAACCCATCAGCCTCGAACACCTGCGGCAACCATTTGGCGGTAGGGAGCGCGTTGACCCAGTTTTCAATCGGGTCGATACCGCACGTCGCCTTCGGGTTCAGCAACAGCGACACGTGGTACGCCGCCACGCACAGGCCGGCCAGCCCCGACAGCATCCCCAGCCCGTGCCACAGCAGCCGCGTGGCGGACGACAGCGCCGCCAGCAACGAGAACACACCAATCCCGAGAAAAGCGAACCGCTGCAAGATGCACAGCGGGCACGGCTGCAGCCCATCAACGTGCTGGAGGTACAGCGCATACCCGACCACCCCGAAGGAGATCACGGCAATCAGTAGGAAGAAGGCGCGCGAATTGGCTGGCATGGCGGCGTCAGATCAGAGGAATCGTGAAGAAAAGTTGGCGGATTATCGCACCGCAACGGCACGCGCATTTTCAGATGGCGCAGCGATACCGCTGCGAAATTTTGAACGATCAGGCCTCCAGCGCCCGCACCCGGTCGATGGCCTGCTCAATGCGTTCGACGGCAATCACCTCCAGCCCATCGATCGCCTGCTTGGGCGCGTTGGATTTCGGGATCACGGCAATCGAAAAACCCAGCTTGGCGGCCTCCTTCAAACGCTCCTGGCCGCGCGGTGTCGGGCGGATTTCTCCGGCCAAGCCGATCTCGCCAAACACCACAAGCCCACGCGGCAGTGCCTTGTTGCGCATCGACGAATGGATTGCCAGCAACACCGCCAAGTCCGCCGCGGGCTCAGTGATCTTCACCCCGCCGACGGCGTTGAGGAACACATCCTGATCGAAGCACGCAATGCCCGCGTGACGGTGCAGCACCGCCAGCAACATCGCCAGCCGGTTCTGCTCCAGGCCCACCGCCAAGCGGCGCGGGTTCGGCACGTTGGCCGTATCCACCAGCGCCTGAATTTCCACCAACAGCGGCCGCGTGCCCTCCTGCGTCACCAGCACGCACGAGCCCGGCACCACCTGTTCATGCTGCGACAGGAACAGCGCCGACGGATTCGCCACCCCGCGCAGCCCGCGCTCCGTCATCGCAAACACGCCCAGCTCGTTGACGGCGCCAAAGCGGTTCTTGAATGCGCGCACCAGCCGGTAAGCCGAATGCGTATCGCCCTCGAAATACAGCACCGTATCAACAATGTGTTCCAGCACACGTGGGCCTGCCAGCGCGCCCTCCTTGGTCACGTGGCCGACCAGGATAGTCGTCACATCCAGCCGCTTGGCGATGCGTGTGAGTTGCGCCGCGCATTCGCGCACCTGGGCCACGGAGCCCGGCGCGGAAGTCAACGCCTCCGAATACAGCGTCTGGATCGAATCGATGACGACAACCTCGGGCTTCTCCACCTCGATGGTCGCCTGAATGCGTTCAAGCTGGATCTCGGCCAGCAGCGCCAGATTCGGGCTCTCGACGCCAAGGCGCCGCGCACGGAGTGCGATCTGTGAGCCAGACTCCTCGCCGCTCACGTACAACACCCGTCGATCGGTCGAGAGGTTGGACAGCGCCTGCAGCAACAGCGTCGACTTGCCGATCCCCGGATCGCCGCCGATCAGGACCACGCCACCGCTCACGAGGCCGCCACCCAGTACGCGGTCGAACTCGTCTATGCCGCTGGAGAAACGCGGCACGTCCACCGCGTCGATGTCCGACAGCTTGCGCACCGTGGCGCTCGAGGCCAGCGACTGGAAGCGCGCGCCCGCGCCGGACGTCGGCTGCGCGACCGTCTCTACCAGCGTGTTCCACTGCTGGCAATTCGGGCACTGCCCCGCCCATTTCGGCGCCGTGCCACCGCACTCGGTGCACGTATAGACCGTCTTGCTCTTGGCCAAACAACCCCCTGCTTACGGCGCCGCGCATGGGCGGCAGCCGCTTGATCTTTGTATTTGCGGTGCCGCGTTCAGGCGGCCTTGCCCAGCTCGCTCGCGCCTGCAGTACTGACAGGCTCAACCGACACCGGCACGCGCGGCGCCAGTGCGCACATCAGTTCATAGCCGACGGTGCCGGCGGCCTGCGCAACATCGTCGATCGGCAAGCCTTCGCCCCACAGCGTGACGGGCGTGCCGACCCGCGCCTCAGGCACGCCGGCCAGGTCCACGGTGATCATGTCCATCGACACACGGCCCACGATATGCGTGCGCACGCCATCGACCAGCACCGGCGTATGGTTACCGCCCCAGCCCGGCGCGTGACGCGGGTAGCCGTCGGCATAACCGCACGCCACGATACCGATGCGCATCGGCTGCTCCACGGTAAAGCGCGAGCCGTAGCCGATGGTCGCGCCCGGCTGCAAATCCTGGATGGCGATCAGCTCGCTCTTGAGCGACATGGCGGGCATCAGGCCGGTGCCTTCAATGTCGGCCGCCACGCCTGTTGGCGACGCGCCGTACATGATTACGCCCGGGCGCACCCAGTCGCGATGCGCTTTCGGATGCCACAGCGTGGCCGCAGAGTTGGAAAGCGACGCCTCGCCGGGCAGCCCCAGCGTGGCCTGCTCGAACGCTTCGAGTTGGTGATCGATGCCACGCGGGCCGTCGGCATCGGAGAAGTGCGTCATGTGGACGATGGTGCCAATACCCGAAATCGCACGGGCGCGTTCCCACGCGGCGCGGTAGGCGGCAGGCGCGAAACCGAGACGGCTCATGCCCGTGTTGATTTTGAGCTGCACGCTGATGGGCCCTTTCAGGCGCGCCAACTCCAGCATGCGCAGTTGCTCTTCGCTATGCACCGTGGTGGTCAGGCGGTACTGCTCGACGATCGCGAGATCTTCCGGCTTGAAAAAACCTTCGAGCAACAGAACCGGCCCCTGCCAGCCGAGTTGGCGCAGGCGGACGGCCTCGTCCAGATCGAGCAGACCAAAACCGTCGGTCTGGCGCAGGCCTTCATACACGCGTTCAATGCCGTGGCCGTAGGCGTTGGCTTTGACGACGGCCCACACGCGCGAATTGGGCGCGTGGCGGCGGGCAACCTGGAGATTATTGGCAAGTGCTGGGCCGTGGATGACGGCCTGGATGGGTCTTGGCATGACGGCAAACCTGCAAAACGTTAGTGCGACAAGCGCGCTTGTGGCGCGGCGTCGGTGCTGCAATGCAACAAGCAAATGTGCTGTACGGGGCCAGTGCATCCGGCCTCACGCGGTGAGCGTTCTATTTGACCACAGGACGCCAACTGGTTCGCGCGCGTCATCAGCGTGCCAAAAAAGAAAGTGCGCCGCCGTCACCGGAAGCGCACAAGTTTCGTGATATAAAGCCGTTCAATTTAGGCATGGGAAACAGTTGTGATGCGCTGCCAGCATGGGGAAAGTTGGGCACCAGCCACTTCTTTTTTGCGCGATGGCGTCACATCTGGCTTGATCATGCAAACAGGCGAGACCAAAACACGCTGCGGGCGGAACGCATGGCCCGAACGCCTGTCAGTGAAGATTCCCGCGGTTGCCCGGCGATGCATGTCTTACTGCACTGAACGGGCCCGGTCCAAGGGAACCACAACTAGGGGAGCCCGCGCGGGTACTGGCATCGCAGCCATAACCGCGCACCTGTGCGCTGCTCGGCCGGTCAGCCGACGCACCGCTTGGCCGGCACCCCCCGGGGGACGCTTCCGAGTGCCGGCACGCTACCGGCAGGTCGTGAAGACGAACATGGCACCGCGGTCTACGGGGACGAATTCGAAGGTATGAAGAAGGGCTTTTACACCATCATGGCGGCGCAGTTTTTTTCGTCGCTCGCCGACAATGCGCTGCTTATTGCCGCCATCGCCCTTCTGACAGAGATGCATGCGCCGCAGTGGATGACCCCGCTGCTCAAGCTGTTCTTCGTGCTCTCTTACGTTCTACTTGCCGCCTTCGTGGGCGCGTTTGCCGATTCCCGGCCCAAAGGCAAGGTGATGCTCATCACCAATGCCATCAAGCTGCTCGGTTGTGGCGTGATGCTCACCGGTCTGCACCCGCTGCTCGCCTATGGCGTGGTCGGCTTTGGCGCGGCGGCGTATTCACCGGCCAAGTACGGCATCCTGACCGAACTGCTCCCCCCTGAAAAACTCGTCGCCGCCAACGGATGGATCGAGGGCCTGACGGTCGGCTCGATCATCCTCGGTACCGTACTGGGCGGGGCGCTGATCTCCAAACACGTGTCGGCATGGCTGCTGTCGTTCGACATTCCGGGGCTGGAGCGCATCGACACACCGGCCGAAGCGGCCATGCTGGTGATCATGGTGATCTACCTGATCGCCGCGCTGTTCAACACGCGCATTCCCGATACCGGCGCACGCTATCCGCAGCAGGAGAAGAACCCCGTACGTCTCATTTCGGAGTTTGCCGACTGCTTCAACGCTTTGTGGCACGACAAGCTGGGCCAGATATCCCTGGCAGTGACGACGCTGTTCTGGGGGGCCGGCGCCACGCTGCAGTTCATCGTGCTGAAGTGGGCCGAGCAATCGCTGGAGCTGAACCTCTCGCAGGGCGCCATCCTGCAGGCCGTGGTGGCCGTAGGCGTGGCTGCCGGCGCCATGGCCGCCGCCGTGAAGATCCCGCTGCGCCGCTCGCTCGATGTGCTGCCAGTGGGCGTGGCGATGGGCGTGGTCGTCATGCTGATGGCGTTCTACACCAAGCATACGATTCCCGAAATCACGTTCCACATCGGCGAGATGAAGCTGCCGCTGTACATGCTGATCGCCTATCTGTTCCTGATGATCGTGGGCGCTATGTCGGGCTTCTTCGTGGTGCCGATGAACGCGCTGTTGCAGCACCGCGGGCACGTGCTGCTCTCTGCAGGCCACTCAATTGCGGTACAGAACTTCAACGAGAACGTCTCGGTGCTGCTGATGTTGTGCCTGTACGCGCTGCTCATCAAGCTGAACGTGTCGGTAAGCGTGGTAATCGTGTCGTTCGGCATCTTCGTCTGCGTGACGATGGCGCTGGTGATGCGTCGGCATCGCGTCAACGAAAAGCTGTTCCACACCGCCGCGCTCATCGGCGAAGACAAGCACCACTAACGCAGAGCCCGCCTCGCGGCAGATGCCCTACTGGCCGCCGCGCTCCACGTAGATCTTGCGCGCCAGACAGAGGTCTTCCCATGCGCGCGCCTTGTCGGTCAGCGTGCGCAGAAGATAAGCCGGGTGATAGGTCACCACCACCGGCACACCATCCACCTCATGTACCTTGCCACGCAGCTTGCCGACAGGCGTCTGCGTCTGCAGCAGACTCTGCGCAGCAAAGCGGCCAAGCACCACGATCACGCGTGGCTTGACCAATGCAATCTGACGTTTGAGGTACGGATCGCACATCGCCACTTCGTCGGGCTCCGGATCCCGGTTGCCAGGCGGACGGCACTTGAGCACGTTGGCGATGAATACGCCCCTTCCTTCAGCCGGCTGGCGCGACAGGCCAATCGATCGCAGCATGCTGTCGAGCAGCTTGCCGGCCTGGCCGACAAAGGGCTCGCCCTGCTTATCCTCCTGCTCGCCTGGAGCCTCTCCGATCAGCATCCATTCGGCTTGACGATCGCCCACACCGAACACGGTGTTCGTGCGGCGCTCGCACAACTTGCACGAGGTGCAGTCGGAAACGGCGGATTCGAGCTGCGCCCAATCAAACGCGGCGATGCGCTGGGCGCGTGGGATGGCCGTCTCCGACGGCGCATCCATTACGGCCGGTTCGACTCGCGCAACTACCGGCTCTGCCACGACAACCGCAGCGGCGTCGACCTCCACAGCAGTTGGCTTGGCAACGGCAACCTCAACGGCTTCCAACGCAACTGGTTCCGCCCCGCGCAATGTCCATTCGGTGGAAACGCCCAGCGCCTCCAGCATTCGGGATCGACGATTCATGCTGCCTCCACCCCACTCGCTTCGCAGACCATGCGCATAACGAGTGCATCCTCGCGCGTGTTGTTCTCAGCCGGGTAGTAACGCTTGCGCCGGCCGATCTCGGCAAACCCGAGACGGTGATACAGCGCAATCGCACCGGTATTGGACGGGCGCACTTCCAGCAGCAGGCTGCCGAAACCATGCACCAACGTGAGTGCCGCAGCCAGACGCAGCAGCCAATGCCCCAACCCCTGCCGCTGCCACGCCGGCGCAACGGTCACGTTCAACAAATGCATCTCATCGACCACCGGCATGAGGATCAGGTAGCCCGCGACCTCATTGCGGCCGTCGCGCAGGACGATGCCGAGGTGGCCGGATTTGAGTGAATCCTCGAAGTTGCCGCGCGACCATGGAAACGTAAACGCCGTCTGCTCGACAGCCGCAACGCCGGTCAGATCGAGTGCAGTCATGCGCTCCGCGCGCCAGCCCGCGGGCAACGGCGTTTGCGTGATGACGCCGGCCAGCGCGCTGTCGATCAGGCTCATGGCTGCGCACCTGCCGCAGCGGCCTTGGCCTGTTGCACGGCCTGTCGCTCTTCAATGGTGAGCGCGACCTTGTCACGCACATAGAGCGGCGCCGCGTCTTCCGGGCGCACTGTATGACCCGCCGCCAACAGCCGCAGACCCACTGCGATGATCTCGCGGGCGTGCGGCGCCACCTCGGGCAGCACAGCGGCGGCGCCTGCGGCAATGCGCAGTTGATCGCCAAACACTGCAGCGGCATTGCCAGCCAGCCAGTACGGCTGCGACGGCGCGGCCACGCTCTGCGGCCCGCTCACCTGGATGGCGGACAGCGCATGCCATCCTGATGCATCCGGTGCCGTATCGGCGGGGACGAAGCTGGCCCAGTAGCACTCATCCATGCGCGCATCGAGCGCGATGGTCACGGCCGTGCCTGCCGGCAACGTTGCGCGCGTCTGTTCGGCGCAGGCGACGAGGGAATTGACCGGCACCACCGGCAGATCGGCACCAAACGCCAAACCCTGCGCCACGCCGCACGCGGTGCGCAAACCAGTGAACGAGCCAGGGCCTGCGCCAAAGGCAATCGCCGCACAGTCCGCCAGAGCGATGCCAGCCTCGGCCAGCAATTCGGCCGCCGCCGGCAGCACACGGCTGCTGGAGCGCGGGCCAGTGTGTTCATGGCGAAATAGCGTGCGCGTGCCGTCACCAAGGGCGACGGAACAGAACTCGGTGGAAGTATCGAAAGCAAGAATCCAAGGCATGGCGGCATTGTACCGGCTGGTGTGCCGCCAGAATGTCCAAACGCCCGGCAGCCCATGCGGAAAATCGGGCAGAAAACCGAAGCCATCCTCGAATTCAAACGGCCCGGCAGTACAACCCCGGCGCTATCATCGCCAGACCATTGTTTTCAGCCGGGAACCATCATGAGCGACCTGCAAGCCCGTTTCGACCAAGCCCAAATCGATGTCAAGGGCCTCTCTGAGCGCCCCGCCAACATGACGCTGCTGCGCCTCTACGCACTCTTCAAGCAAGGCGCCGAAGGCGATGCCCACGGCGACAAGCCGGGCTTTACCGATATTGTTGGCCGCTACAAGTTTGAAGCGTGGGAAGGCCTGAAGGGCACCTCGCAGGACGAGGCCAAGCAGAAATACATCGACCTCGTCGAAGAGCTGAAGAGCGGCGCGACGACCTGATCATCAATCGCCAGACAAAGAACCGGGCCCAGCGCCCGGTTTTTCATTGCGTGGCAGGAATGGCGGACGGCACGTCTCGCCGGCGCATACGCCACGCAGCCAGCACCGCCAGTGCGCACAGCGTGCCAAGAAAGATGAAGGTCTCGTCGAAGGCCAGGATGCGCGCCTCCGGGTCGACCGCCGCACCGTGCACCGTCTCGATGCCGCGCGTGGCAAGCCGCCATTGCAGGAAAATGCCCGTGGCGGACACGCCGATCGCCCCGCCCAACTGACGCAGAAAATTGACTGCGCTCGAACCTTGCGGGATCAACGTGAAATCAACGCCACGCATCGCTCCCAGGCTCAGCGATGGCAGCACGAAACCCAGGCCAATTCGCCCAACGATGGCAATGGCAATCAACAGCAGGTAACTGGTCGCGCGCGTGTTCGTCGCCATCAGGAAGAACGACAGCGCCAGCGCTGCCAACCCAAACGACACCAGCCGGAACGGCTCGATGCGGTTGGTCAGCCGCCCGGCCAGCATGATCGTCACGGCCAGCACCAGCCCAGCCGGCAGCAGCACCAGCCCCGCACGCGACGGCGCGTATTCCAGCGCCACCTGCATATACACCGGCACCAGATACGTCGAGCCGTACAGCCCCGCGCCATAGATGAACGCCACCACCGCGCCCATCGCAAACTGCCGGTAGCTGAAGAGCCGCAGGTTCAACAAGGGCGATTCCACCCGCCGCTGCCAGAATACGAACCCCGCCACACATATGGCCGACGCCAGCATCAGCACAACACCGTGCGTGGCGTCACTGTGCAGCGCGACCAGCCCTTTGAGCAGCAAAACAGTTGCCGCGCCGATCAGCAGCAGGCCGCGCCAATCGAGCGGCTTGGGGTCACCCGTCATCGACGAATTGATCGCCATGAAGCGCCGCGCCATCGCCCAGCCGATCAGCGTAAACGGCATGACCACGAAGAAGATCGAGCGCCAGCCGAACAACTCCACCAGGAAGCCGCCCACGCTCGGGCCCACGGCGGGTGCCAGCACGACGCCAAAGCCGAACAGGCCAAACGCCTTGCCCTGCTCGCGTTCGGGAAACACGCGCAGGATCAGGATATTGGGTAGCGGCTGCATGATGCCGGCGGCAATGCCCTCTACCACCCGCATGGCGATCATCACCTCGTAGTTGGGCGACAGGCCACCCGCCAGCCCACCCACGCCCAGCAGCAGCAACGCGCCGATGAACGTACGCCGCAGCCCGAAGCGCAGCAGCAGCCAGGGCGTGAGCAGCATCGACAGCGTCATCGCCACCATGAAGCTGGCCGACACCCACTGCGCCCGCTCCTGCCCGAGAACGAAATGCCGGCTCAGATCGGGAATCGCCACATTGACGATGGTGGCTGAGATGACGGACGACACCGCGCCCACCATCAGTGTGAACAGCACAAGCCACTTGAAGCGCTCGCCGTAACGCGCGCGCAGGGCCTCCAGGGTGGGGGTGAATGTCGTCATGGTCTCGTTGTAGTGATGTGTGAGACGACCAAGCGGGAGCAAACCCAGACGGCGCCTCCTCCTGCGCCGGTCGGGTGGGACACGTCAGCCTAGGCGGCCGGTGGCGGCGATCTCCCGGATACGGCGTACGGTATCGATATCCGATTCGCGGTAGGCGGATTTGACGATCTCGGCATAACGCGTGTCGCCGGTTTCATCGGCGTTGGGCAGCGTGGTGTCGTAGACGAAGCGGATGAATGCGCCGTTGGCCTCGTTCGTTTCGATCGTCATGGTGAGCGAGCCCCCAGCGTGTTCGCCGGTGGCAGCCGTGGTGTAGGTCACGCGCTTGTGCGGTTCCAGCGTCACGCGGTCTTGGATGCGTGCCTTGCCGAACACCAGTTCGCGTTCGACCCAGCCGTCGCCTTCGGCGGTGATGACGCATTCATCCAGGCTTTCGACAAATTCGGTCTGCTCGCGCACGCGCAGCACCAGGCCTTGCCAGATCTGGTTTGGGGTAAGTGCGTCGATGAGGGGGTTCAGTGGATCGTTGACCTCCACCAGGTGTTCAAAGCGCAAAGCGGCCTCCGCAAGATTTCCTGACATTATCGCGCGGCAACGGCGAAATGAAAAAACGCCGGCGGGTTGCCCCAGCCGGCGCTCTCTCTGCGACTCACGCGTCGCTTAGCTTCAGATCTCTTCGTACAGCGGGAGCGTCAGGAATTCTGCAAAGTCTTCCGACGTCGACATCTGTTCGAAGATCACTGCAGCGCGGTCAAAGTGGCCCACCGCGCCCGTCTCCTTCACCTTGGCCAATTCTTCCGGGATCAGCTTGCGCACGAGGTCGGCCGTGACCTTCGTGCCGTCTTCCAGCTTGCCCTTGGGCGAGCGGATCCACTGCCACACCTGCGAGCGCGAAATCTCGGCGGTGGCGGCATCTTCCATCAGGTTGTGAATCGGCACGCAACCGTTGCCGGCCAGCCAGGCACCCAGGTAGTGGATGCCGACGTTGATGTTCATGCGCAGGCCAGCTTCGGTGATCGGCGTTTCCGGCTGGAAGTCCAGCAGGTCGGCGGCCTTCACTTCCACGTCCGGGCGTTGCTTCTCGAACTGGTTCAGCTTGTCGCCCAGCACGGCCACGAATTCCTTCATCGCCGGTTCGACCAGGCCCGGGTGTGCCACCCAGCCGCCGTCGTAACCGTCGGTCGCGTCGCGCTTCTTGTCGCCGATGATGCCGGCCATGGCGATAGCGTTCTTCTCCGGATCGTTCTTGATCGGGATCAGCGCGCTCATGCCGCCAATGGCGGGCGCGCCGCGCTTGTGGCAGGTCTTGAGCAGCAGCAGCGCATAGGCGCGCATGAACGGCGCGGTCATCGTCACCTTGGCGCGGTCGGCCAGGCAGAAGTTCTTGTCCACCTTGAACTTCTTGATGCACGAGAAGATGTAGTCCCAACGGCCGGCGTTCAGGCCCGCGCTGTGCTCACGCAGTTCGTACAGGATTTCTTCCATCTCGAACGCGGCGAGGATGGTTTCGATCAGCACGGTGGCCTTGATCGTGCCTTGCGGCAGGCCGATCTCGTTCTGGGCCATCACGAAGATGTCGTTCCACAGGCGCGCTTCCAGATGGCTTTCCATCTTCGGCAGGTAGAAGAACGGGCCCGCGCCGCGAGCGATCTGTTCCTTGGCGTTGTGGAACAGGAACAGCGCGAAGTCGAAGATGCCGCCAGAGACGCGTTCGCCGTCGATCAGCACGTGCTTCTCTTCCAGATGCCAGCCGCGTGGGCGCACTTGCAACGTGGCGATCTTGTCGTTGAGCTTGTACGTCTTGCCGTTCTGTTCAAGCAACAGCGTGCGGCGGATGGCGGCCTTCAGGTTGACCTGACCCTGGATCTGGTTGTGCCAGTTGGGCGAGTTGGAATCCTCGAAATCGGTCATGTAGCTGTCCGCGCCCGAGTTGAACGCGTTGATGACCATCTTGGCGTCCACCGGGCCGGTGATTTCCACGCGGCGGCAGTGCAGCGCCTGCGGGATCGGCGCGACCTTCCAGTCGCCTTCGCGCACAGCCTTCGTTTCAGCCAGGAAATCCGGGCGCTCGCCAGCGTCCAGGCGCTTGGCACGCTCGACACGGGCGGCCAGCAGCTCTTTACGACGCGGCGCGAAGGCACGGTGCAGCTTGGCAACCAGCGCCAGTGCTTCGGGGGTCAGAATGTCTTCATAGGCCGGGAGGATTTCGGCCTTGATCTCCATGCCTTGGGGCAGCGTGAGCGCCATGTTTTTCTCCAGAGAATGATGTGAGGGTTGAACGCGTTTTGGTCTTACTTTGGCCCTATGACTGGGCCGATTGAATGCAATGTCTTACGTCAGTTGCCTTGCCTGCACGAATTGCAGCAGATCGCGCATATCGTGGCCGGCCGCAGTGGGTGCCACGTCGAGTGCCTCGGGCGGATGCCCCAGGCGGTTGATCCAGAACGTCGTGAAGCCGTACCACGTCGCACCGCAGGCATCCCAGCCGTTGGACGACACGAAGAGAATCTGCTCGGCTGGCACGCCAAAGGCCTGCGGTGCCAGCGCGTAGGCTTGCGGCGCCGTTTTGTACAGCTTCACCGCATCGGCCGACAGCACATGGTCGAACAGCCCCGACATGCCCGCGCTCTTCACAGCAATGTCGAGCATCTGCGGGTTGCCGTTGGAGAGAATGCCCAGCGGCAACCCCATCTCGCGCAGGCGGCGCAGCGCCGGTACGTTCTCGGGAAACGCAGACAGACACGCATATTCGCGCATCAGGGTGGCCTCATGGTGCTCGGAGAGCGCCAGACCCAGCCGTGCCGCCGCATAGCGCAGCGCATCGACGGTGATGTCCCAAAACGGCTTGTAGTGCTCGCCCGAAGGGCCGGCCAGCGAGCGGATGCGCGTGTAATCGATCTGCTTGTCACGCCAGAGCACCGAGAGGGCTTCGCCCTTGCCGGCAAACAGTTGTTCTGCACGCGCGGCCACGGAATACACGTCGAATAACGTGCCATAAGCATCGAAGACCACCGCGCGAATCGAACTCATCAGAAGCTCCACGGACCCAGAAGATCACGCACTCACGCGTTCTATCACGCAGAATGCTTTGCCGACCTTCGCAACGAGGGCCATTGTAGAAAAGGTGACGCACCGCACAAAGACGGCAATGGTCACTTGATCTTTAACTTTTACCATCGGAATGACGAGTGATAACCTTTATATTCGTCACAATCCCGCAGTCCCCGATTGCCACGGTATATATCAGGCATGGATCATTTCAAGCAACTCGAAACCTTTGTCGCAGTCGCTACACGCGGCAGCCTCTCCGCCGCCGCCGCCGCTGAAGGCGTGGCGCCCGCCATCATCGGCCGCCGCATCGATGCGCTGGAAGAGCGCCTGGGCGTGAAGCTGCTCGTGCGTACCACGCGGCGTATCACCCTCACGTTCGAGGGTTCGGCGTTTCTGGAAGACTGCCAGCGCATCCTCAACGACCTGCACAACGCCGAGGCCAGCGTCTCGGCCGGCGGCGTGAAGGCCAGCGGGCATCTGCGCGTGACGGCACCAGCCGGCTTCGGCCGCCGCCACGTCGCGCCAATGGTGCCGGACTTCATCGAGACGCATCCGGATGTGTCCATTACGCTGGACCTGGGCGACCGGGTCGTTGACCTCGTCAACGAAGGCTTCGATTGCGCCATCCGTCTGGGCGACCTGCCCGATTCGAGCCTCGTGTCGATCCGACTGTGGGAAAACCGCCGAGTAGTGGTGGCCGCGCCCAGCTATCTGGAACGCCATGGCGTGCCGACGCAGGTGGAGCAACTCTCGGGCCACAACTGCCTGGCCTTCGGCGCCAGCGCCAACGTGCAGCGCGGCTGGGTGTTCCAGCAAGGCGGCAAGGCCGTCACCGTAAAAGTATCAGGCACGATGGAATGCACGGATGGCGCCGTGCTGCGCGAGTGGTGCCTGCAAGGCTATGGCCTGGCGTGGCGCTCGTGGTGGGAGGTCGGGCATGACATCGCGACGGGCAAGCTGGTGACGGTGCTCGATGCCTTCGAGGCACCGCCGATCGGCATTCACGCGGTGTTTCCGCAGCGCAAGCACCTGCCGCTGCGCGTGCGCCTGTTCATCGATTTTCTCAAGAACACGTATGGCAACCCGGCCTACTGGCGCCGGGCCGATGCCTTCATCGGGATGGATTAGCAATCACCCCGAGTGGGTGAAACACCGCTTGCGGCCTACAATCAAGACAAGAACGTCTTCCCGCATCCCACCCACCTCCAGGAGGCCGCATGTTTCAGCACATCCTCATCCCGACCGATGGTTCCGAGCTGTCGCGCAAGGCGGTGGCGGGCGCGCTCGACTTTGCCAAAACGCTCGGCGCGCGCCTGACCGCATACACATGCCTGGAGGAATACCCGTACACGCCCTTCTCCGAGATCGTTGTGGAGACCCCGCAGGCGTTCAAGGAGCGCGTTGAAGCCCAAGCGCGCGTGGTGCTCAAGGACGTGGAAGACGCGGCCCGCACCTCCGGCATCAACTGTGATACCGACATGAGCTGCTTTGCCGTGCCCTACATGGGCATCATCGACGCGGCCGAGCGCCATGGCTGCGATGTCATCTTCATGGCGTCGCACGGTCGGCGCGGGCTGGCCGGGCTGCTGCTCGGCAGCGAAACGCAGAAGGTGCTCACGCATACCGAGATTCCGGTCATCGTCTATCGCTGACAGTTCACACCGCCAACACGCTATCCAGCCGCCTTTTCAGGCGGCTTTTTTTTCTCCTTGACACTTGGCTTGCTGGCGCATACAACTTTGTACACAAAACAAAAATAACTTGTGTACAGCTTTGCGCACAATGACTGCACGGTCTTGAAACCGGCAAAAAACCCAAAGGAGACAGCATGGCCAGTACCACCGCTTCGGCGGCGCAGGCGGTTGATTCACCGCACGCGCATTCCAACGTCGTCATCAAGCCGCACTACGACCCGCGGCTCACCAACGAAGATCTCGCTCCGCTGCGCAAGCAGAGCTGGGGCACCTACAACATCTTCGCGTTCTGGATGTCCGACGTGCACAGCGTGGGTGGCTACCTGACGGCAGCGAGCCTGTTTTCGCTGGGCCTGTCGAGCTTGCAGGTGCTGTTTGCCCTGTTGGTGGGCATCGTGATCGTGCAGGTGTTCTGCAACCTCGTCGCCAAACCCAGCCAGGCAACGGGCACGCCATATCCGGTGATTTGCCGCGCATCGTTCGGGGTGCTGGGCGCGAACATTCCTGCCATCATCCGCGGGCTCATTGCGGTGGCGTGGTACGGCATCCAGACCTATCTGGCATCGAGTGCATTCCTCGTGCTGGCGCTGAAGTTCATGCCGCAACTCGCGCCCTATGCCGACGTGACCCAGCATGGCTTTGTCGGCCTGTCGACGCTGGGCTGGGCGGGCTTCATGCTGCTGTGGGTGCTGCAGGCTTTTGTGTTCTGGCACGGCATGGAATCGATCCGCAAGTTCATCGACTGGGCCGGCCCGGCGGTGTATGTGGTGATGATCACGCTGGCGGCATGGCTGGTGCACAAGGCCGGCTGGAGCAACATCAACCTCACGCTCTCCTTCCTCAAGTACGAGGGCTGGGATGCCGTGCCGGTGGTGCTGGGCGGGATCGCGCTGGTGGTGTCGTACTTCTCGGGCCCGATGCTCAACTTTGGTGATTTTTCCCGCTACAGCAAGGATTTCACCTCGGTCAAACGCGGCAACTTCTGGGGCCTGCCGGTCAACTTCCTTGGCTTTGCGCTGCTGACCGTCATCACCACCTCGGCCACGCTGCCCGTGTTCGGCGAGCTGATTTCCGACCCGGTCGCCGTCGTTGCCCGCATCGACAACATCACGGCCGTCGTGCTGGGCGCGCTCACGTTCATGATCGCGACCATCGGCATCAACATCGTCGCCAACTTCGTGTCGCCGGCGTTTGACTTCTCCAACGTGGCGCCGCAGCACATCAGCTGGCGCACGGGCGGGATGATCGCGGCGGTGGCTTCGATCTTCATCACGCCCTGGAACCTCTACAACAACCCCGAGGTGATCCATTACACGATCGACGTGCTGGGCGCGTTCATCGGCCCGCTGTTCGGCATCCTGATTGCCGACTACTACTTCGTGCACCGCCAGAAGGTGCATGTGGATGATCTCTACACGATGCGCCCGACGGGCCGCTACTGGTACCGCAACGGCTACAACCCCGCCGCCGTCTGGACGATGATCCCGTCCGCACTGATCCCGATGGCTTGCGTGGTCTTCGAACGGCTGCACGTGTTGGCCAACTACAGCTGGTTCATCGGCGTGGGCATCGCGCTGGTGCTCTACACCGCGTTGAGCCGCAAGCAAGGCACCCTCACCCATTAATCCGAGCTATCCACGCATCAAGAACATGGACATCCGCATCATCAACCCCAACACCACCACGAGCATGACCGCGCTCATTGGCCGCTGCGCGCAAGCGGCGGCGGCGGCAGGCACACGCATCGCGGCGGTCAGCCCCAAGATGGGCCCGGCTTCGATCGAGAGCCACTACGACGAAGCGCTTTCGGTACCCGGCATCCTGGAAGAAATCCGCCATGGCGAACGCGACGGCGCCGATGCCTACGTCATCGCCTGCTTTGGTGATCCGGGCCTCTACGCCGCGCGCGAACTTGCGCACGGCCCCGTCATTGGCATTGCCGAAGCGGCCATGCACATGGCGAGCCTCATCGGCAACAGCTTCAGCGTGGTCACCACACTGGAGCGTACCGTCGGCATGGCCTGGCACCTGGCCGAGCGTTACGGCATGCGGCACGCCTGCCGTAACGTCCATGCAAGCGACCTGCCCGTGCTCGACCTGGAGAAACCCGGCTCCAACGCACGCCAAATCATCCTGGAAGCCTGTCGTGGCGCGCTCGCGCAAGACCGCAGCGATTGCATCGTGCTCGGCTGCGCGGGCATGGCCGACTTGTGCGAAGACCTGAGCGCCGAGTTGGGCGTGCCCGTCATTGACGGCGTCGTGGCCGCGGTCAAGCTGGTCGAGGCACTGGTCGGCATGCGGCTTTCCACCAGCAAGCGCGGCGATTGGGCTCGGCCGCTACCCAAACCCTATACGGGAATGCTCGCACCGTTTGCACTGGCATAGTGCCGCGCGGGAAGGTGCGCACATTCCGCATTTGCTACCATGCACCATCCCGCGTCTTCTTCTGCACTGTCACCTGCCATGCCCGCATCCGCACGGGAACCCGCCGAAAACCCGTCCGCAGCCGAACCGATCTACCAAGGCCTGCTGACGGCCATCATGGAACACCGCCTACCGGCCGGCACCAAGCTGGTCGAAGAGCGTCTATGTGAAGCCACCGGCGCGGGTCGACCGCGCATCCGCCAAGTGCTGGCGCGGCTGGCGCATGAGCATCTGGTGACCCTCGTGCCCAACAAGGGCGCATTCGTCGCGCAGCCTTCCGTGAAGGAGGCGCGCGACGTTTTCCAGACCCGCCGCATCATCGAGCCCGAACTGGCCGCCATGCTGGCGCGCGCGTGCACACCGGCAAAGGCCAAACGCCTGCGCGAACACATCGCGGCAGAACATGCGGCACGCGAACGCGGCGACCGCGCTGCCACCATCCGCCTCTCGGGCGAATATCACGTGCTCATTGCCGAGATGGCCGGCAACCATGTGCTGGAACGGCTCACGCGCGAAGCGGTCTCGCGCACCTGCCTGATCATCACGCTCTATGACCGCCCCGGCCTGCCCGCCTGCCCGGAGCACGAGCACGACACGCTCACCGAAGCGATTGCCACGGGTGACGCCACGCGTGCGCACGACCTGATGCGCGAGCATCTGGAGCACATCGAGCACTCGCTCGACCTGCATGCGACGCCGACTTCGGCGCTGGATCTCGAATCGATCTTCAAGCGCGCATAAAAAAACCGCGCCACTCACGGGACGCGGTTCGAGAGGCCGGCGTGTGGTCAGCACGGCCGGCCCAGGTACCTGGATGCCGGATGCGTCGGCAGCCTCAGGCAACCTTCTTGGCTTGCGCCGTTTCTTCGAAGAATTGTTCGTCTTCGGTCGAGCCCTTCAGCGCTGTGGTGGACGCATCGCGCTCGATGGTCTGTGTCACGGCATCGAAGTAGCCCGTACCGACTTCGCGCTGGTGCTTGACCGCGGTGAAGCCCTTTTCCGCGGCCTTGAACTCGGCTTCCTGCAGCTCGACGAAAGCGCTCATCTGGTTGCGGGCATAGCCGTAGGCCAGGTTGAACATCGAGTAGTTCAGGGCGTGGAAGCCGGCCAGCGTGATGAACTGGAACTTGTAGCCCATCGCGCCGAGCTCCTTCTGGAATCGGGCGATCGTGACGTCGTCCAGGTTCTTCTTCCAGTTGAACGACGGCGAGCAGTTGTAGGCCAGCATCTTGCCCGGAAACTTGGCGTGGATGGCTTCGGCAAACTTCTTGGCGTATTCCAGATCCGGCTTGCCGGTTTCGCACCAAACGAGGTCGGCCACTTCCGCGTAGGCCAAGCCGCGCGAGATGGCTTGCTGCAGACCAGGCTTCGTGCGGTAGAAGCCTTCAACGGTGCGCTCACCGGTGCAGAACGGTTGGTCGTTCTCATCCACGTCGGCGGTCAGCAGATCAGCAGCTTCCGCGTCGGTGCGGGCGATCAGCACGGTCGGCACGCCCATCACGTCGGCAGCCAGACGCGCAGCCACCAGCTTGCTCACGGCTTCGCGCGTCGGCACCAACACCTTGCCGCCCATGTGGCCGCACTTCTTGACGGCAGCCAGTTGGTCTTCAAAGTGCACGCCCGCAGCGCCCGCTTCGATCATCGCTTTCATCAACTCAAACGCGTTCAGCACGCCACCGAAACCGGCTTCCGCATCCGCCACGATCGGGGCGAAGAAGTCGATATCGTCCTTGCCTTCCGACCACTGGATCTGGTCAGCGCGCTGAAACGTGTTGTTGATCTTCTTGACGACCTTGGGCACCGAATCCACCGAGTACAGCGATTGGTCCGGATACATCTCGCCGTTGCTGTTGGCATCGCCCGCCACTTGCCAGCCCGACAGGTAGATGGCCTTCAGGCCCGCCTTGACCTGCTGCATGGCCTGGTTGCCCGTGAGCGCGCCCAGCGCGTTGACGAACGGCTCGTTGTTGATCAGGCTCCACAGCTTTTCGGCACCACGCTTGGCAAGCGTGTGCTCGATCTGCAGCGAGCCGCGCAGGCGTACGACATCTTCAGCGGTGTAACCACGCTTGATGCCCTTCCAACGCGGGTTGGTGTCCCATTCCTTCTGCAGCTTCTGCACTTCGAGTTCGCGTGACATCGCACTCTCCTGTTTGATCGCATCCATCAAATGAAAACCGGGTAACTCACTCTGCGCCTTGAGCCGCTGGCACCTTCTTGGGGTGCTGCTGAGTGGCTCAAGTCATATGTCTTATATAAGAGTGTAGGGAAGCGCAGTGCGACGCAACAAGGAGAACATCGATACAGGAGGAAAGTTTTATTTGTTATTTTTCATGTACTTATCATCAATGTTTCATGATGCGGAAAGATTTTTTCCATCATGAAAGGCAGCCATGGTGCTGTGCGATGCGCAATTTTTGCGGACCAAAAAGTCTTTCCGCATTATGAAAAATCGCAGACATCTGATCGTCACATTGCATGGGGCACAAAAAAAACGCCGCAGACGCGGCGTTCAGGATGAAGTTGATTGCGTGTGGACTCAGGGCTTTTGTTCCACATCAGCCAAAACGTCCCACTGCAGGGGGTCCGGCGCTTTGCCGTTGAGCGCCGCGGCTACGAACAGATAGACCGCATCGATGAAACCGGCCCGGAACCCGCGCGGCAGCGCGTGTGTGATGCCGTCGATCTTCGAGCGCAGCCGCATGGCCACGAAGGGCCGGCCCGCACGTGCTTCGATGTGCGTGCGGCAGAGAAACTCCTTGGCTGCGAGGGCGCCCGATTGGTAGGGGCGTAGAGCGCTCATCGTGCACCTCCGTGAAACGGATGCCGGGAGATGCAGGGCGGTGGCGAGGGGTAAGACGCGGGGCGATGCCCGCTTGAGACCATAAACATGGAGCCTCCGTGGGATCAAAAGGAGGCCCAACCAACTCGCTGCTACGCAAGGGGTGGCGGGCCCGACAGTAGGGGTAGCAGACCGACTCCCACGGGGCCGGCAGACCTTGCGGTCTCCCTACCCGGCCCGCCATAGAAACAATAGGCGTGCACAGGCTCCAGACGCAAAAATGCCGCGCTAAGGCGGCCGTCCGGGCCGTGGGAAAAAGCTTGTGGCGGGCTGCTACACCCGGCTGTTCAGAGAACAGCGCGCGAATTATATCGCGCGCCCCTCCCCCTCAAAATCGGAATCAGCCTCGAAACGAGCGATGCGCCACCCAATCCCCGCCCGTGATGACGGGCCGCCCGGCAATGTGCTGGGCGCTGACCGGATAGACGATGCAATCGACAGGTTCACTGCCCAGCATGACGGCATGGTTCTCGCGCAGAAACAGCGCATCGCCGCCGGGGTAGACCTCTTCGATTTCATCCAGCACCGGAACGAGCGCCGCGTCGATGCGATACACGTCGCCACGCACGGCGGTGCCGGTCGGGTCCAGCACAAGGCCGGGATACGCGCCGAAATCGTACAAGCGGCCGTGCAGCATTGCGGTGCCAAGCAGTTCCGGCTCGGGAATACCGCGCTTGGCTGCCGCAACGCGCAAGTCGTTCGCCTCACCGGCGCGCAGCGTGCCATAGACGAATACGTGGATGGCGCTGGGGTTGGTCATCTGGTGATTCATTCGAGCGCATCCTGCGAAACCAGCACGCCATCTTCATCGGCATAGACCCACTCGCCGGACTGGATGTAGGCGCCGGGCATCTGCACGCCCACTTCACGTTGCCCGGCGTTTTTCTTGATGCTCTTGCGCGGATGCACCGCCAGCGCATGGATTCCGACGTTGCATTCAATCAGCTCGCGCGTGTCGCGCACGCAGCCGTTGACCAGAATGCCCTCCCAGCCGTTTTCTTCCGCCAGCTTGCCCAGGTTGCCGCCCACCAGCGCACAGCGCAGCGACCCGCCGCCGTCGATCACCAGCACGCGCCCCGCGCCCTGCTCTTCCAGCGCGGCGCGCACCAGGCCGTTGTCTTCAAACACTCTGAGCGTGGAAGCTGGGCCCGCAAACGCGGCGCGCTTGCCAAAGCTGCGGAACACCGGCGTGAGCACACGCAGGCTTCCGTACACCAGCTTGTCTTCGTGCATGTCGCACAGGTCGGTTACGGGAATCATCGTCATGGCAATGGGTGGATTGGCGTTGGCAAAATCTAAAGCAGAATCAATGGCGCGACTGGGCACGCAACGAATCGATCGTCGCGCGCGGGCTGATGATATTCGGGTCGGTCTGCACTTCAATGATGGTGGCAACGGGCGCTACGAGCGCGGTCTCCATAGCGGACTGGAAACCTTCGAGCGAGCGCACCGTATGCCCCTGCGCGCCATACGCACGCGCCAGCGCGGCAAAGTCCGGGTTGCGCAGTTCAGTGCCGCTCACGTGCTCGGGGTACTCGCGTTCCTGGTGCATGCGGATGGTGCCGTACATACCGTTGTTGACCACGATAAAGATCACCGGCGCGTTGTATTGCATGGCCGTCGCCAGCTCCTGGCCGTTCATCAGAAAGCAGCCGTCGCCGGCCATGCAGATGACGGGCGTGTCGGGGCAGACGATCTTGGCGGCCACGGCGGCGGGTGCGCCATAGCCCATCGCCCCGCTGGTCGGTGCAAGTTGCGTACGCGAGCCGCTCGCCAGTGCGCCGTATTGATAGAAGCGATGCAGCCACGTGGCGTAGTTGCCCGCCCCGTTGGTCAGGATGCTGTTGTGCGGCAAGCGCTCGCGCAACCATTGCATGGCGCGCGCCATGTCGATGCCCTGGCCGGTGAACGGCGGCGGCACGATGTTGGCGAGGTAATCCGTGTGCGCGGCTTCAGTCCAGGCGGACCAACGTGGCGCAGCATCCGGCGCGACGCCCTCCAGCGCTTCTGCAATCGCCGGCATCGATGCTTGAATCATCAGATCGGCCTGGTAGACGCGTCCCAGCTCTTCAGCGCCGGCATGCACGTGGACCAGCATCTGCTTCGGGCGCGGCACGTCAAACAGCGTATAGCCGGAGGTCGTCATCTCGCCCAGGCGCGGGCCGATGGCGAGCACCACGTCGGCCTCCTTCACGCGCGCGGCCAGCTTCGGGTTGATTGCGATGCCAACATCGCCCGCGTAGTTCGGGTGACGGTTGTCGAACAGGTCTTGCCGGCGGAACACGCAGCCGGCGGGCAAGTTCCAGCGCTCGGCAAAAGCCTGCATGCGGGCGGCGGCCTGTGGGGTCCAGCCGGAACCGCCCAGCAGCAGCATCGGGCGCTCGGCGTTCTGCAACAGCGTCTTCAGTTGCGCGAGGTCATGCGGGCCGGGCCACGCCATCGCGCGAGGCATCGGAGGCACGTCGGCCACGGTGGCAACCTCGGTCAGCATGTCTTCGGGCAGCGCCAGCACGACCGGGCCGGGCCGGCCGGCAGTGGCGGTCTGGAACGCGCGTGCAATGTATTCGGGGATGCGTTCGACGCTATCGATCTGCGCGACCCACTTGGCCATCTGGCCGAACATGCGGCGGTAGTCGATTTCCTGGAAGGCTTCGCGATCAACAAAATCACGGCCGACCTGGCCGATGAACAGGATCATCGGCGTGGAATCCTGGAACGCGGTGTGCACGCCAATGCTGGCGTTGGTGGCACCCGGCCCGCGCGTGCAGAAGATGATGCCGGGGCGGCCTGTGAGCTTGCCGTAGGCGTCGGCCATGTTGGCGGCGCCGCCTTCTTGCCGGCAGACGATGAAGCGTGCGCGGTCACGCCGCTGGTAGAAGCCTTCGAGCACAGAGAGGTAGCTCTCGCCCGGCACACCGAAGGCAATGTCAACGCCGTGGGCGACCAGCGCATCCACAAGAATCTGGCCGCCGTGGCGTGGCTCGGCGACGGTGCTGGCGGGGCGTGCGACTGCTGTCTCCATGGCGGGTACTCTCGCTCTCGATCCGTTGACGACACAAGGGATCATAGCGGAACCCGCCGTGATGACGACTACATCTGCCGGAACAAATGCGCGTACTGCCGCGCGACCGGCAGCGTCTCGGTGCGCCCGTGTATCTTCAGCCCCAGGCGGCCCAGCGACAGGTGCACCGCGCTCGACACATGCGCCACGTTGACCACCGTACCGCGATGCACTTGCCAGAACCGCTCGGGGTCAAGCTGGGTCAACAAGTCGCGCAAGCTCGTACGAATGAGCGACTCACCACTGCCGGCAACCACGTTCACGTACTTGTCGGTTGCTTCCAGATAGATCACGTCATCCACGGGGATGAAGCGCACTTCCTGCCCGACCAGCGCCTTGATAAAGCGCAGATAACCGCCCTGCGGCGCTGCACGCGTCTGCGCAGCACCCTGCAGACCAGCAAGACGCTCGACGAGTTCGGCCAGCGTCTGTGCGGGGTTAGCGGTGGGATGAGTGGCGGCGTTGGCGTTATCGATCAGGCGCGAGCCCAGCCGATCCTTCAGGCGTTTGACGGTCTCGGCCAGGCGCTCGGTCTGCACGGGCTTGAGCACGTAGTCAACCGCGGCCTGCTCGAAGGCGTCGAGCGCAAATTGGTCGTAAGCGGTGACGAACACGACAAGCGGACGGTCTTCCCGATCCGATAGCTCGCGCGCCACGTCAATGCCCGACAACCCCGGCATGCGGATGTCGAGAAAGACCACATCGGGCCCCTGCCCCTCGCCCGCATCGTCAATCACGTCGAGCACCGATTGCCCGTCGTGCACGGCCGGCAACAGCGTGACTTCGGGCCAGAGCGCGGCCAACTCGGCGACGAGGTTTTCAGCCAGCGCCGGTTCGTCGTCGGCGATCAACAAGCGGGGGGGAAACGGCATCAGTCAAGTTCCGGCGGACGCGCGCGAAGACAGCGCGACGTTGGTGGCAGGGTGTGAAGACTGCGAAAAGCGGCAGCGCCATTCGGGGGCATCAGTTTGGACCGGCGTACTGGTCGCTTCGCGCGCGAGCGGCAGCTCGACGATGATCGTCACGCCGTGCGGCACGGTTTCGGCAATCGTCAGGCGCGCATCACCGTCAAACAAGCGCGACAGGCGTTCACGCACATGCGTGAGGCCGAGCCCCGAACCCTTGGCGCCATCGTTGCCGAAGCCAACGCCCGTATCGCGCACTTCCAGCACGAGGCGCTCGCCCTCACTGTGGGCAGACAGGCGGGCCGAGAGCGCAATCTCGCCGCCATCGCGTGCGGGCTCGATGCCGTGCACGACGGCGTTCTCCACCAGCGGCTGAATCAGCATCGGCGGGATGACAATGTTGGCGATGGCGTCGTCCAGCGCCACCGAAAACCGCAGCCGGCTGCCGAAGCGCAGCGCCTGGATATCGAGATACGCGTGCAGCAGCGCAAACTCCTGCGCCAGCGTGCATTGCTCAGCGCGAGCGTGTGAGAGCGAGGTGCGCAGAAAGCCGATCAGGTGCTGCAGCAACCGTCGCGCGCCAGCCGGGTCCCGCGCGATCAGCACATCGACGTGTGCCAGCGAGTTGAACAGGAAGTGTGGCTCGATCTGCGCCTGCAGCGCCATCAGTTGCGCGCGCACGACCTGCTTCTCAGCCTCTTCACGCTCCAGCGCGTCGAGCGCGGCCTGACGCTGCAGCGCCGCCAGCTTGCCGCGCGACCAGTAGAAGTACGTGGCTCCAATGGCCGCCAGCATCGCGATGATGAAACTCATGCGCAGGCTGTCGGCACGCCACGGTTCCGGGTTGACGCTGTTCAGGCACAGGATGGTGCGCGCCGTCCACTGCCCGCACGGCACGCCGATGAGCACGGCGCCCAACACGATCCACGGAAACACTTTCTTGTTGGGCGGCCCGTCGCCCCACAGCAGGTGGCGCGGAATGTCGATCAGGGCAAACATCGACAGGCCGATCGCCTGACTGAATACGAAATCCTTCCAAAACGACTCTTCCGGCCGGATACCGAAGGCCAGCACCGCCGCAATCAGCGTATTGACGACGGCAACAACGGCAAACGCCTTCCCCGCCCGTGCGGCGATGCGCAGGCAATCAGCAACCGAAGGAAACGACGCATTGGCGAACATGCGGGCGATCTTACCGGAGCGGTCTGCGGCACCGGAACGTGGGGTTTCCCGCATCAGCGCTGGCGGGCTTGCTCGCGCAGGCGCGTCAGCTCCTGATCGACCATGCGTTGGTAGCCGTTACCCTGGCTCCAGGCCAGGCTCAGGCCGTGTGCGGCGAGCCCCATTCCCCAGCCCAGCAACGGCCATACAAACCAGAGCTGCCCACGCGACAGCGCAATCGCCGCCAGCACCACATTCACGGCCAGGAACGACAGCAGGTGGATGCGAAACCCCATGCGCGCACCTGCGCGGTGGCGGGCGCGGCGCAGCAGGGCTGCGTCGGATTCAGCGTATTGGTGTTGGGCGGGTTGAGTGTAGGGGACGGCGGACATGGTGGTCTCTGGTGGAGCCGAGGATGTCCGCAGTATAGGAATGGTGCCTGGGCAGGCACCATGGGTGTGCGACGAATGGCGGGATTGGGGGAATGAACGGCTGCCCGCCGACCTTGCTAGCGTGGTGCTTACGCCGCCAGCTCCTCCCGTACCGACTGCGTCACCACCGTAGAAGCCACCGCCTGCGCCACCGTCTCGCGCGACAGATGCGGCGCAAACATACCGATGAAGTCATGCGCATACCCGCGCAGATAGGCGCCACGGCGCACCGCCACGCGGGTGGTGTTGGGCTCAAACAGATGGTCGGCCCCAATGCAGACGAGGTTGTCGTCCTTGCGCCCGTCATACGCCATCGACGCGATGATGCCCACGCCCACATCCAGCGCCACGTAGGTCTTGATCACGTCGGCATCCATGGCCGTCAGCACTATCTCGGGGTGCAGGCCAGCACCAGAAAATGCGGCATCGATGTTGCGACGGCCCGTGAAGCCCGCGTCGTAGGTGATGAGCGGATACTGCGCCACGTCTTCGAGCGTGGGCAGCGGGTTCTTGGTGAGCGGATGCTCCGGGCTGACCACCAGCACGTGGCGCCAGCGGTACGCCTCGAACGAGGTCAGCCCCGGCTCATTGGCCACAGCCTCGGTGGCGATGCCGATATCGGCCTGCCCCGTGAGCAGCAGCTCGACGATGTGCGAAGGCGATGCCTCCTGCAGCGCCAGTGTCACGTGCGGATACGACTTGCGGAACGCCTGCACCACCTTCGGCAGTGCATAGCGCGCCTGCGTGTGCGTGGTCGCCACGGTCAGGCGCCCGGACTGGCGGCCCGAGAATTCCTCGCCGGCCTGGCGCAGGTTTTCGGCTTCGAGCAGCAGCCGCTCAACAATGCGGACGATCTCGCGGCCCGGCTCGGTCAGGCCGGTCAGGCGCTTGCCATAGCGCTCGAAAATCTCCACGCCAAGCTCATCCTCCAGCTCGCGGATCTGCCGCGACACACCGGGCTGCGACGTGTACAGCGCGTTGGCGACTTCGGTCAGGTTGAACTGGCGGCGCACCGCCTCGCGGATGGAACGCAGTTGCTGGAAGTTCATGGCTCGTGTCCTTTCGTATTGGTTGTCGTCGGAGCGGCGGGGTTAGGCAGCGGCCTGCACAACGCCCGGCTGTGCGCCTTGTGCAAACACGCGAATGGCACGCGGGCGCACCACCAGCGTTTCGCCTTCACGAAAACCCTCGGTGCGGAAGCGCTCGATGGGCAGGGAAACTTCGATGATCTCGTCGGTGTCTTCGCGCTCCAGCTCAAGCTGCGCGATGGCACCCAACGTGAGCGCCCGGCGCAGCGTCACGGGAATGCCATCGGCGCCGGGGGCATAGCGCTCCAGATCGATCTCGTGCGGGCGTACGAAGGCTACCGCTTCGTTTTCCACCAACCGGGCGCGCGACGAATCGACGCTACCCGACGGCACGGTAATCGCCGAATCGCCCACATGCAGCACGCTCCCGCCCTCGCCCTCCTCCAGACGGCCGTGGAACAGGTTGACGTTGCCGAGAAAGCCGTAGACAAACGGCGTGGCCGGCGTGTTGTAGACCGCATCGGGGCTGCCGGCCTGCTCCACCTGGCCACGGTTCATCAGCACCACGTTGTCGGCCACTTCCAGCGCCTCTTCCTGATCGTGCGTGACGAACAGGCTCGTGACATGCAGATCGTCGTGCAGGCGGCGCAGCCAGCGGCGCAGTTCCTTGCGCACCTTGGCGTCAAGCGCGCCAAACGGCTCGTCGAGCAGCAGCACGCGCGGCTCCACCGCCAGCGCGCGTGCCAGCGCAATGCGTTGGCGCTGGCCGCCCGACAGTTGCGGCGGGTAGCGATCGGCCAGCCAGTCAAGCTGCACGAGTTCGAGCAGTTCCTTCACCTTGGCGCGAATCTGCGCATCGCTCGGTCGCTGCGCGCGTGGTTTTACGCGCAGACCGAAGGCCACGTTCTCGAACACCGTCATGTGCTTGAACAGCGCGTAATGCTGGAACACGAAGCCGACCTGGCGCTCACGTACGTGCCGGGCAGAAGCGTCTTCGCCATTCAGATGGATCGAGCCTGAATCCGCATGCTCCAGCCCCGCGATGATGCGCAGCAGCGTGGTCTTGCCGCAGCCCGACGGGCCCAGCAGCGCGGTCAACTCGCCTTGCTTGAAATCGAGAGAGACATCGTTGAGGGCAACGAAATTGCCAAAGCGCTTGGTGATGTGTTGAACCTGGATGCTCATGCTGCGCCCCCTTCGAGCGGAGATTGCACGCAGACGTGCGGATGCGAAATCTGCGAAATCGATGGTTGTTGTGCAACGTGCTGGCCGGGGCCGTCACCCACGCCAGCATCTGCGTCGGCCAGCTCGCGGCGCTCACGTCGGCTATGCCATTCGACCAGCGTCTTGAGTGCCAGCGTCACAAGTGCCAGCAGCGTCAGCAGCGAGGCCACGGCAAATGCGGCCGCAAAGTTGTATTCGTTGTAGAGAATCTCGACGTGCAGCGGCATCGTGTTGGTCAGCCCGCGAATGTGGCCCGACACCACCGACACCGCGCCAAACTCACCCATCGCCCGCGCATTGCACAGGATCACGCCGTACAGCAGGCCCCACTTGATGTTGGGCAGCGTCACGCGCCAGAACGTCTGCCAGCCCGATGCGCCCAGCACGATGGCGGCTTCCTCCTCTTCGCTGCCCTGCGCCTGCATGAGCGGGATCAGCTCACGCGCCACGAACGGGAACGTCACAAACACGGTGGCCAGCACAATGCCCGGCACGGCAAAGATGACCTTGAAGTCGTGCTCCGACAAGTACGGCCCGAACCACCCCTGCGCGCCAAACAGCAACACGTAAATCAAACCCGCGATGACCGGCGACACCGAGAACGGCAAATCGATCAACGTAAGCAGCAGGTTCTTGCCGCGAAACTCGAACTTGGCAATGGCCCACGCGGCCGCCACACCAAACACCACGTTCAGCGGCACGGCAATCGCCGCGATGGTCAGCGTCAGATAAATCGCCGACAGCGCATCGGGCTCGATCAGCGCTTCCAGATAAACGTCGATGCCCTTCTTGAACGCCTCGTAGAACACGCTCGCCAGCGGCACGAACAGGAACAGCGCGAGAAAGACAAACGACACGAGGATGAGCGTCGCGCGCACCCACGTGGATTCCGCCGTGGCGGTGCGTCGCGCGGCGGCCGGCGCATGACCGATTTGTCGGGAAACAGTACCGGCCATCTCAGGCTCCTACAGCGAGGGTTTCGGGGGCATGCTCGATGGTGTCGTTGCGGCGCTGGTTACCAACGCGGCGGCGGCGCGTCCAGGCCTGCAGCAGGTTGATCACCAGCAGCAGCGTGAACGAGATGCCGAGCATGACAACGGCAATGGCCGTGGCGCCTGCGTAATCGAACTGCTCGAGCTTGGAATAGATCATCAGCGGCGTGATCTCGGAAATCATCGGCATATTGCCGGCGATGAAGATGACCGAGCCGTATTCGCCCGTAGCGCGCGCAAAGGCCAGCGCAAAACCGGTCAGCAATGCGGGCAGCAAGGTCGGCAGGATCACACGGACGAACGTTTGCCAGCGCGTGGCACCGAGGCTGGCCGCGGCCTCTTCCAATTCGGTTTCCAGATCTTCCAGCACCGGCTGCACCGTGCGCACAACAAACGGCAGGCCGATGAACGTGAGCGCCACCACGATGCCCAGCGGCGTGAACGCAACCTTCAGCCCCAGCGGTTCCAGGCGCGAGCCGATCCAGCCATTGGGCGCATACAGCGCGGTGAGCGCAATGCCCGCCACGGCGGTCGGCAGCGCAAACGGCAGATCGACCAGCGCATCAATCAACCGCTTGCCCGGAAAGCGGTAGCGCACCAGCACCCACGCCAGGATCAGCCCGAACACCAGGTTGACCACCGCCGCGATCAGCGAGGCACCGAACGTCAGCTTGTACGACGCAACCACACGCGGCGCGGTGACGGTGGCCCAGAACGCGTCCCACGTCATCGTGAACGTCTTGAGGACAGTCGCCGACAGCGGGATCAACACGATCAGCGCGAGGTACAGCAACGAAAAGCCCAGCGCCAGCCCGAAACCGGGGAGCACGTTGGCGGGCCGTTGCCGCTTGGAGGAGAACAACGCAGAAGACAGGCTCATCAGCGCACCGATAAAAATGGCCGCAGAGCAAAAACACTGCGGCCGAACTGCAGATGAACCGATTGTGGCGAACTGTTCTTATGACGAAAACGAATATTTGCGCATGTGCATCATCGTTTTAGATATAAGGCGTGCTTGGTAAGACATCCCACTGGGCTTGCCAGTCTGCACCGTCATGGGTGGTGTTTTGTGCACTTGCCCGACCGATCAGGCTGTCGAGCAAGGTTAAGCCAACGTCCCATTCGCCCAGGTTGGAATCTGCGTTGATGTGGCCCGCCTCGCCCGCGTCGATGAATTCGACGCCCCATCGCGCGCCCCAGTCGATGGCGTCGCCTTGCGGCATCCACGGGTCATTGCGGCTGGCGACGAGCGTGGCAGCGAATGGCAAGGCGCGCTGCGGCAGCAGATCGCGCACCCCAAATTTGTCCGGATCAGCCGGGGCGACAAGCAGCACGGCGGCCACCGCTTCTTTTGTCTGCGCCGCCCAGTGCAGCGACGCCAGGCAGCCGAAGCTGTGCGCCACCAGAATCACGCGGCGCTTGGTGCGAGACGGTGGATGCTCGGCCTGCGCCGCACGTACCGCCTCGCCCACACGGGCAGACCAGCGCGGCAGGTCGGGCGTCGACCAGTCGGTCTGCGCCACGCGGCGCCAATCCGGAAACCGGTGCTCCCAGCGCGTCTGCCAATGGCCGGGGCCGCTGCCATGCAAACCAGGAACGGTCAGGATGACGGCGTCTGCCGGCCACCGCCAGGCGTGTGCGTCCGATGCGGTTGCGGGTGCGCTGCGTGCCATGGGATCGTGCTCATTCGGTCAGAGAAAAGCCGGCGCACTGCTGCTGCACCAGCGGCGCCTGCGCCATTGGCATCACCAGCGGCGCGGGCACAGGGTCCGGCTCAGGCTCGGCGCCCGGCAGGATGCTGCCCTGCACGTAGGTGATACCGGCTGCGCGGGCCAGCTCCAGATCGCTCGGGCGTTCGCAGCGTCGCAACGCAAGCGTCACGCCCAGCTCGCGCGCGGAATCGGCCAGCGACACCACGTGCCGCGTGTGCCAATCGCGCCGCGCATCGAGCTTCAGATACGCGGGCTTGGCATGCACAAGCAGCGCGCCCGCCTCTGCCGGGTCCGACGCCTGCACGGCCACGGCAAAACCGTTGCGCCGGTAGTTGTCCACCACAAACAGCAGCAGGCCCAAGTCATCATTGGCCGTGGACGGCACCTGAATGACGAACTGATCCGGGTGCAGGCCCAGTGCCGTCACCATGCGATGGAACGCCTTGCCGTGGTCAGCCGCCACCGCTGCCAACAGGCGGCCGTGCACGTTGACGACCAGCCGCTGCGCATCAGTGCGGGCAAAGTAGTTGAGCGTATGCACCAGCCGGCACAGGCGATCGAGTTCCACCAGCGTGCTGTCATCTGACGCCAGCGAGAACACCTTCCACGGGTTCAGGCCCAGATCGCCGTCGCGCGTCCAGGTGCGCATCAGCGCTTCGTGGCCGGCGGGCGCAAGCGTGCCGTCTGTGGCAAGCTGCCAGACCGGCTCGAACAGGCTGGTAAGCGCGCAGTGGAAGAACTGGCCCTGCACGCGGCCGGCGGCATCACGCCACAGTTGGCGATCCGGCGTCGGCGCGTCGGCCAAGGTGCCGAGAAATTGTGCGAGTGCAGTGGTGTGCATGAGACTCATGGGATTGGGCTCCTAAAGAAAGTCGCCTCCGCCGCCCCCCAATCACAACTTGGCGATCGACACTTCCGTCGCCTTCACAAGCGCCACCACTTCACTGCCGATCTTGAGGCCGAGGTTGTCGACCGAGCGCGTGGTGATGACCGAGGTGACGATGCCGGCCGGGGTCTCCACGTCGATCTCCGAGAGCACGTCGCCCCGGATGATCTCCTTGATCTGCCCGCGAAACTGGTTGCGTACGTTGATCGCTTGAATGCTCATGATGATCCTTATTAGATGACAGCGGCACTACGTGCCAATGAATGTTTTCAGGAGAACGTCTTGCGGTGCCTTACACGGCCCAGCGCACGGCAGTTGCCGACACATCCAAGGGTGATGCCCACGCCGTGTGCAAACGCACATCGGTCACTTCGCTCGGGTCGATCTTGCGCTGCATCACGCGGTTGAGAATGGCCTCTTCCAACCGCGCAAACGCAGGCGAGCCCCGATGGCGCGGACGCGGCAAGTCGATGCGCTCATCCAGCGCGATGCGGCCGTCTTCGATCAGCACCACACGGTCAGCCAGCGCCACCGCCTCGGCCACGTCGTGCGTGACCAGCACAGCAGTGAAGCCCAGCCTCTGCCACAGACCTTCGATCAGGTTCTGCATGTCGATGCGGGTGAGCGCATCGAGTGCGCCCAGCGGTTCATCGAGCAGCAACAGGCGGGGGCGATGCACCAGTGCACGAGCAAGTGCCACACGCTGACGCTGTCCGCCCGATAGGCGCGAGGGCCACTCGCCTGCGCGCTCGGCCAGGCCGACTTGCGCGAGCACTTCGGCGGCTCGCGCGCGCTGCGTCTTGGGCAAACCGAGCGCAACGTTGTCGAGCACCTTCTTCCACGGCAGCAGACGGGCGTCCTGGAACATTACACGTGCATCGTCGTGCAGGCCGTCTTCGGTTTCGCCATCACGGCGCAAGTGGCCGTCGTCGATGCTCTCCAGCCCGGCAATCAACCGCAGCAGCGTGCTCTTGCCGCAGCCACTGCGCCCGACAATGACAACAAACTCGCCCGGCGTGATTTCCAGGTCGATGCCGTGCAGCACTTCACGATCGCCGTAGCGTTTGACGACGTGTTCAATGTGCAAGGCGGTGCCGGCCAGCGCGGCGTGTTCGGTAGCGTTGCTTTGCATGCATCTCTCCAATTCAGCCTCGGTTTGGCTCATCCTGCCGCTTGATAACCGGGGTGCCAGCGCAGCCAGTAGCGCTCCAGCCCGCGCGACAGCCAATCCGCCAGCTTGCCCAGCAGCGCGTACAGCAGGATGCCGAGCAGCACCACATCGGTCTGCAGGAACTCGCGCGCGTTCATCGTCATGTAGCCGATGCCGGCTTGCGCGGAAACCGTCTCCGCCACGATCAGCGTCACCCACATCAAGCCCAGCGAGAACCGCACGCCCACCAGAATCTGCGGCAGCGCGCCGGGCAGGATCACCTCACGATAGAGCTGTGCCCGCGACAGGCCATAGCTGCGCGCCATCTCCACCAGCGCCGGATCGACCGAGCGGATGCCGTGATACGTGTTCAGGTAAATCGGAAAGAACACGCCCAGCGACACGAGAAACAACTTGGCCGATTCATCAATGCCGAACCACAGGATGACCAGCGGAATCAGCGCCAGCACGGGGATGTTGCGGACCATCTGCAAGGTCGTATCGAGCAGCGTCTCGGCCGTGCGGAACGTGCCGGTCAGCAGCCCCAGCGCCAGCCCCAGCGAGCCGCCAATGACAAAGCCCACCGCCGCGCGCCACGTGCTCACGGCCACGTGCGTCCACAACTCGCCCGAGCGCGCCAGTTCGATTGCGGACTTGGCCACGTCCAGCGGCGCGGGCAGGATGCGGTTCGACAGCCAGCCCCACTGCGCGCAGGCCTGCCAAAGCACCAGCAGCGCGAGCGGCACGATCCACGGTGCCAAGCGTTGCTGGGCGGTACGCAGGAAGGTGTTGGGTTTCAATGCCATCGTCCTCTCCTTCGATTTCAGCTCGCTGCCACACGCGGCAGAATCCCCGTGGCGACCACCTCGCCAAACGGCCCATTCAGCACGTTGCCCGGCAATTTGTCGCGCACCGAGCGCGGCAACAGCGGAAACACCAGCTCGGCAAAGCGGTACGCCTCTTCCAGGTGCGGATAGCCGGAGAGCACGAACGTATCGATGCCCAGTTCGGCGTATTCCTGCATGCGTGCAGCCACGGTTTGCGGATCGCCCACCAGTGCCGTGCCTGCACCACCACGCACCAGGCCCACACCAGCCCACAGGTTCGGACTGATTTCCAGATCGGCTCGGGTGCGTTTGACGCCGTTCGAATGCAACGCGGCCATGCGCTGCTGACCAGCCGAATCCATCTTGCGGAAGGCTTCCTGCGCGCGCGCAACGGTGTCGTCATCGAGCTTGCTGATGAGCCGGTCGGCAGCAGCCCACGCCTCTTCCTCAGTCTCGCGCACGATCACATGCAGGCGGATGCCGAAGTTCACCTTGCGACCATGCCTGGCGGCGCGCGCACGCACATCGGCAACCTTCTCGGCCACGGCGGCAGGCGGTTCGCCCCAGGTGAGATACGTATCGACCTGCTCAGCAGCCAGCGCATGTGCCGCTTCCGATGAGCCACCGAAGTACACCGGCGGATGCGGCTTCTGCACGGGCGGATACAGCACCTTGGCGCCCTTCACGCTGAGGTGCTTGCCGGTGTAATCCAGCGCCGCACCGTCATGGCTTGCTGCCAGCGTTTCGCGCCAGATGCGGATGAACTCTTCCGAGGCCTCGTAGCGTTGCGCGTGGTCGAGGAACAGGCCATCACCCGCCAGCTCAGCCGGGTCGCCACCGGTCACGAGGTTCACCAGCAGACGCCCGTTCGACAGGCGGTCGTACGTGGCGGCCATGCGCGCAGCCAGCGTCGGTGCCATCAGCCCAGGGCGCACGGCCACCAGAAAGCGCAGGCGCTTCGTCACCGGAATCAGGCTCGCCGCCACGATCCACGGGTCTTCGCACGAGCGGCCGGTGGGGATCAGCACGCCTTCGTAGCCAAGCGTATCGGCGGCCACGGCCACCTGCTGCAGATAGGTGTGATCGACCTGGCGCGCGCCCTCGGTGGTGCCGAGGTAGCGGCTGTCGCCGTGGGTCGGGATGAACCAGAAGACTTGCATGATCGTTCCTTGGGGTGTGTTCTGTTCAGTTCAAGTTCAACTTAGGCGCGGGCGATTGCCAGTTGCGCGGCAGTCGGATGCCAGACCAGCTCGATCGGCTTGACCGGGCGCGGAATCAGCCCCAGCCCATGGAAGGCATCGGCCACGCGCTGCTGCTCGACAATCGCTTCGGGCGTGACCGGCCGCACCGGCGATGGCGGCCTGCGCGACAGAAACAGATGCACCGTTGCCAGCGACAGCCCCGAGAAATCCGCAATGCGCTGCGCGGCTTCCTTGCGGTTTTCCTGCACGAGCCGGTCTGCACGCGACAGCTCCGCAAAGATGGCGGCAATGGTGTCGCCGTGTTTCTCGGTAAAGGCGGTCGGCGCAAAGTAGAACGAGTTGTTGGATGTGAGCGTGCGGCCGGTTGCCAGCACACGCGGCTTGATGGCGAGTTCGGTAGCGGCGTAGTACGGGTCCCAGATGCCCCACGCGTCCACCGCGCCGCGCTCGAAGGCGGCACGCGCATCGGCGGGCGTGAGGTACACGGGCTGGATGTCGGCAAACGTCAGCCCGCCCTTCTGCAAGCCACGCACGATCAGGAAATGCGCGCTCGAACCCTTCTGCAATGCCACGCGCTTGCCCTTGAGGTCCGCCAGCGTCTTGAGCGACGAATCCTGCTGCACGAGAATGGCCGAGCTGTCCGGCTTGGGCGGCTCCACGCCTACGTAGCGCAAGTCCTTGCCCGCGGCCTGTGCAAACACGGGTGGCGTGTCGCCGGTCAGCGCCAGATCCAGGCTGGCCGCCGACAGTGCTTCCAACTGCTGCGGCCCCGCCGGAAACTCCAGCCAGCTAACCCTGGTGCCAGGAAAGCGCTGCTCCAGCGCGCGGCTCTCCTTGACGATGACGAGGTTGACTGCGCTCTTCTGGAAGCCAATGCGCAACTGCGTGGGCGGCGTGATCTTCGGCAGGTTCGCAGGTTCGCCAGCCGCGTTGGCGGCGTGCGCAGCGGACCCAAGCGTAGCCAGTGATGCGCCTGCCACAGAAGCACTCAACAAGCGGCGACGTTGAATATCAATGGTCATGGCGATCAGCGAGCCGCTTGTTGCGTTGTTTCTTGCGTGGCGGGTTGCGCGCTCGGCTTCCAGGCCGAATCCGCCACCTTCACCTGACGCGGGATCAGCTTGAGCGTGTGGAACGTGTCGGCAATGCGCTGCTGATCCGCCAGTGCCTCTGGCCCCGTCGGCTGGATGCCATAGGCAATGCGCGAGACGGAGCGCGCCACCACCGCAGGCTCGAGGCCGAGTTGCGGCCCGAGGATGTTCGTCACGTCCTTCGGGTTGGCCTCGGCCCACGCGTCGGTTTTCTTCAACTCGTCGAGCACGATGTTCAGCACATCGGGCCGCGCGCCCGCATAGCCCTTCGAGGCCAGGAAGTACTGCGAGTTGTTGACCACGCCCGTGCCGTCGGCCAGCACACGCGCGCCGAGCTGCGTTTCAGCCGCTGCGAAGAACGGGTCCCAGATCACCCATGCATCAATGGCGCCGCGCTCGAAGGCGGCACGCGCATCGGCGGGCGTCAGATACACGGGCTGGATATCGCTGTAGGGCACCTTGGCCTTCTCCAGCAGCCTCACCAGCAGGTAGTGCACGTTGGAGCCCCTGTTGAAGGCGACACGCTTGCCGCGCAAGTCCGTCACGCTCTTGAGCGGCGAGTTCTTCGGCACGATGATTGCCTCGCCGGCCGGCGCGGGCGGCTGGTTGCCGACGTAGACGAGATGCGCGCCGGCAGCCAGCGCGAAGATCGTCGGGGCTTCACCCGTGGTGCCGAAATCGATGGCGCCCACGTTCAGGCCCTCCAGCAACTGCGGGCCGGCGGGAAACTCCGTCCACTTCACCTCAATGCCTTGGCCCGCGAGGCGCTTTTCCAGCGTGCCGCGCGCCTTGAGCACCGTCAGCGTGCCGTACTTCTGATAGCCGATGCGGAGCTGCTTGGCGGCGGTGGCGGGCGGTGCATCGCTGTTGGCAAACGCAGCGGGTGCGCCGAGCGTGGCCAGCAGTGTGGCGAGGGTCACGGAAACGCGGGTCAAGGTCCTGCGCAGGGGCGAATGTTTTTTCATGGCAGTTTGGTCGATGCGGGAGATAGGGACGGCACGATCCGCGCGCAGGTGCTGCGCGGCATGACAACAACGGGAAATCGTTGAACGTGTGGTGTGGCAGCGGCGCGTTCAGCGCACCGGCTGTGGCATCAGGCCAGACATCGCATTCGCTGGGTGTCGGGCTGGGCGTGGGTCAACGCGGCGGCGCGTGCGGCGCTGCGGCTGGAGACGAGCACCTGTGCGACCGTCGGGTGCCGTGCCAGCGCCAGGGCCTGGTGCACGCGTTCCACACCATCGTCGAGCCGCTGTTGCAGCGATGGGTCGACAACTACACCCTCGTCCGCCACGACAATCTGCGAATCAACAGCAAAGATGCCCGGCAGGATCGAACGCGCGGCGAGCGCCGTCAGCACCGGACGCAGCGCATAGTCAATCGCCAACGTGTGGGCAAGGCTGCCGCCGGTAGCAATCGGCAGCACGACCTTGTCACGCAGGCCGCTCTGCGGTAGCAGGTCGAGAAACGTCTTGAGCAGGCCGCTATAGGCCGCCTTGTAGACCGGCGTGGCAAGAATCACCACCCCGGCTGCTTCCACCCGCGCCACTGCATCGGCAATGGCGGGGTCGGACACCTGCGCACCCAGCAGCGCATCGGCCGGCAGGCTGCGCAGGTCCAGGTGGTCCGCCCGTTCACCGGCGCGCTCAAGCTGCGCGCGCACATGGCCCAGCAGGCGCGCAGACCGCGATTGCACCGAAGGGCTGCCGGAGATGGTCAGGATTTGCATGATGCGGATCACCTGTTCACATTCTTGGGTTAAGACCGTTGCAAAACGAAGCGAAGCGGTTCTGACGGTTCAGCGCCGCCGCAGACAGTACAAGTGGTACGGCAAGGCGGCGCTGGGCCGTCAGAATCGTTTTTCAACGGTCTCTTACTTGCCCGGTTGATAGAGCTGGTCGAACTGGCCGCCATCGGCAAAGTGCGTTTTCTGCGCCTTCTGCCAGCCGCCGAACGTGTCGTCGATGGTCACGAGCTTCACCTTCGGGAATTCGCTCTCGTGCTTCTTGGCTACGGTCGGATCGGTCGGCCGATAGAAGTTCTTCGCGCCAATCTCTTGGCCCTGCGGCGTGTACAGGAACTTGAGATACGCCTCCGCAGCCTTGCGCGTGCCCTTCTTGTCGGTCACTTTGTCGACCACTGCCACCGGCGGCTCGGCTAGGATGGAAATCGACGGCACCACGACGTCAAACTTGTCCTTGCCCTCCACGCGCGCAGCCAGCAGCGCTTCGTCTTCCCACGCGATCAGCACATCGCCGATACCGCGCTCAGTGAAGGTGGTGGTTGCACCGCGCGCGCCCGAATCCAGCACCGGCACGTTCTTGTAGAGCTTCTGCACGAAATCCTTGGCCGCTGCGTCCGAGCCGCCCGGCTGCTTCAGGGCATAGGCCCACGCGGCCAGATAGTTCCAGCGTGCGCCGCCGGATGTCTTCGGGTTGGGCGTGATGACGGCAATGCCCGGCTTGGTCAGGTCATTCCAATCCTTGATGCCCTTCGGGTTGCCCTTGCGCACCAGAAACACGATGGTGGATGTGTACGGCGAGGCGTTGTGCGGCAGGCGTTTCTGCCAGTCCTTGCCCGTCAGGCCTTTCTCGGCAATCGCGTCGATGTCGTAGCCGAGGGCGAGCGTCACCACATCGGCGTCCAGCCCGTCGATGACGGAGCGGGCCTGCTTGCCCGAACCGCCGTGCGAAGCGCGCAGCGTGAGGTCTTCGCCCGTCTCGGCCTTCCACTTCTTGGCGAACTCGGTATTGATCTCTTTGTACAGCTCGCGCGTCGGGTCATACGACACGTTCAGCAGCGTCGTTGCCGCGTGCGCACCGACGGTTCCCCCCGCCACGATGGCAGCCGCCGCAGTACGAACAAGCGCGTTGAACACAAACTTGCGAATCATCTTGCTGCTCCGTTTCTGATCTTTGATGGATTTGGAATAGGAGCAAGACTACCGAGCACCCCTTCTACGGGGAACGAATGGTTTCAGGGAATGTTCATTGGATTTCGCATAAGCGCCCCGCAAAGCGCTACGGGGCCACCCTCGTTGACATTCACAGCAAGAACGTGCCCAGTGCTTTCCGTACCTTGTCCAGCGTGTCCTGGCTCACGCTTCGTGCGCGCGCCGTGCCCTCGCGTAGCACATCGAGCACATAGCCCCGATCGCGGGCAAGCGCCTCCCGCCGCTCGCGGATCGGCGCGATCCGTGCCTGCAGGATGTCCTCCAAGCGCCGCTTCAGCACCATGTCGCCGAGGCCGCCCCTGCGGTATGCCGCCTTCAGGCGCTCGACTTCGTCGCGGCCCGCGTCAAACGCGTCGAGATAGGTGAAGACGACATTGCCTTCGACTTTGCCCGGGTCAGCCACGCGCAGGTGGTCGGGGTCCGTGTACATGCGCTTGACAGCGTCCCGGATGGCGTCGGGCGATGCGGAGAGCGGGATCGCGTTGTTCTGCGACTTGCTCATCTTCGCCTTGCCATCGACACCGGGCAGGCGGCCGGTCGGTGGAATCAGGGCCTGCGCCTCCGGCAGCACCTCCGCCGAGGCCAGCCGGTTGATGCGGCGGACGATTTCGTTGGTCTGCTCGATCAGCGGCGCTTGGTCTTCCCCAACCGGCACGATCGTCGCCTCGAACGCGGTAATGTCCGCCGCCTGCGACACGGGATAGCACAGGAACCCGGCGGGGATGTCTCGCCCGAAACCACGCGCCTGGATCTCCTCCTTGATGGTCGGGTTTCGTTCCAGCCGGGCGACGGTCACAAGATTCAGATACAGCAGGGTCAACTCGGCCAGTGCCGGCAACCCTGACTGCAAGGCGATCGTGCTCTTGTTGGGGTCGATGCCGACCGCCAGATAGTCCAGCACCACCTCCAGCACGTTGCGACGCACCTTGTCGACGTCATGCGCGTTGTCGGTCAGGGCTTGCGTATCGGCCACCAGCACGAACTGCCGGTGCGTTTCCTGGAGATGGACACGGGTCTGGAGCGACCCGACGTAGTGACCAAGATGCAGCGGCCCGGTTGGCCGGTCGCCAGTCAGTACGTTCTGCGATTGGGAGGAGGATGTGTTGCTGTCGTGCATGATGGATTTCCTTGGAAAAACCGCCACAGCACGGGCAAACGGTGTTCATGACGCCATGTCAGCCGGACTGCGGCGGCCATGGTCATGAAAAAAGACGTGACGATGCCGCTCCTTCAGGAGCGCCACCAGATATTGGACGTGAACGAGATTGAACGGATAGAAAACATCTTTTAATGATGCCACAGGCGCCCGCGTTGTGGGCGACAACACGCGGGACCTATCCCGTTATCCCTGCGTTGCTGGCGGAGAAAAAAGCCGTTCAGCCGAAGCTGAACGGCATGTCTCTCGCCAGGGCGAGCCGGGCTCAGTGCACCACGCGATCAAACGTGAAGTTGCCCTCCCGATAATCCACCGGCACCACATCCTTGGGCGCGTACTTGCCTTCAAGGATCATCCGCGCCACCGGATTCTCAAGCTGCTGCTGAATCGCCCGCTTCAACGGCCGCGCCCCAAACACCGGGTCATAACCAGCAGACGCCAGCTTGGCCACCGCCTCGTCGCTGATCTCCAGCGTCAAGTCCATGTGCGCCAGGCGCGCCGCCAGCCGCTTGAGCTGAATCCGCGCGATCGATTCGATGTTGCGTTGGTCCAGCGCGTGGAACACCACCACCTCGTCAATCCGGTTCAGGAACTCGGGCCGGAAATGCGTCTTCACCTCCTGCCACACCGCCCCCTTGATCACATCGGCCGGTTCGGTCGCCATCTGCTGAATGAGCTGTGAGCCGAGGTTGGACGTCATCACGATCACCGTGTTCTTGAAGTCCACCGTGCGGCCCTGGCCGTCGGTGAGGCGGCCATCGTCCAGCACCTGCAGCAGCACGTTGAAGACATCCGGGTGCGCCTTCTCCACTTCATCCAGCAGCACCACGCTGTACGGCTTGCGGCGCACGGCTTCGGTCAGGTAACCGCCTTCTTCGTAACCGACATAACCCGGGGGCGCACCAATCAGGCGGCTCACGGAATGCTTCTCCATGAACTCGCTCATGTCGATGCGGATCAGGTGCTCTTCCGAATCGAACAGGAAGCCGGCCAGCGCCTTGCACAGCTCGGTCTTGCCGACACCCGTGGGCCCAAGGAACAGGAACGAACCATAGGGCTTGTTCTCGTCCGCAATACCGGCGCGCGAGCGGCGGATGGCGTCGGACACCAGACGCACGGCCTCGTCCTGGCCGACCACGCGTTCGTGCAGGCGGTCTTCCATCTTGAGCAGCTTCTCGCGCTCGCCGGTCATCATCTTGGCCACTGGGATGCCCGTGGCGCGGCTGACAACTTCGGCAATCTCTTCAGCACCCACCTGCGTGCGCAGCAGCTTGTTCGGCTGCTTCTGTCCAGCGGACTCCGCAGCAGTGGCGGCCTTGAGCTTGCCTTCCAGCTCGGGCAGCTTGCCGTACTGCAGCTCAGCCACTTTGTCGAGCTTGCCTTCGCGCTGCAGCTTGGCGATCTCCAGCTTGATCTTCTCGATCTCTTCCTTGAGCGCAGCGGCACCTTGCGCGGCGCCCTTCTCGGCCTTCCAGATTTCGTCCAGATCGGCGTATTCCTTCTGCAGGCGTTCGATCTCCTGCTCGATCAGCTCCAGACGCTTCTGCGACGCTTCGTCGGTTTCCTTCTTCACCGCCTCGCGCTCGATCTTGAGCTGGATCAGGCGGCGGTCGAGCTTGTCCATCGCCTCGGGCTTCGAGTCGATTTCCATCTTGATGCGCGCGGCCGCTTCGTCAATCAGGTCGATGGCCTTGTCCGGCAGGAAGCGGTCGGTGATGTAGCGGTGGCTGAGTTCCGCCGCGGCCACGATCGCCGGGTCGGTAATCTCCACGCCGTGGTGCAGTTCGTACTTCTCCTGCAGGCCGCGCAGGATGGCGATGGTCGCCTCCACGCTCGGCTCGCCCACAAGCACCTTCTGGAAACGGCGCTCCAGTGCGGCGTCTTTCTCGATGTACTTGCGGTATTCGTCCAGCGTGGTCGCGCCGATGCAATGCAGCTCGCCGCGCGCAAGTGCGGGCTTGAGCATGTTGCCCGCGTCCATCGCGCCTTCGGCCTTGCCCGCGCCCACCATGGTGTGGATCTCGTCGATGAAGAGGATGACTTGGCCCTCTTCCTTGGCGATGTCGTTCAGCACGGCCTTCAGGCGCTCTTCGAACTCGCCACGGTACTTGGCACCGGCCAGCAGGCCGGCCATGTCGAGCACCAGCACGCGCTTGCCCTTCAGGCTTTCCGGCACTTCTTCGTTGACGATGCGCTGCGCCAGCCCTTCGACGATGGCGGTCTTGCCCACGCCCGGCTCGCCGATCAGCACCGGGTTGTTCTTGGTGCGGCGCTGCAAAATCTGGATGGCACGGCGGATTTCGTCGTCGCGGCCAATCACCGGGTCGAGCTTGCCGATCCGGGCCATCTCGGTGAGGTCGATGGTGTACTTCTTGAGCGCTTCGCGCTGGCTTTCGGCCTCGGCGCTGCCGACGGTCTGGCCGCCGCGCACGGCGTCGATGGCAGCTTCGAGCGGCTTGCGCGACAGGCCATGCTCGCGCGCAATGCGGCCGGCCTCGCCCTTGTCGTCGGCCGCGGCCAGCAGGAACAACTCGCTGGCGATGAACTGGTCGCCGCGCTTGATGCCTTCTTTCTCAGTCTGCTGCAGCAAGCTGCCCAGGTCACGCCCCACCTGCACCTGTTCGCCACCCTGCACCTGCGGCAGGTGCTTGATGGCGCGGTTCAGCGCGGTATCCAGCGCGCCCGTGTTGACGCCGGCGCGGGCCAGCAGGTTCTTGGTGGCCCCATCCGGCTGGCGCAGCATGGCCAGCAGCAGGTGGATCGGTTCGATATACGGATTGTCGTTGCCCAGCGCCAGGCTCTGCGCGTCGGCCAGCGCTTCCTGGAAGCGGGTGGTCAATTTGTCCAAACGCATTAAAAACCCCTTGCGGAAAATGTTTCACTGCTCCGAAAGATAGGGAGCTTCAGTGGCATTTCAAGCACGGAAACGCCGGTTTTCATACAGATTTGTCCAAAGACAAACGGCGGCGCGCCTACTGGCCGCGCCGCCGCCCCAAGTGCTTCACAGCCGCCTTGGTTACTGCATCGCCCCCCGTATCAATTGGGCACCGATACCGTCGTCGTACCGCCCGACACCGTCACCGAGATACGGTCGCCGGCCGCCGGCGTGTTCGTGAAGTTCGGCACGTTGGCCGAGGTGATGGCCGGTGCAGCGCCAGACGTGCCACCGCGCGGGGTTGTGCGCACCACCTGCGAGGGCGGCAGCGGCGTGCCGTTCTTCAGAAACGCATACATCGCATCGAGCGCGCGTTGCTCATAGAACACCAGCGGCACGAACAACGTGTCATAGCCCGGCACGAGGTCGATGAAGGCGTCGAAATGCTGCGCGTTCATCACCTCGATGTACGACAGCTTGCTGGAGCCGCCCTCCACCTTGGTGTTCAGCCCCAGGTACGGTCGCGAGCCATGGTTGACGGGCAGCAGCGCGTCGTTGCGCCCCTGCACGATCAGCGCGGGCTTGCCCTGCAGGTTGCCGGTGCGCAAGGTCTGGCTGATGCCGGTCTGCAGCGATTGCGAAGCGGCATCGGCGCCGGTCAGCAGGTTGCGCAGGCACAGTGCGCCATCCAGGTTGGCAGCCTGCGTGCCGGTGGAATCCACCGACTGGTTGCTGCGCGTCGGCCCGCCCTGTGCGTTGTTGTTGACGAGCTGCACGCCGGAAGTGGGCGGAATGCCGTTGCCCAGCGCCGCCATCTGCGCCAGCGCCGTGGCGTTCACAGCGGTCGGGTGGAACGATGCATCCGTGGCGGCAAAGCTCAGGCCGCACAGGTTGTCGGTCACGCTGGCGCGCGACAGCGCGTTGCCGAAGGTGGTCGCCACCGACGGGTCGATCTCGTAGAACGACATCGACGCGTGTACCAGGTCCGACTCGGGCTCCCAACCGTAGGCGCGCATCTTCTGCAGGGCTTCGTCAGCCTGGGCAGCGGCCGTGGTGGATGTCAGCAGCCCCGCCGCCTTGAGCGCGGCGCAGCGGTTGGCCTGCGCACCGGCCGGGAACGTTGGCAGGCTGGTGAAAAACGCCTGCGCCGGTGCCGTCGCCACACTGCCCGACGATGCCGCGCACAGCCGGAACACGTTGGCGTAGCTCACGTAGTCGAACAGCGGCTTGCCCGTCGTCGGCAGCGTCGTGCCACCTCGCACCACCTGCACGCCGGT
>CAUPMS010000033.1:0-54472 GCA_963512445.1 uncultured Ralstonia sp.
TACACCCCCACCCCCCCAACCCCCCCCGACAGCCCCCCGGCGCCGCCCCCCCGCCCCCCCCCCCCCCCCCCCAAACCAGATGCCCAGAATGCGAGCGGAACGAACACCGCAAATAGACCAGCCAAGCCCACCTTCGCCAGAAGATCCAGTGCGATATTGTGTGCATTCATCGACATCTCGACGTTGCCAAGCGTCTCGGTTTGCACGAACTGATTCCATGCATAGTCACCCCATCCGCCTCCCAACCATGGATGGGCAAGAAAGATGTGCCAGGCATGCGTCCAAAGCAGTGAACGCAAGCCAACCCCCGCTTCCAGACGCTCTCCCATGGAGCCCGGCAGGTCGAAGGTCCAGACGCTGTTGGCTACCGCAATCAACCAGTTCCAGCCTTGGAACACCAGCGCCAGCACGAGCATCGGGCTCACCAAGACGAGCAGTCGGATTGACCACGTGCGAGCTCGGGATTCTGTACTAAGTGACATGCCAGCCAGCACGCCGACCACGACGATATGTAGCCAGGCTATTCTCGAAAATGTCAAAGCCATGCCCAGCAGCAGTAGAAGCATGGCGGCCACCGATATCGCACGCCATTGCCGATATCGATGCACTAAGAACAAGCACGCTGCCAGCCCAAGCGCTAAATACGTGGCAACTTGATTTGGCTGGTTCAGATTGCCCCACATGCGCCTGCCCGTGCCCGACGGCAGCATCGAGAAAAACGCACTGGGCAAGTTCGGCACGCGAAACAGTTGCAACAGTTCAATGGCGACACTCAACAAGCCGCCAATGATAGCGGCCACTGCTACAGTAACCAGTACCCCCGGCATACCACGGCAACGCGCACCCAGTCCGCAAATGACGACCGATGCCAGCAGCGCGACGATGGCACCAAAGGAAAATAAAGGATTCAGCGGCGGCGCAATGGCGAGCTGCAAAATCAGCACTACGGTCAGCGCCAAGGGTGCTAGGGCGACGCTCGGCAACCCGGTCGGCTGCTTCCACGTGATAAGCAGCGCCAATACAGCCAGAACAATCCAGCAAGCCCCTGCCGCAGACTCTGAATAGAACGTTGGAATGGGGTAGGTGTGTGGCGCCACCAAGAAGGGAATCGTCCAGCACGCTCCGAGAGCGAGCCAGACGGGCAACAACGGAATGGGAAGTCGACGCATTGCGAATGCAGCCAAGAAACGCTTGAAACAAAAAGAGCGCCCGAAGGCGCTCCCTGCTAGGCGAGGTAGTTTAGCTCAGCGGCACTCTGCCGGGGCATACTTGGCCAGCAGCGAACCAGCCGTAATGGTGGCACCGCCCGCCGGAGCCGATGCGCCAGCGGCAGCACAGCGCCATTGAATCGGACCAGTGGGAACGATGCCAGCCGACAGGTTCGTCGTGGTCGCGCCGCTCGCGTAGTAAGGCGTGATTGTCAGAGAACCGTTACCAGCATTGGAATTATAGTTGACGGTAATCACACCGGTACCCGAGGTCACGCCGAGACTGGCGACGTTCTTGGTCGTGCCCGGAGCGGTAAAGCCCGTCGCAGCATCGATACCGTTAGCTGCATTTTCAGCCACCAACACCTTGGTAGCAGCAGCCAGCGACAGGCCTTCCGTCACGCGCGAACGAATGGTGTAGTCCTGATAAGCCGGAATAGCGATAGCGGCAAGAATACCAACGATCGCGACCACAATCATCAGTTCGATCAGCGTGAAACCCTTCTGGGCACGCTTGTTCAGACGACGCATCGATTTCATGAATTTTCCCCCGGAAAAATTTGGTTAAGGATGATGCAGGGCTATTAGAGCAGGGAGTGTGCCAAGCCATTTCCTTGAATTTGTGTGTCAAAACTGACGCTATTCGCCGCACTGCCTGGGCATGAAGTGACAGTTCTTGACATGCCATGACATGGATCGTCAATTTTCGCAACGCTGGCATCGACTCTTCAGTGCCGGCGGCTTGCACAGAAAGAAGGCATCAGTAGGAACATGGACTGAGCGATTGAATCGCTATCGGCACTCCGCCGGAGCGTATCGCGCATCCAGAGTTGGCGTTCCGGTGCGATTGACGTTGGGGGGCATTTGCTTGCCCTTGGCCGAACACACCCACATGACGACGGCTGGGGGAGCGGACGCCGCACTGAGATTCGCGTAAGTAGACGATGCGGTGCCCGAGTAGGGAGTCAGAATCAGCGTGTTGCTACCCGCCAGAGCCACGCTAGAGGTAAACCCGATGGAGATTTCACCAGAGCTACCGTCAATGTCTAACGACGCCACATTGTGTGTGGCCGGCAGCGAAGTCGAGCCCAAAGATAGACTGCTTTGCCCGTTTGCAGCGTTCTCGACCACCAGGGCCTTCGCCTGAACAGCAATAATCAACCCCTCCGTCACCCGCGACCGAATCGTGTAGTCCTGATACGCCGGAATCGCAATCGCCGCCAGAATCCCGACGATCGCCACCACGATCATCAGTTCGATCAGCGTGAAGCCGCGTGAGCAACGCCTTGTTCCCGTGCTGTGCTTGAAGCCCATGACCTCTCCCCAAATGGCATTTTGTTGTGGGAAGCCGCGGTGCAGGGACTATGCCAAGGCACACATTGTGTTTTCGGACGAAAACTGGCGTACTTTGGCGGGAATTCGCACGCAAATCTGACCGTTCTTGACAGAATTCCGGACAGAACCCGTCATCACCTACTTCCGAGGGGAGTCTTTCGGACTAAGCCTGCCGCAACGTTCGCCGGCTCAACCACCAGCCCAAGCACACCACGATCAGCGCACCGGCGCAGCCAACAACCATATCCGCATAGGGCACTACCCGCTCAAACCACGCCGCATCAATCGGATCGGTGACAAGCATGTCGCCGGCAAGATATCCAAGCAACGCCGCCCCGAACGTGATGATGAGCGGAAACCGCGCTATCACCCCCACCAGCAGCGTGCTGCCAAAAACGATCAGCGGAACCGACAACCCCAATCCCAGCACAAGCAGCTGGAACGTCGTGCCCGGTGGTCCTTTCTGCGCTGCGGCGGCCACGGCGACGACGTTATCCAGCGACATCACGACGTCGGCAATCAGGATGGTCTGGACGGCAGGCCACAGACCGTCACGCTGACGGTGTTCGCCGGAAGCCTCGTCCTCGGCTTCGGTCAACAACCTCACGCCGATATAGACCAGCAGCACCGCACCAATCGTTTTCAGATACGGCAACGCAAGCAGCTGGACGGCCAGCACGGTCAACACGACGCGCAGCGCGATGGCGCCAGCGCTTCCCCAGAAGATGGCCTGCTTCTGCTGCCGCTTGGGCAGGTTGCGCGCTGCCAAGGCGATGACGACCGCGTTGTCGCCCGACAGTACGACGTTGGTCAGGATGATGGAGCCGAGTGCGAACCAGAATGCGCTTGAGGTGAGCGCCATGGTGTTCCCAAAGAGGTTTTTAATGGACCGAATGCGATAAGCCGGTGGCTTGATTGCTTATACACATGTCGTGCCTGGCTCGCTTGCTGCACGATTGACAATGTCAGGCCCAAACAAAAACGGGAGGCCAGGCCTCCCGTTCTTGCACAACCTCAAACCTTACCGATTACAGCATCGCCTTGAGCAGACGCGCCATTTCCGACGGGTTCTTGGTGGTCTTGATACCGCAGGATTCCATGATGTCCAGCTTGGCTTGCGCGGTGTCGGCACCGCCCGAGATCAGCGCGCCGGCGTGGCCCATGCGCTTGCCCGGAGGCGCGGTCACGCCAGCGATGAAGCCCACCACCGGCTTCTTCATGTTGTCCTTGATCCAGTAAGCCGCGTTGGCTTCATCCGGGCCGCCGATCTCACCGATCATGACCACGGCGTCCGTTTCCGGATCGTCGTTGAACATCTTCATCACGTCGATGTGCTTCAGGCCGTTGATCGGGTCGCCGCCGATACCGACTGCCGACGATTGGCCCAGGCCCAGCGCGGTGAGCTGGCCCACAGCTTCGTACGTGAGCGTGCCCGAGCGCGACACCACGCCGATGCGGCCCTTGCGGTGGATGTGACCCGGCATGATGCCGATCTTGATTTCGTCCGGCGTGATCAGGCCCGGGCAGTTCGGGCCCAGCAGCAGCGTCTTGCTGCCGGCCTTACGCATCTTGTCCTTGACCATCATCATGTCGCGCACGGGGATGCCTTCGGTGATGCAAACCACCAGATCCAGTTCGGCCTCAACGGCTTCCCAGATCGCATCAGCAGCGCCTGCGGGCGGAACGTAGATGACCGACACGGTTGCGCCAGTTTGCGCCTTCGCATCCTTGACGGTTGCGTAGATGGGGATGCCTTCGAAGTCTTCGCCGGCCTTCTTCGGGTTCACGCCTGCCACGAAGGCGTTCTTGCCGTTGGCGTAGTCGCGGCAGCCGCGGGTGTGGAACTGGCCGGTCTTGCCGGTGATCCCCTGGGTGATGACCTTGGTGTCTTTGTTGATCAGAATCGACATGCTGTAATCCTTTTTGGCCTTTTGGCAGCGAGTTGCCTCGATGAGCGCAACTCGCGTTCGCGTATGGTTGGTTCAGCGGGCGGCTTACTTGCCGGCGGCTGCGGCCACGACCTTCTCGGCGGCCTCTGCCATCGTGTCAGCGGCAATGATGGGCAGACCCGAATCGGCCAGCATCTTCTTGCCGAGGTCTTCGTTGGTGCCCTTCATGCGAACAACCAGCGGCACCGACAGCGACACAGCCTTCGCCGCCGCGATCACGCCTTCGGCGATCACGTCGCAACGCATGATGCCGCCGAAGATGTTGACCAGGATGGCCTTCACGTCCGGATTCTTTAGCATCAGCTTGAAGGCTTCGGTCACCTTCTCGGTGGTGGCACCGCCGCCCACGTCGAGGAAGTTGGCCGGCTCGCCGCCGAACAGCTTGATGGTGTCCATCGTGGCCATGGCTAGACCGGCGCCATTCACCAGGCAGCCGATGTTGCCGTCCAGCGAGATGTAGGCCAGGTCGAACTTCGAGGCCTCAATTTCAGCGGCATCTTCTTCATCCAGATCGCGGTAGGCCACGATTTCCGGGTGACGGAACAGCGCGTTCGAGTCGAAGTTGAACTTGGCGTCCAGTGCGATGACCTTGCCGTCGCCGGTCAGGATCAGCGGGTTGATTTCAGCTTGCGAAGCGTCGGTTTCCCAGAATGCCTTGTACAGGCCTTGCAGGGCTTGGCGCGCTTGCGGCACGCTCGCGTCGGGCACGCCGATCTTGCGGGCGATGTCATCAGCCTGAGCGTCTTGCAGGCCGGCTTGCGGGTCGATCAGCAGCGTGTGGATCTTTTCCGGGTGCGATTCGGCAACTTCTTCGATGTCCATGCCGCCTTCGCTTGAGGCCATCAGCGCGACCTGCTGCGACACACGGTCCACCACCAGCGACACATACAGTTCCTTCTTGATGTCCGCGCCTTCTTCGATCAGCAGGCGCTTGACCAGCTTGCCTTCCGGGCCAGTCTGGTGCGTCACCAGCGTCATGCCCAGGATGCCAGTGGCGTATTCCTTGACCTGGTCCATGCTCTTGGCAACCTTCACGCCGCCGCCCTTGCCACGGCCACCCGCATGAATCTGTGCCTTCACGACCCACACCGGGCCGCCCAGGGTTTCAGCGGCTTTGATGGCCTCGTCGACCGAAAAGGCCGGAATGCCGCGCGGAACCGGCACATTGTATTTGCGCAGGATTTCCTTGCCTTGGTACTCATGGATATTCATGCGTGTTTCCTTTGCTAGGCAGAGTGAGTGTGATGAATGTTGGTCGAAAAAAGCGCGCGAGCAGCCCCGCCCCATCAGGACGACGGTTCAGGCGACGGCTCGGTGACTGGCGGTAGGATCTTGGATTCGGGCTGGTAAGCGAACCAGCGCGGGTAATGCTTGCGGACCACCTCACCCTCGAAGTGCAGGGCATGGCAGCCATGGAGTTGGTAAGGAGGCTTTTCGCCAGGCTCGATCGGTCGAAGATCGTCGGAGTTATCGCGCACCGGAAAGACATCGCCCGCAAACGCCTGAATGGCAGCGGTGGGCAGCACGCCGCACAGCTCGGTCAGGTGCGTACAGCCCGCCACGCCACCGAGTCTCTCACGCGAGGCCTTTCGAAAACCCTTCATCAGATTCAGGCCGATGAGCTTACGGTAGGCCGGGCCGATCGTGTCGCAATAGGTGGGGTATGGCACCCAGTCGGAGCACGCTTCAGCATCCACGACATTCATGCGGGTGTCGATGGTCACGCGCAGCCACAGGTCGTGCAGCGGTTCACCTTCGGGGCGGACGCCGCCGCTGGCAAGCGGGATATCACGTGGCTTGGTGTCGGTCAGGCGCGCTTCGATGTCCCATAGGCCATCGTCCCGCAAATAGGCCTCCACCGTGATGGCGCGGCGGTGGCGCATAACGCGCGGAACGGGAGCAGACAGAGGCATGGACCAGACAGACCGATAGGACCGATGGAGGCGGCGCGCGTGGATCTCGCGCATCGCCTACGGGACGTGCGAGGAGCGAATCAGCCGCCACACACGAACACGACCGCCCTGCAACCGAGGTAGAGGACGGTATCAAAGACTCGGATTTTAACACGCCGTCACGACCAGACAGGGGTCGCGTGTTGCAATGCAGTGTGAAAGCGGTTGCAACAACTGCCGAAGGTGCAACCGCTGCAATCGGCACGCACAGGATTGTTCAAGCGAATTGTTGGGAGATCAGCGGCGTTCAAGCGGATTCGTCACCATCTTGCAGCAGTTCGCCCGCCCCCGCGATGATGCGCGACACCACTGAACGGGAGAATCCGCGCGCCATCATGTATCGCACCTGCTTGGCACGTTCGGCCAAATCGGCAGGTGGATGGCCGAAGCGCTTGTCCCACAGGGCCTTGGCGCGGGCGGCTTCGGTGCTTTGCAGTTGGGCTTTGACTTCGCCCAGCGTCTCTTCCCCGAGTTGATGCGTTTTCAGTTCCTGCATCAGGCGAGCCGTACCATAGCGGCCTGCGCGGCGGTGCACCATGCTCTCAGCAAAACGCGTGTTGGAGAGCCAATTTTCGCCCTCCAGCCAGTCCAGCAACGCATCAACTTCTTCAGCGGATTCGGCATGGGGAGCCAGTTTGCGACGCAACTCAACACGGCTGTGCTCGCGCCGAGACAAATAACCCAGCGCACGCGCCTTCAGCGATAACGGTTGACGGGGCAACGGCATGCGAACTCACGCTCAAAAAGAAAACGCCCGCCGTTGGGGGACGGCAGGCGTATGAAGCTCGATAGAGCCGCCGATCTGCGCCGACGGCCAACCCATTTACTCCTCTCCGACTTCCTCAGCCACCGCGATGGCGCCCATCGGCGTCACGCCCAGTGCTTCACGGACCTTGTTCTCGATATCGCGGGCAAGGTCGGGGTTCTCGCGCAGGTATTCGCGGCAGTTGTCGCGGCCCTGGCCGACGCGTTCGCCGCCATAGCTGTACCAGGCGCCGGACTTCTCGACGATCTTGGCTTCGACGCCGAGGTCGATGATTTCGCCCTCGCGCGACACGCCCTGGCCGTAGAGGATGTCGAAAATGGCTTCGCGGAACGGGGGCGCCACCTTGTTCTTGACGACCTTGACCTTGGTTTCGTTACCAACCACCTCATCGCCCTTCTTGATCGAGCCGATGCGGCGGATGTCCAGACGCACCGAGGCGTAGAACTTCAGCGCGTTACCGCCCGTGGTGGTTTCCGGCGAGCCGAACATCACACCGATCTTCATACGGATCTGGTTGATGAAGATCACCATGCAGTTGGTCTTCTTGATGGTGCCGGTCAACTTGCGCAGCGCCTGGCTCATCAGGCGGGCTTGCAGGCCGGGCAGCGCGTCGCCCATTTCGCCTTCAATTTCCGCCTTGGGTACCAGCGCGGCCACCGAATCGATGACGATCAGGTCGACCGAGCCCGAGCGCACCAGCGCATCGGCAATTTCCAGGGCCTGTTCGCCTGTGTCCGGCTGGGAGATCAGCAAGTCCGGCACACTCACACCGATCTTGTCGGCGTAAGTGACGTCTAGCGCATGCTCCGCATCAATAAAGGCGCAGGTGCCGCCCAGCTTCTGCATCTCGGCAACCACCTGCAGCGTCAGCGTGGTCTTACCCGACGATTCCGGACCGTAGATTTCAATCACGCGGCCGCGCGGCAGGCCGCCAACGCCCAGCGCCACGTCCAACCCCAGCGAACCCGTCGACACAACCTGGACCGGCTCGACCTCGGCGTCGCCCATCTTCATGATGGAGCCCTTGCCGAACTGCTTTTCGATCTGCGCGAGCGCGGCAGCCAGCGCCTTCTGCTTTTCTGCGCTCATCGCGGCTGCCTTCTTACCGTCTTCCATGGTCGTCCTTCGTGCAAATTGGTGTATAAATGGGCCGCAAGGGCTTGCGATTCCAGCGGTTGCCTGCAACAACGGGCCGCAGGGTTATCGCTCTGATACGGCCCAATTCCATGACTTTAGCGCCGCCAAGACTACAGCACCGCGAATTCGGAGTACTGTATAAAAAACCAGTGGTTTTGACAAGCCTCCAATACGAATGTCGCGCGAAAACAATGTAGCAGGCGGGACGGGCAAGACATCTTGCCCGGCATCGCGGGGAGACACGCATGCGCATCCTGATTGCCGAAGACGACGCCACGCTGGCTGACGGGTTGACCCGCTCGCTGCGCCAGGCGGGCTACGCCGTCGACCAAGCCTCCGATGGAGCCACTGCTGACGCGGCGCTGTCCGCGCAGACGGCCCAGACCTATGACCTGCTAATTCTCGACGTAGGCCTGCCACGCATGTCGGGGCTGGAAGTGCTCAAGCGTCTGCGCTCGCGCGGGGCGATGCTGCCCGTGCTGATCCTGACCGCCGCCGACAGCGTGGAAGAACGCGTCAAGGGCCTGGATCTGGGTGCCGACGATTACATGGCCAAACCCTTCGCGCTGTCCGAGCTGGAAGCGCGCGTGCGGGCGCTGGTGCGACGCGGCACGGGCGGCGGCGCCACGCTTGTCCGCCATGGGCCACTGGCATTCGACCAGGTCGGGCGGATTGCCTATATCCATGATCAGGTGGTCGAGCTGTCGGCGCGTGAGATCGGCCTGCTGGAGATCCTGCTTGCGCGTGTCGGCCGGCTGGTGTCGAAAGAGCAGTTGGTCGATCACCTGTGCGGCTGGGGCGAGGAAGTCAGCAACAACGCCATCGAGGTCTACATCCACAGGCTGCGCAAGAAGATCGAGGTGGAAGGCATCCGCATCGCTACTGTGCGCGGGCTGGGCTATTGCCTGGAGCGCATGGCCAGCCCGACCACCACCGCGGCCCCTGCCCATGGGTGATCGGCTCGCCTGGCCGTGGCGTCGGCACCGCGCATCGTTGCGCGAGCATGCCGACACGGGGCCTCAAGCCGATGACCGCGATGACGGCGGCGACCTCACCGATACCCTCCCCCACCTCGAAGACGACGCCACCCGGCCCGTCGCCCGATCGCTGTTCGGCGAAATTCTCGACTGGATGCTCGCGCCGCTGCTGCTGCTGTGGCCGATGAGCATTGCGGTGACGTACCTGGTGGCCAAGTCGATTGCGAATGCGCCGTACGATCGCGCGCTGGAATCGAGCGCCATCGTGCTCAGCCAGCAATTGCGCGAAGTGAACGGACGCGTGACGCTGCAACTGCCGATCTCGGCGCGCGAAATTCTGCGTGCGGACGAGACCGACAACATCTACTACCAGGTGCTTGGCACCAACGGAGAGTTCGTCTCCGGTGACCGCGACCTGCCGCTGCCGCCCGAGGAAGACGTCAACGCCGGCGGCCTCGTGCAACTGCGCGACGATCGCATTCACGGTGCAGAGATTCGGGTTGCGTATACGTTTGTGCAGCGGCCTGGCTCCGGCGACAAACCCGCGCTGGTACAAGTGGCGGAAACGCTCGACAAGCGCGCGCAGCTCGCCAACGAAATCATCAAGGGCGTGATCCTGCCGCAGTTCGTGATCTTGCCGCTGGCGGTGATCCTGGTGTGGTTTGGACTCACGCGCGGGCTGGCGCCGCTCAATGCGATTCAGGAGCGCATCCGTGCGCGCAACCCGGGCGACACGAGTCCCATCGACGAAGGCGCCGCGCCACAGGAGCTGACGCCGCTGGTGGCGTCGTTCAATGATCTGCTTGGGCGCCTGGAGCAATCGGTGCACACACAAAAGCGCTTCATTGCCGATGCCGCGCATCAGATGAAAACGCCGCTGGCCGGGTTGCGCATGCAGGCCGAACTCGCCCAGCGCGAGCAATCGCCCGACGAGCTGCGCCGCACGCTCGCACACATTGCCGACAGCTCGGAGCGCACCGCGCACCTCGTCAAGCAACTGCTCTCACTCGCGCGCATGGAGAACATGGGCACGACCGACGGCATGGCACCGCTGGATATTTGCGCGCTGTCGCGAAAGGTCGTGGCCGAATGGCTGCCCAAGGCGTGGGCCAAGCAGATCGACCTCGGCTTTGAGGAACCCGGCCCGCCGGTCATGAGTTCGGGCAACGCAACGATGCTCGCCGAGATGCTCAACAACCTGCTCGACAACGCCATCCGCTACACGCCCGATGGTGGCCATGTGACCGTGCGCGTGACCACCGCGCCGTTCGAGCCCTTCCTCTTCATCGACGTGGACGACACCGGCCCGGGCATTCCCGTGGCCGAGCGCGAACGCGTGATGCAGCGCTTCTATCGCATCCTCGGTACGCAGGCCGAGGGCAGCGGGCTCGGCCTGGCCATCGTGCGCGAGATCGTGCAGCAGCATGGCGGCGACATCGAGGTGCTCGACAACGTCTATCAGGCGTCGCCGCGGCTGGCGGGGTCGCGCTTTCGCATCACGCTGCACCGCTACTCGCCCAACGAGGCGCCAAGCGCATGAGCATCACGCCAGGCACCCCCGCGCGCCGGCGCTGGTTCACCAACATGAGGTGGATCGGCGCGCTGCTGAGCGTGTGGTTTGTGGTGACGTTCGTGGTGGCGTTCTTCGCGCGCGACCTGTCGATGCGCATCTTCGGCTGGCCCTTCGCTTACTGGGTGGCAGGCCAGGGTGCGCCCATCGTCTACGTGCTGATCACGGTGCTGTATGCGTGGCGCACGAACCGGGCGGCCGATGCTGCGGCGCCGGAGGCCGAATCGACGCAGCCCGACGCACCGGAACCACCACCGTCCATCTGAAGCGCCATTTCGGTGCACCGTGTCATGCCGCACCGAGATGGCGCAGCTTCACGAAGGCCAGCGCCGCCATCACCGCATCGTTGAGCGCATCGTGCGCATCCCAGGTCGGCAGCTCCAGCGTTGACATGATGGTGGAGAAGCGCAGGTCCAGATCGGGGTCGCCCTGCCGGAGGTAGGGTGGCAATTGCCGGAACCGGTAGTCGTAATACAGGGCAGAGATTTCGATCTTGGGCTGCGGCAAACCGATGCCGAGCATGGGCACCAGCACCCGATTGAGCATCGCCACATCAAACTCGAGGTAATAGCCCACCAGCGGCCGGCTGCCGATGAAGTGCAGCAGCAACCGGGCTGCCTCTTCGATCGGCGCACCATCAGCCAGGTCGCGCTCGCGCAGGCGGTGCACGCGAATGCTTTCGGCGGCAACGCTCCCCTTGGGCTTGACGAACAGCTCCAGGCGCTCGCTGGTCAGGATGCGGTTGCCGACAATGCGGACGGCTCCGATGGAGACGATCTCGTCGGTGCGCACGTTCAGGCCGGTGGTCTCGCAGTCGAGCGCGATCCACTCTTCGGCGGGTGATGCGTCGAACAGGAAGCGGAATGTCGGATCACGCAGCCTGCGCAGCAAGCGCCGCCTTTGCAGCGCGTGTCGCCAATCAGAAAGCAGCCCGATCATGGCAGCCTGCCCCGCTTCACATCCACTCGGTCCGCCAGCGCTGCCGCAACAGCGCCTTGAACCGTTTGACCGCGCCCAGCGCGTCCTTGAGCAAATCCCGCTCCAGAGACGACAGGCGCGATGGATGCACGTCGCACGACACGGGCTGATGCGCGTCGATCTCTGCGAGCCCGGCCTTGAGCCGCAGGGCCATCAGGAAATGCAGGCTCTCGCGCAACTCGTTGGCCATCTGCGGGTCGAGCACTTGGGCGCGCACCAGCGCCTCCAGGCGCGGCACAGTGCCGATCGGGTCAAGCACATGATGGGCGAGTGCGAGGCTTCGCACGCCGTGGACGATCGGGAAGATGCCCTCCTTCTTCACGTCGAGCACCGGGTCGGGAATTCCCAGTCCGAGCAGGCGATCGCGCCAGACCGGAGCGTGACCGAAAGCTTCGATGGCGGCGGCAAAGCGGCCCAGTAGCGCGTCGTTGTCGAGCGTCAGGTCCAGCAAGGTCCGCCGCAGTTGCTTGAGCAGGGCGGCATCTCCGCACACCGCGTGCGCATCGAAGAAGATCGCCAAGCGCATCAAACCCTCGGGGCTTGGCAGGATCAACCACTCGCGGATGCGCCGCGCGAAGTCGCCCGCACTCATGCACCACTCGGGCCTGCTGAGCATGATGCCGCCCGGACAAGGCGGGTAGCCGAACGCGGCGAGCGCATCGGAAAAGCGCGTGACGATGTGCGACAGGTCGGAAGGCGGCATGTAGCCGTCGCGCAGCACCAGGGCGTTGTCCTGATCGGTCTTGAGCAGTTGTTCGCCACGGCCCTCGCTGCCCATGACGAACAGACAACTGTTGGCCACCAGTTCCGGTGGCGCGATCATCTGCCACGCACGCTCGAACAGGCGCGCGTTGATTTCGCGCACGAGGTTGGCGATGTGGTCCACGCGCGAGCCGCCGCGCATGAGCAGCGAGACCATGCGCGTGATCTGCGATGCCACCCGCGCGAGCGCGTCCAGATCCTGGGCCAGGCTGATCTGCACGGTCAGCAGATACGAGTGATTGGCCAGGAAGCTGAACACGTCCAGCGATTCAAGCAGGCCGTGAATCTCGTCTTCGCGGGTCACGACCAGGCGGTGCACCCGATGGCGCAGCATCAGCGTCAGTGCATCGCCGATCTGCGCGGACGCAGGCACGGTGATCAGCGAAAACTGGCTCATCTGCCCGACCGGCAAACGATCGAGCGGCGTGCCATGCAGGATCGCTCGCTGCAAGGAGCTGCGCGTAAAGATGCCCACCCGCGGGGGATTGCTGGAGCCATCGCGCACCAGCACGTTCGACGTGTTATGGGCCTGGAACAGCTTGACCACGGAGACGACGTCCGTGGCGGCATCGACGAAATGCACTGGCCGGATGAAGGCGTCGCTCACGCGCGAGACGGCGAGCGACTGCATCGTCTCCATGCTCTGCCGCTGCGCAATCACGCTGAGCTTGCTGCCCAGGTCTGAGAAGAGCAGTGCGCCAAAGGTGGCGTTGACGGCAATGAGATCGCGCACTGCCTGGCGCGCGACCTGATAGGCCACGACTTCTTCAGTCGCGACGAAGCGGCTGCTGGCCTTGCCTGCCACCAGGGCTCGCCCGTCAAAGCAATCGTCGGGGCCGTAGGTGGCGATCAGCTCGTCGCTGTCATACTGGGCGACACTGCCCTTGAGGATGACGAACAGGTGCAGCGGTGCCGCACCAACGTCGAGTATCACTTCGCCTTCGGGGTAGTAGCCGATGTCGACGGCGTCGCTCACCAGGCGCTGTTCGTCCTGGTTGAGACAATCGAAAGGCCAGACCGAGAAGTTGAAGGCGCTGGGCATGGTCACTTGAAAAGCGGGCGACGCAGCGCATCGCCCGCTTTTGGTTCGCGTGGCCCCTTGGCCGCTCAGTGGCTGGATGCCCCAGCCGCGCCGAGGCCCGTCTCTGAGCGCACCTGCTGCGCGGCGAAGGAAGCCTTCTCGGTCTTGGCGCGAGCGCTGGTATCGAGCACCGAGAACAGCCACACGCCCACAAAGCCGATCGTCATCGAGAACAGCGCCGGCGACGTATACGGGAACCACGCCGAGCCCTTCGGATAGCCGAGCGTGGCTTCCCACACCGACGGCGAAACGATGGTCAGCCCCACCGATGAGATCAGCCCCAGGAACCCGCCGATGACCGCGCCACGCGTGGTGCAGCCCTTCCACAGCATCGACAGGAACAGCACCGGGAAGTTGGCCGATGCCGCCACCGCAAACGCCAGCGACACCATGAACGCGATGTTCTGCTTCTCGAACGCGATGCCCAGCAGCACAGCGACCAAACCCAGCACCAGCGTGGTGATGCGCGACACCCTCAGTTCGTCTGCGCTATTGGCTTTGCCGTTCTTGAACACCGTGGCATACAGGTCGTGCGACACCGCCGAAGCGCCGGACAGCGTCAGCCCTGCCACCACCGCAAGAATCGTGGCAAAGGCCACGGCCGAGATGAAGCCGTAGAACACATCGCCGCCCACCGTCTTGGCCACCAGCACCGCGGCCATGTTGGCCGTGCCTGCGCCGCCCTTGATCACACCTTTGGCCACGTCGGACAGCTCGGGGTTGGTCAGCACCAGGGTGATCGCACCGAAACCGATGATGAAGATCAGGATGTAGAAGTAGCCGATCCAGGTGGTGGCCCAGAACACCGACTTGCGTGCCTCCTTGGCGTCCGGCACCGTGAAGAAGCGCATCAGAATGTGCGGCAGACCGGCCGTGCCGAACATCAGCGCCATGCCGAACGAGATGGCCGAGATCGGATCCTTGATGAAGCCGCCCGGCGACATCACCGACAGGCCGATCTTGGCCGCCTCATCGGGCGATTTGCCGGCATTCGCCGCAATGGCCGTCTTCACCTGGACGGCCTTGGCGAACAGCGCTTCCGGGCTGAAGCCGTACTGCGCCAGCACCATGATGGCCATGAACGTCACGCCGGCGAGCAGCAGGCACGCCTTGATGATCTGCACCCAGGTCGTTGCCGTCATGCCGCCAAACAGCACGTAGATCATCATCAGCGCACCGACGATGACCACCGCGATCCAGTAGTCGAGCCCGAACAGCAGCTTGATGAGCTGCCCGGCGCCGACCATCTGCGCGATCAGGTAGAAGGCCACCACCACCAGCGTGCCGACTGCGGCAAAGCTGCGGATCGGGCCTTGCTCGAACCGGTAGCCCGCCACATCGGCAAAGGTGAACTTGCCGAGGTTGCGCAGCCGCTCGGCCATCAGGAACGTGATGATGGGCCAGCCAACCAGGAAGCCAATCGAGTAGATCAGCCCGTCGTAACCCGAAGTCATGACGGCTGCGGAAATGCCAAGGAACGAGGCCGCCGACATGTAGTCGCCCGAAATCGCCAGGCCGTTCTGAAAGCCCGTGATGCCGCCGCCGGCCGTATAGAAATCCGCCGCCGAGCGCGTGCGGGAGGCCGCCCACTTGGTGATCCACAGCGTGCCGGCCACGAACAGCGCGAACAGGACGATGGCGGTGGTGTTGGTTTCCTGCTTGGCGGTCTGCCCGACATCGCCGCCGGCGGCCAGGACCGCGCCGCAAGCGCCGGCGGCCAGCAGGGCCACCAGCGTCATGGAAAGCATCTTCTTCATTTGGCGACGTCCTTCAGGATGTCCTGCGTCAGTTGATCGTATTCGCTGTTGGCGCGGCGCACATAGATGCCAGTGATGACAACGGTGAAGACGATCACCACCACGCCGACCGGTATGCCCACGCTCATCACGCCCGCACCAACGGGCTTGGCGAGAAACGGCTTGTCGAATGCGATCAGCGCGATATAGCCGTAGTACACGACCAGCATCAGCACCGTCAGACAGAGGCCGAGCACATTGCGCCGCCGCTTGAGCTGCGCATACTTCGGATGCGCCTCGATTTTTCCTACCAAACCATCCTGCATCGCCTGTCTCCTGTTTCCTGTTGCTTTATTGGGATGAGTGCGGCGATTCTCGGCAGCGAAACTGACTGAACTCTTACTCGACCCCTGCGCAGTGACGTGGCGGGGATAGTGGTTTTCCCTAGCGCAGTAAAACAACGCGCTGGACAACCGGTGATATCGATCGGGAAACGGGTCACAGCGAGCGCGATTCCATTCACGCTGAAAGTTGTCTGCAAGTGCGCATGTCTTGTGCGTATGCACATCCGCCGGATTGCGCCATGCCTTCTGGCACTGCGTACGCAAACCCGCCTTCCGATGATGCAGCGCACGCGCAGCAGTGACGGACAAGCCGGCACATTGCCGCCCGGCAGAAGCGCCTCAAGTGCTTGATTTTGCTGGAATCCTTTTCCACTGAACCAGTGCCTCCAAGTGCACACCGTTGTCAGAACGCCGTAAGTTTCGCTTTCCACAATCGTTCGCAATTCCGCGGGCGATTTGCTTTGCGTTGTCATGTCCGTGCCCAGCGGGACGACCTACGAAAAACCAGGAGACAACATGGCAACCGCACAGAGTGCACCGAACGCGCCCGGCGGGCGCATTCAGCCCGCGCCCATGACGAAGGAGGAGAAGAAGGTCATCTTCGCCTCGTCGCTGGGGACGGTGTTCGAGTGGTACGACTTTTACCTCTACGGCTCGCTTGCGGCCATCATCGCCAAGCAGTTCTTCGCCGGGCTGGACCCGACGGCAGCCTTCATCGCAACGCTGATGGGTTTTGCGGCCGGCTTCCTGGTGCGTCCGTTCGGCGCGCTGGTGTTCGGGCGGCTGGGCGACATGATCGGGCGCAAGTACACGTTCCTGATCACCATCGTCATCATGGGTACGTCAACGTTCGTCGTCGGCTTGCTGCCGAGTTACGGCACGATCGGCGTGGCCGCGCCGATCATCCTCATCGCGTTGCGCCTGCTGCAGGGCCTGGCGCTCGGCGGTGAATACGGTGGTGCCGCGACCTACGTCGCCGAGCACGCGCCGCACGGCCGTCGCGGTGCCTATACGTCGTGGATCCAGACCACGGCAACGCTGGGGCTGTTCCTCTCGCTGATCGTCATCCTGGTGGTGCGCGAGCTGACCGGCAAGGCGTTCGACGACTGGGGCTGGCGTATCCCGTTCCTGGTCTCGATCCTGCTGCTCGGCACGTCGGTGTACATCCGCCTGTCGATGAGCGAATCGCCGGCATTCCAGAAAATGAAGGCCGAGGGCAAAACCTCCAAGGCCCCGCTGACGGAAGCCTTCGGCCAGTGGCGCAACCTGAAGATCGTGATCCTGGCGCTGATCGGCCTGACCGCCGGCCAGGCTGTGGTGTGGTACACGGGCCAGTTCTATGCGCTGTTCTTCCTGACGCAGGTCCTGAAGGTCGACGGGTTCACAGCCAACGTGCTGATTGCGATTGCGCTGGCCATCGGCACGCCGTTCTTCGTGTTCTTTGGCTCGCTGTCAGACCGCATCGGCCGGAAGTGGATCATCCTGGCCGGCTGCCTGCTGGCGATGCTGACGTACTTCCCGCTGTTCAAGGCGCTCACGCACTACGCCAACCCGGCGCTGGAGCGCGCACAGCAAACGGCGCAGATCGTCGTCAAGGCCGATCCGAAGGAATGCTCGTTCCAGGGCAGCCCGGTGGCGCGGGAAGTGGACTTCCGCTCGTCGTGCGACATCGCCAAGCGCACGCTGGCGCAAGCGTCGGCCAGCTATGAGTCAGAAGATGCCCCCGCCGGCACCGTCGCCTCGGTGACGATCGCCGGCAAGGAGATCGCCTCGCTCAACGCCACCCGCACCGCGAATGGCCAGAGCTTCGACGCCGACAGCAAGACCAAGATCGCCGACTTCAAGAAGCAAGTGGCCGAATCCCTCAAGGCGGCCAACTACCCGAGCAAGGCCGATCCGGCGCAGATGAACACGATCATGGTGGTGGTGATCCTGACGATCCTGGTGATCTACGTGACCATGGTCTACGGCCCGATCGCGGCGATGCTCGTGGAGATGTTCCCGACACGCATCCGCTACTCGTCGATGTCGCTGCCGTATCACGTTGGCAACGGCTGGTTCGGTGGTCTGCTGCCAACCATCACGTTTGCCCTAGCGGCACAAAACGGCAATATCTATCACGGTTTGTGGTATCCGATCTGGATCGCGGCCATTACCTTCGTGATCGGTGCGCTGTTCGTGCGCGAGACCAAGGACGTGGACATCTACAAGAACGACTGACCAACGCGGTGACTCAAGGGGCTTGACAGATTCGCCGAAGACTGTAGAATCTCGCTTCTTCGGCGAATTAGCTCAGTCGGTTAGAGCGACGGAATCATAATCCGCAGGTCCGGGGTTCGAGTCCCTGATTCGCCACCAAACAAAGCAAAAGGCCACAAGCGCAAGCTTGTGGCCTTTTGTCTTTTCTGACCGCCGGCTCGGGGCCCAGGACTTGGGGACTCGGAGGCTCAGTCTCCCACCCCAACCCCATCCAATTCAGTCGACGGTCTTTTCGTAGACGTCGAGCGCGATTGCGCCTGGGCGGACGATGCTTTGCCGCTGCCGACTGAAACCGGCCCGGCGCAACAGCAATTTCATGCGATCGGCATACCGCGTGCATTCAGCACGAACGACGGCCCCCTTGGGCGCCTTGCGAACGATGTTGCCCAGCAACGCCTGCCCATGGCCCTTGCCGCTGTACTCAGGCGCAATCGAGAACATCAAGACCGTCACCAGCAGGCGCCCGTTGCTCATGACGCCGTCGAGCCAGATGAAGCCGATGACCTCGTCGCCCGCCTCCAGCACAGCAAGCGGCGACAGTTCACTGCCGATCCACGCGTCGGCCAGCCACAACGACAGGCACGCGCTCAGCAACTGTTTGAGCAACAGGACATGGCCTTTGCCGCTGAGATACCGGTCGTTGTAGGCGCCGGTAAAACTTCCCAACTGAGCCAGCCGATAGATCGACGGAATGTCCAATAGGCCAGCACGGCGAAACACCATCGGGTCTTCTGTCGTATGCATCCCCCCACTTCCCCAAAGTGGCACGGCATCGCTGCCGGCCGTCGCCCTTATCGGGATTGTGTAATCGACGAGTCTCTCAATAAGTTGAGGGAGCGGGAATCGGGTGAAATGCTGTAGCGAATTTGCAGCAACGCCGCAGATAGCAGGATCGGAAGGGTTAACAGCCTGGGCAGTTTATTCAGCAAGCGCTTCGGCTTGCATGGGCGCCGAAGCGGCGATCGCCAGCACCCAATCCGTCGTCAACCTCGGTTGCGTGACAGGCAGCATATGGCCGCCGTCGATGACGCGCAGGTTCACGCGGTCGAGCTTCTGCTTGAGCGCTTCGCCGTGGCGTTTGACGTTGAGGATGCGGTCGTCGCGGCCGTACAGCACGTCGACTGGCACCGTCATCGAGGCATAGCGGCGCTCCATGTCAGGCAGGTCTTCCGGCGCGCAGACGAGATCCGACGACGCCGCATAGAACACATGCGGACGCAGCCCCAGCAAGCCGCCGCCCTTGAACGGGAAATCCTTCGGCATGGTCTCAGGCGCAAACACGGCAGCAATAGCCTTGCGCGAATTGATGATCGACATGGGAGTCGCCAGCGTCCAGGACACCAGCTTGCGCACGAACGGCGACGGCAACGCCAGACCCTTGAACGCACCGGGCGGCGTGCTTTCTTCATGCGTGAGTGGCGCAATCAGGGCGAGCCGGCGAATGACCTGCGGATGATTCAGCCCCACCGCCAATGAAATCGCCCCGCCCAGCGAATGCCCCACCAGCACGGGCTTGTCGAGCCCGAGCTTCTCAATGCACTGCGCGACCAAGCGCGCCTGCGCGTAGATGTTGGCTGGCGAATCCGCACCGCGCACGGAGCGCCCTGCCCCCGGCCGGTCAATCACAATCACGCGATGCGAGCGCGCGAGCCGGTCCATATCCAGATACGCAAAGTTGCGCAGATTGCCGCACAGGCCATGCACGAACACGATGGCCGGGCCGTTGCCTCGGTCGATGTAGTGCACGCGGTCTCCATCGATATCGATGAATTTACCTTCGGGCGGAAACCCATGGGTAACGCGACGTGCGATGAAGAATGTGAACGCAACAGGCGCCAGAATTGCGAGCGCCACGACGCCAAGAACGATGCTGGTCATAGTGTCCCCGATGCGGGAGGCGGTTAGGCGGGTTGTGCCGCGCCGATCGGCTGTGCACGGCGCTCGAACCGCATGGCGCTGTCGGCAAGCGCGCCGAATTTCAGCATCATCAGATCACGCGCGTAGTTCTGATACGACTTCCACGGCTGCTTATCGCCCTGCTTGGGCAGGATGCTGGCAGCGCGCTGGATGTAGCCGGACGTGAGATCGACAGCGGGCTCGCGGCCCATGGCTTCATCGTCCAGACGGGGCACGCAGGTATCAAAGCCGTTGGATTGCATGTGGTTGAGCAACCGGCAGACATACTGCGCGATCAGCTCGGCCTTGAGCGTCCACGACGCATTTGTATAGCCGAACGACGACGCCAGGTTTGGCACGCCGCTATACATCATGCCCTTGTACGACACCGTCTCAGCCAGGTTCACCGCACGGCCGTCGATGGTGATGGACGCCCCGCCCAGCACCTTGAGCTTGAGCCCCGTGGCGGTGACGATCACGTCGGCGTCGAGATGCTCGCCACCCTTGAGCTGCAGGCCGGTGGGCGTGAAATGCGCGATTTCGTCGGTGGCGATCGACGCCTTGCCCGCGCGGATCGTTTTGAACAGATCACCATCGGGCACGAGGCACAGGCGCTGATCCCATGGGTTGTAGCGCGGCGTGAGGTGCTTGCGCACGTCGAAGCCGGGGCCGATCTGCTTGCCGGCCATGCGGATGATGAAGTCTTTGAATGCCTTGGGCTTGCGGCGCGCGAGGCTGTAGAAGTACATCGTCAGCAGCACGTTCTTCGTGCGTACCAGGCGGTGCGCCAGCCCCGCGGGCAACCACCGGCGCAACCGGTTGGCCACAGCATCCTGCTCCGGCCGCGACACGATATACGTGGGCGAGCGCTGCAACATCGTCACGTGCTGTGCGGTGTCGGCCATTGCGGGCACGAGCGTAACCGCCGTTGCACCGCTGCCGACCACCACCACGCGCTTGCCGGCGTACGACAAGTCCTTCGGCCAATGCTGCGGATGGACAATGCGGCCCCGGAATTGATCCATCTCAGGCCATGTCGGCGCGTGGCCTTCTCCGTAGTCGTAGTAGCCGCTGCACATGTAGAGGAACCTGCAGGTGAACTGCACCGGTTCCTCGCGTGTGCCGTCGCTGCGCAGCGCCTGCACGGTCCAGCGCGCGGCGGCGGAATCCCAGTTCGCGCCCGTCACCTTGTGGCGGAAGCGGATCGCCTTGTCGATGCCAAACACGCGCGCGGTGTCACGGATGTAATCGAGAATGGTCTGGCCGTCGGAGATGGCCTTGTTGCTGTGCCACGGGCGAAAGCTGTAGCCGAGCGTGAACATGTCGGAGTCCGAGCGGATGCCGGGGTAGCGGAACAAGTCCCACGTGCCACCAATGGTTTCGCGCCCTTCCAGGATGGCGAAACGCGCCGATGGGCAGCGCTCGCGCAGGTGATACGCCGCCCCCACGCCGGAAAGCCCGGCGCCCACGATGAGCACGTCGAAATCCGTGTCCGGTGCGTTTGTGCGGTTGCGTTGCGGTTGTGCACTGGCGCCTCGCTCGATCATCGTGTCCATGCGGTCTCCTGTTGGCGGCCCGGCAGCGGGCGTGGCAAACTTCGCCTTAAATTTGGTGTTACTTGTCACCACTTTAATTTTTCAGCGTCCTGACGTCAAATAGCGAAATGGAGAAAACATTTGAAACGGCCAACGCACTGGCCAAAAAAGGCCGCCCGTATGGCGGTGTGGCGCCTGAAGCGCGTACCGCCGAACGCCGCGAAGCGCTGATCCGCGCCGCTACGCGTGTCTTCGGCACAGTGGGATTCCGCAAAGCCACCGTGCGGGCCATCTGTCAGGAAGCGAAGTTGAACGACCGGTACTTCTATGCTGCGTTCGACAGCACAGACGCCCTGCTGCGCGCGACTTACCAGCAGCATGCCGAAGACCTGCGCGCGCAGGTGTCAGAAGCCACGGCCGCCGTGGAGGGCACTCTGGAGGCGCGCATCGACGCCGGCCTGCACGCGTTCTTCGCGTTTCTGCGTGACCCGTGCGCGGCGCGCGTCCTGCTGCTGGAAGTGATGGGCGTCAGCCGCGAAACGGATGCGACCTACCAGCGCAACCTGCTGGAATTCGGCAGGCAGATCATGGCGAACGCCCAACTGCCCGGTGCCAACAATGACGACGATGCCGAGCTGCGCGCCGACCAGCGCATCATCGGCCTCGCGCTCGTGGGCGCCATGACCAACGTGGGAGCAGCGTGGCTGCTGACCGGCTATCGCGACCCTGAAGAAAAGATGGTACGCAACTGCCGGCAGGTACTGCTCGGCACGTTGCGCACCATGATGGGCGCATAGTGGACGCTTGGCGGGCGCTTACGCCGAGCCTTCGGGCTTGCCCAAACGGACCACGGTCACGCCCGGCGCCAGATGCCGCAGCGAGGGCTGTAGCAGCACGCAGTTGTCATAGGGCGTAACGATCTGCACATCACCATCGGTGGCGATGACCGTACCCGCGCGGGCGATGGTCTCCATGCCGCGATAGTCGCCTGCAAAACGGAAGGCGGTGGACTTGGCGACCACCGGGTCCGTCACGCGGATGCATCGCACCTCCAGCGCAGGCGCAATCCCCAGCCATTCCGACACAGCCGATGCATCGACTATGCCCAACGCCACCAGAAAGCGCGCGCATGCATCAAGCGCCACGTCGCGGCTCACACGCTCAAAGTGCTGGCCGCATTCGATGAGCAGGGCATTCTTCGGGCTGGCCACATCGCCAAACCCGCCGTAATCGCGCAAGCGTCGGCCGGCGGCATGACCGGCGTCGATCATCAGGTGCGACGGTGCACCGACTTGGCGGCCAAGCGCGACACCCTTCGCATGCGGGCCGGTCAGCATCAGCGGTTCGGCCTTCTCGTGCATCGAGTGAATGTCGAGCAGGTAATCGACGGTGTCGATCACGGGGCGCAACTCGCGCGCGCGACGCAGTTCCAGCGTGTTGCCGGGGCCATCGAGCCTGTCGGCAGACCACACGCGGTTCAGGTCTTCATCGATGAAGCGCGTAGCGTCCGGGTCGTGGATATCGAAGCGCTCGTATGCCTCGACATTGGCGAACGACAGCGTGAGCCGTCCGCGGGCCGGTCGCACGCCGGCGGCCAGCAGTGCATCCACCGCAATCGCGCCGCACAGTTCGTTGCCGTGCGTGAGCGCGTTGATCATCACGTGCGGGCCGGGTGCACCGCTGTCGAACGTATGCACGTAGTCAATGCCGTACGTGCCGGTCTTCCAGCGGCGGATGTCGGGCTTTTGCAGTTCGATCGGGTAGACCGGCAGCGTGGCGCGCAGCGCCTCCAGGGTCATCATGCGAAATCCTTGGGTAGAGACGGGAACGAAAAGTCAGTTCAGGTTCAGTGCGCACGCGCACGGCCGCGCAGCATCCACAGTGAAGCCAGGCTGATGAGCGTGGTCGCAAACACGTAGAAGCTCGGCGACGTCTTGATGTGCGTGACGCCAATCAGCCACGTGACGATAAGCGGCGAGAACCCGCCAAAGATCGTCACCGACAAGTTATAGCTCAACGCCAGGCCCGTGCCGCGCGTGCGCGTCGGGAAGATGTCGGCCAGCAGCGCCGGCAGCGGCGCCAGGATGGCCGCGAGCAGCACACCCACAATCGCCTGCATAGTCAGCAGCGTCCAGAACGTCGGCTGCGCGACCAGCGTGGCGAACATCGGATACGTCGACAGCGCAATCACCACCATCGCAATCGACACCACGCGAATGCTGCCAAAGCGATCGGCCAGCAAACCAAACGCGGGCGCCATCACCATCAGCATCGCGCCGGTGATCATCGTGCAGACCAGCGACGCGCTGGTGGCAATGTGGAGCTGGTTGATGGCATAGGTCGGCATGTAGACCTTCTGCACATAGTTGAACGCGGTGACGGCCACCACCACACCGGCGCCAAGCAGCAACCCGCGCAGACCTTGCGTGAGCGTGTCGCGCAATGGCGAGCGCTCCTGCAATGCCGCCGGCGCTTCTGCCTGCATGGCAACAAACTCCGGTGTCTCTGGCGTATGGCGGCGGATATAGACGCCGATTGGGCCGATCAGCAAGCCGAACAGGAAGGCCACGCGCCAGCCCCAGGCTTCCACTTGCGCGGTGGTCAACGCATACGTAAGCCAGGCACTCAAGCCTGCGGCCAGCAATGTGGCCAAGCCCTGCGTGGCTGCCTGCCAGCTCGCGTTGTAGCCCATGCGCTTGCCGTTGGCGTGTTCGATCATGAACGCCGTGGCAGAGCCGAATTCGCCGCCGGCCGAGAAGCCCTGCAGCAACCGCGCGACGATCACGATGGCCGGTGACCACAGCCCGATCGACGCATACGTGGGCGCAAACGCGATCATCGCCGTGCCCAACATCATCAGCAGGATCGACCACGTGAGCGCCGCCTTGCGGCCAACACGGTCCGCATAGCTGCCGAGCACCATCGAGCCCAGCGGCCGCATGATGAACGACACGCCAAACGTGCCAACGGAGAGCATCAGCGAGCTCCACGCATCGCCCGTCGGGAAGAACAGCCTGCCGATGGTGATGGCGAAATAGCCGTAGATCAGCAGGTCGTAGTATTCAAGCGCGTTGCCGACGCTCGCGGCCAGCACGGCGCGCCAGGGCGCTGGGTGTCGGTGCGTGTCGGTGGCGCGTGCGGGCGTGCCGCTCGCGTTGAGGGTGTGGGCTGGCATGGTTGTCTCCCCGTGGTCTGTGCCGATCCGCCTGTTGAACAACGTTGGCGGGCGAAGGTTGCGGAGGAGTCTAGGTGCCGGGCCACGGCGGCTTGTGCCGTTTCGGCACAAGGTTGGGCTTTTTTGCGATGTGCCTCAGGCAGCGTCAGCGCGGGCGTTGTCAACAGCGAGTTGCCACACCTCGTCGAGCAGCGCGCTCTGGTTGCTGCGCACGCGCATCATGCGGATGTTGACGTGGATGTGCCACGCTTCATCGCCAGCGGGGCGGAGTTCACCCGCGTTCAGGTGCGGCCTGGCCAGGCGGTACGGCAGCCACGCCATGCCGAATCCGCGCAGCGCCATCTCTTCCACTGCCTCGTAAAAATCGGCCTGGAACACGGGCTGCAGATGCGCCTTGCGATCCGCCGCTGCCAGGTGGCGATCGAGCATCTGCCGCAGTGTCAGCCCCCGCGCGAAGGCCAGCCACGGCAGCGGCGCAGCAGCCGTGCCCGGCAGCGTGAAACGCGCGCGGCCGCGCTTGTCGGGGGCACTCACCGGCACCAGTGTTTCGCTGCCGAGCAGGCAATGGTCGTACTTGCGCGGGTCGAGCAGTGCGTCGGCCTGCGGGCTGGCATAGGCAATCAGCAAATCGACCGTGCCGTCAGCCAGCGCCAGCACACCCTCCTGCGTGCCACCCGTCGTGATGCTGAGTGGAAACACGCCGCGCTGGCGTGCCAACGTTTCATACCAGCCGGGGACGAACGTGCGCGCCAGCGTGCGCCCCGTGCCAATCTTCAGCGCCACGGGCAACTGAGCCTCGCGCAGCAACAGTCGCGCATCATTCAGACCATCCACAGCATTGGCCGCCGCATCCAGAAACAGGCGCCCCGCGGCCGTGAGCGTGACCGGATGTTCGCGGCGCTCGACCAGCGCGGTGCCCACCCATTCCTCCAGCGCCTTGATGCGGCGCCCGAACGCGGGGTGCGTGACGTTGCGGTTCTCGGCCGCGCGGCTGAAGCTGCGCGTCTTGGCGAGCTCCTTGAAGTCTTCCAGCCATTTGATCTGCATGGCGCGTCCGGTTGAGGTGGTGGGCGTGAGGTGTGCGCATTATCTCCGCTGCCTGCACGAACAGCCTTAATGTGCGTGCCGTATCGTTATCATCTTGAGTCAACGATCCGCCATGCTTTCATGACCGCACCCCGCCCGCTGTCCATCGGCATTGCCGGCGCTGGCAACGCCGGCCTGGCCGCCGCCATCGCGTTTGCACGCCAGGGGCACGACGTTCACGTCTTCGAAAAACATCCGCAACTGACCGCCATGGGCGCGGGCCTGCTGATCCAGCCGCAGGGCATCCGCGCGCTGGAGGCGCTCGGCGTGGGCCGCGAGCTGGAAGGCATCGGCGCACCGATCGACCGGCTGATCGGCCTGAGCCATCGCGGCTGGCGCTTGCTCGACATCGACTACGCCGATACGCCCGGCCGCGCTGTCACGCGTCACGCGCTGTCGTCGACGCTGTACGAAGCCGCGCTGCGGGCTGGTGCGACGTTCCACTTCGGCTGCACGATCGATCAGTTGCATCACGACGGCCCGAAGGCGCGCGTGATGCACGCACAAGGCGACGCAGTCTTCGATCTGTTCGTGATTGCCGACGGCGCTGCCTCCACGCTGCGAGAATCCGCCGGACTGGCCGGCCCGTCGCGCACCTACCCCTGGGGCACTTTGTGGTTTCAGGCGTGGGTGGATGGCTGGGACGCGCGCGTGCTGCAGCAACGCTTTCGCGGCACGCGAGAGATGATGGGCCTGCTGCCCACCGACGTGGACGGCACACGCACACGCCTGTCGATGTTCTGGAGCCTGCCCCGCAAGCATGTGGATGCCTGGCGCCAGAACGACATCGCCCAGTGGAAAGCGCACGTCCTCAGCCTGTGGCCGCAAGCCGCCCCCGTGATCGAACAGATCCGCTCACACGACGATCTGCCCTTCGCTGTCTATCGCCACACATGGCCGCGCGCGCTGGCCAAGCCGCCCTACTGCGTGATCGGCGACGCCGCGCACGCCATGAGCCCGCAGTTGGGGTTGGGGACGACGCTGGCCGCGCAGGACGCCCTGGCGCTGGCAGCGTGCTTGCAGGCCCACGGTGCCACCGATGGCGCTCTCGCTTACCACGCCCGTCGTCTGCGTACCGTGCAGGCGTATCAAACGCTCAGCCGCGCGCTCACACCGTGTTTCCAGGCGGCGTACGGCGGCTGGATGCGCGACGTGGTGTTCACCACCGGCTTGCGCATCCCCGGTATCGCCTGGCTGATGAAACGCAGCCTGGCGGAACCGCCAGCACGCGATGCCGCATTGCCGCCTTTGCCTGCCAGCGAAGCACCGGACGCTCCGCTTACACGTCCAGAATGACCAGCGTGCCCGCGCTGCCTGCGTCCACGCTGTGCGGCACGCCAGCGGGCACCACATACAGTTCCCCGGGCAACACCGTCACCGCTTCCTCGTGAATGCGCAGTCGCAGCTCGCCCTCGATCACGAGAAGGCCTTCGGCATAGTCGTGCACCTCATCGGGATACGGCGTGCCGTCCATGCGCAGCACCTTGAAATTGCCGCCACCAAAGCGCTCCACCACGCGAGACGACCACGCGCGCGGCAGTGCATCGGCCTCGGCATTGAGATTGACAAGCGGCACACCGGCCTCGATCAAAGAATGAGAAGCGCCGAGCATACCAGCCGATGAAAAAACAGAAAGGGCGCCACCGCATCCCCCGCAATGGCGCCCCAGTTGCCCGCAAACAATCGGCTCGCGCCTATGCCTCGTACGGCGCGACGTCCACGTCCGACAGCCCACCCATGTCGTCCGCCGGCTTCAAATGGTCCAAGCGGTAACCATGCTTGTACACCGCCACCAGACGCACCTCGTTCACCGGCTCGATATTCAGCTTCATGCGGATGCGCGAGACGTGGCTATCAATCGTGCGCGTGTACTCCGACGAGTTGCGCCCCCACACCTGCCCGAAAATATGGTCACGCGACAGCGTGCGGCCCACGTTTGAGAACAGCAACAGCGCGAGCTGGAACTCGATGCCCGTCAGCATGACCGACTCGCCGTGCAGCGAGACCTGCTGGCGCTGCGGGTTGAAGTGATACGGGCCCAGCTCGAACGGCAAACGGCCATATGGAATCGGATAGGCGCGGCGCAGCAGCGCATCCACGCGCGCGCGCAGTTCGGGAATACGGAACGGCTTGGCAATGTAGTCATCAGCGCCCTGCGTGAGCGCGCGCACGAGGCTCTTCTCGCCTTCTTCGGCCGTCACGAACAGGATCGGCAGCACGTCCTTGTGGCGGCTGCGCACCACGCTCAGCACGTCGATGCCGAGCATGCCCGGCGTATGCCAGTCGAGAATCAGCATGTCGTACGACGAGCGGCCCAGCATGCGCAGCAAGGTGGCGCCGTCGGTGTAGGTCACCACGTCGTGGCCGGACTGGGACAGGATCTGGACGATGACTTCGCTTTGGAAAGGATCGTCTTCAAGCAAGGCGATACGCATGTTCGGCTCCATGAAAATTGCGCACATGCGTGCCGGGATGGCGTGGGCGCCGGCGGCGCCCGATCAGTCGCGTCCAGCGCGATCCGTTGCATGTGTTACGTGTCTGCAATTTTCATGGCGGGGTTTGCTACGAACCATGAGAAGAGTCCTAATTTGTGAAGACTCTTGAAACACCCTATGCGGTGTGCATTCCGTAAAACGTAGGCAAAAAAAACCCGGACAACGAGGTCCGGGTGGCGGTGTTTCTCACAACGTGGCGGGATCGGAAACACCCAAGGGTCACATGTGCCAGACACGTCGCAGAGCACCGGGGGGGAAGCACTGCAACGCTTGACGGGGGTAACGCCAAGGAGGACTCAGACGTACTGGTCCGGCACGCGTGGGGCGCATGATGCGGCGTGAAACGCGCAACCGGAGCAATCGTGACAAGATTTGATAAACCGACATCCTGAGCCGCGACGCGTCAGGTGGGATCCGCGTTTTCCAGCTCTTGCCGAATCGACTCGGTCAGCATGTCGATCAGCAAGCGAACACGCGTGGGCACAAACCGCGCAGACGGCGTGACGAGATTGATCGGCTCTCCGCTGGTGGCGTAGTCGGGCAGCACGCGCACAAGGCGCGGCAGCGGCGCATTGGCACGCGCCACAGCGCTCCCATACAGCGGCAACGGGCCGATGCCGGCGCCGGAAGCAATCAGCGTTTCCAGGTAGATGAGGCTATCGGCGTTCAGGCGAGCACGCGTAGCAACCGTCTTCAGCCCATCGGGGCCGACGAGACGCCATTGCGTTTCGCCCCGGCCGGTGCCGCGAAAATCGAGGCAGCAGTGGTCCGCCAGCCCTTGCACGGTCTCCGGCGCGCCGCTGCGCTGCAGGTAATCCGGCGAGGCGAACAAGCCGATGCGCAACACACCAAGCGACCGCGCCACGAGCGAACTGTCGGCCAACCGTCCGACGCGGACAGCGAGGTCGAAACCTTCCTGCACAAGATCGACATTGCGCGGCGTGAGCACCACATCCAGATCGATCTCCGGGTACTGCTGCATGAAGCGCGCCGCCACCGGCGCGACCAATAAGCGGCCAACGTCTTCGGAGGACGTGATCCGCACTTTGCCGCGCGGCAAGTCCTGCAGTTCGCCCGCGCAAGTCGTGGCGCGCTCGATGTCTTCCAGTGCGTGCGACGCCACCTGATACAGGCTCTGGCCCGCATCCGTCAGATGCAGCGTGCGCGTGGTGCGTTGTAACAGTCGTACGTTCAAATCCTGTTCGAGCGCGGCAATGCCCCGGCTGACGGATGATTTGGGCAAATCCAGCCGCGTCGCCGCCGCTGTGAAGCTCCCCGCTTCAACAACGCGCACGAACAGCGCCAGTTGGTTCAGATCCACGTGGTTTCCTCCTCCGATCAGTGTGCTTGGCGGCTCGCGTTCGCTATTGTCCCGTCGGGAGCAACATTTTTTCCCACAATAACCGTCTAGTGCATAAGGGGCAACCACCCTACATTTGGGATATGACAAATCCCCAATTTCAGGAGAACCGCATGGAAACCCTCGTGCAACCGCAAGTGCAGCAAGTGCAACGTGGCCGCCGCGTGGAGCGCATCGTCACTGGCCGCGCCACTTCGGACGGTGCGGGCGTGAAGCTCACGCGCGTGCTGACGAACAACCTGCAACGCCGGCTCGATCCGTTCCTGATGCTGGATGCGTTCCGCAGCGATGATCCGAACGACTACCTTGCGGGCTTTCCCGATCACCCGCATCGCGGCTTTGAGACGGTGACGTACATGATCGCGGGCCGCATGCGCCACCACGACAGCGCCGGCCACAAAGGCCTGCTGCAACACGGCGGCGTGCAGTGGATGACCGCCGGCAGCGGCGTCGTGCACTCCGAAATGCCGGAACAGGAAGATGGCGTAATGGAAGGCTTCCAGCTCTGGCTGAACCTGCCTGCCAGCGACAAGATGACGACGCCGTGGTACCGAGACATTCCGTCAAATGAGATTCCTGAGTTCACAACGGAAGACGGCGTGGCCGTGCGCGTCATCGCCGGTGAATCGCGCGGCGTGCAGGGTGCGATGATACGCGAGGCGACGCAGCCGTTGTATCTCGACATCACGCTGCCGGCGGGTGCGTCGTTTGCGCAGCCGCTGCCAGCCGGGCACAACGCGTTTGTCTACGTGTTCCGTAGCAGCGCGCTGGTGGGCGACGCGGAAGCACCGGACAACGCAGGCCTGCAGCGCGTGGAAGACAAGCAGATGGCCATCCTCGCCAACACGGAAGGCAGCGATGGCGTGGTCATCCGCGCGGGCGATGCCGAGGCGCGCGTCCTGGTGGTAGCGGGCAAGCCGCTGAACGAGTCGATTGCACAGTACGGCCCGTTTGTGATGAACACGCAGGAAGAAATCTTCCAGGCCGTGCGTGACTTCCAGGCTGGCAAGTTTGCCTAAAGCATCAACATCGGCGTCAACGCAGTCGCAAAGAAAAACCGCCGCTCGGTTTCACCAGAGCGGCGGTTCGTCCAACAGCGCGATCTGCTCGCGCAACTCCAGGACCCGGTCCTGCCAGTAGCGTTGTGTGTTGAACCACGGAAACGCAGCAGGAAACGCCGGATCATTCCAGCGACGCGCCAGCCACGCGCTGTAGTGCAGCAAGCGCAGCGTGCGCAGCGCTTCCACCAGATACAACTCGCGCGTGTCAAATTCGCAAAAATCCTCATAGCCGGCCAGCAGGCTGGCGAGCTGCGATTGCATCGACGCGCGATCGCCCGAGAGCAGCATCCACAAGTCCTGCACTGCCGGCCCGGTGCGGCTGTCGTCAAAGTCAACGAAGTGCGGGCCTGCGCTGCGCAAGGGGTCGCCTTGCTTGGCGTCACCCTCTTCGATCCAGAGGACGTTGGAGGCGTGGCAATCGCCGTGCAGGCGCAGCAGTGAAACGTCGCCCGCGCGGTCGTAGCAGCGGCGCACGCCGTCGAGCGCGGCATCGGCCACGCTGCGCCAGGCCGGCAGCAAATCGGGCGGAATGAAATCGTGTTCGAGCAGCCAGTCACGCGACTGCACGCCATAGGTGTCGATGTCGAGTGCGGGCCGCGTCATGAACGGCCGCTGCGCGCCAATGGCATGGATGCGGCCAAGAAAGCGGCCCATCCATTCAAGCGTGTCATCACGATCAATGGCAGGCACGCGGCCGGCGCAACGCGGGAAGACCGCGAAGTGCCAGCGCTCGAACGCGTGCAGCGTATGGCCGTTGATTGCAAGCGGCGCGATGACCGGGATCTCGGCAGCCGCGAGTTCTGCCGTAAAGACGTGTTCCTCGACGATCTGCGCGTCGTTCCAGCGGCCCGGTCGGTAAAACTTGGCCACCACCGGCGCGCTGTCTTCCACGCCGACCTGGTAGACGCGGTTCTCGTAGCTGTTGAGCGCGAACATGCGGCCATCCGGCATCAGCCCAATCCGCGCCAACGTCGGCGCCAGCGCATCGAGGATGCTGTCGGGCGTCAGGCCGTCATAGGGTGCTTCAGCTGATGCGGGCCGGCCGCTGTCGTCGCTACCGTGCATGCACGTCAGGCTTTACGGCCGCCGAGCAGCGCAGCGGCCTTGGCGAACAGGCCGTTGAACGGTTGCTTGGCGGGTTGTGCGGTCTTCTGGGCCGGTTGCGCGGATTGCGTGTTCGACGAACGACGCTGACCGCCCTGCCCGTTGCCTTGGGCCTGGCCTTGCGCTTGGCCCTGCCGCTGGCCGCGTCCGCGCGATTGGCCGTTGCCACCGCCGTTGCCCGCACCGTTGCCCGCACTGTTCCCATTCCGCGGCTTTGGTGCGGCCTGGCCGTCGCGCTGGCCTTGTGCCTGGCGCTGGCGGTTGCCGCCATTGCGACCCTGGCTTTGGCCTTGCGTCTGACCGTTGCCATTGCCGCCCGACTCCCGACGCGGTTCGCGCGGCTCACGTGGCGCGCGTGGTTCGCGCGATGCCACATTGCCGCTGGCTTGGCGCGGCTGTTGGTTGCGGCCACCGCCCTGGCGCGGGCCACGCGCGTTGTTGCGTCCGTTCGGAATCGGCTCCGCCGCAATGGTCGGGTCCGGCTCGAAACCTTCCAGCACGGTGCGCGGCAGTTCGCGCTTGATCAGGCGTTCAATGTCGCGCAGCAGGCCGTGCTCGTCCACGCAGACCAGCGAGATCGCCTCGCCCTGCGCACCCGCGCGGCCCGTGCGGCCGATACGGTGCACGTAGTCTTCCGGCACGTTCGGCAGGTCGAAGTTGACCACGTGCGGCAGTTGGTCGATGTCGATACCGCGCGCGGCGATGTCGGTGGCAACCAGCACGCGCAGCGTCCCGGCCTTGAACTCAGACAGCGCACGCGTGCGTGCCGATTGGCTCTTGTTGCCGTGGATCGCCAGCGACGAGATACCGTCACGCGTGAGCTGCTCGGCCAGGCGGTTCGCGCCGTGCTTGGTGCGCGTGAAGACCAGCACCTGGTGCCAGTCGTTGTCGCGCACGAGCTTGGCGAGCAGTTCGCGCTTGCGCTCGCGGTCTACCGGGTAGATGCGTTGCTCGACCGTCTCGGCCGTGGTGTTGCGGCGTGCGACTTCAATCAGCGCCGGCTTGTCGAGCAGGCGGTCAGCCAGTTCGCGGATGTCATCCGAGAACGTGGCCGAGAACAACAGGTTCTGTCGCTTGGCCGGCAGGATATTGAGGATCTTGCGGATGTCGTGGATGAAGCCCATGTCGAGCATGCGGTCGGCTTCGTCCAGCACCAGCAGTTCGATGTGCGACAGATCAATGGTGCGCTGGCCCACGTGGTCCAGCAGACGGCCTGGCGTGGCCACAACGATATCGACACCGCGCTTGAGCGCGTCGATCTGCGGGTTGATGCCAACGCCGCCAAACATCACCATCGACTTCAGCGGCAGGTATTTGCCATAGGCACGCACGCTCTCTTCCACCTGCGCGGCGAGTTCACGCGTGGGGGTCAGCACCAGCGCGCGAACGGGAAAGCGCATGCCGTTGGGCGTGTGCACCTTGTTCGGTTGCGTAGCGGAAAGGCGATGCAGCATCGGCAGCGTGAAACCGGCTGTCTTGCCAGTGCCGGTCTGCGCACCGGCGAGCAGGTCACCGCCCTTGAGGATGGCGGGGATGGCCTGGCGTTGAATCGGGGTGGGTTCTGCGTAGCCGAGTTCGGCCACGGCGCGTACCAGCTTGTCTGACAAGCCGAGTTCGGAAAACGACATGGAAACGGAGAAACTTGAACCGGCGTGTCCCGCGCATTCGTTCGTGCGCCAATCGTGGACAAAGCCTGGGTAGGTGACGGGGCGACTGGACCCCGGGGACTGCAAGAAGGGCCGTAGTTTAACAGGATGCAGGTTTACCCGAGCGGCGCTCGCAAAGCCGCCAGCGGCGCATTCACCACATCCCCCAACCGCTCGGCCAACGAATACCGCGCCATATATCGCCGGAAATGCGCCAAGAATGCCGCTTCGGCGGCCGCCAAGCGCCGTTCCTTATGCCACATCAGGTATAGATCGACATCAGCCACCCCTTCCTCCGGCGGCAATCGCCACAACCGTTGCTGCGCGACGTCATCAGCCACGATGTGCTCCGGCAGGCAGCCAATCCCGTAGCCGGCAAACACCAGCCGCTTGATCTCATCCAGGCTCGGCGACGTAGCGACGATGCGCCCGGTGAACCCTTGCTGATCGCGAAACACCGCCAGCGGCGACAACGCATCGCCCAACTGATCGCTCATGAACGACACGAAGTTTTCGCCGAGCAGATCACTGATCGACAAACCCGTCCGCCCGAACAGCCGGTGATGCCGCCCGCAAAACACGGCGTAGCGCTGGCGCACGAACAGTTGCCGCTCAAGTTTTTCGACGGGCGTGCGGCACAGGCTCAGGCCGATCCCGGCGCGCTTCTGCGCGAGCGCATCGAGGATGTCCGCGCTGCGCATCACCTCCACCTGCAGATCCACGCGCGGGTGATGGCGGTGAAACGCTGCCAGGCATTCGTCGTACACGCCCGACTGGATGCGGCTGACCGTCAGCAGATGCAGCACGCCGCTCACATCGTCTTGCGGCTCACCCAGCTCCGAACCCAGCCGCGCAACATTGCCGTAGACGTCGGTGGCGATGCGCAGCACGTCTTCGCCAACGCGCGTGAGGCGGAAGTGCGAGCCGCGCCGCTCGATGAGCGTGTGGCCGAGCTGGTCTTCGAGCCGCCGCAGCGCCAGGCTCACCGCCGGCTGCGTGATGTGCAGTCGCACTGCCGCGCGGCTGATGCTGCGCTCGTGGACGATGGTGAGGAAGGTGCGCAGCAGGTTCCAGTCGAGCCGGTCGCTGACCAGCGCAGGATCGAGAGCAGACGGGTCCATGGCGGGCGCTTGTTCCTATGTTTATGAGTTCAATTTATACAAACGATAAGTATTCAGAATTTGACTAATACCCGTCAACCGGCAATAAACACGCATCGTCGCCTTGATGCGACGGGCTAAAAAAACTTGTGAGGAGCACCACCATGCAATCGTCTCAACCGGGCGGGCGCCAGCCTGCGCGTGCGGCCACCGCCGCCTTTGTCGGCACCATGATCGAGTGGTACGACTTTTACATCTACGCCACCGCTGCGGCACTCGTGTTCGGGCCGCTGTTCTTCCCGGGCGGCGATCCGTTCCTCAGCACGCTGGCGTCATTCGGCACGTTTGCCGTGGGCTTCTTCGCGCGGCCGCTGGGCGGCATCGTGTTCGGCCATTGGGGTGACCGCATCGGCCGCAAGAAGGCACTGATGATCACGCTCACGATGATGGGCCTGGCGACCATCGGCATCGGCCTGCTGCCGACGTATGCCACTGCCGGTGCCCTCGCGCCGGCGCTGCTGGTGCTGCTGCGCGTGGTGCAGGGTATTGCGGTCGGCGGCGAATGGGGTGGCGCGGTGCTGATGGCGGGCGAGCATGCGCCCAAGGGCCGCCGCACGTTTTTCGCTTCGTTCGCGCAACTGGGCAGCCCGGCTGGGTTGATCCTCTCGTTGCTGGCCTTCCGCTTCGTCACGTCGATGGAGAAAGACGCGTTCATGGACTGGGGCTGGCGCCTGCCCTTCCTCGCCAGCGCGGCGCTGCTGCTCGTGGGCGTGGCGATTCGCCTGGGCGTGAATGAATCGCCCGAATTTGCGCAGGTGCAAGCGCAGCGCAAGACGGCCAAGCTGCCGATTGCCGAAGTCTGGCGCACGGCGCGCGTGCCGGTGCTGCTGTGCATTGGCGCCAACACCATCGGCATTGCGGGCGTGTACTTCACCAACACGTTCATGATCGCGTACACGACGCAATATCTGTCGCTGTCGAAAACGCTGATTCTCGATTGCCTGTTTGTGGTCGCGTTCATCCAGTTTCTCGCGCAGCCGCTGGCGGCGTGGCTGGCTGAGAGGCTCGGCGGGGCGCGCTTTCTCAAGCTGATGGCGCTGCTGGCGATGGCCTCGCCGTATCCGATGTTTCTGCTGGTGCAGACGCGCCAGGCGCCGTTGATGGTGCTGGGCATTGCGCTGGCTGTGGTGTGTATGGCGAGCTTCTACTCGGTCATCGCGGGCTTCATGTCGGGCGTGTTTGAGACGCGCGTGCGGTACTCGGCGATCTCGCTGTCGTACCAGGTATGCGGTGCTGTGGCGGGCGGGCTCACGCCGCTGGTCGGCACTATCCTCGCGCAGCGCTTCCATGGCGAATGGTGGCCGCTGGCGGTGTTCTACACGTTGCTCGCCGGTATCTCGCTGCTGTGCGTTGCCGCCATCGATGCGCGCCAGCGCGGCCGCGCCACCGCCGGCGACGCTGTCAGCGCATAACGATTTTCCCAACCTGCTTCACCCATGCTGACGTTCTTCCATCCTGAACAGCTACTGCACCATCCGCAGAGCTACTACTCGCGCGGCAAGATGCGCACGCCGCAGGAAGTGCCCGAGCGCGCGCTCAACCTGCTGCAGGCCGCGCGCGATCTCGGGTTCACCATCGCGCGGCCCGAAGACCACGGCCTCGCGCCGCTCACCGCCGTGCACGGCGAGCCGTATCTGCGCTTCCTGCAAGACGCACATGCCGATTGGCACCGCCTGCCCGAAGACTGGGGCGACGAGGTGATGTCCAACATCTTCGTGCGCGAGCCCAACGCGCTGCGCGGCGTGCTGGCCCAGGCCGCGCGCTATCTGGCAGACGGCAGTTGCCCCGTCGGCGAAAACACGTGGCGATCGGCCTATTGGTCGGCACAAAGTGCAGCCGCCGGCGCACAAGCCATCGCGGGCGGCGCGCGCCTCGCCTACGCGCTGTGCCGCCCGCCCGGCCATCACGCGCGCCGTGAAGCGGCTGGCGGTTTCTGCTACCTGAACAACGCTGCCGTTGCCGCACAAGCCTTACTTGGCCAATTCGGCGCCAAGTACAAGCGTGTCGCCATCCTCGACACCGACATGCACCACGGCCAGGGCATCCAGGAGATCTTCTACGACCGCGCGGATGTGCTGTACGTCTCCATCCACGGCGATCCGACCAACTTTTACCCCGTCGTTGCCGGCTTTGACGACGAGCGCGGCGCGGGCGAAGGCGTTGGTCTGAACATCAACCTGCCAATGCCGCATCGCTCGCCGGAATCGGCGTTCTTCGACAAGCTCGGTGAGGCGATTGCCGCGCTCGAACGCTTCCAGCCCGAGGTGCTCGTGTTGTCGCTCGGCTTCGATATCTATCGCGAAGATCCGCAATCGCAGGTGGACGTATCGACGGAAGGCTTTGGGCGCCTTGGCCACGCCATCGGCGCGATCGGGCTGCCGACGCTGGTCGTTCAGGAAGGCGGCTACCACCTCCCCACGCTTGCACAAAACGCCGCCGCGTTCTTCGGTGGCCTCCAATCCCCCCATCAGCCTGCCGGCTGACCCCACCGCCGGGGCGCAAACCTCTCTTTAGCATTCTGAATGTTTGCGCCCACTCACTTTCCAGGCCACGTGTTTCATACGTTGGCTTGGCAAGCTCCCCTCGTCTAGAGTCCCTGCTCGAATTGGGCGCTTGGCGTTTTCAAACGTCTGTTCCTAACATGCCCGGGCAACCCCATACACATGTTTGAATCGTACGTTCGAGCGCTGCAGTGCAGCAATCGGGCCCGATATCAGACCTAAAAGAACGAGGTAGGAGACATGGGACGTCCTGGAGCAGGAGACACCAAGGGCCGCATTCTGGAAGCCACCGAACTGTTGTTCATCGAGTTCGGTTACGAGGCGATGTCGCTGCGGCAGATCACGGCGCGCGCCAAGGTCAACCTGGCAGCGGTCAACTATCACTTCGGCAGCAAGGAAGCGTTGATGCAGGCGGTGCTCGGGCGCCGGCTGGATCCGCTCAACACGCGCCGGCTGGCGCTGCTCACCGCGTGTGAAGCGCGCTGGACCAAAGAGCAGCTCACCTGCGACCACGTGCTCGGCGCGCTGTTTGTGCCCGCACTTCAGATGGCGCGCAACCCCGACACCGGCGGCCCCGCGTTCCTGCGGCTGATGGGCCGCGTGTATTCCGACACCTCGCCGTTCGTGCAGAACTATCTGCTCGGCCATTACGCGCCGGTGTTCGGTCGATTCTTCGAGGCTTTCTCGAGCGCGCTGCCGCACGTGCCGCGCGCTGAACTCGGCTGGCGCCTGCACTTCTCGCTCAAGGCCCTCGCGGGCGTACTTGCCGGCGACGACCTCAACAACCTGCTGCCGATGTTTACCCAGGGCAAGCCGATGAACGATGCTTCGCTGCTGGCGCGCCTGACCGCGCTGGTGGTGGCCACGCTCAATGCCCCCATGCCCAAGGACGCTGGCGAGGCCGGTGCACTCGACCAAGTGGTCGAACTGGCCGAAGCGCAGGTGCCCACGCCCGTGGCCCAGGCCGATGACGCCTCGAGCGGCAACGACAGCGGCAACGGCAACTCCGGTCGCCAGGCCGGTCACGGCAACGGCCGCAGCACCGAACGCAGCAGCACGCCCGGCACCGCCTCGCCGTTCTCCGGTGATCTGTTCGGGCGCACCCCCGCCGCACGCACCAGTGCCGACGATGCCGTTAACGAGCACGACGATCATCACGACGACGAGGGTGACGACCCCGCGCCCACCGCGCGCACCCGGGCCCTGGCCATCCGCCGCAGCAATGCGGCACGCGCGATCTTCCCGGCCAACCCGATGCGCCCCTGGCGCAGCCCCGGCGCCTGACAACCCAGACGCGGCGTGTGCCTGCCATGCGCAGGCACGCGAGTCGCTCGGGTATTCAGCAACCGCTGGATGCCCGACACCTCGGGCACACGAACGCATCGAATGGAGACCCTCATGACGACGATCTGGATCGTCCTGCTTTACATCGGCGCGCTCGGGCTCGCCAGCCTGGAAGCCTCGGCATTCGCTTGGCTGGTCGCCACCGCCGTGTGGCTCGTGGTCGGCGCGTGGCTTGGCTTGGTCGGCCCGGTGATGACCACGGTACTTGCCATCGTCTTCGTGCTGCCCGCGCTGGTGCTCTCGCTCAAGCCGCTGCGCCGTGCCCTGATCACACGCCCGGTGCTGGCGATGTTCCGCAGGATCATGCCGGAGATGTCGCAAACGGAGCGCGACGCCATTGAAGCGGGCACCGTCTGGTGGGATGCCGAACTGTTTTCCGGCCGGCCCAACTGGTCACGCTTGCTCGCTTCGCCGCAGCCGCGCCTGTCGCCGGAAGAACAGTCGTTCCTCGACGTCGAAACCGAAAAACTCTGCGACCTCGCCAACGACTGGGAAAGCACGCAGATCTGGCAGGACATATCGCCCGAGGCGTGGGCCTATGCAAAGCACGCTGGCTTCCTGGGCATGATCATCCCGAAGGAATACGGCGGCAAAGGCTTCTCGGCGTATGCGCACTCGCAGGTCATCATGAAACTGTCGACGCGCTGCTCTGCCGCGGCCGTGTCGGTCATGGTGCCGAACTCGCTTGGGCCCGCTGAACTGCTGCTGCACTACGGCACCGAGGCGCAGAAGAACCACTACCTGCCGCGCCTCGCTCGCGGTGAAGAGGTTCCCTGCTTTGCGCTGACCAACGCATATGCCGGGTCCGACGCCGCTGCCATTCCCGACGTAGGTGTGGTCTGCCGAGGTATGCATGAGGGCCGCGAGACGCTGGGCTTTCGGGTGACCTGGAGCAAGCGCTACATCACGCTCGGCCCCATCGCAACGGTGCTGGGCCTGGCTTTCCGCGCGGTCGATCCGGACGGGCTGCTGGGTAGCGACAAAGAGCCCGGCATCACCTGCTCGCTGATCCCGACCAAGCATCCGGGTGTGAACATCGGCCGCCGCCACTGGCCGCTGAATGCGGTGTTCCAGAACGGCCCGAACTCGGGCAAGGACGTGTTCATCCCGATCGACTGGGTGATCGGCGGGCAGGCGCAAGTGGGCCGAGGCTGGCGCATGCTGATGGAATGCCTGGCGGCGGGCCGCGCGATTTCGCTGCCGTCGTCCAACGTGGGGATGGCCAAGCTGGCCGTGCGCAGCACCGGCGCGTATGCCGCCGTGCGCCGCCAGTTCCGCACGCCCATCGGCAAGTTCGAGGGCATTCAGGAGGCGCTGGGCCGCATGGGCGGCAATCTTTACATGATGGATGCGGCGCGGCGTTTGTCTGCGCTGGCCGTGGACCTGGGCGAGAAGCCTTCGGTCATCTCCGCCATTGCCAAGTACCACGTGACCGAACGTGCCCGCGATGTGGTCAACGATGCGATGGACATCGTCGGCGGCAAGGGCATCTGCATGGGGCCGAACAACTTCCTGGCGCGCGCGTATCAGCAGGTGCCGATCGCGATTACGGTGGAAGGCGCAAACATCATGACGCGCTGCCTGATCATCTTCGGGCAAGGCGTGATCCGCTGCCATCCGTATGTGCTGCGCGAGATGACGGCAGCGCAAGGCGCCGATTCCCCCGAGACGCTGCGCGCATTCGATGCGGCGCTGTTCGGCCACGGCGCGTTCATTGCGGGCAACCTGGTGCGTGCGTTCCTGCATGCGCTCTCGGGTGCGCGCGTGGCGCCGGCACCGAGCAATACCGCGCCCGAGATGCAACGCTATTACCAAGCCGTCAACCGCTTCTCGACCGCGCTGGCGTTGCTGTCCGACGTGTCGATGTTCACGCTGGGCGGCACGCTCAAGCGCCGCGAGAGCATCACCGGCCGGCTGGGCGACATCCTCTCGCAGATGTATTTGATTTCTTCCACGCTCAAGCGCTTTGAAGACGAAGGCCGCCCCGCGGAGGATGCGCCACTGGTGCATTGGTCGGTGCAGGATGCGCTGGTCAAGGCACACGACGCTTTGGACGGCGTGCTGGCGAACTTCCCGAACCGGGGCATCGCCGGGTTGCTGCGTGCGCTGATCTTCCCGTTCGGCTCGCCCTATCGCAAACCGTCGGACGCGCTGGCCGCGCAGGTGGCCGAGCTGATGCAGACGCCCGGTGCCGCGCGCGATCGCCTGCTGGCCGACTCTTACTGCCCGACGCCCGAAGTCGACCCCATCGCGTACGGCGAAGCGGCCTTCCGCCTGCAACCGGCGGTGGATGCGATCGAGCAGCGCTTGAAACCCGCCATCCGCGAAGGCAAGCTGCCGCCCGTGCCGCAGAGCCTGCCCGACTTTGAAGCGTGGACCGCGCAAGCCGTCGCGCAAAACCTCATCGACGAGACCGAACGCAAACAGCTCTGTGACTACGCGCGCTACGGCGAACACGCGGTTGCCGTGGACGACTTCCCGCCCGACTTCAACCTGATGGCCGACCTGCAGCGCCGCAAGGATGCACTCGATGCCCTGCAGGCCGCCGAGCGCCGCGCAGCTTAAACAACGACAACAACAACGATGCAAGACAAGTACCTCGATTTCGTCGGTTCCGGTTTCGGCAAGTGGCTGTCGGCCAACCTTGGCCTGCCGCAGCCTGTGCCGCTGCGCCGATACGTACCAGGGGAACCGGAATTTGTCGGGCCGTTCCTGGTGGGTGCTGCGCCGGGCGGCTCGATGCGCGAGACGCTTGCCGCGCTGTTTGCCGAAATCGGCGTGCCGACGCGCTTTCATGAAAGCGATCCGGCGTGGCTCGGTGCGGCCAACCGGCACGGGCAGATCACGGGCCGCTTTGTTGCACCCTCAGGCAAGGACGGCGATGCGTTCGACCGCATCGGCGGCATCATCGTTGACGCGACCGGCATCACATCGGTCGATGGACTCGATGCGCTGTTTCACGTGTTCCACGACGGTGTACGTGCCATCGGCCGCTGCGGCCGCGTGGTGGTGATCGGGCGCCCGCCCGAAGGCTGCAAGACGCCAGAGGCGACGATTGCGCAGCGCGCACTCGAAGGGCTGACGCGCTCGCTGGGCAAGGAAGTCCGGCGTGGCTGCACCGCGCAACTCCTCTACGTGGCCGAAGGTGCGGAGAATGTGGCCACGTCGACGCTGCGCTTTCTGCTGTCGGCGCGTTCGGCCTATGTGTCGGGGCAAGTTGTGCGTGTGCACGCAACAACGACGGTCTCCGTGGATTGGCAGAAACCGCTGGCCGGGCGCACCGCGCTGGTAACGGGTGCCTCGCGCGGTATCGGCGCGGCGATTGCGCATGTGCTGGCACGTGACGGCGCACGCGTACTGTGCCTGGATGTGCCTGCCGCGCAGGAAGGGCTGAATGCCGTCGCGCAAGAGATCGGCGGTGAAGCGTTGGCGTATGACATTGCGGCGCCGGACACACCTGCCCTGCTCGCGCAGCGACTCGCAGCGCTGGGCGGCATCGACATCCTCGTGCACAACGCCGGCATCACGCGCGACAAGACCATCGCCCGCATGACGGAAGCCGCTTGGCGCAGCGTGCTCGACATCAACCTCACCGCGCAATTGCGCATCAACGATGCATTGCTCGCGGCCAATGTGCTGCATGCGGGCGGAGCCATCGTCTGCGTGTCGTCCATCAGCGGCATTGCGGGCAACCTGGGGCAGACCAACTACGCGACGTCCAAGGCCGGCGTGATCGGCCTCGTGCAAGCTGGCGCACCGTTGTTGGCTGAACGCGGCATCACCATCAACGCGGTTGCGCCAGGCTTTATCGAAACGCAGATGACTGCTGCCGTGCCGTTCGCCATCCGCGAAGCCGGTCGCCGCATGAACGCAATGAGCCAGGGCGGGCAGCCCGTCGACGTGGCCGAGACGATTGGCTGGTTTGCCAACCCCGCATCGAATGGCGTGACGGGCAACGTCGTGCGCGTGTGCGGGCAAAGCCTGCTGGGGGCCTGACACGACCATGCGCGCACTGGCCCCGCTCTTTCCGATGATCGCGACCCAGACGCTGGTGACCAAGCCGCCGTCGCCGGGGGCACTGGCGTGGCGCGCGCTGCTGTCGCAATGCAAGGGCAAGCGGGGCGGGCCGCTGCCGCGCCACACGCTCGTGCGCCAGGAAGTGCCGCTGGACGCTGAACACATCGCGCGTTACGCGGCGGTGTGCGGCTTCTCGCCCGCGCACGGTGTGCCGATGACGTATCCGCACGTGCTGGGCTTTCCGCTGCAGCTCATGCTGATGACGGAATCGGCGTTTCCGTATCCGGTGATCGGCCTGGTCCACCTGTGCAACACGATCCGCCAGCATCAGCGCTTGCAGGTGGGCGAGCGCGTGCGCGTGGAGGTGCGCCCGCGCCGGCTGTTCCACCATGCGCGTGGGCAGGCGTTCGCTATCGAAACCGCCATCACCAAGGCGGGCGCAGTGGTGTGGGAATCGCTGTCGACCTACCTGCGCGTGGGCGTGCCGTCGCCGCAAGGTGCGCCCCTGATTGCGTTGCCGGGTGCGCAAGATCTGTCGCCCGATGGCCGTTGGGATGTGCCCGCCGACACCGGCCGCCGCTATGCCGGCGTGTCGGGCGACTGGAACCCGATCCACGTCTCGGGCATCGGCGCAAAGCTGTTCGGCTTTGCGCACCCCATCGCGCACGGCATGTGGACCAAGGCACGCGCGCTGGCCGCGCTGCTGCCAGCTGCACCACTTACGCAAGGCGAAGTGGTAGTGGAGTTCAAAACGCCGCTGCAACTGCCGGGGGCAGCCACGCTTTGGCAAGCCGACGAGGCGGCGCCGGGCCGCGCATTTGAAGTACGCAACAGCGCCGGCGACAAACCTTATCTGCGCGGCATGCTGACGCTGCCGCAAGCACAACAAGAAAACACGGGAGAGTCGATCCATGCTCGCTAATGGACACATCAGCGCGCAGGTGCGCCGCGTCGCCATCCTCGGGGGGAATCGCATCCCGTTCGCCCGCTCGAATACCGCCTACGCCACGGCGTCGAACCAGCAAATGCTGACCGCCGCGCTGCAAGGCCTGATCGACCGTTTCAACCTGCACGGCCAGCGCCTGGATGAAGTCGTGGCCGGCGCGGTCATCAAGCACGCACGCGATTTCAACCTGACGCGCGAGACGGTGCTCTCCACCACGCTGGCCAAGCAGACGCCCGCGTACGACATACAGCAAGCGTGCGGCACGGGGCTGGAAGCCGCCATCCTTGTCGCCAACAAGATCGCGCTCGGGCAGATTGACGTGGGCATTGCGGGCGGCACGGATACCACCTCCGATGCGCCCGTCGGCTTGAACGAGAAGATGCGCAAGATCCTGCTGGAGGCCAACCGCGCCAAATCCACCGGCGCGCGCGTCAAGGCGCTGGCCGGGTTGCGGCCGTCGATGTTCGTGCGGCCGCTGCTGCCGCGCAACAGCGAGCCGCGCACGGGCCTCTCCATGGGCGAACACTGCGAGCAGATGGCCAAGCGCTGGGGCATTCGCCGCGAAGACCAGGACGCCCTCGCCCTGCGCAGTCACCAGAACCTCACGGCCGCGTACGAACGCGGTTTCTTCACCGACCTGATGACCGCCCATCTCGGGCTGGACCGCGACAACAACCTGCGCAGCAATCTCACCATCGAGCAGCTCGCCAAGCTGCAGCCGGTGTTCGACCGCAGCGCCGCCGGCACGATGACGGCCGGCAACTCCACACCACTGACCGACGGCGCATCGTGTGTGCTGCTCGCCAGTGAAGACTGGGCGCGTGCGCACAACCTGCCCGTGCTCGCCTACATGACCTGCGCGGATACGGCCGCCGTCGATTTCTTTAGTGGCACGCCGGAGCAGAACGAAGGGCTGCTGATGGCGCCTGCTTATGCCGTTTCGCGCATGCTGCAACGCGCGGGCCTCACGCTGCAGGACTTTGATTACTACGAGATCCACGAAGCCTTTGCCGCGCAAGTCCTCAGCACACTGGCCGCATGGGAATCGCCCGAGTACTGCCGCGAGAAGCTTGGCCGCAGCACTCCCATGGGCAGCATCGACCGCAGCAAGCTCAACGTGAACGGCAGCTCGCTGGGCACCGGCCATCCGTTTGCCGCCACGGGCGGGCGCATTGTCGCCACGCTGGCCAAAATGCTGGCGCAGCGCGGCAGCGGGCGTGGGCTGGTGTCGATCTGCGCGGCCGGTGGACAAGGCGTGGTCGCCATTCTGGAGCGCCCCGAAACAATGTCGCATTGAACCGCCCGGGCCAAAACGGGAATGGCCCGCGTCTAAAGATTCATAAAACCCGCGCGGCACACAACAAAACCACGCCGCGTTTTTCATGGACGGAGACACCATGAACACCGTTGCTGACCGCAGCAATCTGACCGACCGCATCTGGCTGAAGTCGTATCCCGAAGGCGTGCCCGCAGAGATCAACCCCGACCGCTATCACTCGCTGGCCGAGGTGTTTCGCGAATCGGTTGAGAAGTACCGCACCCGCGTTGCCTACGTGAGTGTCGGCACCGAGATGACGTACGACGAATGCGAGCACAAGGCCAAACAATTTGCGGCGTGGCTGCAATCGCGCGGTGTGAAGAAAGGCGACCGCGTGGCGATCATGCTGCCCAACAGCCTGCAGTATCCGGTGTGCCTATTCGGCACGCTGCTCGCCGGTGCCATCGTCGTCAACGTGAACCCGCTCTACACGGTGCCGGAGCTCGCGCACCAGTTGCGCGATTCCGGCGCGCAGACCATCGTCGTGCTGGAGAACTTTGCACGTACGCTGGAGCAGGCGCTGCCCGGCAGCCAAGTGCGCAACATCGTCCTCACCGGCATTGGCGACCTGATGGGCGGCGCGCTCAACCTCAAGGGCCGCGCACTGAACTTCGTGATGCGCAACGTGCAGAAACAGGTGCCACCCTACAAGCTGCCCTCGCCAGTCTGGCTGCGCGATGCACTGGCCGCGGGGCGCTCGCGTGCAGTGCAGCCGGTGCAACTCGCACCAGAAGACATCGCCTTCCTGCAATACACCGGCGGCACCACGGGCGTGGCCAAGGGCGCGATGCTCACCCATCGCAACATCATCGCCAACCTGCTGCAGGCCGAGGAGTGGTCCAAGAGCATGCTCAACGGCGGCGTGGAGACCAACGTCACGCTGCTGCCGCTGTATCACATCTTCTCGCTCACGGTGAATCTGCTGATGTTCATGACGCTGGGCGGGCGCAACATCCTGATCGCCAATCCGCGCGATACCAAGCGCGTGATCTTCATTTTGCGCAACGAGCGCTTCTCGGGCATTGCGGGCGTCAACACGCTATTCAACGCGCTGCTGGAAGACCCCGACTTTGCCAAGCGCGATTTCTCTGCCATGAAGATCACCATTGGCGGCGGCATGGCCGTGCAGCGGGCGATTGCGCAGCGCTGGAAGGAAGTGACGGGCCACACCATCGTCGAGGGCTATGGGCTCACGGAATGCTCGCCGGTCGTGTCGATGAACCCGCCGCACGTGACGGAGTTCAGCGGCACGATCGGGCTGCCCGCGCCGTCCACCGAAGTGCGTTTCAAACGCGACGACGGCACCATCGCGCCGCTGGGCGAACCCGGCGAGCTGCAGGTGCGCGGGCCCCAGGTCATGCTCGGCTACTGGCAGCGCCCCGATGAAACCGCAAAGTCCATCGACGCCGACGGCTGGTTCTCCACCGGCGACATCGGCGTGATGGACACCAACGGCTACATCCGCCTGATCGACCGCAAGAAGGACATGATCCTCGTCTCGGGCTTCAACGTGTACCCCAATGAGATCGAAGACGTGGTGGCGCTGCATCCGGAGGTGCTGGAGGTGGCGGCCATCGGCGTGCCCGACCCGGTGGCAGGCGAGCGCGTGAAGGTCATCGTCGTGCCGCGCACTGGCGCGTTGACGGAGCCCGCGCTGCTAGAACACTGCCGTGCCCACCTGACCGGCTACAAGATGCCGCGCATCGTCGAATTCCGCCATGAGGAGCTGCCCAAGTCGACCGTGGGCAAGATTCTGCGCCGCGAACTGCGCGACGCCGATCCCGACATCAAGCGCGCCCGCGCGCAGGCGCCGCAATAACAACAACGACGCAGGAGACCCGCATGCGACTGCGCCCCCTCGTCCTGACCGCGGTGCTGGCCTGCGCCGCCCGCGCCTGGGCCCAGCCTGCCACGCCCGATGCTTCCGCGCCTGCCGCAGCCGCCACGCCAGCGGTCGCTGCCTCGCAATCGGCGGCCATCGGCAGCTTTGCCGCGATGGACGTCGCCAAGCAAATCGCGTGGCTCGGTAGCCAGGTCCACGCCAACGCATTCGCCAGTTGGCCCGACGACGACATCCTCGCCATGGCACAGGCCATGAAGCCCGAAACGCTGGTGCGTTGGTTGAAGGCAGAAGTCGCCAAGCTGCCCGAGTACGAATACCGCATGCGCCGCCAGGAGCGCGTGAAAGACCAGTGGCAGAGCCAGCCGGCGCTCATGTTCATCCGCTACCGCAACGCGCCGCGCCAGGTCTATGCGCGCTGGCTCAAGGGCGGTGCGCACGCCGGTCAGGAAATCATCTACGACGAAACCGTGCGCCGCGACGAGATGTACGGCCACCTGGGCGGCCTCGTCGGCTTCGTGTCGATCTGGAGCGCGCTGGATGGGGCGCTGGCGAAATCGCAATCGAACCACACGGCGCGTGAGCTGGGGCTGCAGTTCATCGTCGATACGCTTGAGCGCGACGGACGCGCCCACGTGGCCGCCGGCGGCAGCGGCAAGGTCAACGAAGCCAAGATGGTGACCGAAGACGGCGAACGCATGCTGCGCCTGACCTGGGATGCGCCCAGCGGCCCGCCCACGTTCTACGCCAAGCGCGTGCGCCTGTATTTCGATCTCAAAAACCCCTGGGTACGCATTGAAGAAGCATGGGACGAGTCGGGCAGCCAGCTCGAAAAAATCGTCATTGAAAGCGTGACCCGCAAGACCTGGAACGACCAGACTTTCAACCCCAAAAACCCGGAGTACAAATTCTAGACTGCTGCCCGCAGACCCTTGTGGGCCAAGGCTTCGCGACGCGCGGACAGTATGAAACGAGACTAAGGGGAAACCCCTTGTTGCGTGCGTACAAGCTAGAGGAAAACTTCGATCATCGCGGCATAACGTAACAAAAGCGCTGCGTTATGCTGCGGAAACACAAATCGCCACACCTCGGCGTTATAACAATCCAATCCAGAGAGACAACCACATGAACCGCACCGCCCGCCACTTTGCCGCAGCACTCGCCTGCGCTGCCGCCACCACCCTTGCTGCTCCCCTCGCGCAAGCACAACAATCGACCGCGGAGGCCAACGTCTCCGCAAGCGCCAGCACTGGCAGCAGCGGCGGCGGCGGCGGCTTCAGCGGCTTCATGGACGACTACGTCTGGGGCCGCAACATCATGGCAATCGGCTGGTTCTACATCCGCCCGATGGATTCGGCCTCGCCGCTGACCACCACCACCAGCGCCCTGGGCCTCGGCACTTACCAGTCGCCGGGTACCGACGTGAAGGTGAGCAACGCCAACACGCTGTCGCTCACGTTCACGCACTTCTTTAACGACAATGTCGCCGGGACTTTCGTGGGCGGCGTGCCGCCCAAGTTCAATCTGTATGGCAGCGGCAACGTGATCGCGCCGGTGCCGGTCGTTGGGCCGCTCACGCTCATCAACCTGGGCCTGCCGCAGAACAATCCGGTTGCCACCGTGCGCGAGTGGAGCCCGGCGATCGTCGCGCAGTACTACTTCGGCACCAAGCAGAGCAAGGTGCGCCCGTTCGTCGGCGCCGGCGTGAGCTACAACTTCTTCACCAACCTGCGCCTGAATTCGAATTTTGTGAATGCGCTGCAGAACCTGGGCCAGGTGCTGCAGCTCGGCATGGGTCAGGTGCCGACCGGCCCGGCGAAGGTGACGGCGGAGAGCTCCAGTTCCTGGACACCGGTGGCTAACGTCGGCGTGTCGTATGAGTTCGCCAAGAACTGGTTCGCCATCGGCAGCGTGTCGTATCTGCCGCTGAAGACCACCTCCACCATCACGATCCGCAGCCAGCAGGGCCAGGTCCTGGCGGTCAACAAGACCGATATCAAGGTCGACCCGATCGTGTTCGGCCTGAACATCGGCTACCGATACTGAGCCAGATCGGCCACGCGCGCATTGCGCTTGCCGGAGTGCCCCCGTGATACGCGCCACCTTCGGGTGGCGTTTTTCATTGGGGCGCGACCCGATATCATGGCGGGGCTTCTCCACCCCGATTCCGGATTCCCGCCCTGCACCCCACGTCACATCTATGACCCAGCCTTCCATCGCCATCGTCGGAGCCGGCATTGCCGGTGTTGCCTGTGCCAACGCGCTTGCCGCAGAAGGCATCACCACCACGGTCTATGAGCGCGCGGGCGGCGTAGGGGGCCGGCTGGCCACCTCGGTGCTGCCCGAGGCGGCCCCGGCGTATGCGTTCGATCACGGCGCGCAGTCGTTCAACGTGCGCAGCGAGGCCTTCCGCCGCGCGGTGGATGCCGCCGGCCGCCAGGGTTCGGTGCTGCCGTGGCCTGCGCGCTGGGGCCATCGCACAGCCAATGCTCTGCTAGCCGACTCGCGCGATGAAGCCCGCTACGTGGGCTTGCCCGGCATGGGTGCGCTGGTGCGCAGCCTGGCCACCCCGCTGGATGTGCGCTTGGGCTACGCCGTCACACGTGTGGCCCACGACGGCCGGCGCTGGACGATCGAGCGCAATGGCACGGATACCGCCCACGCTGACATCATCGCCCTGGCGCTGCCCGCGCCGGAGCTGCCGGCGCTGTTCCATGGCGCAACGCCCGCCTCGCTGCAGGAGACCATCGCGCCGGTGCGCTACGCCCCCTGCTGGGCGCTGATGATGGGTTTTGCACAACCGCTGGATCTGCCATATGACGGCATCCGCATCGACGACGACATGCTCGCCTGGGCTGCTCGCGACAACACCAAGCCGGGCCGCGTCATGGTCGATGAATCCTGGGTGGTGCATGCGTCGCCGGGCTGGTCTGCCGCGCACGCCAACGACACCCCCGAGCAGGCGCTGCACGCCATGCACGCCCGGTTTGCCGAGGCCTTCCCGGGCACACCGGCGCCCGACGTGATAGCCGCGCACCTGTGGCCGCACGCGCTGGTGGAAACCTCTGCCGGCCTGCCTTGCCACTGGGATGCCGCCACGCGCCTGGGCGCCTGCGGCGACTGGTGCGAAGGCCCGCGCGTTGAAGCCGCATTCTTGAGCGGTGTGGCGCTGGCAGCCAAGATTGCTGAAGCGCTATAAGACTTCGCTTCGGAACGCTACAATATCGGGTTGTCTCGTGTTTCGTGTGCCGGGTCGCTCACCCGGCGGTGGCTTTCTCCTGACGACGCCATGCGCACCCGACGCCAAGTCCTCGCTCTAGCCTTTGCTGCTGCCGCTGCGGCATCAGCGCCGCTGCTGTCTGCCCATGCGCAAGTACTGCGCAATATTCCGGTGACGGCCTCGGTGGCCCAATTGACCGTCAATTCGGCCAATACGGGCACGCTGAGCACCGGCAGTACCGGCTTGGTCCGGATCCTGTTGCTGGGCTTCGGAAGCAGCAGCGCCGATATCCGCTTTGCCCCGGGCGTGCGGATTCTGTCGCTGGATGGGCGCCTGCTGCCGACTGGTTCGGTGGTCGGCCAGACGTTCAAGGTGCGCTATCAGCTCGACTTGTATCAGCAGTTGCTGACAGCCTGGGTTGTCAGCGATGACGACTACAAGGCTGCGGTGGCGGCTCAAAGTCAGGCGCAAACGCAGTCCCAGTAGTTAGAACACCCCGCGAAGCACGTGCCCCCAGGTCAACCACTGTGAACGGCACATGAAAAAAGTCTTCATCAAAACCTACGGCTGCCAGATGAACGAGTACGACTCGGACAAGATGTCCGACGTGCTCAACGCGGCTGAAGGTCTCGTCCCGACCGACACGCCCGAAGATGCGGACGTGATCCTCTTCAACACGTGCTCCGTGCGCGAGAAGGCGCAGGAGAAGGTGTTCTCCGAACTCGGCCGCGTGAAGGCGCTCAAGGCCCTCAAGCCGGACCTCGTGGTTGGCGTTGGCGGCTGCGTGGCGAGCCAGGAAGGCGCGTCCATCGTGGCGCGCGCGCCTTACGTGGACGTCGTCTTCGGCCCGCAGACGCTGCACCGCCTGCCGGAGCTGATCGCCGCGCGCCGCCGCACGGGCCGTTCGCAGGTCGACGTGTCTTTCCCCGAGATCGAGAAGTTCGACCACCTGCCGCCCGCGCGCGTGGATGGCGCCAGCGCCTTCGTGTCGATCATGGAAGGCTGTTCGAAGTACTGCAGCTACTGCGTCGTGCCCTACACGCGCGGCGAAGAAGTCTCGCGCCCGTTTGACGACGTGCTGGCCGAAGTGGCTGGCCTGGCCGAACAGGGCGTGCGTGAAGTCACGCTGCTCGGCCAGAACGTCAACGCGTACATCGGCAAGATGGGCGACACCAGCGAGCGCGCGGACTTCGCGCTGCTGCTGGAGTACGTGGCCGAAATCCCGGGCATCGAGCGCATCCGCTATACGACCAGCCACCCGAAGGAATTCTCCTCGCGCCTGATCGAGGCGTATGCCACCAACCCGAAGCTGGTCGACCACCTGCACCTGCCCGTGCAGCACGGCTCCGACCGCATTCTGATGGCGATGAAGCGCGGCTACACGGTGCTCGAATACAAGAGCAGCATCCGCAAGCTGCGCGCGATCCGGCCGAACATCTCGATCGCCACCGACTTCATCGTCGGCTTCCCGGGCGAGACCGATGCGGACTTCGCCAAGACAATGGACCTGATTCACGAGATCGGCTATGACACCTCGTTCAGCTTCATCTACAGCCCGCGCCCCGGCACGCCGGCCGCCAACCTGCACGACGATACGCCGCAGGCCGTCAAGCTCGAACGCCTGAAACATTTGCAGGCGACCATCGAAGCGAACGTCGCGCGCATCAGCCAAGGCATGATCGGCAGCGTGCAGCGCATCCTGGTCGAAGGCCCGTCGCGCAAAGACCCGACCGAGCTGCACGGCCGCACCGAAAACAACCGCGTGGTCAACTTCGCCCTGCCCGATCTGCCGCAGGCACGCCGTGATCAACTGATCGGCCAGATGCTGGACGTGCGCATCGTGCATGCCTTCCCGCATTCGTTACGCGGTGAAGTTGCGGTCGGCACAACACACTGATCATCAACACGACCTGATTTGATGAAACCCACCACCGCCGAATTCACAGCGTCCAAGAACGACAACACGCGCCTGCAAAACCTGTGCGGGCCGCTGGACGAAAACCTGCGCCAGATCGAGCAGGCGCTGGACGTGACCATCAGCCGGCGCGGCAGCAAGTTCACCGTGCGCGGCGCCAATGCGCAAGGCGCGGCCAACGCGCTGGAAACGTTCTACAACGGCGCCGCACGCGACCCGCTGTCGGTGGACGATATCCAGCTTGGTCTGGTGGAAACCCGCCAGGTGGCTGCGCACGGCGCTTACCTGCCGGAATCGAGCACCGAGGTGCCGGACGGCAACGATCTGTCGCCCGTGCTGCATACGCGGCGCACCGATCTGCATGGCCGCACGCCGATGCAGCGCGAGTACCTGCGCAGCATCCTCTCGCACGATCTGTCGTTCGGCATTGGCCCAGCAGGCACGGGCAAAACGTATCTGGCAGTGGCCTGCGCGGTGGATGCGCTTGAGCGCGACGCCATCAAGCGCATCGTGCTGACGCGCCCGGCGGTAGAAGCCGGCGAACGCCTGGGCTTTCTGCCCGGCGACCTCGCCCAGAAGGTGGACCCGTACCTGCGCCCGCTGTACGACGCGCTGTACGATCTGCTCGGCTTTGACAAAACGCAGAAGATGTTCGAGCGCCAGATGATCGAGATTGCGCCGCTTGCGTACATGCGCGGGCGCACGCTCAACCACGCCTTCATCATCCTGGACGAAGCCCAGAACACCACGCCGGAACAGATGAAGATGTTCCTCACCCGGATCGGCTTCGGCTCCAAGGCGGTGATTACCGGCGACACGACACAGATCGACCTGCCGCGCGGCCAGAAGAGCGGCCTGATCGAAGCGCAGCACGTGCTGCGTGACGTGCGCGGCGTGGCGATGACGCGTTTTTCCAGCGTCGACGTGGTGCGGCACCCACTGGTGGCCCGCATCGTCGAGGCTTATGACGAATTCCATGCCCAGCATAAGGACGCCTGAACGTGGCTAAAGCAAAGACCGATACCAAAGCAAAAACCAAGAAGACCCAACCCGCGGCCGCTGAGTCATTCGGCCCGCGCGTTGACGTGTTCGACGCCCAGGGCAAACCCAAGACGGTCGATGCCAGCGCGCTGCGCATCGCCTTTGCCGATGGCCGCAGCCTGATCCTCGGCCTGCCGAATACCGTGGACGGCGCGATCACCCTGGTTGCCGAGCACGCCGATGCCGACACGCACGCCATGCTCTCGCTGCGCCCCGAGCACCACGACAGCATCACGTTGCGCATCGAAACGCAGGCCGCCGAATTGGCTGACTCCACGGAAGAAGCCTTCGATGAAGACACGGCAGGCGCCGAGATGCTCACGCTCGACCTGACGGTGCAGCACGGCGATGAACTCAAGGCTGCCGCCCGCAAGGCGTTGCCGAAAGAACGCGACATCGAAGCGTGGATCGCCCCGGCGCTGTTTGCCGATGCACAGCTCAATGTGCGCTTTGTCGGCGAGGAAGAAGGCCGTACGCTCAACCGCACGTATCGTGGCAAGGACTACGCCACCAACGTGCTGACCTTCTCGTATGCAGAGAGCGCGGAAGATCCGGTCAGCGCCGACATCGTGCTGTGCTGCGCAGTGGTCGAGAAGGAGGCAAAAGAGCAGAAGAAGCCGCTGGTCGCGCACTACGCGCATCTGATCGTGCACGGCGCGCTGCACGCTCAGGGCTACGACCACGAGGACCCGGCCGATGCCAAGGAGATGGAAGGCATCGAAACGGAGATCCTTGGCGACCTTGGTTTTGCCAATCCGTACGCAGATCGTTAACGCGCAACACGCTTAATGTTCAAACGCCGGCTTCGCGCCGGCGTTTTGCTTTTGCGTGTTCCATTTTTGTAGCGTGCTGTTTCAACGCTGAATCAACCTGCATTGGCGCAAACCCAGTCCTGACAACGGTTTACAGGTTTCTCTCCGCCATTCGGCGCATGGCCGTGCCGTTCGAATCGCGCATACGCGGCGCAATGTCCGTCGGCCATCCGGCACCCGCGCCGCTCTCCGTATGGCGCATGGGCTTTGCCGTAGCGATTTCTATCCTCGACGCATAGGCCGCCACTCGAGCGCGCTTAACGAACTCGGCGCAAACGAGCGCCGTGGGTCAACTCGCGCGCAGACGGGTATGGCCACCGCGGGGAGATCATCATGCGTCAACGCTTCATGGACAGCATTCCGTGGGCCACGCTGCTGGTGGGCATGGGTGTCGGCACAGCGCTTGCGATCGCGCCGCGAACCGCACACGCTGATCACAAGCAATCGTGCTACGCGGGCATCGTCGTCGTGTTCGACGGCGCGTGGCATCCAGGTGCGGTGGTCGGCTGTCGCACAGTCAACATCTCCGATAGCAACAACGTGGTCGGCGCGGAAGTGAACCTGATGATCGCGCAGGGCACCATCCGGCCGCGCGCGCAGGCGGTGGTCGGCAGCACCAGCGTGCAGGCACTCATCGGCGGTGGCTACGACTTTGCGAGCAGCAAGGCATTGGTGGGCGTCGGTGCCACGGGCAATCACTGGCTCGCCGGGGTCGACAAGGAAATCGCGGGCCGCTGGACAGCCTACGGCGGCGCCAGCACGCTGGGCCGATATCACAGCAATTCGCATCCCGCGCCGGCACCGGCAACGACCGCGCCGACGGGCAACAACGACGCGCCGCCATCCAACGGCAACAACACGCCGCCATCCAAGCCCAGCCCAACGCCGACTCCGACGCCGACGCCGACTCCCGCACCAGGAGCATCGCCTAGCCCGGGTCCCACCC
>CAUPMS010000034.1:0-54286 GCA_963512445.1 uncultured Ralstonia sp.
CAATTCACCTGGCGGCTTCTGCCATCTGGTTGATTTGACGACACGCCCTAGGGCATTAACGGCCAAACCGTCGCGGCGCTTGCCTTGGCGTCATGGCGGATTCGGTTAACGCTTGCTGGGGTCGAAATGCTTCTTCAGACCCTGCCAGCACTCGAAGTACTTGGCCTGCAGTTGTGCCGATTCGGCTGCGAAGCGCGTCGGGCGAATCACGGCGGGCGTCTCAAACATGAAGGCCATCGTTGCGTCCACCTTGTGCGGCTGGGTGGTGTCGCCGTTGCTGGCTTTCTCGAATGTGTCGGCGTCTGGGCCGTGGCCGCTCATGCAGTTGTGCAGGCTGGCACCACCGGGCACGAAGCCTTCGGCTTTGGCGTCGTACACGCCTTGTATCAAGCCCATGAATTCGCTGGCGACGTTGCGGTGGAACCAGGGCGGGCGGAAGGTGTTCTCGGCGGCCAGCCAGCGCGGCGGGAAGATCACGAAGTCGATGGTGTCCACGCCCGGTGTGTCGGATGGGCTCTGCAGCACCAGGAAGATCGATGGGTCCGGATGGTCGTAGCTGATCGAGCCGATGGTGTTGAACAGGCGCAGGTCGTATTTGTACGGCGCGAAGTTGCCGTGCCAGGCCACCACGTCCAGCGGTGAGTGGCCGATCTTGGCAGTCCACAAGCTGCCCTGGAATTTGGTGACGAGTTCGAAATTGCCTTCGCGGTCTTCATACCAAGCGTGCGGCGTGAGGAAATCGCGCGGGTTGGCCAGGCCGTTCGAGCCGATCACGCCGAGGTCCGGCAGGCGGAAGATCGCGCCGAAGTTCTCGCAGATGTAGCCACGTGCTTCGCCCTCGCCGTCGTTATCAGGCAGTTCCACACGGAAGCGCACGCCGCGCGGGACGACGACGATTTCCAACGGTTCTACATCGATCACGCCCATCTCGGTCAGCAGGCGCAGGCGGCCTTGCTGGGGGACGATCAGCAGTTCGCCGTCGGCGTTGTAGAAGAAGCGGTCGGTCATCGACGCGTTGGCGGCGTACAGGTGGATGCCGCAGCCGGTTTGCGCGTCAGGCCCACCGTTGCCGGCGAAGGTGACGATGCCGTCAATGAAATCGGTGCCAGCGGCCGGTGCGGGCAGTGGGTCCCAGCGCAACTGGTTGGGCGAGGGCGGCACTTCATTGAAATTGCTGTGGAAGCGCGCCTGCTGAATCGCCTCGAACGGCAGATGCACCGCACTCGGGCGGATGCGGTACAGCCACGAGCGGCGGTTGTGCGCGCGCGGCGCCGTGAAGGCCGTGCCGGAAAGCTGCTCGGCATACAGGCCATACGGTGCCTTCTGCGGTGAGTTCTGGCCGTGCGGCAGCGCGCCCGGCAGGGCTTCGGTGGCGAACTCGTTGCCGAAGCCGCTTTGGTACGCGGAGCGGTCCAGCGACGCGGGGGTGAATGCGAAGGGGGACGCGCTCGGGGCCGTCGGGGCGAGCATGTTCATGGTTGAAGTCCTCAAAGGGAAGGCGGCGTCAAAGGAAAGCGTAGTCCGTCGCCGTAACGGGGGCCATCAGGCCGTGCGTCGTGCAGCAAAGCGTGCGGCGTCCGGGCCACTGGCGGCCAGCGTGAGCGCCAGCACCATGCCGAACGACACCAGCGCCGGTACCGCCGCAGCCGAGAACAGCGCCGGGCTGCTCCACTGCATGGCAATCAGTTGCCCGCCGATCACAGGGCCGATGACCGAGCCGATGCGGCCCACGCCCAGGCTCCAGCCGATGCCGGTGGCGCGCAGGGTGGTCGGGTAATACGTGGCGGCCAGCGCATTCACCGCGGGCTGCCCGCCGACGATGCAGAAGCCGGCGATGAACACGACTGCCACCAGCATCGGCAACGCCGCCGCCACATGGCCGATCAGCGCGACGGTGGCGCAGGCAATCAGGAAGCACACGGCCAGCACGCGCACAAAGCCCAGGCGATCGATCAACCGGCCCAGCGTGAGCGTGCCGATCACACCGCCCACCTGCAGCGCAGTTGCCACCAGCACGGACGTATCCGTCGGGTACCCCGCATCGCGGATCAGCGTCGGCAGCCAGTTCGACAGAAAGTACAGGTCGATCAGGTTCATGAAGTTGATGACCCACAGTACCAGCGTGACCTTGGCGCGGCCTTCCGTGAACAGTGCGGACACCGGCATGCCGTGCGCGGGCGCCTCGGGCACCACGAACTGCGTCTGCGCGTTGACTTGCAGTTGCGGGTCGAGCTTGTGCAGCCAGCGTGCAAGGCGCTGATGGCGCGTTTGCCGCATTTGCCCATGACCCTTGAGCACAAGGTATTGCAAGGATTCCGGCAGCCACAGCACCATCATCAGCCCGATGACCAGCGGCACCAGGCCGCCCACCAGAAACACCGCATGCCACCCAAAGCGCGACAGCAGCGCCGCGCTCACGAAACCGCCCAGCGCTGCGCCCACGGTAAAGCCGCACGACACCAGCATCATCCACGTCACGCGTGAGCGCGCGGGGCTGAACTCGCCGGCCAGCGCCATTGCGTTGGGCATGATGCAGCCCAGCCCCAGGCCCGTGATGAAACGCAGCACCAGCAGCGCCTGCACCGTCTCCACCTGCGTGGTGGCCAGCATGCAAGCGGCAAAGAAGAACGTGGCAATGATCAGCACTGGCCGCCGGCCGAAGCGGTCGCCCAGTACACCAAACACGAGCGAGCCGACCAGCATGCCGAACAACCCCGCGCCGAATACCGGCCCGAGGCTCGCCTTGGTGATGCTCCAGTCTTTGATGATGGCGGGTGCCACGTAGCCCATGGCCTGCACGTCAAAGCCGTCGATGATCAGGCATAGCCCGCAGATGGTGAGCAGCAGTATCTGGAAGCCGCCAACCTTGCCCTGGTCGATCAGGCGGGCGAGGTCAATGGAGGTGGACGATGCTGCGGATGCAGCAGGGGCAGGGCGCATGGATGTCTCCGGGTTTGGCGGCATCGTTGGCCGCTCTATGGTTCTGGCTTGGGTCTGCCGTATTGTCCGGATTGGATGAAAATTTGGAATATCAATGCGAGAATGAACGCTATTGATATTGTGAATGTGGAGTGTGGCCGTGCTGAATCTGCGGGATGTCGACCTGAACCTGCTGGTGCTGTTTCAGGAAATCCTGCGCGAGAAGCGCATTTCCGTTGTGGCCGAGCGGCTGGGCCTCTCGCAGCCGGCGGTAAGCAATGCGCTTGCGCGCCTGCGCCAGACCTTTGACGACGAGTTGTTCGTGCGCACCCCGCGCGGCATGATGCCGACCGCGCTTGCCGAGCAATTGGCCGAACCGGTGGCCACGGCGCTCGAGACGCTGCAGCGTGCCTTCGGCCAACGCACGCATTTCGAGGCGGCCAGCTCCACGCGCACCTTCACCATTGCCATGAGCGACGTCGGCGAGGTGTATTTCATGCCGGTGCTGGCGCAGCTCTGTGCAGAGCAGGCGCCCGGCGTGCGCATCGACACCCTGCGCGCTGGCGGGTTCGACATGAAGGCGGAGATGGCGGCAAGCGCCATCGACCTCGCCATCGGGGCGTTCGATGATCTGTCTGGCGAGAGCATCTTTCAGCGCCGCCTGTTCCAGCAGGATTACGTGACGATGTTCCGGCGCGGCCACGCGTTGTCGGAAGGCGAGTTGACGGTGGAGCGCTTTCGCGCTGCGTCGCAACTGGTGGTGGCGAGTTCGGCCAGCCCGTACAACGCCATCGGGCCGCTGCTCGATAAGGCGGGGATCACGCAGTCGGCGCGCTTCTCGGTGCCGCACTTCGTGGCGGTGCCGTACATCGTCAGCACGACGGACCTGGTGGTGACAGTGCCGCGCAAGCTGGCCGAGCGCGCGGCGCCGCCGTTCGGGCTGCAGTTTGTCGCGCCGCCGCTCAAGCTGCCGGCGCTGCAGACCAATGTGTTCTGGCACCGGCGCTTTCATCAGGATGCGGGCAACCAATGGCTGCGCAATCTGGTGGCAGCGCGGTTTGCGGAGGTGGAAAGGTAACTGCGGTTCTCAGCCAAACCGTAATTTCATGCCAAGAATGAACAGCGCGAGCACCAGCGTGACCCCATTGGCCGCCACCATCGGCCAACTGCTGGCAAGCACGCCATACACGAGCCAGAGCGCGACGCCGGTCACGAACACGGAATACATGCCGAGCGATATCCCATTGGCGGATTTGGTGCGCCACGTCAGCCACGCTTGGGGGATGAACGCCGCCGTGGTGCACAGCGCGGCGAGGTAGCCGATTGACTCGGTCAGTAAATGAGTTGGCAGGGTCATGGTTCGATCGCATGACAGGAGCGTTGCCCGTCTGCGGACTGCATTTCGATCAAGGGGAAGATGGGGCGTTCAGGGAAAGCAGAAGGCACGTCGTCGCGCGATGTCTCAATCTGCCGAAGACACCATCGTCGATGGTTTCCGCTGATGTTGGAAGCGTAACCCGCTGCAGGTTTCTCTACCCATCTGGCAATGCCAGGACAGCCGCTTGAGGGGCGCTCAAGCGGCTGTCTCTGCTTGGGCGTCGCGGGCACAGCACGCGAATGCATGCCGTGCCCATGCCAAGCAGGGTTTGGAGTGCGCAGGCGTTTTTTAGAACGTATGCCGCATACCGACGCGCACACCCGTTTGCGACTGGGTGGCGGACGGACGGTAGGTGGTCATGTCGCCGATGACGGCCGTTGCGTCGACGACGTTGCCGAAGTGATCGAGCGTCTTGCCAACCGACTTCTGGTGGCCGACGACGGTGTACAGCGTGGTGCGAGCCGACAGGGCGTAGAACGACGCTGCACCAAACGTGTGGTACTGCGGCGCGTCCGCACCCTGGACGGCGTTCCCGCGTGCATAGCCGTATCCCACAGCGAGGCGCCACACCGGCGTTGCCTGATACGCGGCGTTCACTGAGAAGCCATTGAACGTCTGCTTGGTGCTGAACGTCGAGAAGGCGCCCGGGATGTACTGGGTCAGGCCGTAGGAAGCACCCAGCGTGACCTTGTCGAGCCTGTAGAGGCCCGCCAGTGCTGCGATCCGCTGCGTCTTCGACGAGGCGAAGCCTTCCGTGACTGGCGACGCCATCACGCCGTCATAAGCGCTGCTCCAGGCCCCTTTGTTGCTGGCAGATTCGTTGTTTGCCTGGGTGAAACCCGCGGCGAGCGACAGTGGGCCGTTCGAGTACTGGCCACCGACGCTCCACAAGCTTTGGTTGTTCGTGCTGCCGGGTTGTCCGCCAAAGCCGTACATGGCACCGAACTGAAGGCCGGAGAGCGACGGGCTCTTGTACAGGAGCGCGTTGTTGGTGCGCGACTGGCCATCGGCGTTGTCGAAATCGCCCGGGCGCGCGGTCACACCGGTCGTGAAGTAACCAGGGCCGATTGCAGACACGAACGTGGCAATCGGATCGTACTGGCGCCCCAGCGTGACGCTGCCGTAGGTCTTGCTGTTGAGGCCCACGTAGGCCTGGCGGCCGAACAGGCGGCCGCCGTAGCCCAAGTAGCCAGTCCCGACACAGAAACCCCTTTACACCTGGAAGATGGTGGACAGATCCGGACTCAACTGCTCAACGCCTTTCAGGCCCCAGCGGTCGCCGGACATGGCGCCACCCTGCATTTCCAGGAGGGAGTGTCCGGCATAGACGGCTGGCTTACCCACCGCGCCTGGCGAAGTCTCGACGCGCCGCTGGCTCGTGTAACCGAAGCCGGCATCCATGATCCCGTACAGCGTGACGCTGCTTTGGGCATATGCGGTCGCGCAGACCAGATTCAGTGCGGCCAGCGCGAAAAGCGATTTCTTCATTGTTGCTATTCCCCAAAATTAAGTTGATTGATGGTTCCCAACACCCGCAGTGCATGCCGCGGGCGAGACCCTCCTCCGGAAAGCGCCTCAAGCCGGGTAGAGGCACGGACTGAACACGTGTGCATATCGACGTTCAAAAAAAGAGGGCTGATCGCAAACCCCCTCTGGTTCTGTCGGCTTCATGCCGTATGCCGTTATGTGCACACGTGTGCAGTACCGTGAGAAAAAAAGACGCGACTTCCGCGCCTCTTTCCATTTTCCGCAACACAGTCTTGCTTCGATTCGCGTTTCGAATCGGGGTGAAGTCTCGGGTGTGTTTGTGAATTGTTGATGACAGGCGCGGGCATTTGACCGGAAGATCGTGCTCTTTGAGGCGCATCATGACGGCCGAATCGTCGCAAAAGTGCTTTGCGATGCCGATTGTGGGGTGAAGGGAAGACTGAACTCGAACACTTGGAATCGTCTCCCCCGATGTTGCGGCCAATCAACAAGTGGCCAATAAGATTGGTCCGCACCTGCCGCAGCCGTTGCTTGATGCGACGGCCGCGTGGGTCGCCTGAAGCTTCGGGCTGTCATAAATTTTGCACAATCGCATTCGATAATGGCGCATCTGAACACGTGTGCATATCGACTTGCGGGAGTGCAAGCGCGTGCACTGGCCTCGAATACTGGAGAAACGCATGGTGATGACCGAACGGGCAAGGCGGGCCCTCAAACATGGCCTCGTGATTGCATCGCTGGCCTATGCAGGGCTGGTATCTGCAACTGACTACAAGATCTCGGTGGCAGCCGGCGGCTCCGGCCCCAACGACAGTTACCGCGTCGACGCCATCGAAATGGCGGCGGACCTGCTGATGAAGGAAGCGGCGGCCAAGGGCGAGTCTCTTGTGATCACGGTCGAAAAGCGCAGCTATTCCGATTGGGACGGCTTCAAGCAGGCGGTGACGCTGTCAGGCGAATCCGGGAAGGCCCCGAACATCGTGGTGACCGGCCATGAGGACATCGCGCCCTGGGCACAGTCCGGGCTGATCGTGCCGATCGAGGACTACCTGGACATGGCATCGTGGCCGGTCAACGGGATCTATCCGAACCTGATCAAGGTCGCGTCGTTCAATGGCAAGATTTACGGCCTGCCGCAGGACGCCGAAGCCCGTCCGTTCTTTGCGTGGAAGAATCATCTGCGGAAAATCGGGTACAGCGAAAAAATGATCGCCATGCTGCCGAGCCAGGTCAAGTCGGGCGAATACACGCTGTACCGCATGCTGGACGATGCAAAGAAGGCCCAGGACAAGGGTCTGGTGGCGCCGGGCTATGGCTTCTACCCACGCCCTACCAGCGGCCCCGACTACTGGCAGTTTTACGTCAGCTTTGGCGGTCACTTGCAGGATGCCCAAACCGGCAAGCTGGTATTCGACAAGCAGGCAGCCCGCAAGACCTATCAGTTCTTCAGTGACGCCGTGAAGATGGGCGTCACCCGCAAGAACCATCTGGGCACCCCTTGGGATCAGTGGTATCACGAGGTCGCCACCGGCAAGGCCGCCTTCTGGCATGGCGGTACTTGGCACTACGCTCGCTACACGAGCAAGGAAGGTCTGAAGGACTTCTTCGGCAATGTCGAATTCAGTCTGATTCCGGCGGGCGACAAGACGGGCAAGGCCAATACGCTGACCCACCCGCTGGTCTACCTGATCACCAAACAGGGCAGCAGCGCGCAAAAAGAGATCGCGGCCAAGCTGATTGCCATTGCGTCTGAGCCGCGTATCAATGCACTGCACGCGATCAAGTCGGCCCATCTCGGCATCAGCCCGCAAGAGAGAAACATCGATCTGTACCGTGGCGATCGCTGGACCACGGAGGCGACCGACAGGCTCCTTCCCTATGCCTACGCTATGCCGAACAACAGCGACCTGGGCAGCTTGTGGAACGTCTACTGGAAGGGTTTGGAAGCCACGTGGACCGGAAAGAAAACCGCGGAAGAGGCGGTTGCCGACGCGGAAAAGGAAATTCGCGGCAGCAGTCTCGCCAGCAAGATTGTGATCCGATAACAGCATGATGAATCGATCCCGCACACTAGGGCCGCTGATGCTGGCGCCAGCGCTGATCCTCGTGCTGCTGTTCTTTCTGCTGCCGGTGGTCATGACCGCCGTCTTCTCGATGACCGACATGAGCACGGCAACCGGCATCGGCAGGGGAACCTATCAGATCTCGCCCGCGGCATTGTCGCGCCTGTCGGATGCGTTTGAACTGCCCGGCCTGGCCGAAAAACTTGGCGAGACGCACTACACCGTTGACCGGCGTGGCCTCGACGCGCTCAGGGCCGATGGCGCCGATCCGGACTTCGTGGAGGAGGTCGGTGCAAAGCTCTCCGGGCGCAGCTATGAGCAACGTCGGGATCTGGAGGCCGCGTTGCGCGACCTGCGCAACAGTCCGACCCGTGCGCTTGAGCTCAAGAAGGTAGCGGAGGTGTTTCTGCGTTCAGCGGGCGCGACCAAGTACGACAGTGCCGAGTCTTTGCTCAAAGCGATCTCCAGCGCCGGCCTGTCGCTCAGTCCTGCGGAGCAACAGGCGGTTGCTGCTGCGAGCTACACCGGATGGACGTGGACAACTGGAAACTACCGGCAGATGGCGTCGTCGCCGGATACCCGGAAGATACTTGCCAACACGCTGCTCTATGTGTTCGGCACACTGAGCCTCTTCAACATCGGGTTTGCACTCGTGCTGGCGATTTCGACGCACTATCTGCCAGCCCGGCCGGCCGGGTGGGTGCGTGCCATCTGGCTGCTGCCGCGCATCACGCCGTCCGTCCTGTACATCCTGTTGTGGAAGTGGCTGGCCTGGGACACGGGTTTCCTCTCGATGCTGATGTCGGCGTTCGGCATGCCTGCGCGGAACTGGATGCTCGACTCCACAGCAAATGCCTGGACGTTTGTCATCCTGATCAACGGCCTGGTTGGCGCATCGATGGGCATGCTCGTGTTTTCATCGGCCATCGCCGCCATTCCGAAAAGTCATTTCTGGGCGAGCGAGATCGATGGGGCCAATCGCTGGCAGCAGGTTCGCCACATCATCCTGCCCCAACTGCGATGGCCGATTCTGTTCGTGATGTGCTACCAGACGCTGTCGCTGCTGACATCGTTCGAATACATCCTGTTGGCCACCGACGGCGGCCCCGGCGGCAGCACCGAGGTCTGGGCGCTGCACGCGTTCCATGCCGCATTGCGCAACTACGCGGGCAATCTGCAGTACGGCTATGGCGCCGCGCTCGCCATGGTTCTGGTTGGCATCGGGCTTACGTTGTCCTGCCTCTACCTGAAGCTGTTTCGCTTCAAGGATCTGGTGGCCAGGCCACGCATCGAAATCTAGGAGCCACCGATGTCCCGTCGTTCAAACGTATTGCTGCTTGTGGGGCTCGGTCTGCTGAGCGCTCCATTGGTCCTGACCTATGCGTATCTGCTCGTCGATACGTTTTCCAACACGCGAGCGGGCGAACTGCTGCCCCATGAATTCACGCTCGAACATTGGCGCTTTCTGTGGCAGGACTTGCCGGGCAAACCTGGCATCTGGGGCGTGACGCTGCATACGTTGCTGTTTGCCAGCGCAACAACATGCCTGGTTCTGGTGATCTCTTCCGCGGCGGCTTATGCGCTATCGCGCTTGAACATGCCGCTCCGGAAGTTCTTCCTGGGGGGCGTGATGGTGTTGCATGCCTTTCCGACGGTCACGTTGTTGATTGCGACGTTTCTCATCCTGCAATACGTCGGCCTGTACGACACGCTGTTTGGCGTGATTATCGTGAAGGCATCGCTCGAATTGCCATTCGGCATCTGGATTCTGAAGGGCTTTTACGACACCGTGCCCTGGGAAATCGAAATGGCCGCGATGCAGGACGGTGCGAGCCGTTTCCGCGTCTGGCGCGAAATCGTCCTGCCGCTGGTCAGGCCCGCCCTCGTGCCGCTCGGGATCTTTTCCTTTCTTGCGGGATGGAGCGAGTACCTCTTGCCGCAGGTGCTGGCCCCAGGCAATAACGCGCAGGTGCTGTCGGTCTACCTCGCGGGGCTGATTGCAGACGACAACAATTTCGACATGGCGACCTTCAAGTCCGTCGGGCTGTTTTATGCCGTGCCGGTCATGATTCTCTTCATGGTCTTCCAGAAACAATTGATGAATATGTATGGCGGAGGGAATAAAGGCTAATGGGCATCCAGATCCGTAATTTGACAAAGAAGTTTGGCGAAACCCCGGTTATCGACGATATGAACCTGGATGTGGCAACGGGCGAGATGATTGCGCTGCTCGGCCCGTCCGGCTGCGGAAAGTCTACGACCCTGTTCGCCATCAGCGGCATTCACCGGGCGGACCAGGGGCAGATCCTGATTTCCGGCAAAGACGTGACGCAGGCCACCCCGCAGGAGCGCAACGTCGGCGTCACCTTTCAGTCCTATGCGCTGTACCCGCACATGACGGTGGAGCAGAACGTTGGTTTCCCGCTCAAGGTGCGCGGGGAGCCGGCCGCCCAGATCAAACGCAAGGTGACGGAAATTGCCGAACTGGTGCGTATCGATGGGCTGCTTCAGCGCAAGCCCGCCGAACTGTCCGGAGGGCAGCAGCAGCGCGTGTCGCTCGCGCGGGCCATCGTACGCCGGCCCGACGTGCTGCTCATGGATGAGCCCCTGGCCAACCTGGATGCTGGCCTGCGCATCAACATGCGTTCCGAGATCCGCCGGATCCAGCGGGAGGCCGGCATTACCGCGATCCTGGTCACGCACGATCAGGTCGAGGCGATGAGCATGTGTGACCGCATCGCCATCATGCAGCACGGCAAGGTCATCCAGTTCGACACGCCGGTGGGGATGTACACAAACCCGAGCAGTGCCTTTGTCGCGGAGTTTCTCGGCAACCCGCCCATTGCCTTTCTCGACGGTACGCTCGACGCACAGGGCTTTGCCAGCCCAGGCGCGCAGATTCCACTTGCGCTGCGGGCGGCGCATCCGTCCGCCGGGCGGGCCGTTCGGATCGGCTTGCGTCCTGAACATGTGGAGGTGACGACGGAAGGCGAAAACGTCGCCAATGTCAGCTTCATTGAGCATCAGGGGCGCGAAATTCTGTACGACCTGCAACTCAAGAGCGGTGCCATCGTCCGCACGCTCCAACCCGCCAAAGTTGAACTCCAGCTTGGCGAATCCGTTCACTGGTACGTCGCTCCCAAGAACGTCCTGGCCTTTGATGAAAGAGGGGGCCGTCTCCATGTCGCGTGAACAACGTCGGCGCGCCCTGGCTGCTCTGACGCGGTCCAGGCCGCTGTGCATCGCCCATCGGGGCGCCAGCGGCCACCGGCTCGAAAATACGCTGGAGGCGTTTGCCCTGGCGGCACGCCTGAACGCCGACATGTGGGAGATCGATGTCCAACTGACCGCCGATGGTGTATGCGTCGTTAGCCACGACGACAATCTGCACCAGACTGCGGGCGAGAATGTCCGGATTCAGGATGTCTCATACGCCCAGTTGCGCACGTATCGGCTGCGCAACGGAGAGCCGGTCCCCAGCGTGCGCGAAGTTGTCGAGTTGGCCGTGCAGACCGGCTGCGGACTGTACATCGAGTTGAAAGCCAAAGGTTCTGGCCCCAAAGTGGTCGCCTTGCTCGAAGACATGCATTTCAGCAACGCGGTGCTCGGCTCTTTCGACGTCGATCAGATCACCGAACTGTCGGCTGCGGATTGTCCCTACCCATTGTCGGTGCTGGTGCCGTGTGGTGCAGACCCGTTTGCCCTGGCTGAGCGTGCTTGTGCCGACATGATCCACCTGTGCTGGGAAAAGGCGTCCGAAACACCGCACCAACTACTGACCGGCGAATTGTTGGACAAGGCCGCGGCTGGCGCATTGCCCATCGTTGCCTGGCATGAGGAGCGCGCGAGCGAGATCGCCCAGCTTATGCGGATGCCCGTGTGGGGCATTTGCAGCGACCTGCCGGAAATGATCGCCACGTATCAACCCTACCCAGAAAACCCCATCGAGATCGTGTGCCACCGCGGGGCGGCCACCGTTGCACCCGAGAACACACTTGCCGGTGCGGACCTCGGCTACCGCATGGGCGCGCAGACCATCGAGCTCGACCTGCATACGACGGCGGACCAGCAACTTGTGGTGATCCACGACGACACGCTTGACCGGACCACCAATCTGAAGGGGCCAGTGTGCGGCCGCACCTTGGCGGAGTTGTCGCAGTGCGATGCGGGCTCCTGGTTTCATCCGCGTTACAGCACGGAAGTGGTCAGCCCTTTCAGCCGTTATTTGGCGCTGGCCAACCGCCATCGCAAATCGCTGTACGTCGAACTCAAGGTCGCAAATGTGGATCAGGTGCTGCAGGAAGTCGCCGCGCACGACGGCTGGCAGCGCTGTTTCTTCTGGAGCTTCGATGCCGCGTGCGTGGATCGGATCCAATCCGCATATCCGCAAGCCAGGGTGATGCGTCGCCGTCAGGACTATCCGACGCTTGCAGCCTTGCTCGCAGCGGGCGTGCCCTATGTCGTTGAATATGACTACCGCATCGACAATCTGTCCGAGTTCGCTCAATGCCGTGCTGCCGGTGCGAAGGTCATGCTCCGCTTTTTTGCGGACGAGACCGATGCGGCCATTGCCCTCATCGGACGCAAGCCCGACATGGTCAACGTCGACGACCCGTTCGCATTCAGCCGCGCTTATCGCATCTGGCAGCAGCAACGGAAGTCATGTGGACCGATGGGCATTCCAGCCATCCGCACAACGTCCATCCATTCCAAATAACCGGTCAGAAAACGGATGCTCAAACAGGTTACAGCGCAGGAAGTCGCAGACGCCGCCGGGGTTTCCCGTTCCGCCGTTTCGCGGACCCTTTCCAACTCCGGCTACGTTTCGGAAGAGACCCGCACTAAGGTCCTGAAGGCTGCCGATGCACTCGGATATCGCGTCAACCACCTGGCGCGTGGCTTGAACAAGCAGCGTTCCGATCTGGTGGGGCTGGTGGTGGCCGATCTCGACACTCCTTTTCGCTCTCAACAGCTCAAAGACTTGAGTGAAGCCCTGCTGGAAAGCCAGTTCCGTCCGCTTCTCATTCCCACCACCGAGGGGCGGGACAGCTCCCAGGTCATCGATATGCTGATGCGCTACAGCGTGTCCGGCGTCATCATCACCTCGGACACGCCACCCGCCGAGATCTATCAGAACTGCATCCGCCACGAGTTGCCAGTCGTCCTGATCAACAAGGCCGACCGTCCGCCCAAGGTGGACCGCGTGCTGTGCGACAACGAGAAAGGCATCGCTCTGCTGACGGACTTTTTTCTTCAAGCGCAATGCCAGCAGGTTGCGGTCGTCGCCATCGAGAAAGAAAGAGGTTCCTACAGCATTCGTTCTCGCGAGCGACTCTTTGTCAGTTATGCGCGCGGGATGGGCATCCAGACCTCGGTGATTCGCGCTCCTAAACACGACTATCAAGGTGGAATCATGGCTGCGCGGGAGCTGCTGTCGATGTCTTCATTGCCTGACGGGGTGTTCTGCACCAGCGACTACATGGCCATGGGTCTGATCGACCAGCTCAAGCAGAAGCTTTCGGCATCGCAATTCAAGAAAATGCGTATCGCCGGATTCGACGACATTCCGCAGGCAAGCTGGCTCAACTATCAGCTCACCACGATCAGGCAATCGACCCGTGATCTGGCCAACGCTGCGGTTGGCCTGCTGAAAAGAAGGATTGATCATCCCGAGCATGATGCGCAAACCGAAGTTATCGACGTACAGTTGATCATTAGATAAGCAGTGAAAAATTCGTCAATTCTCACGCGCGACGCGCTGCACAGCCGGCTGGAAACGGCCAGGCAAGTTGCTCGCGATGCCGGCGCACTGGCGCTTTCATACCAGGAGCGCCTGCGGCGCAATGAACTTGTCATCATCGAAAAGGGCGTCCAGGATTTTGTCAGCGAGGCGGATCGCGCGACCGAGCGCTTGATTCGAGAAGCATTGACCCGGCAGTACCCGGAAGATGGCTTTCTTGGTGAAGAGACTGGAAGCGCTCCGGATGGCCTGGGCGTTTGGGTCGTCGATCCGATCGATGGCACCAGCAACTATTTGCGCCAGCATCGGCACTGGTGCGTGTCGATTGCCTACGTTGTCGACGAGAAGCCCGTGCTGGGCGTCATCTATGACCCCAGCAACGACGAGCTGTTTCATGCGCTCGCAGGGGAAGGTGCCTATCTCAACGATCACCACCTGCGCCCGGATCGCAGTCTGGCTGCTCGCGCCGGAATGGTGAACCTGGGCTACTCCGCAAAAGCAGAGCTCCGGCATCACCTGAGCACCATTGAACGCCTGCTCGAACAAGGTATCGAGTACCGCCGCTGCGGTTCTGCGGCGCTCGGTCTGGCGCATGTTGCGACCGGCCGCTTCGATGGCTACGCGGAAGCCTTTATCAATGCGTGGGACGTTATGGCCGGCGTTGTCATCGTTCGAGAAGCCGGGCTTTGGGTGGAGCTGAAGACGCAGCCCGGCGGCTACGCGATTCGTGCCGGCGTGCCGGCGCTTGCGTCGATTCTGGTGTGAGTGAGCCGGTTGTTGCTGGCGCAGCGAAGAAGATCGGGAGAACGCCGTTTCTGACACTCGACATGGCAAGTTGACTGGAAGAAACGGCGCACTTGAGGCGGCTGGACGTGCCGTCGCAAGCGCGGCGCTGCATGAACTGTTGGGTTGTAGCAAACCCAGTCGAATGCAGCCGATCGCCTCCGGGGGCTCAAGTTGCGTCGGCCGGCAAGGTCATGCGCGCGGCCGCCATGGCTTCCTTGAGCACCGCCATGTCGCCGATATGGTTGGCCAGCAGCAGGATGAGTTGCGCGTTGAGCATCGCGCTTTGCTCGTCGCTCAGATTGCGGTGCGTGTCGATCAGCGCCTCGTAGAAATCGTCCGGGCGCGGCAGGTTGGGTTGCGTGTTCAGCGGCATGGCGGTCGGATCGGCATCGGAATCAGGCGGTGAGTGCGGTGCGCGGCGGCTGCGCGGGCGCGGGGTGGCCCGAGGCGCGAAGCACGGCATTGGCCAGCTTGGCGGCGTTCACGCTGCGCCAGCGCGCGCAGACGTGCTGGTCGGGGCGCATCAAATACAGCGTGTCGGGCCGCGCGTCATAGCGTTGCGTGACCAAGCCGTCGATGTCTTCAAGCGCCGTCACGTTGGCCGAGACCGTGCCCATGCCGCCAGCCGGGAACACGGCCAGTGTGCGCAGCGGCAGCGCGTTGACGTGTTCTCCCGCACCGCAGAAACGCAGTGCCGTGAAGCCGCCGTGCAGGTGGCTCAGTAGCCAGTCGGCGCGGCCATCGGCGGTGCGTACCGGCGCATCCAGGGCGACGGCACCCGGTACGAGCGCGCAGGTGAAGGGCGCATCATCAGCGGTCGAAAGCGACGAGCTTTCCAACACCGTCGGCATCGACAGCCGCCCACTGTTGACCAGCGTGCGCGCAAACGGATAGTGCTTGGCCAAGCGCAGCGTCGCATCGCGAAAGAGCCGGCTGACGGCGCTCTTGGGCGTGATGAAATCGGTCGAGCGCGTGGAGTGGCGGATGTTGTCGTCGGCGGCGAATTCGCGCTCGATCGCATAGGTGTCGAGCAGCGCGTCGGGTGCATCGCCGTTCAGGATCATGCGCAGCTTCCACGCGAGGTTTTCCGCATCCTGCAGGCCGCTGTTGGCCCCGCGCGCACCGAACGGCGACACGCGATGCGCCGCATCGCCGATGAACAATACGCGGCCGTGGCGGAAGCGGTCCATGCGTTCGCACGAAAACGTGTAGACGCTGACCCATTCCAGTTCGAAGTCGACACCTTCGCCCAGCAACGCCCGCACGCGCGGGATCACGCGCTCGGGCTGTTTCTCGGCCACGGGGTCGGCGTCCCAGCCGAGTTGGAAGTCGATGCGCCAGACGTTGTCGGGCTGGTGGTGCAGCAGCACCGATTGGTTCGGGTGGAACGGCGGATCAAACCAGAACCAACGCTCGCTCGGGAATGGCGCATTCATGCGCACATCGGCAATCAGGAAGCGGTCTTTGAAGGTCTGGCCGTGTGCCTCGAGGCCCATCATCTGGCGCACGGGGCTGCGCGATCCATCGGCGGCGACCACGTATTGCGCACGCTGCGTGTACGTGCCGTCTGGCGTCTCGATGGCGAGCGTCACGCCATCGGCATCCTGCGTAAGCCCCGTCACCTTGTTCTGCCAGCGCAGCTCGATGTTCGGTAGCGCCTGCGCGCGTTCGACGAGGAACCCTTCGACGTAGTACTGCTGCAGGTTGATGAAGGCCGGGCGGCGGTGGCCGGTTTCGGGCAGCAGATCGAAGCTGTAGAGCAGTTCGTTTTTCAGGTAGACCTTGCCGACGTTCCAGCTCACGCCTTTGTCGACCATGCAGTCGCCGCAGCCAAGGCGGTCGAAAATTTCCAGCGAGCGCTTGGAAAAGCAGATCGCGCGCGAGCCGGCGGACAACGTGCAGTCGTCATCGACAACGACGACGGACACGCCTTGCTGCGCCAGATCGATGGCCGTGGCCAAACCAACCGGCCCCGCGCCGACAATGACAACGGGGCGAGGTTTGCTCGCCGCGCCGGGCTGCTGTTCAGCGCACGGCGCGTAGGAAAAGACGCGGTTCTGGAAATCGGGATTCATGTCTCGCTCACACCTGCGGCAGTCCTGGCTGCCGCTTTGTTTGTGGGTTCAGTTCTGCAGCGCGGCCCACATCTCCTGATCGCGCTGCGCCGTCCAGATGCGCGGGTGCTTGATGCCGCTGGCTTCATCAAAGGCGCGGGTGACGTCAAACGGCAGGCAGTGCTCGTAGATGAAGACGTTGCCGAACTTCGGGTCCATTGCCGCGCGGGTGTGGGCCATGGCGGCCTTGAGGTCCATCTTCTGCGCCACGGCTTCGCGGCCAGCGTCAAGCAGTGTCGAGACGAAATCACGCGTGTACGCGAGGCCCTTGTCGACTTCGGCCGGATTGAGCAGCGCAGGGCCGCGGCCGGGCACGAGCTTGTCGGCGCCGAGTGCGCGCAGCGCATCCAGCGTGGCGGGCCACTCTTCGAGCTGCGCATCGCCGCAGTAGCAGGCGGCGTCGTATTCGACCAGGTCGCCGGAGAACAGCACCCTTTGCGACGGAATCCACACCACCGTGTCGCCTTTCGTGTGACCAGGACCCAGGTGCAGGATCTTCACTTCCAACTGCCCAAGGAACAGCGTGAGTTCGCGCTCGAACACCAGTGTCGGCCACGTCAGGCCGGGCACGGTTTCCACGCCCGCGAACAGGCGGGGGAAGCGTTCGATCTCGGATTTCATATCCGCTTCGCCGCGCTCGACAATCATCTCGTGCGTGCCGCGGCTGGCGATGATGTTCTGTGCGCCTTCGGCAAAGTAGGCCGACGCGCCCAGCACGCGCACCGCGTGGTAGTGCGACAGCACCACGTGCTTGATCGGCTTGTCGGTGATGGCGCGGATGCGTGCGATCAGGTCTTGCGCCATCGCCGGCGTGGCGGTGGTGTCGACGATCAGCACCGCGTCGTCGCCGATGATGACGCCCGAGTTCGGGTCGCCCTCGGCGGTGTAGGCGTAAGCGTTGGGAGAGAGCTGGGTGAAGGTGACTTGTTTGGCCTCGAGGTCGGCTTGCGAGGCGAAGGCTTTGGCCATTCTGTCACTCCTTGTGTAGTGAATTACGGTTTGGGGAATTATTCTTCGGCGTGCATCGGCCGGAAAGCACAAGTTAGGGTGCGCTGATATCAGGCCATGCCGAACGTCGGCAATCATAGACCGCAGGGTTGGGAGATGCGCCTAGGGTATACGAGAATTATGGTTAGAATCATTGTTTATACAATGCATAAAAATTAAAAGCAGCCGACGAGACAATGCAGCGTGCTACGCTCGCGGCACTTTGTCGGCCCAGCCCCGGCCCCATCCAATACGCCCCCGAGACATGGAGACCACGGAAGTCGAAGACGATCTGCCACCCGATGGCGATACAGAAGACGTGCGTGCGAACCGTGACCGCTCGGGCGTCCAATCCATTGAGGTTGGTGCTCAATTGCTGGTGGCGCTCACGGGCGCCATGCGCGCGATGGCGCTGGGCGACCTGGCACGCGCGGCGGGCATGCATCCGTCCAAGGCGCACCGTTATCTGGTGAGCTTGCAGCGTGTGGGCGCGGTGTCGCAAGACCCGCTGACCGGCCGTTACGAACTCGGCCCATTTGCGCTGCGCCTTGGGCTTGCCAGCCTCAACCGCGCCGATGCCATCGTGCGCACGCGGCCCTTGCTTGCCGGCCTGCGCGACCAGACCGGCCACACCATCGGCATTGCCGTCTGGAGCGATCGCGGCCCCACCGTCGTGCACTGGGAGAAAGCCGGCGGCGCGCCTGGCGTGAACCTGCGTATTGGCGACGTCATGCCGATGCTCAATTCCGCCACCGGCCGTCTGTTCGGCGCCTATCAGCCAATGGAGCAGACGCTGCCCTTGGTTGAGCGCGAACTGCACGAGCGCGCCGGCGACGATCTGCCTGGCCTGCCGCGCTCGCTTACCGACTACTACCGCCTGTGCGAAGACATCCGCACGGAAGGCGCATCGTGGGTCACTGGTAGTCTGCTGCCGGGGGTGAACGCGCTGTCGCTGCCGGTGTTCGGCACGCGCGGACAACTTGCTCTGGTGCTGATCGCGCTGAACCTGCAACCGCTGTTTCACGCGCAGCGCGGCGGTGAGCTGGAGCACACGCTGCGCGCGTTTGTGATGCGCCTGTCCGCCATGCTGCAGGCACCTTCAGCAAGCCCTGCCAAGGCCGGCAGCCGACGTCCCAGGGCTACGCGTTAGGGTTGTCGCCAATTTCATCCTGTCGTAAGAAATTTACTATCTCGTAACTCGTGGCGCCCCCTCGCCCGGTGCACATCCGGCGCGAACTCCACGACTACAAGAACGAGGAGCTTCATGGATTTGTCGATTGCCGCCATCCTGGCGCAAGACGGCGTGACATCGGGCGCGATTTACGCGCTGCTGGCACTGGCGCTCGTGCTGGTGTTTTCCGTCACGCGCGTGATCTTCATTCCCCAAGGCGAGTTCGTGGCGTATGGCGCGCTCACGCTGGCGGTCATTCAGGCCAACAAGGCGCCGCTGTCGGCCAGCATGCTGGTGGCGCTGGGTGTGCTGACTTTCCTCGTCGAGATGGGCCGCACGCTGCGGCAGCCCGAGCTGCGCCTGCATGCGCTGCGCACGGGCGCCATCTACGCAGGCAAATACCTCGTCTTTCCGATTGCCGTGTATGTCGCGGCCAGCATGCTCGCACCGATGACGCTACCGATGGCCGCGCAGGTGGTGCTCGCGCTGCTGATCGTCATTCCCATGGGCCCGATGATCTACCGCCTGGCCTACGAGCCGCTGGCCGAGGCAAGCACGCTGGTGCTGCTGATCGTCTCGGTGGGGGTGCACTTTGCCATGGTGGGGCTGGGCCTCGTGATGTTCGGCGCCGAAGGCTCGCGCACCAATGCGTTTTCCGACGCGCGCTTTGATCTGGGCGCGCTCACGGTGTCGGGTCAGAGCCTGTGGGTGGTGGCCGTATCGGTGCTGATGATCGTGGCACTGTATTTCTACTTTGGCCGTACCGTGTCGGGCAAGGCGCTGCGCGCGACGGCAGTGAACCGGATGGGTGCGCGGCTGGTGGGCATCGGCACCACGCAGGCGGGGCGTTTGGCTTTCACGCTGGCAGCAGCGCTTGGCGCGCTGTGCGGCATCCTGATCGCGCCGCTCACCACGGTCTATTACGAGTCGGGTTTCCTGATCGGCCTGAAAGGTTTCGTGGGCGCGATCGTTGGCGGGCTGGTGAGCTATCCGGTGGCCGCCTTGGGCGCGCTGCTGGTGGGGCTGCTGGAATCGTATTCATCGTTCTGGGCTTCGGCGTTCAAGGAGGTGATCGTGTTCACGCTCATCCTTCCCGTGCTGCTGTGGCGATCGCTCACCACCAAGCATGTCGAGGAAGAGGAATAAGCCGATGACCACGCTGACCAAGTCTTCCGAAGGCACTGCGCAGCGCGGGTGGTTCTCGCGCAACCGCGTGCTGACGGTGTTGTTCGTGATCGTCCTGGCGCTGGTGCCTGTGGTGCCCACGCCCGAGTTCTGGATCACGCTGCTCAATTACATCGGGCTCTACAGCCTCGTCGCGCTGGGCCTCGTGCTGCTCACGGGCGTGGGCGGGCTGACCTCGTTCGGGCAGGCGGCCTTCGTCGGTTTGGGGGCATACAGCACGGCGTATCTGACGACGCAGTACGGCGTATCACCGTGGCTCGGCCTGCTGGCGGGGCTGGTGATTACGGTGGTCTGCGCCTACGTGATCGGCCTGATCACGATGCGCATGTCGGGCCACTACCTGCCGCTGGCGACGATTGCCTGGGGCCTGTCGCTGTTCTTCCTGTTCGGCAACCTGGAATTCCTGGGCAAGTACGACGGGCTGAATGGCATTCCGGTGCTGAACGTGCTTGGCAAGCCGCTGCACACCGGGCGCGAGATGTTTTACCTGATCTGGGCCGTCGTCGTTGTCGCTGTGCTGGCTGTGCAGAACCTGCTGAACTCGCGCCCAGGCCGCGCCATCCGCGCGCTCAAAGGCGGCGGCACGATGGCCGAGGCGATGGGCGTGAACACGGCGTGGATGAAGGTGGTGATCTTCGTGTTTGCGGCGGTGCTGGCGTGCATCTCGGGCTTTCTCTATGCGCATCTGCAGCGCGCGGTGAACCCGACGCCGTTCGGCCTGAACTACGGCATCGAATACCTGTTCATGGCGGTGGTCGGCGGCGTGGGCCACGTGTGGGGTGCTGTGCTCGGTGCGGGTTTGCTGACCGTTCTGAAGGACAGCCTGCAGAGCATCCTGCCGAAGCTGCTCGGCTCCAACGGCAACTTCGAGATCATCGTGTTCGGCGTGCTGCTGGTGCTGCTGCTGCAGTACGCACGTGATGGCGTGTGGCCGTTCATCCGCAAGCTATTTCCGTCGGCGCCGACGGCCCGCGCGCCGGACGATGCGCCCGCGCTCAAGCAGCGCGAAAAACCGCAGGCCGGTGAGTTGATCCTCGACGTGCGTGCCGCGCGCAAGGAGTTCGGTGGCCTCGTTGCTGTGAACGATGTCAGCTTCCAGGTGAAGGCCGGCGAGATCATCGGCCTGATCGGCCCCAACGGCGCGGGCAAGTCGACCACCTTCAACCTCGTCACTGGCGTGCTGCCGGTTACGCGCGGCGAGGTGCTCTACCGTGGCGAACACATCAGCGGCAAGCCATCGCGCGAAATCGTCAAGCGCGGCATCGGGCGCACCTTCCAGCATGTGCAGTTGCTGTCGGGCATGACGGTGCTCGAGAACGTGGCGATCGGTGCGCACCTGCGTGGCGACTTTGCTGCGCAGGGCGGGGTGCTCGCCAGCGTGGTGCGCATGAACCAGGCGGAGGAGCAGAAGCTGCTGTTCGAAGCGCGCCGCCAGTTGGAGCGCGTGGGCTTGGCCGATTGCATGTATCAGGAAGCCGGCAGTCTGGCACTGGGCCAGCAACGCATTCTGGAAATCGCCCGCGCACTGTGCTGCGACCCTGCCCTGCTGTTGCTGGACGAACCCGCCGCCGGCCTGCGCTACAAAGAGAAGCAGGCGCTGGCCGCGCTGCTCACCAAGCTGAAGGCCGAAGGCATGAGCGTGCTGCTGGTCGAGCACGACATGGACTTCGTCATGAACCTGACCGATCGGCTCGTGGTGATGGAATTCGGCACCAAGATCGCCGAAGGGCTGCCGCAAGAGGTCCAGCAGAACCCAGCGGTGCTAGAAGCCTATCTGGGCGGCGTGGAATAAACCGACTCACGATCCTACTGCGCGGGCCGATCTTGCCCCTGCGATGCTCACCGTACCCTTGTACGGCTGCGCTTCTCAGGCCAACCTCGGCCCGCTCGCTACGGATCGTGAGTCGGTTTTGAAGGAGAAGAACAGTATGTCAGTCATCCTCGAAGTGAAGGACCTGCACGTCCGCTACGGCAAGGTGGAAGCGCTGCACGGCGCCAACCTGAAGGTGGAGGCGGGGCAGATCGTCACCGTGATCGGCCCGAACGGCGCGGGCAAATCGACCATGCTGGGCGCCATCATGGGCGCGCTGCCCACGACGGGTTCAACCAATGGCGTGGTCTCGTATCTCGGTCACAACCTGACCGGGCTGCCGGTGGAGAAGCGTGTGGCGCGCGGCATGTGCCTCGTGCCCGAGAAGCGCGAGTTGTTTGCCACCATGAGCGTGGAGGACAACCTCGTGCTCGGCGCCTATCGCCGCAAGCGTGCGGGCGAGCGCAACTATCTGGACCAGATCGATGTGGTCTACGAACTCTTTCCGCGCCTGAAGGAGCGCCGTGTGCAGGAAGCCGGCACGCTCTCCGGCGGCGAGCGCCAGATGCTGGCCGTGGGCCGCGCGCTGATGGCCAAGCCGCAGTTGCTGATGCTGGATGAGCCGAGCCTCGGTCTTGCGCCGCTGATCGTCAAAGAGATCTTCCACATCATCAGCGACCTGCGTAAAACCGGCGTGGCAACACTGCTGATTGAGCAGAACGCGCGTGCCGCACTGCAAGTGGCCGATTACGGCTACGTGCTGGAAACCGGCGACATGACGCTTGAAGGCCCCGCGCACGAGTTGGCTGTCAACCCGCGCGTGATCGAAACGTATCTGGGGCTGGCGAAGAAGGCGGCCTGACGATCGTTGTCAGGCGCAGCGATCAATCGTCGTCATCGTCATCGCCGTGACGGCGGTGTTTCCAGTACTCGTGTTCCCGCCTGCGTTGCTCGCGCCACTGCCTTTCTTGCCATCGGCGGGCACGCCAGTCGTCGTAGTAATAGCCGGGGCCAACGATGACCGGCTGCGGTTCGACGTACACGGGCTGCGGCGCATACACCGGCGCCGGCGCGACATATATCGGCGCAGGAATGCCAATGCCAATGCCGACATCGACGTGGGCCTGCGCGGCCTGGGACGACAACACTGCGGCTGCGGCCAGCGCACACAGCGCCAGAATCTTTTGCATGATGAAACTCCTCGACATGGCTGCACTGTAGTCGAGTGGCACGCGCACGGTCTTGCAGAAGATATACGGATGTTACGAAATGTAACGCGAGAGCGTCAAACGAGCGTGCGTTCCATCAATTGGGCGTCCTCGCCATAAATGGTGCGCAGCGTTGCGAACGGCTCCGCCCCGATGGCGGCGCAGCGATAGCCAAGGCGATGCCAGAACACGTCGGCGCCTTGCACGGCCACCAGACGCGATTGGCGCAAGCCATGCGCCTGGGCTGCCGCGCAGGCGGTCGCGTAAAGGCGCTCCCCCAAGCGCTGCCCACGGCCGGCCGGCGCAATGGCCATGTCGTGTACGAACCAGAGCACATCTGCCGCATCTGCGGCATCTGCTGCCGGGAGCGGCATGTGCAATTTGGGCGGCTCCCATGCGTGCCACGCATGCGAAAGCAGGTAGCCGACCACCCCGGCGCCACCCAGCGCGACCAGACACATGGCCGGACTGTGCGCCCAGCGGCTGGCGAGCGCATCGCCTGGTTCCAGGAACCCGTCGCCGTAGCACGCCTGCTGTACGGCCAGGATGCCGGGCAGGTCGTCTGCAACGATTGGGCGAATGGTGAGTTCAGACATGGACTCGCGGTAGGCCGGCAAACCGGCAAGTCTACCGGACGCTCGCCGGCCATCATGCCGTTTTCGCATAACGTGGGCACACATCGGTATTCGCGGCAGGGCGCACGTATCCTGTCACTTTGTTGGCAGGGCAGTCCCGCCCCCCACTTGAATTTCTTTCTCCCAGCATGTCTCGAATCGTCTTCCTGAACGGCCAATACGTACCGGCGGCCGAAGCCACCATCTCCATCATGGATCGTGGCTTCACCTTTGCCGATGGCATCTACGAAGTGACCGCCGTGGCGCGCGGCAAGCTCATCGACAGCGACGCGCACCTCGCACGCCTGACGCGCTCGCTATCCGAGATCGGCATCGACAACCCGTACACCGAAGCCGAATGGACGCGCGTGTGCGAAGCGCTGGTGGCGCAGAACAAGCTGGAAGAGGGCGTCGTCTATATGCAAGTCACGCGCGGCGTGGCCGAGCGCGATTTCGGCATTCCCGCAGACATCACGCCCACTGCCGTGGCGTTCACGCAAATCAAAACCATTGTCAACAGCCCGCTGGCGCACAAGGGCGCAACCGTGGTGACGGTGCCCGACCTGCGCTGGAAGCGTTGCGACATCAAGAGCGTCGGCTTGCTGCCGCAGGTGATGGCCAAGCAGATCGCCGCCCGCGCCGGCGCCCATGAGGCCTGGATGACTGACGGCGACCGCGTGACCGAAGGCGCGTCGTCCACCGCGTTCGTCATCACCGCCGACAAGCGTTTGATCACGCGTCCGCTGTCCAACGCGGTGCTGCCGGGCATCACGCGCGTGTCGATCCTGGCGCTGGCGCGCGAACATGGCCTGACGCTGGAGGAGCGCACCTTCACCGTGCAGGAAGCCCAGCAAGCCGCTGAGGCGTTCTACACGAGCGCATCGACGTTCGTCATGCCGGTGACATCCATTGACGGCGTGAAGGTCGGCAATGGCGAGCCGGGCCCGCTCACGCAGGCACTGCGCGCCCTGTATCTGCACTTTGCTGGCGTGGATGCCGCCGAGCCAGTAGATCAGATGTGACGCAAGCGGTTTCGCCTGCGCGGTAGAATCGCCTGCTAAGTTTTTTGCAGCAAGGCGAGACATCCCATGAAAACAGGAGGCTGGCGCTGGCAAAGCGCCATCGCGGCGACCGCTCTGGTTGCCGCGCAGTGGGCAGCGATGCCCGTGTTCGCGCAAACCGCATTGCCGTCAACCGCGTTGCCGTCAACCATTACGCCGTCGACGGTTGTGCCGGCCGTTTCTGCGGGCAATGCAACCCCAGCGCCTGAATCGGCCGGCACCGATTCGCGCTGGCGCCGGTTCGAGGGCATCAACGGCATCGTCTCGTATATCGACCGGCAATCGGTCAAGCCCCAGGCGAGCGCTGAGGCGGATGCCGATACGCATACCGTGCGCTTTCGGCTGTTGCGCAACGTGCTGCCCGATTTCACGATCAAGACCGCAGACGGCCAACCGATCCGCTCGTCGGTCAAGCAGGTGGTGCTCGATTGCGCGCGACATAGCTACACGGTTATTGCGCAAACGCTCTATCGCGCACGCAACGCGACGGGCAAGCCGCTTTACCAGATCCACTACGGCGATGAAGCGCAAAGCCGCTCGCTGCGAGAAGGCAGCGTGTTCGAGTGGATTGCTGGCCGCTTTTGCGGGGCGGGCCACTGACGTTCTGGCTGGCGAGGGCGGTATCAATGCCGCCTTAGCGTGTTCAGATCGGCGCGGCTTCCCGACGGTCGCTTCCGTTCTCGCTTTCTTCGCGGCCTCGCGCGTAAGGTTGTCGCTCCTGCTCAAGCTCCGGATACCGGCGTGAGGCGAAGCCCGTGGCGGCTTCGTACGAGCCAAACTGGTTCGATTCGGCGGCCACGCCATCGTTGACCAGAATTGCGTACCACTTCCCGTAGAGCGGGCCGTACACCACGACCTTGCTTTTCATTGTCTTGTCCCTGTTTTTGTATCGATTGTCGGCGACGCGGTTTGCGCGAAGCGGCGGCTCGAGCCGTCCGGGCGCCAGGTCATGGCGCACCGTCAGCGTTGTGGCGGACGATGATTGCAGTGTGTTAGGTGCACGTCAACGTTTGCGTTGGGCGTAATGCTCTAGTGGCGTCAAGCCCGCGCCAGCGCGCCAGCCACGCGGGCTTGCCGCAGTTCGGCGGGTTCGTGGCCTGATTCGACGTAGTCGGCAAAGCGGCGGATGCAGTCCGCCACCCAGTCGGGGCGACGCAGGGGCAGCCAGTGGCCCGCGTCGATTTCGTGGCGCCAGTAGTGCGACACCCACGCTTCAATCGAGCGCGTGACGGCGGGGCTCACGTAGCGGTCTCGCGTCGGCACGATCAACTGCACCGGCGCATGCGGTGCGCGTGCCTGCGGGCGAGCGAGGCGTTCGCGAAAATTCGCGCGATACATCCGCACGCCGTTGCAGGCATCGCGCACAAGCGTTGGCCGCTGGGCTTCAACGCGAATGCCTTCTGTCTTGTGCAGCCACCACGACCAGGCACGCGCCACCCACAGTCGCCACGACCATTCCGGCAGCAGCGGCAGGTGAAAGTACCCCACATACCACGATTGCAGCCGCTGCTTCCATACCGCGCGCCTGGCGGCCCATGTGCCGGCACCAAGCTGGGAGCGCATCCAATGGCCGACGTGGTCAAGGCACGGGCCCGAGATCGACGTGTACGACGCGATGCGCCCGCGCAGCCGCTCGGTTGTCACCGATTCCCAACTGTGGATGGAACCCCAGTCGTGCCCGACCAGGTGGAAGCGCTCGCCGGGCAGCAGCGCATCGGCCACGGCGGCGAGGTCGTCGGCAAATTGGGAGATGCGGTAACCGGTGGCGTCAGCCGGGGCGTCTGATAGGCCGGCGCCGCGCACGTCAAAGGTCAGGACACGGCGATTGCGCACCAGCGCATCACGCACGCCATGCCAGACGGAGCTGTCGTCCGGATACCCATGCACGAGAACGATTGCGGGGGCATGCTGCGCGGAACTGTCGGCGGGCTGAGTCAGGCGGGCATGCAGGCGGACGCTGCCTGAGCGCACAACATGGGATGACTGCTTGAGGGCAGCAGGGGCGGGCATCGGAAGGGCTCCATGTCGATCAAAGGTGACATTGATCGATGGCATGGTAGGCGCCTCGCTTGCCGTTTGACAATGCGCAACTTTCCTAACGCTGTGTGTCCCCGTCGCAACAAATCTCGTGCTTTCCCTGAGCAATTTCCATAGAATGCGAACGCGAATTGTTCCTATTACCATTAATTGAGCTGTCCGAGCGGGCCAAAGAGCTGTCGGCATCAGGGAAATGCAAGAAAAAAAACAGAAAGGAGACGGCGTGCGCGCTCGTCCGCTGGTGGGGCCGCTGGTGGGTCCGTTGGTACGTGCGTCGATGCGCGCGATGTGGCTGGTGGCTTCGGCTGCCCTGGTAGCGGCCTGCGGTGGCGGGGATGGCGGCAGCAGCACGTCGTCAACGGCATCGACCTCGACGAATACGCTGTCGCCGATGGCGCAGGTGGGCAAGCAGATCTTCTTCGATCAGACGCTCTCGGCATCGGGCAAGCAATCCTGTGCGTCGTGCCATGACCCGGCGCGTGGGTTTACCGATCCGAACAACCTTGCGGTGTCGATTGGCGGACCGAATTCCAACCTGCCGGGCCTGCGCAATGCGCCGTCGCTGAACTACGCGTCATACACGCCGAACTTCAAGATTGACGGCACGGGCAAGGCCTCTGGCGGTTTCTTCCGCGATGGCCGTTCGGCATCGTTGGCGGATCAGGCGCAGCAGCCGTTCACTAACGAATTCGAAATGGCCAACGCCTCGGCTGACGACGTGTTGAAGACGCTGCTCACGCGCCCATACCTCGATCAGTTCACGGCGGTGTTTACCAAAGCCGGCATTCAGGACAGTGCGACAGCCATGCAGAGCATCGGTCGCGCGCTGGCTGCCTTCCAGTCTGAAGACCCGAGCTTTCACACGTTCGACAGCAAGTACGACGCGTACTTGGCCGGCAAGGCCACGCTGACCGACGCCGAGACGCGCGGCCTGCTGCTGTTCAACAACCCAACCAAGGGCAATTGCACCGCGTGCCACGTGTCGTCGCGCACGGGCAGCACGCCTGCGCTGTTCACCGATTTCACGTACGACAACGTCGGCATCCCGCGCAACTGGGGCATTGCGGCCAACCTGGAAGGTACGACGCTGCCCTATGTGCCGAAGAACGGTGCAGCGCTCGGTGCGCCCAACTACAGCTACTACGACCTGGGCATCTGCGGCCCGTTGCGCACGGACTTCCGCGTGGGCGGCTCGACGTGCGGCAAGTTCAAGGTGCCGACGCTGCGCAACATCGCGCTCACGCCGCCGTACTTCCACAACGGCGTGTTCCAGACGCTGGACCAAGTGGTGGCGTGGTACGTCACGCGCGATACGCAGCCCGATCGCTGGTACGTCAAGGCCGACGGCACACAGGATGTTCCGTACAACGATCTGCCCGTTGCATTCGATGGCAACGTGAACGTGGCCGAGGTGCCATACAACCCCGCCGCCGCACCGTCGATGACGAACCCGGAAATGAGTGATCTCGTGCATTTCCTGTGCACGCTTACCGATGGGTTTGATCCAGCCAATCCGTCGGCCTATCGCGTGCCGGCGCAATGCGGTTCCACCGAAGCCAGCGTGGGTGCCGCCCGTATCCAGACCGTTTCTGCCGGCGGAGCCACGCTGGGCAAGACCGTCCAAACGGTAGGCAGCCAATAAACCGATTCAAAGTTCAAAGCAAAACCAGGGAGTGTCACAGCATGAAACGAACCGCACTGTCGGCCGCCGCAGCCATCGCGATGATGGGGGCCGGCGCAGCCAACGCCGCCACCACGGCGCAACTCGAACACAAGCTCGATGCGATGGCCGCGCAGATTGAAGCGCTCAAAGCCGAGCTGAAGGAAGTGAAGGCGCAGAACACGACGCTCGCCACGCAGCAGCAGACGCAAGCGAAGGCCCAGGCCCAGCAAACGGCCGCCCTGCAAGACGTGCAGCAGACCGTGCAGACGGCGCAGATCGCTTCGTCGAAGCCGTCGCCGCTGGACAACCTCACGCTGTGGGGCTACGGCGAGATCAACTACGACCGCCCGACCCGCCGCTCCGAAGACACCAAGGCCGACCTCTCGCGCGCCGTGTTCGGCATCGGCTACCGCTTCAACGACAAGACGCGCTTCAACTCCGAGTTCGAGCTTGAACACGCGATTGCATCGTCGAGCGATTCGGGTGAGTTTGAAGTCGAACAGTTCTACATCGACCACAAGCTGACCGACAAGATCGGCCTGAACGCGGGCTTGTTCCTGATTCCCGCGGGCTTCATCAACCGCAACCACGAGCCGACCAACTATTACGGCGTGCATCGCAACTTTGTCGAGACGCTGATCATTCCGAGCACGTGGCGTGAGGGTGGTCTCTCGTTGTACGGCGATACCGATTTCGGCCTGAACTGGAACGTGGGCCTGACCACCGGCCTGAACCTGGCCAAGTGGAACTTCAACCCGGAGAACCCGCTGTTCAACTCCGCACTGGAGATGCAGAACAACGGCGCAGGCCCGCTGCAGCAGACTCACCAGGAGCTGGGGCTGGCAAACGCGAAGAATCTGTCGCAGTATGTCGCGCTCAACTACACCGGTATCTCGGGCGTGACGCTGGGCGGTTCAGTGTTCACGGGCAAGAGCAGCCGTGCGCGCACCGACGCGCCGCTGCCGGAGCAGCGCGCCACGCTGTATGAGGCGCACGCTCGCTGGACGCCGGGCAAGTGGGATCTGTCTGCGCTGTATGCGCGCGGCACGCTCAGCAACACGGCCGCTGCCAACCAGTTGAACCCGGGCGCGGCCAACCCGATGCCGTCGGCGTTCTATGGCTGGTACATGCAAGCCGCCTACAACATCTGGCAGAAGGGTGATTACCGCCTCGCACCGTTCGTTCGCTACGAGCGCTACAACATGGCCCAGAAGTATGAAGGTTTGGCGCCGGGCTTTGCCTCGCCGTCGGGCTGGCCGCTGCTGGCGGACACGGTGTACACGATCGGCGCGAACTTCTATCTGAACCCGAACGTGGTCTTCAAGATCGACTACCAGCGCTTCAAGCAGAACCGCGATTTCTCGCGGGTTGATCTGGGCCTGGGCGTCTCGTTCTAAGCCACACCGATCCATCTGAAGAACCGAAGGAGGTGCGAAGCCATGCGTTACCAGCCAGTGCCCATCGTTCTCGTGTGTGCCGCGGCCGTGGGTGCACCGGGTGTCGTCATCACGCAAGCCTTTGCGGCGGACTACATGACCGCTGCCGAGGCTCAGAAGGCGATGTTTCCCGATGCCACCAGCTTCGAGCCGGTACTGCTCACGTTGTCGGCCGACCAGCTCAAACAGTTGGCCGATCGTGCCGGAGGCCCGGCCAAGCCGGGTGCCTGGCGCGCGTGGCAGGCCAGGCAGGGTGACAAGGCGCTCGGTTACGTTGTCACTGATGCCGTCATCGGGAAGTTCGAGCTGATCAACTACGCCGTCGGTTTGAACGCGGCGGGCGAGATCAGCGGCGTCGAGATCCTCTCCTACCGCGAAAGCCACGGCTATGAAGTCCGCAACAAGCCTTGGCGCGCGCAGTTCCTGGGCAAGTCAGCCAAGTCGGCACTGCGCATCGGCGACGACATCAACAACATCAGCGGCGCCACGCTGTCGTGTACGCACTTGACCGACGGCATTCGCCGCATTGCGGTGATGGCGCAACTGGCGCTCGTCAAGCGCTGACATGCATGATTGAGGTGGCAGTCTGTCGGCGTGCGCGGCCGCTGCTCGGCACGCTTGTCGACGTGCAGATAGAGGGGCCGGATGCCGACGCAGCCGTGGCGGCAGCATTTAATGAGATTGCCGCCGTGCATGCGCTGCTGAGCTTCCATGCGCACGACAGCGAGTTGCAGGCGGTCAATCGCGCGGCGCCGGGCGTTCGGTTGCAGGTCGATCCGCGGACGCTGGCTGTGCTGTGTCTTGCCTCCGCCTTGTACGAGGCATCAGCGCGTGCATTCGATTGTCGTGTCGGCGGGTTGGCCGATGCGCGTTTTCCTGTCGCCTTCGAGGGCGATGTCGTCATCAAACAGACGGGCGCATCGATGGACCTCGGCGGCATCGCCAAGGGTTATGCCGTGGATTGCGCAATCGACGTGCTGCGCGATTTCACCATTGAGCGCGCCGTCGTCAATGCGGGCGGTGACGTGCGCCACTACGGTGTGCGTCCGATGACCGTGCGGGTGCGTGATCCGCGCAATGCGGCGCGTGTTGCAGCAACGGTGTTGCTGGACAACGCGGCGCTTGCGAGTTCAACGGCGGGTGGTTTGGGTGCGCGTGCCGATGGCATATCGCGCATTCACGATGCCGAGCGCCAGCATCTGCCCGCGCTTGCGGGCGCTACGGTGCAGGCGCCTACCTGCATGCTGGCCGATGCGTTGACCAAGATCGTGCTCGCCACCGGAGATGTTGCGCATCCGCTGTTGGCGCAGCATCGCGCGTTAGTGGCCGTATACTCCCCAGGTTAACCGGTTGCCCGCACGTCATGTCCGCTCCTTCCCGTTTTTCCCATCATCTGCGTGAAAGCGCTTTTCGCCTGAGCCGCCGCCGGCGCTGGATGGTGTATGGCGTATTCGCCGTGCTGCTGTTGACGGGCTTGGTCTGGCTGGCGCTGCATTTTCTGGACGAAGGCAACGAGGGTGGCACGCTTGCTCTGGCGTGGAGCATGAAGCTGCACGGCGCAGCCGCCATGGCGGGTTTGTATCTGCTGGGCATGCTGTGGGGCCCGCATATCCGCAACGCGTGGGTGCGGCGGCGCAATCGCGTGGCGGGCGCAGTGTTTGGCACGCTGACGGCGCTGCTTGTGGTGACCGGCTACGCGCTGTATTACGTCAACGGCGAATTGCCGCGCCAGAGTGCCGAGATCCTGCACTGGGTGGCGGGCGTGACGGTGTGCATCGCCCTGTGGGTGCACATCGCGATCGGGCGCAGGAAGCGCAAGGCTTCATCGACCCCCGCGACGTTCCAGATGTGAGGATCGGACGGGCGGCTCAGGTCAGGCTGCGGTGCGGCGCCGGTACGCCCAGCGTCGATTCGAGGGTGGCCAGCAGCACGCGAACTGCCGCCGGCATGTTTCGCCTCGCGGGCATGAGCGCGTAGATCTTCAGCGGTGACGAACGGTAGGCGGGCAGGACGTGTATCAGGCGTCCGCGGGCGACTTCGTCTGCCGCAAACTGTTGCGACAACCGGGTTACACCCAGGCCGTGCAGGGCTGCACGCATGCGCAGTTCGGCACTGCGTGTGCGCATGCGCGGCTGCACCGGCAAGATTTCGGGTTCGTTACGTTCGTGGAAGAACTCCCAACTGGTCTCGTCGTCATTGCCGATGGTCGGCCAGCCAGTCAGATCGGAGGGGCGCGTGGGACAGCCCAAACGCTCAACCAGCGTTGGCGATGCAAAGAACGCGCGCTCCAACAGAACGACCCGCTTGCACACGAAGTCACTGTCACGTAACGACGTGTTCGTCATGACAAAGGCCAGATCGTAGCCCTGTCGGACGAGGTCGGGCAGTTCCCATGTCACGTCGACGCGCACCTGAAGATCGGGATGATTCTGCATGAGCTGGGACAGGCAGGGGGAGAGCTGCTGAACGCCGATCTCGGCGGGCGTGGCGATCGCCAGCGTGCCGCGAACCTCCTCGGAAGCCACCTTGGCGTCTCGGGTCACATCGGTCAACGCCTCGAACAGCGGTGCCAGCTTTTCATACAGGAGCCTGCCCTGTTGGGTGACGCGCACATGTCTGGTGTTCCGCTCGAAGAGTCTGGCACGCAGGCTTGCCTCGACGCGGGACACGGCCAGGCTCGCCGATGATTTCTGCACGCCCGCCAGTGCCGCCCCTTTCGTGAAGCCCTGGCCTTCGACAACCCTGCAGAAGATTTCCCAGTCTTTCCAGTCGGCCCCTTTCAATTTTCATCCTTTTATGTTTTCAGCTAAGCCAGTTTTCTGGTTAGACAGTGCTCGAATTTTGCCATGCATCTTCCTTGCCAATTTTTCAGTAATGTGAACAGATTGTTCGGGAAATGGAACACAGTGTTTTCGGTCTTCCGCTTCTTTCAGGAGGCCGGTCACCCTAGACTTGCACCGCCTTCTTACGACGGTTCATTTCGATTCGCCTGAGTGCGGATTCGTAAATGAAAGTTGAACAGATTCACTGGCATGAAATTAAAAGATCATTCGTTCAAGCATAATTGGGACTGATAATGAATAAAGCTCTCCTTGCAGTGACAGCACTGGCCAGCACCGTGTCCTGCGCCGCGTTTGCCCAGTCGTCCAGCGTGACGCTCTACGGCATTGCCGATGCCGGCGTCAGCTACCAAAGCCACGTGAATGGCGGCGCCAACGGTAACGGATCGGTCGCTGCGCTCACCTCGGGCGGTCTGTCCGGTTCGCGCTGGGGCATCCGCGGGGTGGAAGACCTCGGGAATAATCTGAAGGGTATTTTTGTGCTGGAGAGCGGTTTCGATATCGATACCGGCAAATCCGCCCAGGGTAGCCGCCTGTTTGGCCGTCAGGCTTATGTTGGCTTGCAAGGCGATTTCGGCGCAGTCACGCTGGGGCGTCAGCAGAATGCGCTGTATGACCTGTTTGGTGCCTACGACCCGATGGCCGTCGGCCCGGCGTACTCGCTCAACTCGGTCGATAACCAGTTCAACGGCCGTGCCGACAACGCCATCAAATACACGGGCAAATTCGGTGGCCTGACCGCAACCGGCTTCTACAGCTTTGGCCGCGACACCAACTCGGGCCTGGGCGGTGAAGTGCCGGGCCACTTCAAGGTCGGCACCAACTTTGGCGGTGGCCTGGGTTACGCGAACGGTCCGCTGTCGGTGGGTGTTGCCTATGACCAATACCAGGGCAGCACCATCGCCTCGTCGGCTCTTACCGCCCGGCGTACCGCGATTGGCGCATCGTATGCGCTGGGCGACGCCAAGGTGTTTGCGGGCTATCGCTGGATGCGCGATGAAGTCACGACCGGCTCGGCGCGTCACGACAACCTGTACTGGCTCGGCGCGCTGTACAAGTTCACGCCGGCCTTCACATTGACCGGTGCGGCTTACTACACCAGCGCCCGTACGGACAGCAACAGCTCGTGGATGTTCGTCTTGAACGCCGACTACGCACTGTCCAAGCGCACCGACGCCTACGCGCTGCTCGGCTATGTCAACAACAAGGGCAACGCGACCTATAGCGTGACGAGCACGGCGAACACGCTGCCGGGCCAGAACCAGACCGGCGCCATGATCGGCGTACGCCATCGCTTCTGATCGGGGTCAACTCGTCAAAGCAAGCTGGCACGCCCGCGTGCGTGCCAATGTAAGTTCATATCGACCTTGACTTGTCACTGGGTTCAAGGACGTTTGGCCGGCAGAAGTGCCGGCCATTTTTTCTTTTGGGGGGCTGGAAATGACCAAAAGAAAACAGCCCACCGGGAGGACGGTGGGCCGCAAGGTTGACAGCAGGAAAGACCGATTGAAGCAGACGCCGGACCTGGCATCCCCGAGCTTGCATCCCATTCAGTCCGGCGATATGGCTGGTACAACACCCGACCCTTATCGTGGTGACGCTGATGTGCGTGGAGATCGCACTGCCCGATACCGGGTCGTTACCGGGCCATGGAGCGCACTGTAAAAGGTCGATGCTTTCAGCAAACTTTCTTCTCCCCGTGGATTGCCTCAGGGCTATCCCTAGGGCTATAAACCGGCGCGTATGAGCATCGGGGCCATGCGCCGCATGGCTGGCACAATGGCGGCTTGCCCACACGGATTCCTGCCATGGCTGCAAATTTGTGTATTCGCCCCATCCATCAAGATGACTTTGCCGCCTGGAAACCCCTCTGGGATGGCTACAACGCCTTTTACGGCCGCGTGGGCGAAACCACCTTGCCTGATCTCGTCACGCAGACGACGTGGCAACGCTTCTTCGATGAACGGGAACCGGTCTACGCCATAGTCGCCGAGCGCGAGGGCGTGTTGCTTGGCATCGTGCATTTCCTCTTCCACCGCAGCACGACGCAGATGCAGTTGAGCTGCTATTTGCAGGATCTGTTCACGGTTGAGGCTGCGCGCGGGCAGGGCATCGGTCGGGCATTGATCGAGGCGGTGTATCGCCGTGCGGCCGAGGCCGGCTCGCCGCGCGTCTACTGGCAAACGCACGAAACCAACGCAACGGCGATGAAGCTCTACGACACCATTGCTGAAAAATCCGGCTTCGTCGTCTACCGGAAGTTTCTGTAATTGCGCTTGGGGCGCTGGGGGCTAGTTCGCCTCAAGACTGGCGCCGGGCGGGTAATCCGGCTGAATAGCCGGCTTCCGGCGTGCCATTTCTTCACAAAGCCATAGGGTAATCCCGCATCTTCGATTTCGAAGACGCGGTCTATAGTTGCACCTGTGTTCCAGATATTAACAGACGTTTCATAGGTAAAACAATCGAAACGTGATGGAGTCGACAGAAATGCAATCCCAATACAACCCCGACCTCGCTCCGTGGGAGCCGATTTCTCCGAACAACGTGGCTGGCAAGGGCCGTGTCGAGCGCCCAGGCCACGTTGCCAATCTGGTGTGGCAGACGCGCGCTGCCGAGCCGACCGCCTATGAGAACCAACTGGCCGATTCGCTGGAAGCAGCGTTCCTGGGCGGCGCGCAGACGCCGGCTGACATCGTCGTCGTGCTGAACGAGCGCGGCCCGCGCAACGCCGCCGGCGGTGAGGCTTGGACGGAAGACACGTTCCTGGCCGAGATGCGCCGCCTGGGCGCCTGATCACCACACGATTCGACGCCGCATCGTCCATAGAGACGGCCGGCGCAACCCCATCAAGCGAGGCAAGCAATGGAAGGCAACAAGGAAGCGCAGAAGGAAGCGCGCATCAATACCGGTCTGCGTAATTACTGGTATCCGGTGGCGGCGTCGTGGAACGTGAAGAACGCCCCGGTGGGCATCACCCGCCTGAGCCAGAACATCGTGCTGTGGCGTGACACGGCCGGCCAAGTGCATGCACTGGAAGACCGCTGCCCGCACCGCGGTGCTCGCCTGTCGATGGGCTGGAACCTGGGCGACCACGTGGCCTGCTGGTACCACGGCGTTGAAATCAACGGCCAGGGCACGGTCACGAGCGTGCCGGCAGTCGATGCCTGCCCGATGGAAGGCAAGACCTGCGTGCGCAGCTACCCGGTGCAGGAACGTGCAGGCGCCATCTTCCTGTGGTTTGGCGACAAGGCCCCCGCCGAGTTTGACGACGCCGTCGGCACGCTGCGCCTGCCCGAAGAGCTGACCAACGACGAGCACAGCCACTTCCTCTGCTTTGCGCACTGGAACGTCAACTACCGCTACGCCATCGACAACGTCATGGACCCGATGCACGGCGCATACCTGCACGCCGTGTCGCACTCGATGGCCAGCGGCGAGAAGAAGGCCGTGATGGAGGTGGTCGAAACCGAACACGGGATCATGTTCCAGAAGACCGGCCAGCGCGGCGTGAACTTCGATTGGACCGAGTTTGGCGAGACCGGCACGATGTGGCTGCGCCTGTCGATTCCGTATCAGCCGAAGGTGGGGCCCGGCGGCCCGTTCACCATCATCGGCATCGTCACGCCGGTGGATGAAGAGCACTGCATCGTCTACTTCTGGCGCACGCGTCACGTGCAGGGCTGGGAGCGCGACGTGTGGCGCTTCCTATATCGCAACCGCCTGGAAGGCCTGCACTGGGACGTGCTCGAGCAGGATCGTGTGGTGCTCGAATCGATGGCACCCGAGGCGCGTGATCACGAGACGCTGTACCAGCACGACATCGGTATCACACGCATCCGCCGCATCCTTTCCCGCCGCGCTGCGACTGAGTTGGCCGATGCGCCGGTCGCCATGCTCAAGCCGGTTGTCACGGAAGCCCAACATGCCTGAGCGCAATCCAGCTACCGGACTGCTGGCCGGCCGTAAGGTGCTCGTGACGGGCGCCGCACGCGGGCTGGGTCTGGCGTTTGCCAAGTCCATCGCCGAAGCCGGTGGCGCGGTTGCACTGGCAGACATCCTGAGCGAGCGCGTGCAGGAAGAGTCCGCAGCATTGCGCGCAGCCGGCTTCGAGGCCCACGGCTTCACGCTTGACCTTGGTGATCCGGCTTCGATTCAGGCTTGCGCTGCCGCGGCTGCCCAAGCACTGGGCGGCTTGGATGGTCTCGTCAACAACGCGGCCATCACCAACTCCGGCGGGCGCGATGCATCGTCCATCGACATCGACACCTGGGACCGCGTGATGAACGTCAACGTGCGCGGCACGTGGTTGATGACGACGGCCTGCCTGCCGGCGCTCAAGGCGTCGGGGCGCGGCGCCATCGTCAACCTGTCGTCGGACACGCCGTTGTGGGGCGCACCGAACCTGCTGGCTTATGTGGCCAGCAAGAGCGCCGTCATCGGTATGAGCAAGTCGTTGGCCCGCGAGTGCGGCGCAGACGGCATCACCGTCAACGCCATCGCGCCGGGCCTGACGCTGGTGGAAGCCACCGAATACGTGCCCGCGCATCGTCATGCGCTGTACCGCGACCAGCGCGCCATCTCGCGCGACCAGTTGCCCGACGACGTGTGCGGCGCCGTGCTGTTCGCGCTGTCCGATCTTTCCCGATTCGTGACGGGCCAGACGCTGGCCGTCAACGGCGGTTTTGTCATGCAGTAACGCTTCCACACACCATTCAGAAGAGGTATTTGATGAGCGATCTCTCCGAACAACAGCAAGTGCAACGCACGTGGGACCGCCCGGAAGGTGCGTCGTTTGAAGACTGGATGAACAGCCGCGTGGCGCGTTTCTCCACCCGCCGCTACGACTGGGATGCCCTCAAGTTCCAGGCTGACTACGACCCGAAATACCGCCGCGCGCAAATGCGCTACCTCGGCACGGGCGGCACAGGAGTAGCGGCTGACACCAACACGGTGCCGTCGGAACACTTCACGTTTTCGACCATGGTCATTCCGGCCGGTCATGAAGGCCCGTCGCACCTCCACACGGATGTGGAAGAGGTGTTCTTCGTCATTCGCGGCAAGCTCAAGCTGGTGTTGGAGAAAGACGGCGAGCGCTACGAGACCGTTCTGACCGACCGCGACCTCGTCTCGGTGCCGCCCGGCGTGTACCGCGAAGAAATCAACATCGGTGACGAAGACGCGCTGATGTGCGTGATGCTCGGCGCCAAGAAGCCGATCACGCCGACGTACCCGCCCGAGCACCCGCTCGCCGCGATCAAGCGTTGATGCCATGAGCGCGCAGGCTGTCATGTCTTCTGCTCCATTTCGTGTTGCTGACGCGCTTGCCGTGCTCGGCGCCGAGTTTGCCGAACACACCGTCACGATCAACGAGCGCGGTGATCGCATCGGCTATCGGCAATGGGGCGAGCGCGGGCCGGTGGTGGTGCTGTTGCACGGCATCAGCTCCAGTGCTGCGTCGTGGCTGCCTTGCGCGCAGGTGCTTTCGCAAACCATGCGTGTGCTCGCATGGGATGCGCCGGGCTACGGCAACTCCACACCGCTTGCACAAGCCGCGCCGCGCGCAGCCGACTATGCCGCGCGGTTGCGTGCATGGCTTGCCGCGCTGCATGTGAAGCCTGACGTGATCGTCGGCCATTCCTTGGGCGCGCTGATGGCGTCCGCCTATGTCGCCGAAGTGCCGATGGCGATGCAGCCGAAGTGCCTGTTGCTTCTGAACCCTGCACAAGGCTACGGCCAACCGGGCCAGGAAGAAAAGTCACGCACCGTGCAGGCCCAGCGCCTGGCAACGCTCGACCAGCTCGGCATTGACGGCATGGCGGCGTCGCGCCACGCGCATCTGCTGCGCCCCAATGCCACTGATGAAGAACGTGCCTGGGTGCGCTGGAACATGAAGCGCCTGAACGACGGAGGTTATCGCCAGGCCGTGGCGATGCTCAGCGGCGACGACCTTGGTGCCTATCTGGGCAAGCGGCCCGCATCAACGTCAGCGCAAATCGCGTGCGGCGATGTGGATGGCATCACGCCCCCGCAAGGCTGCGGATTGCTGGCCGAGACGTTCGGTCTGCCGTTTGCGCTTGTGCCGGCTGCTGGGCATGCCTCTTATATCGATGCGCCTGATGCCGTTGCAGGCTGGATCGAACAAGCCGTCCTCTCCAATTTTCGAAACGCCTAAGCGCGAAGACGTATGAGCAACGACCTCATCCCAGAAGACGTGCAGGAAAAGTACATCGTGCCCGGGCTCGAACGCGGCCTGCGCCTGCTGTGCGAGTTCAGCCACAAAGATCGCGTGCTGTCTGCACCGGAATTGGCGCGCCGCCTGAAGGTGCCGCGCTCGACGGTGTTCCGTCTGTTGACCACGCTCGAAGTGATGGGCTTTATCGAGCGTGTCGATGGCGGTCGTGATTTCCGTCTCGGCATGGCGGTGCTGCGCCTGGGTTTTGAATACCTCGCCTCGCTGGAGTTGACCGAGCTTGGCCGTCCGCTGCTCGATCGTCTGCGTGACGACATTCATTACCCGTGCAACCTCGTTGTGCGTGACGGTCGTTCGATTGTCTACGTGGCGAAGTCGGTGGCGCCCACGCCGTTCACAAGCTCGGTCAATGTCGGTACGCGTTTGCCCGCGCATGCCACGGTGCTGGGCCGCGTGCTGCTGGCGGATCTGTCGCTGGCTGAACTGCGCCAGCTCTATCCGGAGCCGCAGCTGGAAGTGTTCTCCGCTAACACGCCGCGCACGGTGGAAGAGCTGTTCGAGATGGTCCAGCGTGACCGCGAACACGGCTACGTGCTGCAGGAAGGCTTCTTCGAAGCCAACATTTCCACGATTGCTGCGCCGGTGTTGGACCGCGCCGGCAAAGTGGTGGCTGCGCTTGGCACCACCATTCCGTCGCCGCGCATCGAAGCCGCGCAACTCGATTTGATGATCGACAAGGTGCGCGCCGCTGCGGGGGAGTTGTCTTACTTGCTGGACTACCGGCCCGCCAGCGGCAAGGTCGTCAACCTGTTCCGGGAATGACCATGCCGATGATCGATCTGACTGGCAAGACCGCCGTCGTGACCGGAGGCTCCTCCGGCATCGGCCTCGCCACCGTTGAACTGTTGCTGGAAGCAGGTGCCGCCGTGGCGCTGTGTGGCCGCAATGCGGAACGGCTGGCGACTGCCGAAGAAAAGCTGCGCGGTCGATTCCCCGATGCAAAGTTGTTCGCTGCCACGTGCGACGTGCTCGATGCCGCGCAGATGACTGCGTTTGCCGATGCGGTGGAACAAGAACTCGGCCCCATCGACATGCTGGTCAATAACGCCGGCCAAGGGCGCGTCTCGACCTTTGCCGATACCGAAGATGCCGCGTGGACGGAAGAGCTGCACCTCAAGTTCTTCTCCGTCATCCATCCCACGCGTGTGTTCCTGCCGCAACTGGCGCGTTCGGAACACGGTGCCATCGTCTGCGTGAACTCGCTGCTGGCACAGCAGCCGGAGCCGCACATGGTGGCCACCTCTGCCGCGCGTGCCGGCGTGCTCAATCTGGTGCGCTCAATGGCCACCGAGTTCGCGCCGAAGGGCGTGCGTGTGAACGGCATCCTGATCGGGTTGGTCGAGTCCGGCCAGTGGCGCCGCCGCTTCGATGCGCGCCCTGAAGAAGACCGTCACCTCGACTGGGCGGCGTGGACGCGCCGCCTGGCCGCGCAAAAACATATTCCCCTCGGCCGCCTGGGCCTGCCCGAAGAGGCAGCCCGCGCCATTCTGTTCCTTGCCTCGCCGTTGTCTTCGTACACCACGGGCAGCCATATCGATATCTCCGGAGGACACTCCCGTCATGCTTAATAGACAACAACAGGAACAACAACTGGTCACGGTAGGCCACGCGATTGCAGCCTTCCTGGAGGCCTGCGAGGTCAAGGCCGCGTTCGGTGTGATCTCGATTCACAACATGCCCATCCTCGATGCGATGGGCGAGCGCGGCAAGATTCGCTTCATCATGGCGCGCGGCGAAGCGGGCGGCGCCAACATGGCCGACGCCTATGCCCGCACCACGGGTGGCCTGGGCGTATGCCTGACGAGCACCGGCACGGCGGCAGGCAATGCAGCCGGCGCGATGGTCGAAGCGCTGACGGCTGGCACGCCGCTGCTGCATATCACCGGCCAGATCGAAACGCCGTATCTGGACCAGAGCCTGGCGTACATCCACGAAGCGCCGGACCAGCTCACGATGCTCAAGTCGGTGTCGAAGGCGGCCTTCCGCATCCGTAGCGCGGACACTGCCATCAGCACGATGAAGCTGGCTGTGCAGACCGCGCTGACGGCCCCGACCGGCCCGGTGAGCGTGGAGATCCCCATCGACATCCAGGCCGCGTTGATCCCGATGCCGGACGACTTGCACCCGCTGCTGGTGCCGCAGCATGTGCCGTCGGCGCACGCGCTGGATGAACTGGCCGAGCGCCTGTCGCGCGCGCGCCGTCCGATGCTGTGGCTGGGCGGTGGTGCCCGCCACGCTGCCAAGCAGGTCAAGCGTTTGATGGATCTGGGCTTTGGCGTGGTCACCAGCACGCAGGGCCGCGGCATCGTGCCGGAAGACGATCCGCGCTCGCTGGGCGCGTTCAACCTGCACAAGCCGGTGGAAGCGTTCTATCAAACCTGTGATGCGATGGTCGTGGTCGGCTCGCGCCTGCGCGGCAATGAAACGCTCAAGTACGAACTGAAGCTGCCGCGCCCGCTGTACCGCATCGATGCAGATGCTTCGGCGGAGGGCCGTTGCTACGCCAGCGACTACTTCGTCTGCGGCGATTCGGCCCTCGCGCTGGATGGCCTGGCCGACCGGCTGGAAAAGAAGATGCAGATCGACGCTGCATTCGCTGGTGACCTGCGTGCCGCACACGATACGGCGGTGGGTGGCCTGATCGACGGCCTGGGTCCGTACGCGAAGCTGGTGGAAGCGCTGCAAGCTGCCGTGGGCCGCGAGTTCAACTGGGTGCGCGACGTGACGGTGTCGAACAGCACGTGGGGCAACCGCCAACTGCGTATTTTCGATTCGCGTGCCGGCGTGCATGCGCTGGGTGGTGGCATCGGTCAGGGCTTGGCGATGGGCATTGGGGCCGCCATTGGCTCGGCGGCCACGGCATCGGGCAAAACGACGTTCTGCCTGGCCGGCGACGGCGGCTTCATCCTGAACCTGGGCGAACTGGCCACTGCCGTGCAGGAGCGCGCCAACCTTGTCATCGTGCTGATGAACGACAAGGGCTACGGTGTCATCAAGAACATCCAGGATGCGCAATACGGCGGCCGCCGCCACTACGTGGATCTGCATACGCCGGACTATGCAGCGCTCGCGCAGTCGCTGCAGTTGCGCCATCGCCGTGTGTCGGATCTGGCCGACGTGGGCAGCGCACTGAAAGAAGCCGCATCGGGCGAAGGCCCGTTCCTGATGGAGATCGACATGCTCTCCATCGGCAGCTTCAAGACCATCTTTGCAGGCCCGCCGGTCAACCAGCAGGCCAAGGACGGCCAGGGCGAGCGCGCGGCCGAACGCACGACGGTGGTGGCGTGAGCCTGCAACTGAGCCAATCCAAGGAGCCGGACATGCTGCATGTATCGATGATCGGTTGTGGAGCGATCGGGCAAGGCGTGCTGGAGCTGCTCAAGAGCGATCCGGACGTTTGCTTCGATGCCGTGATCGTGCCCGAACACGCGATGGACAAGGCGCGGGAGGCCATTGCCCCGTTTGCCCCGAATGCACGCGTGACGACACACCTGTCGGCAGATGCGCATCCTGATCTGCTGGTCGAATGCGCTGGCCATGACGCGCTGGAAGAGCACGTGTTGCCGGCGCTGGAGCAGGGCATCGATTGCCTGGTGGTATCGGTCGGTGCGCTGTCCGAGCCTGGCATGGCTGAGCGGCTGGAGGCAGCGGCCCGGCGCGGCAATGCACAAGTGCAATTGTTGTCCGGCGCCATTGGTGCGATCGACGCGCTTGCCGCAGCGCGCGTCGGTGGGCTCGATGCCGTGATCTACACGGGCCGCAAACCACCGCGCGCCTGGAAAGACACGCCGGCCGAGCAGCAGTTCGACCTTGATGCGCTGCGCGAACCGACCGTGATTTTCGAAGGCAACGCCCGCGAAGCCGCACGCCTGTTCCCGAAGAACGCCAACGTAGCGGCCACGCTGTCGCTGGCGGGCCTCGGGCTGGAGCACACGCACGTCAAGCTGCTGGCCGACCCGACGGTGGACGAGAACATCCACCACGTCGAGGCGCGCGGCGCCTTTGGCGGCTTCGAGCTGACCATGCGCGGCAAGCCGCTGGCGGCCAATCCCAAGACATCTGCGCTGACGGTGTTCAGCGTGGTGCGTGCGCTGGGCAACCGCGCGCACGCCGTTTCGATTTGAGTGAGGCCATTGCGCCATGACTGTCTCTACCCTGAACGCAACCGCAACGTCCTTGCTGCCGATCTGCATTGCCGGCGAATGGCGCCTTGGCACCGGCGAACGCTATGTCACGCGCTACCCGGCCACGGGTGAGGTCGTCGCAGAACTCAACGCCGCCAGCGTGGCCGACGTGGAAGAGGCCGTGGCCGGTGCCTACCGCGCCTTCCTCTCCAGCGGCTGGGCGCAGCGCAAGCCGCACGAACGTGCTGCTGTGCTGTATCGCGTGGCCGAGCTGATCCGCTCGCGCAGCGAAGCCCTGGCGCAACGCCAGCGCCTGGACAACGGCAAGCCGATCAACGAGACGCGCGCCCTGGTGGCAAGTGCTGCCGCCACGTTCCAGTTCTTCGGCGCTGCGTGCGAGACGCTGGAAGAATCGCTCACCCCCGCGCGTGGCGATTGTCTGACGATGAGTGTGCATGAACCCATGGGCGTGGTGGCTGCCATCACGCCGTGGAACTCGCCCATCGCCAGCGAAGCGCAGAAGATGGCGCCCGCGCTGGCCGCCGGCAACGCCGTCGTCGTCAAGCCGGCCGAAGTCACGCCGCTGATGGCGCTGGAACTGGCCGCCATCTGCGAAGAGGCGGGCGTGCCCAAGGGCATGATCAGCGTGCTGCCGGGCAAGGGCTCCGTCATTGGTGATGCGATCACCAAGCATCCGCTGGTGCGTCGCGTGTCGTTCACGGGCGGTACGAACACCGGCCGCCATATCGCACATATCGCAGCCGACAAGATGATGCCGGTGTCGCTTGAACTCGGCGGCAAGTCGCCGACGATGGTGTTTGAAGATGCCGATATCGACCACGCGGTGAACGGTGTGTTGTACGGCATCTTCAGCTCGTCGGGGGAATCGTGCATCGCGGGTTCACGCCTGTTCGTGGCGCGCTCGCTATACGAGCCATTCATGGATCGCCTGGCTGCCGCTGCGGCGCGTCTGCGCGTCGGCAACCCGGCCGATGAGGCCACGCAGATGGGCCCGCTGATCACCGATCGCCACCGCGAGACCATCGAGTCGTACGTCGCCATGGGTGTGGAAGAGGGCGGCCACCTGCGCACCGGCGGCCTGCGTCCGGACATTTCCGGCTGTGAGTCGGGCTACTTCTACACGCCGACCATCATCGAGGGTCTCACCAACAGCGCACGTATCTGCCAGGAAGAGATCTTCGGCCCGGTGCTCGTGGCCATGCCGTTCGACGATGAAGACGAACTGATCGAGCAGGCCAACGACAGCGTCTACGCGTTGGCCGCAGGCATCTGGACGCGCGACTACAAGCGCGCCTGGCGCATCGGCCGCGCGGTGCAGGCGGGCAATGTGTGGATCAACACGTACAAGCAGTTCTCGATCTCGACGCCATTTGGCGGCTGGCGCGACAGCGGCCTGGGCCGCGAGAAGGGGCGCCTGGGCATCCTGCAGTACATGGAACAGAAGAGCCTCTACTGGGGCCTGAACGAACAACCGCTGGCCTGGGCCAACACCAACTGAAGCCGAAGCAAACGCCCGGACCACAGGAGATGAAGATGAACACGATTCGAGGCATCGACGAAATCGTCTACGGTGCCGACGACCTCGCCGCCTGCAAGCAGTTCTTCCAGGATTGGGGGCTTGCCCTGCAATCGGAAGACGCCAGTGGCCTGCTGTTCGAAACGCTCAACGGTTGCCGCGTACGCGTCAAGCGTAGCGACGATGCCACGTTGCCGCCCGCCATAGAAGCCGGCCCGACGCTGCGTGAGGTGATCTGGGGCGCGGATTCGCAAACCGTGCTCGATCGCTTGGCCGATAAGCTGGCCGACCAGCCCGGTTACGTCAACCTGGATGGCCGCGTCGGCTGCACGGACCCGAACGGCCTGGCCGTGCGTGTGCAGCTCACGCGCAAGCGCGACATCGATGTGCAATGCGCGACGATGAATACATGGACGGACAAGCCGCGCCGCAACCAGCCCAGCCCGATCTACGAACGCGCGATTCCCATCGAGGTGGGCCACGTTGTGTTCTTCGTGAAGGACGTGGCGGCCACGGAGCGCTTCTATATCGACAAGCTCGGCTTTGTGCCGTCTGACCACTACCCAGGCCGTGGCGCGTTTCTGCGCTGCGAACCCGAGGGCGGCCATCATGACCTGTTCCTGCTGCAAACGCCGCAGGCCAAGAGCGGGCTCAACCACGTGGCCTTCACTGTGCGCGACATCCACGAAGTGTTTGGCGGTGGCATGCACGTGTCGCGCTGTGGCTGGGATACGCAACTCGGTCCGGGCCGCCACCCGATTTCGTCGGCGTACTTCTGGTACTTCAAGAACCCCGCCGGCGGCCTGATCGAGTACTACGCCGATGAAGACCAGCTTGACGCCGATTGGCAGCCGCGCGATTTCGAGCCCGGCCCGACCGTGTTTGCCGAATGGGCCATCGACGGCGGCATTGACGGCAACACGCGCCGCCAGAAGAACGTCGCCGGCCCGGAAGGCAAGTTCCTGACGGAAAAGCGCTGAACCGTTGCAGAGAGAAGTGCCATGAGTACGAATCCCCCCCTCAACCTGCGCGTGCACGCCATGCGCTACGAAGCCCAAGGCATCGTGAGCGTGGAGCTGCGCGACGTTGACGGCAAGACCTTGCCCGAGTACGCACCCGGTGCGCATATCGAGCTGCATCTGGGCAACGGGCTGGTACGCAGTTACTCGCTGTGCGGCGCGCCAGAGATGCGTGACCGCTACGTGGTCGGCGTGCTGCTCGATCGCAATAGCCGCGGCGGCTCGCGTTACGTGCATGAACAGTTGCGTGTGGGCTCGATGCTCAAGATTGGCGGCCCGCGCAACCACTTCGAGTTGGATGAAGCTGCGCCGCGTACGGTGCTGGTCGCCGGTGGTATCGGTGTCACCCCCATCGTCTGCATGGCGCGTCGCCTGGCCGAGCAGGGCAAGGCGTTCTCGATGCTCTATTGCGCACGCTCGCACGCTGAAGCGGCTTTCGCTGATGAGCTCGCCGCGCATGGCGATGCGGTGCGCTTCCACCTGGATGCCGAAGCCGGCGGCCCGCCTGATCTGAAAGCGCTGCTTGCGGGGCATCCGGCCGATACGCATTTCTATTGCTGCGGCCCCGGCCCGATGCTGCGCGCCTTTGAGTCGGCATGCGAGGCACTTGGCTACACCAACGTCCATATCGAACGCTTTGCGGCTGACCCCGGCGTGGAGTCGGTGCAGGACGGGGAGTATCAGGTCAAGCTCGCGCGCAACGGCGCTGAGCTGTGCGTGCCGGCCGGCAAGTCGCTGCTCGATGCACTGCTCGAGATTGGCGTGGAGGTGGAGCACAGCTGCAAGGAAGGCGTGTGCGGCTCGTGTGAAACACGCGTGCTGGAAGGCGAGCCCGACCACCGTGACAGCGTGCTCTCCAAGAGCGAGCGGGCATCCAACCAAACGATGATGGTTTGCGTATCCGGCTGCAAGGGTAAGCGGCTGGTGATTGATCTGTAACCGGGGGATTGCTTAGGCGCCGGCGCGGCAGTCGCGCGCTCTTTTTTTGCACTGTGTTTTTCTTTTAAACGACGTTTCGCATACGAAACAAAACAAGAATCACAACCAGCTCGTCCACCAAGACGGCGATAACAACTGGCAGGGCGGACACCTTGTCCAGTGGAGGAAACAGCAAATGAAGACAACCTTGTTCGCCATTGCGGCGATGAGTCTGGCTGGCACGGCTGCCGCCCAGAGCAACGTGACGCTGTACGGCAGCATTGATGAAGGCGTGGCCTACATCAACAGCCTCAAGAGCGGCGCGGCCAGCGGCTCGGCGTTGCGTATGGACCCAGGCACCATGCAGCCGGATCGCTTCGGCCTGCGCGGCTCGGAAGATCTTGGCGGTGGTACGCAGGCCATCTTCCAGTTGGAGTCGGGCTTTCTGGGCGACACCGGCAACAGCGTGGTGGCCGGCAAGCTGTTCAACCGGACCGCGTGGGTGGGCCTTACCAACGATCGTCTGGGCAACATCCAGCTTGGCCACCAGGCGGACTTCATGTTCGATTACCTCGGTCGCCTGAGTAATGGTTTCCAGCTCACAAACTTCTACCTGTTCCACCCGGGCAACTTCGACAACCTGGCCAACCAGTTCCAGATTGACAACGCTGTGCGGTACGTCTCGCCAATCTTCGGCGGGCTGCAACTGGGCGGTATGTACGGCTTTGGTGAAGTACCGGGCTCGCCGTCCAAGAGCCGCAGCTACAGCCTGGGCGCGTACTACACCAATGGCGGTTTTCGTGCCGCTGCCGCCTACACGGCATCGAACGACCGCGCGCTGGACATCGCCGGCCGCCTGGGGATCACCAGCACGCTGGGCACGACGCTGGTGCCAGGCGTGATGACGCCGATGAGTTCGGTCAAATCGTTCGGTGCGGGCACGCTGTATCAGTTCAGCGGCCTGCCGCTGCAGATCAACGCCGTCTACACGCAAACGCGCATCACGCTGGGCGGCGCCAATGCCCGCGCACAGAACGTTGATCTGGGTACCGCTTGGCACTACAGCGCCGCCAACACGCTCAACGTGGGCTATACCTTCAGCAAGTACGAGGGTGCCCGCTGGAACCAGTTCAGCCTGGGTAACGTGTATGCGTTCTCCAAGCGCACGCAGGTGTACGTGCAAGGCACCTACCAGCGTGCCGCCGGCGATGCACAGTCCGCCGCCATCAACGGCGTGGGCGTGTCTGCGCAGCGCAACCAGCTCGTTGTCAGCACCGGGGTGCATCACTCGTTCTGACGTCCTGACCCAACGCGCGCCGCTGGGCAGCGACCCAGTGGCGCAGCAACCTCCCCTGGAAGGAGCTTCACATGAAGCCAGGTGTTTTGATTGACAACGATGTGCCATTGAGCCGGATGAGCCTGGGCAAGATCGTTGCCCGCATCGAGCGGCTCAAGAGCAACGCCATGCACGTGCGTGCGCGTCTGCTGATTGGGCTGGCGACATTCTTCGACGGCTTTGACGTGATCGTCATCGCCGCCACGCTGCCGCTGCTGATCGCGCAATGGCATCTGACGCCGGCGCAGATTGCGTTCGTGATCGGTGCGCCCGGCATTGGCCAGTTGATCGGCGCGCTGGTGTTTCCCATGTTGGCAGAGCGATTCGGCCGCGTGCGCATGATCGGCTATAGCGCGGGCATCATCGGGTTGATGAGCATGCTGTGCGGTGTGGCGCCCAGCTTTGCCGTGTTTGCGGCGCTGCGTATCGTGCAGGGCATTGGCTTGGGTGGCGAGCTGCCCGTGGCGGCCACGTACATCAACGAAGTCACGCGCGCGCATGGTCGTGGGCGTTTCGTGTTGCTCTATGAGGTGGTGTTCCCGATTGGTCTGCTGGTGTCCAATGCGTTGGGTGCGTGGTTGGTACCGCATTTCGGATGGGAAGTGATGTACTTCCTTGGCGGCATTCCGCTGGTGCTGTTCTTCACGTTGCCCAAGGCCGTGCCGGAGTCGCCGCGCTGGCTGGCCACCAGCGGCCGCATGGCCGAGGCCGATGCCGCGCAGGCGCGCTTTGAAGCCAAGGCCAAGGAGCCGCTGCCGCCGCTGGGCGACACTTCGGCATTCGAGCAGATGTCGCATCGTCATCCGAAGCGCGGCATGCGCGATCTGTTCGGCCCGGTGTACATCAAGCGCACAGTGGTCGTGGCCATGCTTTGGGCGACGTGTGGCTTCATCCAGTATGGCCTGTCGACGTGGCTGCCGACGGTCTACAAAACGATCTACCACGCGCCGCTGCAGTTGGCGCTGAACCTGGCGGCGCTGGCTTCGGTGCTGGGCGTGGTGGGCTCGCTCGTCTGCGCGATGATTGTCGACAGGGTGGGGCGCAAGCCGGTGATGGTGGTGTCGTTCGTGCTGTGCGGCATCTCGCTGGCACTGGCCGGGCTGCTGCACGAGCAGTCGCTCTATGTGGTGGCGGGACTGTGCTCGCTGGCGTTGGGGTTGATGGCCTGCGGCTTTATCACCGCGTATGTCTACACGCCGGAGCTGTACCCGACCAACATCCGCGCGATCGGCTGCGGCATGGGTGGCGCGTGGTTGAAGATCGCTGCGATCTTCTCGCCGATGCTGATCGGCTCAACCATCGGCTCGGGCAACGTCAGCAACGCATTGTTCTTGCTGGCCCTGGTGCCCATCCTGGCTGCGATCACCATTTACTTCCTCGGCATCGAGACCAAGGGCAAGGTGCTGGAGCAGCTTGAGCTGTAAGTCGAAGGTCGAAGGCGGTTGATGGTCATGCAGCGGGGTGGGTGCGCTCGGGCACGCACCCCGTTGTGCTTCAAGCGACGGGGTGATTTGCCATCAGCTCTAGAGCACGCACCATGGCTGAGTGATCCCACGCGCTGCCGCCGTTGGCCGCGCACACGCTGAAAAGCTGTTGCGCAGAGGCGGTGTTCGGCAGGGCAATGCCGAGCTTGCGGGCACCTTCCAGCGCCAGGTTCAGATCCTTTTGGTGCAGCTCGATGCGGAAGCCCGGATCGAACGTGCGCTTGATCATGCGCTCACCATGCACTTCGAGAATGCGCGACGAGGCAAAACCGCCCATCAGCGCTTCGCGTACGCGTGCCGGATCGGCGCCGGCCTTGGAGGCGAACAGCAGCGCTTCGCCCACTGCCTCGATGGTCAGCGCCACGATGATCTGGTTGGCCACCTTGCAAGTCTGTCCCGCACCGGAGTCGCCTACGTGCGTGATGTTCTTGCCCATCAATGCAAACAACGATTTGGCGCGCTCGAACGCCGCTTCCTTGCCGCCGACCATGATGGTGAGTGTGGCATCGCGCGCACCGACTTCGCCGCCTGAAACAGGCGCATCAAGGTAATCCGCGCCGAGCGCTTCAACGCGCTTGGCAAACGCCTGCGTTTCGATTGGCGAGATCGAACTCATGTCGATGAACAGCTTGCCTGCCGCCAAGCCCTGCGCGACTCCGTCTTCACCGAACAGCACGTTCGCCACGTCCGGCGTGTCCGGCACCATGGCGATGACGATGTCCGCCGTTTGCGCAACCGACGCCGAGTTGGCGACAACCGTGGCGCGCGAGCGCAAATCGTCCGGGACGGAATGCTGGCCGCTGACGATCAGGGTGTGCTCGCCCTTGAGCAGGTTGCGGGCCATGTGGGCGCCCATGATGCCCAGGCCGATGAATCCGATGGTTGCCATGATGTTCTTCCGGAGGCGTTTGTGTGATGTGGATGGGGAGCGTGCGTCACGCCGCAGCGCTTGTCACAAGCGTAGATCAGAACTGCCGGCGAAGACCAGTTGGCCGCAGCGATGTGTGCTCAAGAATGCTTTGAACGGGCGCCGCACGGGCGTTTGCGGCGTGGGATGCTCATCCGGAAACGAGGTCCGGAAATAAGCGCCAAGAAGCGTCATTGCTCGTGCAATGGTTTTGGAGACCCCTCTCATAGACTGAAAACGTACCGATAACACAGCTATCGGGCAGGCAGAAATAGGAGGGGATATGTCCATCGCAGCCACCGCCGCAGCCAACTGGATCGTCGTCCTGACATGCGCGTACATGGAGTACAGCACCTGGCGGGGCATGAGCGTCTACCGCCGCACGGTCGGCTATGAAAGCGTGGTGTGGTGCTGACTAACGCACTACGGGTTTGGGCAGCAACCTTTGGATGAGATCGCCATGTGCCGAATATCTTGCCAGCAGCGCATGATCGTCGGCCAGTTCGAACTCGCTGAACTCGAACCCCGGCGCAACGGTACAACCGACCAGCGCATACCCATGTTCACCTGGCACGCGCTCGGCCGCAAACCAGCGGCCTGCCGGCACCACCGCCTGGTACACCGCCATCGCATCGTCGGTCGCGTGGCCCAGTTGATGCGTGCGCGCCATACCATCAGCCTCCAACACATGCACATTGAGTGAGTCACCCGCATGGAAGTGCCACAACTCGTCCGACTGGATCCGATGCCAGGCGGAATATGCATCATCGGCCAAGAGGTAATAGATGGCGGTAGCAGCCGCACGTTCGACGGCCCGAACACCACCGATCCGGCCTCGCTGGACGCGTTCCTCACTGCGATAGGTTTCGCGATAGAAGCCGCCTTCCGGGTGCGGTTCGAGACCGAGATGGGCAATGAGGCGCAGGGCAGCGGGGGCGATCGGCATGATGAAAAACCTTCGACTCAGTTCTGCTGACGACGAAACGGAAAGCGCTGCTGGTTGACGAAGCCGTCTGGCATGTAGTCGCCCACCACGCCGTACTTTTCAGGGAAGGCTTTCTTCGACTTCACCGCGGTGCCGAACAGATAATCGATGAAGGCGAAGTGCGCAGCGTAGTTCTTGTCAATCGCTTCATCTTCCGACGAATGATGCCAGTGGTGGAAATCCGGCGTCACGAAAATGTACTTCAGCGGCCCCCACGGCAAGTGCACGTTGGCATGATTGAACACCGCCTGGAATCCCACGATGATGATGTAGACATCGACCACGGCCTTGTCGAAACCCAGCACGAACAGCGGCCCCAGCACTGCCACACGCGTGACGATCAGCTCAAGAATGTGCTGGCGCGAGCCGGCCAGCCAGTCCATTGTCTTCACGCTGTGGTGCACGGCATGAAAGCGCCACAGGAACGGCACCTCGTGATACGCGCGGTGTGTGACGTACTCCATCAGGTCAGCCACCAGCATGCACAGCAGCAACTGAGGGATGAACCAGATGTGCTGCACCATCTGCTGGAAATCCGCATGCACCATCCATCCGAACACGCGGTGGATCAGGAAGTTCACCACCAGCAGCACCAGCCCGACGATGAAGTGGTTGACCGCAAAGTGCACCATGTCGGTCTGCCATTCAGCGCGAAACACCGGCTGCTTCTTGTAGAGCGGGAACAGCTTCTCGAGCAGCACGAAAATCGCCGTCGAACCAAGCAGGTCGAGAATGAACCAGTCCATGCCGATGTACGGCGTGTGATCCGGAAAGTCGCCCACCGCCACGCGAGAGCCACCCAGCGCAACGGCAGCCACCACAAACAGAAACGCCAGGCCGTTAAGGCGACGACGGTTATCCAGCACGATATTTGCCAGCGATAACCCGCCCGAGATCAACAGCGAGACAAACAGAATTTGCCGAATCACATCCACGGAATACGCACGCCGCAATTCAGGTGTCGTCAGATACTGCGGAAAGTGAAACGCCAGCACGCCCAATAAACATAGAAAGCCCAGCACCAATGCCAGGATCGTGCCGATCACGCCCCGGCCGAACTTGAGGCCGCCGTTGGCGTGCAGCAGCGCATTGGCATCGCGGATTGTCGCGTCGGCCACGCGGACGATGGCGGGGTGGTGTTCTTCTTCTGGCGGTGGCGCCAAAGGTTTCTGGGACGCATCCATGGATCTGACTCGCTGTATTGTGTTTTTTTATTAACAATGCGATTGCCAATCGAATATTGGCCCCATTCGCATTGCTGCGCGATTATACGGATCGGTGTCTCGCATTCAACGGCTTGCTTTTATGCGGAAAAATCCACCGTTGATTACCGTCTTTCTTGTCATGTGCTTTGGCGTAATGCGTCGACATCCGGGCCGTTGGATACGCGCATCGCAGGACGTTGCCTTTCGCCACAAGTCCATGCATTGTGAGCCCCGCGCCAGACGGGGCGCACGACGACCACAAGACAAGATCACAAGATCAGAACCAAAACCGGGAGCCACCATGTCTGAAGAATTCCATGTGCATGGCGCACACGACCATGTGCTTGAGCACGCCGCAGAAAGCGGCCACGCCGACAGCTTTGCCGGCCGCATCGCTGTCATGACGGCCATTCTCTCGACGGCCGGTGCCATCTTCGGTTACCAGGGCGGAGCCACGCAGAATGCCGCGCTGCTCGCCAAGAACGAAGCCGCCATCCACAAGACCGAGGCCGCCAACCGCTGGGCCTATTACCAAGCCAAGGGGCAGAAGCAGGCGATTGCCGAGCTCACCGCCCAGTTGCCCGGCACCGACCAGGCGGCCGCCAAGCGCGAAGCCCAGCGCTACGCCACCGAGAAAGAAGATATCCGCCGCCAAGCCGAAGAGCAGGAGCGTCTGGCCAAAGAAGCCGACGACGCCAGCGAGCTTGCCGTGCACCATCACCACCGTTGGGCGCAAGCGGTCGTGGCCATGCAGGTATCGATTGCGCTCGCGGCCATCACGCTGCTGTCTCGCCGTCGCTGGATGCAGGTGCTCTCATATGGTGTGGGCGCTGTCGGCGGCATCACGGCTGTGCTCGCGTTGCTGCATATCTGAGCCCACGCGCTCGTCTTCCAAGCGGTTGCGTGCTGACATGCGCAGCCGCCAGAATGGCGCTCTTGCCGGAGGCACCCGCTTTCGTGAACCTGGAGCGAACACCATGACACCTGGAATGTGGATGCGACGAGCGTTGATGATCATGGGTTTGTCGGCCAGCGCGTGCGCTATGGCGGCCAGCCCGGCTGTCGAGCCGGGCGAGTACGTCTACATCCTCGGCGGCAGCGCCAGCGGCGCAATGACGGTCAATGGCAACAGCTTCAATATCACCACCATCGGCGGCAACTGCCACACGTGTGCAATCGAAGGCACGTTCCAGGGTCGCATCGGCGTCGACAGGGATGAGGGCAAGTGCCACATCGCAGTGTCGGGCAACAAGGACGCGCTCAAGCTCGATTCATCTGCCACCGCCGAGGCCTGCCGAGATTTCTGCGGTATGCGCGCCATGTTTGACGGAGACTACCGCCGTGCACCCGCCGCCTGCACCGACCGTCAGCAGCAGGCCCGCATCGGCCAAGCGCACAGGCAATACGCCGCCAAGAATTACGATGCAGCGAGCACGACGCTGCGTTCGCTGCTTTCCGACTGTGGCCCCTACATGGACTGGATCGAGCGCGACAAGGCCAGAAGTGACCTTGCCGTGACCGAATACCACCGTGGTGAAAGCGCGCAGTGCCTGGCGGCGCTGTCCGAGACGACCGCTGTCAAAGCGGAAAAGGACACATCGCTGGTCTTGCCGCCGTGCGACGCAGACAACTACGCAGCCACCAGCAAGGCCATTCTCTACAACCAGCGGTTGTGCTCGGCACCGGCTAAGAAGTAACGCACGCGGCCAGATAGCGAAGGACGTCTCAAAATCGAGAATGCCACGGCTGAGCTCGGTCATAGTCTGAGCGCTGGCCGCAGCGATGGCCGTGCTGCTCGGAAGGTGTCCCGCGCTCCTCGTACCGGAACAGCAGCAGGACTGACCATGCAAGAGGAGCCTCCGCGCAGGCTGCAAGGCAACGTCTTCTCCGCTGGCATCGACGCTCAAAGCCCTTTTTCAGGGGCCTGATAAAAACCACTTGCCAGCAGCGCTTCCGCACATTAGTATTCGCCCCTCGCTGCAAAACACAGCGCCGAAACGAAAGCGACGGTGGTGGTGTGA
>CAUPMS010000035.1:0-54092 GCA_963512445.1 uncultured Ralstonia sp.
ATGGTAGAGGCTCACTCCGAGTTTGACGACACGCCCTAGATGGCGCCTTGAATTTCTGTTGCGGGGAGGAAAAAGGAAGGGGAACTGTCTGAGCGCAGCGAGTTTTCCCCCTCCCCTCCCTGCGACAGAAATTCAAGGGGAAGTCGCCATCTCGGGTGCTCCAGGGCATGGCCTGACCTCCACGCGGATGTGCCGCTCAAAGTGTCAACCATGCCCTCGCACACCTGTCACCTATGTCTCCGGTCCATACAGCAAGACAGAGAAAGTGAGTCGACCCCGGCAGGGGACGAAACAAGGGATGAACCGACAACACCAAAAACAAAACGCCGCACCCCAACGGGTACGGCGTCCTGACCAGCAACTGTCGAAGCGTCAGATCAATTCTGCAACTTCCACTTCCCATCCTTGATTTCCACCATCACGCGCGCCCGCTGATCCAGCCCCAGGTGATCCTTGGCGTTCATATTCATCACGCCGTGCGAGATCGCCAGATTGGAAGTCGTCTCCATCGCATCCCGCAGCCCTTTGCGGAACGCTGGCGTCCCGGGTTGCCCCTTCTTCAGCGCCTCGGGCATCGCATGCGTGAACAGCAGACCGGCATCCCACATATGGCCGCCGAAAGTGGAAACCTGCCCACCATACGCCTTCTCATATGCCGCCTTGTAAGCCAGCGCCGGCTTCTTCACCGGATTGCTGTCGGGCAATTGCTCAGCCACCAGAATCGGCCCCGCCGGCAGGAACGTGCCTTCGCAATCCTTGCCGCACACACGCAGGAAGTCGGCATTCGCCACCCCATGCGTCTGATACAGCTTGCCCTTGTAGCCGCGCTCCTTGAGCGCCCGTTCTGGCAATGCTGCCGGCGTGCCCGAACCAGCGATCAGCACCGCATCCGGATTGGCCGACATGATCTTCAGCACCTGCCCCGTTACCGATGTATCGGTGCGCGCGAAGCGCTCGTTGGCGACGACCTTCAGCTTGCGCAGCGTCGCCACCTTGTCGAACTCCTGCGCCCACGACTCGCCGTAGGCATCGGCAAAGCCGATCAGCGCGACGGTCTTCACGCCGTGGTTGGCCATGTGCTCGGCAATCGCGGTTGCCATGTGCGAATCGTTCTGCGGCGTCTTGAACACCCACGCGCGCTTCGCATCCATTGGCTCGATGATGCGTGCCGATGCGGCCAGCGTGATCATCGGCGTTTCGCTTTCGGCCACCACGTCCACCATCGCCAGCGAGTTGGGCGTGACGGTCGAGCCGATCACCAGGTCGACCTTGTCTTCGGTGATGAGCTTGCGCGTGTTCTTGACGGCGGTGGTGGTGTCGGATGCATCGTCGAGCACGATGTACTCGATCTTCTTGCCCGCGATTTCCTTGGGCAGCAGCGCCACCGTGTTCTTCTCGGGAATCCCCAGCGACGCCGCCGGCCCGGTGGCCGACACTGTAATGCCGACCTTCACCTGGGCGAGTGCCCCATCGGTGAACAGAGCCAACAGCGCCGTCGCGGCGAGTGCAATGCGGGATGCGCGCGAAACCTTCATGCCGTCTCCTGAAGAATGTGGGCGGGTTCTGCGCCCGCCCTATCTGGAATTTGGCCGACCGCTTGGTCGGGGATGAAGGAGTCTAGAAGGAGTCACGCCGCGCAGGCAAGGGGGAGATACCCCGAACCTTAACGTGTTCACGACTCGTGCAGATTCAGCCCACCTGATACACCCGGCCGCTCTGCACACCTTCCACGCTGCGCCGGTACGCCAGCGCCGCGCGCGCTGCCGGCACCGGCTCGAAGCCGGGGAAGAACGGGCCATAGGCGTCCATCGATTCGGTCAGCACCGTCGGGCTCACGGCGTTGATGCGGATGCCGCGCGGCAACTCGCACGTAGCGGCACGCACGAAGCCTTCCACCGCGGAGTTCACCGCTGTTGCGTTAGCGCCCTGCGCGATCGGTTCCTGGCCGACGATGCCGGTCGTGAGCGTGATCGAACCGCCGTCGTTCAGATAATGCTGGCCAACCAGCGCCAGCCGCACCTGACCGAGCAGCTTGTCCTGCAAGCCGACGTTGAAATCCGCCGCCGTCATCTTGGTCAGCGGCCCGAAGAACAGGTTGCCGGTAGTGGACACGATCGCATCCACGCGGCCGAGTTTGTCGAACAGCGCCGCCACGCTGTCCGCATTCGTAATGTCGACCTGATGCTCGCCCTGCGTACGGCCGACGCGGATGATTTCATGCGCCCCGCCCTGCTCCAGTTCCGCCACCACGGCGCGACCCAGTGTGCCACTGGCGCCAATCACGACGATCTTCATGCTGTGCTCCTTCGTAAGTCCGGTTGGAATGGCGCTCATTCTTGACCGAACCCACCATGCGATAAAGCCGTGGTAACTTCGTCCATTCCTAATCAATAGTTCGGAATATGGACAAGCTGCGCAGCATGGAAACCTTCGTCGCCGTGGTGGAAGGCGGCAACTTCACCGAGGCGGCGGCGCGGCTGGAGATGTCGGCAGTGATGGTCGGCAAGTACGTGAACGCACTGGAGACGCAGCTCGGCGCGCGCCTGCTCCAGCGCAGCACACGCCGCCAAAGCCTGACCGATGCCGGCCGCGTGTTCTATGAAGACGCCAAGCGCGTGCTGGAACAGGTGCGCTGGGCGGAGACATCCGTCGAGCGGTTGCGAGCCTCGCCATCTGGCACGCTCAAGATCAGCGCGCCCACCACCTTTGGCGCCTGCGTGATCGCCCCGCTCGCGGCGACGTTCCAGCAGGCGCATCCACAGGTGCGTGTGGAGCTGAACTTGAGCAACAGCACAGTCGACCTCGTCGACGAAGGATTCGACCTCGCCATTCGCATCGGGCCACTCGGAGAAGCCGATCTGGTGGCCAAGCCGCTGTGCGTTTACCGCATGGTCATCTGTGCGTCTCCGGATTACCTGGCGCGGCATGGGCATCCGGAAACGCCGGCGGACCTCCCGCAGCATCGCTGCCTCTCGCACATGGTGTGGAACAACCGTAACGCGTGGCAGCTCGCGGGTTGGGATGCGAGCACGCCATGGCGCGATGATCCGGCCTTCACCTGCAACGATGGTCACGGCCTGCGCATGGCGGCGATTGCCGGGGCTGGCTTGCTGCTGCAGCCGGAAGTGCTCGTTGCCGAAGACCTGGCGAATGGCCGGCTCGTGCGTGTGCTGCAAGCCTATGCGCCAGCGGCACGGCCGATCCATGTCGTGTATCGGCAGGATCGGCGGCCATTGCCGAAGCTGACGAGTTTTGTGGCGCATCTGGTGGCGCAGGTGCCGGCGCACGTCCCCGCATCGGCGGCACAATAGCGCCCATGAACCCCGAAGACCTCCAACGCCTCGTCACCACGCAAATGCCCTTCGGCAAATACAAGGGCCGCCTGATTGCCGATCTGCCGGGCCATTACCTCAACTGGTTCGCGCGCGAGGGCTTTCCGCCGGGGCAGATCGGCCGCTTGCTCGCGCTGACGCAGGAGCTGGATCACAACGGCCTGAAAGGCCTGCTCGACCCATTGCGCCAGCGCCAATAGCACGCCGATCCATCAATCGCCGTTGATGTAGCGCAGCAGCCCGGCCGCCAGCGCATCAAACACAACGCGGCAACGGGGGCTGTCGCGCAGGTCTTCATGCATGGCGAGCCACGTATCGAGCGTGATGGAGATCTGATCGCTGAACAGCCGAACCAGATCAGGGTTGCGCCGCGCCAGGCCGACCTGGCAGAAGCCAACACCAAAGCCCGCCCGCAGCGCGGCAATCGCAGCCAGATCACTGTCGGTGCGCAGTGCGAAGCGGTTGCGCTGAATCCACGGCAACTGCGCTCGCACGCTGCGCAGGAACGCGTTCTCCTTGTCGTAGCCGATCAGCGTATGGGCAGCGAGTTCTTCTACCGTGGTGGGCGTACCGCGCTGCGCCAGATAGCGCCGATGCGCAAACAGCCCCAGTTCGATACCGCCGAGGTGCCGCGCGACGAGCACGCTCTGGCTCGGCGGCTGCATGCGCACGGCGATGTCGGCCTCGCGGCGCAGCAGGTCTTCCATGCGGTTCGAGGGCACCAGTTCGAGCGCCAGCTCCGGATAAGCAGCATGCAGATCAGCGAGGATGGGCGGCAGCACCTCCACCGCGACGACTTCGCTGGCGGTGATCCGGACGGTGCCGCGCACGCCCTCGCCCTGGCTGGAGGCAGCGCGCAACAAGGCGGCGCTGGTAGCTTCGAGCGATTCGGCAAACGGCCGCAGCGACAGCGCCGCCTCGGTCGGGCTCAACCCCTGCTGCGTGCGGATAAAGAGCGACATGCCCAGCGCCTGTTCCAGCGCATCGACATGTCGCCCCGCCGTGGGCTGCGTCAGCCCGAGCGCGCGCGCCGCGCCCGACAGCGAACCCTCTCGCACCACGGCAAGAAAGGTCCGATACAACTCCCAACCGGGTTCCGATTTATTCATACAAATTTGTATAGCCGCATGCTTACCATCAACAATTCCATTGAAGCACAGTTGCACCCAGAATGCCTCCATCGCAACGCTCACACACATTCAGGAGCACGGTCATGGAACAGGCAAAACGTATCGCATTGGTGCTGGGCGCCACGGGCGGCATTGGCGGCGAAGTGGCACGGCGTCTGGCCGCACGCGGCTGGCATGTGCGGGCGCTGCAGCGCAATCCGGATGCGCTCACTCACCGCAACACCGCGTTCGAATGGTTGCGCGGTGACGCGATGGTGCGCGAAGACGTGGTCGGCGCGGCGCAAGGCGCGGAACTGATCATCCACGCCGTCAACCCGCCGGGCTACAAGAACTGGGCTGGCCAGGTGCTGCCGATGATCGACAACACGATCGCCGCCGCCCGCGCTTCGGGTGCGCGCATCGTGCTGCCGGGCACGGTGTACAACTTCGCGCCTGACACGTTTCCGGTGCTGCGTGAGAGCACCGCGCAACAGCCACTTACGCGCAAGGGCAAGATCCGCGCGGAGCTGGAGCGCCGCATGCAGGCCGCCAGCGCGGATGGCGTGCGCAGCCTGATCGTGCGGGCGGGCGATTTCTTCGGGCCGCACACGGGCAACAACTGGTTTGCCGGTGCGCTGGTGCGGGCGGGCAAGCCGGTGCGCACGCTCACGTATCCGGGTGCACGCGGCATCGGTCACCAATGGGCGTATTTACCGGACGTGGCCGAGACGATGTTGCGCCTGGTCGATCAAGGCGACCGCCTGCCCGACTTCGCCGTTTATCACATGCGTGGCCACTGGGATGCCGACGGCACGCAGATGGCCGCATCGATCGGCCGCGCGGTGGGGCATCCCGTGAAGACGCGTGCGTTTCCGTGGTGGTTGATGCCTGCCCTGGCGCCGTTCTCGGAAATGCTGCGCGAGATGCGCGAGATGCGTTATCTGTGGCAGCACCCGGTGCGCATGGACAACACCAAACTCGTGCAGGCGCTCGGGGCCGAACCGCACACGCCGTGGGACGAAGCCGTGGGCGCGACGCTGCGCAGCCTAGGCTGCCACTGAAACGCGCGCGGCTACCGTCAGGAAGTGCGCGAGATCGGGCGTCGGCTGGCCTTCCACCTTGGCGAGGTCATCCCAGCGGCGCAATTGCAGCGCATCGGCGGCGTATGGGCGCTGCATGAAGGCCTCGGCCTCCTCCGCCGAGAACACGCCGCCCTGCAGCGCCAGGCTGCGCACCGAATCCGCAGACAGCCGCGCGTAGTAATGCGCGTCCATCGCGCACAGACAGCGCTTGGCATCCACATGCAGGCGGATAGGCTCCAGCACCGCATCAGGAAACGCGGCACGCAAAAACGCTGGCGCAAAGTACTGGTGCTGATCGTCAATGCCGTGCGCGGTGGGTGTGTCACCCTGCAGGTTCAGTAGATGGCCCAGATCGTGCAGCAACGACGCGGTGACGAGCGCATCCGATGCGCCGGCCGCTTCTGCCAGCGCCGCCGTCTGCAGCGCGTGTTCAAGCTGGGTGACTGGCTCGCCGCTGTAGGCGATGTCACCGTGGCGGCCAAATAGCGTGCGGATATCGTCGAGGCTCAGGGCCATGATGCTGCGCGAAAGAAAGCGGAACCTTGCAGCGTAGCTGGCGCATGCGGCAACGCGGTGACAGCGCGCAGCCCATTAGCCTATGTGATCCGCACGATTAGAAAGTTTGGTTGGGAATGCGCCGGGCACGGCCTTATCTTCAGGGCCTCCCCACACATCGGAGCGCATCATGCTCGCAGGGCAATCCGTGCAGGTCGCGCACGCGCTGGAACAGGTGACGGACTATTGGTCGCCGCGCATCGTCGGCCTGGTCAATGATCAGTACATCAAGGTCGCCAAGCTCAAGGGCGAGTTCGTCTGGCACGACCACCCGAATGAAGATGAGCTGTTCTTCGTCGTCTACGGCCGCCTGAAGATCGCCTTTGAAGACCGCGCCGACGTGCACCTCGGCCCCGGCGAATTCTGCGTGGTGCCGCGCGGCGTGCGCCACTTTCCCGTTGCCGACGAGGAATGCGGAATCATGCTCATTGAAACCGTCACCACGCAGCACACGGGCGACACCATCACCGAACGCACCGTCGCGCTCGATACGCAACTCAACGGATAAACGCGTCGTAAGCCGTCTTCAAAATCAACGCCAGCACCACCACGATGAACACCTTGCGCACGAAGCCGCTGCCATGCCGCAGCGCAAGATGGCTGCCAACCTGATTGCCGGCCACGTTGGCCACTGCCATCACCACGCCAAGCTGCCACCACACGTGGCCCTTGGATGCCAGCAGCAGCAAGGCCGCCACGTTGGTCGCCAGGTTGACGATCTTGGTGGACGCCGACGCGTGCAGAAAGTCGTACCCGAACACGCGCACAAACACGATCATCAGAAAGCTGCCGGTGCCGGGCCCGAACACGCCGTCGTAGAAACCGATGACGGCACCAGCCAGCAGCGCCGCCGTGCGCTCGCGCCAGCCCTTGAGGCTGGGGGCATGGTCGGCACCGAGATTCTTCTTCGCCACCGTATAGATCAGCAGCACCGCCAGCACAAAGGGCAGCGCGCGGCGCAACGGCTCGGCCGGGATATGCATGAGCGCCCACGCGCCCAGCAGTGAAAACGCAAACGCCGTGACCACCGCCGGCGCCGTCGCGCCCCAATAGATGCGCACCGTGCGGCCGTAGCGCACCGCCGCCGTGGCCGTGCCCGACATCGAGGCGACCTTGTTGGTGCCGATCAGCGTGGCAGGCGCGATATTGGGATATGCCGAGAACAGCGCGGGGATCTGCACCAGACCGCCGCCACCGGCCACGGCGTCGATCAGGCCAGCGAGAAAGCCGGCCACTGCGAGCAAAGCGAATTCCATCAGGGAAACAGACAGGTGATCAGGAAGGACTAGCCCAGCGACTTGGGCGATGGAGGCGCGCTGCGGCGCCAGCAGCCGGAGGCATCCAAAGTGAAGCCAAGCGCTGCGGCTTCATCCGCGGCAAGCGCGCCGGGCGGCAACAGGACGTGGAGTATGCCATGTGCCCTGGCGTACTCATTGACGGCGGCCAATGCGGCATCACGCGTTGCCACATCACAAGAAAACACCATCACGCCAGCCGGCAGCCACGCTACCAAACCGCCCAGCGCCAAGTGCGGCACCAGCGTGATCGGTGCCACGCCGGCTAACGTGTCGCCCATTTCAACCAGAAAGCACGGATGCACGCTCGGATGGGCGAGCAGCGTATCGACGGCATGCGCCAGTTGCAGCGGCGAGGCAGTTGACGCGATGGCAGACAGCAGGCGCGGCCGGTCATCAGGCGTGGCAAGGCGGGTGGACAGGTTCATGGGCGGCTCGAAGCGAAGGCGCCATTGTCATGCAGCGTGCGCATAGGCGTCGACACCGAATGCATTTCTCTTGTGAATCGGCGCGAACCAGAATGGATCAGTCACCCCACGGAGCCCACCATGGCCGACCCAACCCGCGCCCTCACCCTGCAATTGCTGCAGTCGCTGGCCGAGCGGCCCAGACCCTATGCGGAAGTACTGGAAATGTGGCGGACGTCGTGCCCGCGATTATCGATCTGGGAGGATGCATGCATCGCCGGGCTGGTGGACTGCGCGCCCGGGTCGCCGCCTGAGTTGCATCTGGTGACGGTCAGCGCCCGAGGCCGGGCACTGCTGGCGCGCACCCACGCGGAATGTGAACGCGCAAACTAAAAGGCCCTGCCGGGGATCGCCTGGCAGGGCCTTCATTTATTTTGCATCTCCACCGTACGTGCGGTGTGTGCTGTCGTCTCCTCGCTCCCGCCTCATTTATCTCGTGCGAAAACAGTAACGCGAATGTAAAAGATGCACCGCAATGCAGCAACTAGAGCAAACCCTTACGGTGCATTGCGCACCAAAGGCCACCCATTCGGTTGAAACGCGGCGGTTTCTTCGGCCATTGTGGCCTTAACGCCGCAGCCAAGGCACTCGGGCCGCGATCTCGCCCATGATGCCGCGGCGGAAGGTCAGCACGCAGATCACAAAGATCGCGCCCGTGACCGTGGTAACCGATTCGCCGAGGATGTTGAAGCCGTCGATGCCGGTAGCGCCCGCCAGGAAGCTGCCGATATCGCCAAGCTTGTTTTCCAGCGCGATCACCAGCGCCGCGCCCAGCAGCGGGCCCGACAGAATACCCAGGCCGCCCACCAGCGTCATCAGGATGACCGAGCCGGACATCGACCAGTGCACATCCGTCAGCGTCTCAAAGCCGAGCACCAGCGTCTTGAGCGAACCCGCCAGGCCAGTGAGCGCGGCAGACAGCACGAAGGCCAGCAGCTTGAAGCGATCAGTGTCGTAGCCGAGGGACGTGGCGCGCGGCTCGTTCTCCTTGATCGCCTTGAGAATCTGCCCGAACGGCGAGTGGATGGTGCGCACGATCAGCAGGAAGGCCAGCGCGACGATGACGAGCACGACGTAGTACAGCGTCAGGTCGGACGACAGATCCAGCACGCCGAACAGCTTGCCGCGCGGCACACCTTGCAGGCCGTCTTCACCACCCGTGAACGGCACCTGCAGGCAGAAGAAGTACAGCATCTGCGCCAGCGCCAGCGTGATCATCGCGAAGTAGATGCCCTGGCGGCGGATGGCCAGCAAGCCGACGACCAAGCCGATGAAGGCGCCTGCCGCCGTGCCGGCCAGCAAGCCCAGCTCCGGCGTCACGTTCAGGTCGCGCATCATGTAACCGGCCACGTAGCCCGCGCCACCAAAGAAGGCCGCATGCCCGAACGACAGCAGCCCGGTGTAACCCAGCAGCAGGTTGAAGGCCGACGCAAACAGCGCAAAGCACAGCAGCTTGGCGACGAACACCGGATACGCGCCCACCAGCGGCGCGGCAATCAGCGCCACCAGCAGCAGGCCGTACAGGACGTATTTGAGGGAAGAAGAGTTGGTCATGTTGGCCGCGCCGCTCATTTCTCTTTACCGAACAGGCCCGCCGGACGCACCAGCAGCACCAGCACCATGATCACGAACACCACGGTGGCCGACGCCTGTGGATAAAACACCTTGGTCAGCCCTTCGATCACGCCCAGGCCCAGCCCGGTGACGATCGAGCCGAGAATCGACCCCATCCCGCCGATCACCACCACCGCAAACACGGTGATGATCATGCTCTGCCCCATCAACGGCGAGATCTGGATAACCGGTGCTGCCAGCACGCCTGCAAACGCCGCCAGTGCCACGCCAAAACCGTAGGTGAGCGTAACCATGAGCGGCACGTTCACGCCAAAGGCTTCCACCAGCTTCGGGTTCTCGGTGCCGGCGCGCAGGTACGCGCCCAGCTTCGTCTTCTCGATCATGAACCACGTGGCAAAGCACACCGCCAGCGAGGCCGCCACCACCCACGCGCGATAGTTGGGCAGCATCATGAAGCCCAGATCGGTGGCGCCCTGCAGCAGCTCGGGCGTGTCATACGGCAGGCCAGATACGCCATAGATGGCGCGGAACACACCCTCGATGACGAGCGTCACGCCCAGCGTGAGCAGCAGGCCATAGAGATGATCGAGCTTGTAGATGAAGCGCAGCAGCGTGCGTTCGATCACCACGCCCAGCAGGCCAATCACCAGCGGCGAGAGCACCAGCATCGCCCAGTACGGCACGCCCAGATACGAGAAGCCCATCCACGTAAGCACCGCGCCCAGCATGAACAGCGCACCGTGCGCAAAATTGATGACGTTGAGCAGCCCGAAGATGACCGCAAGGCCCAGGCTCAACATCGCATAGAAGGAACCGTTGACCAGACCCAGCAGCAACTGGCTGAGCATGGCCGGTAGCGGAACGCCGAAGATTTCCATCGCGGTCAGGGAAAGAACACCAACACAACATTGACGGCGCCGCCGCCCACACGGACAGCGGCGCCGGATTGCCTACGCTTTTACTTCTTCATCAGCGAGCACTTCGACTCGGCCGGCGTGGTGAACGCCTGATCGCCCGGAATGGTCGCTACCACCTTCAGATAATCCCACGGCTTCTTCGATTCGGCCGGGGTCTTCACCTGCAGCAAATACATGTCGTGGATGCCGCGGCCATCCTGACGGATATAGCCCTTCGTGTAGAAGTCGTCGATCTTGGTCTTCTTCAACTGCGCGATCACCTTGTCCGGGTCATCCGTACCGGCGGCAGCCACGGCCTTGATGTAGTTCGACACGGCCGAATAGTCGGCGGCCTGCAAGCTGCTCGGCATCTTCTTCATCTTCATGAAGTACCGGTTGGCGAACTTGCGGCTGGCGTCGTTCATGTCCCAGTACCAGCTATCAGTCATCAGCAGGCCTTCAGCCGTTTGCAGGCCCAGGCTGTGCACATCGTTGATGAACATCAGCAGGCCGGCGATCTTCATCGACTTGGTGATGCCGAATTCCTTGGCCGCCTTGATCGCGTTGATCGTGTCGCCGCCGGCATTGGCCAAGCCCAGGATCTGCGCCTTGGACGACTGCGCCTGCAGCAGATACGACGAGAAGTCCGACGCCGACAGCGGGTGCTTGACCGAACCCACCACCGTGCCGCCGTTGGCCTTGACCACGGCAGCGGTGTCGTTCTCCAGCGAGTGACCGAAAGCGTAATCGGCGGTCAGGAAGAACCACGACTTGCCGCCCTGCTTGACCACCGCGCTGCCAGTGCCCTTGGCCAAGGCCACCGTGTCATACGCGTAGTGAATCGTGTACGGTGTGCATTCCTCGTTGGTCAGGCGCGCGGTGCCGGCGCCAATGGCGATGAACGGACGCTTCTTCTCGGCCGCGACCTTGCTCATCGCCAGCGAGGTGGCGGAGTTGGTGCCGCCCAGCAACATGTCCAAACCTTGCTGGTCCATCCACTCGCGTGCCTTGGAGGCGGCGATGTCAGCCTTGTTCTGGTGGTCGGCCGTCACCAGTTCGATCGGCTTGCCGAGCACCTTGCCGCCCGCATCCTCGATCGCCATCTTCACGGCTTCGACGCCGCCCTGCCCGTCGATATCGGCATACAAGCCGGAGAGATCCGTGATGTAGCCGATCTTCACCTTGTCGCCGCTCACTTGCGCATGCGCGCCCGTCGACGCCAAACCAGCCGCCGCGCCCAGTCCTACCGCCATCAATGCACCAGCCAGCTTCTTGAGTGTCATGGTCTCATCTCCTGTGTCGTGCGCGCCGCAGATCATGCTGGCGCATGGGTCTTGCAAATCGATGGGGAAAACGCCTCAAACGCCGAGCAACTCGTGCAGCACCGGCATCTTGTCCTGCAACTGCGCCGCCTCGAAACGCTCGACGATGCGGCCGTGTTCCATCACATAGAAGCGATCCGCCAGCGGCGCGGCAAAGCGGAAGTTCTGCTCCACCATCACCACCGTGTAGCCGCGCTTCTTGAGCATCAGGATCATGCGGGCCAGCGCCTGCACGATCACCGGGGCCAACCCTTCGGAAATCTCATCGAGCAGCAACAGGTTCGCACCCGTGCGCAGAATGCGCCCGACCGCCAGCATCTGCTGCTCACCACCCGACAGGCGCGTGCCCTGGCTCTGGCGGCGCTCGGCCAGGTTGGGGAACATCTCGTAGATCTCGTCGATGCTCATGCCGGTATTGCCGGACTTGGCCACCTGACCTTTCAGCACCGGCGGCAGCATCAGGTTCTCTTCGCACGACAGGCTGGAGAAAATGCCGCGCTCTTCCGGGCAATAGCCGATGCCGCAGTGGGCGATCTTGTACGTAGGCAGATCGATGGTCTCTACGCCCAGGCCGCTCGCGTCATGCACGACGATGGAACCCTTGCGCGTGCCCACCAGGCCCATGATGGCCCGCAGCGTGGTGGTGCGGCCCGCGCCGTTGCGGCCGAGCAGCGTGACGACCTCGCCGCGGTTCACGGTCAGGTCGACACCATGCAGGATGTGCGATTCACCGTACCAGGCGTGCAGGTCCTTGATCTGGAGCGCGGGCGTGCTCATGCAGTGTTCTCGTGTGTTCGGGTCTAGCGTTCGATGACGCGGCTTATCGCCTTACAGCCGCGTCGAATGATCGATCAGCGTCGATCAGTGGCCTTCCAGCGCCGCATCGGCGGTGCCCATATAGGCTTCCATCACCTGCGGGTTTTTCGAGACGTCTTCGTACGGGCCTTCGGCCAGAATCTGGCCGCGCTGCAGCACCGTGATCTTGTCGGCGATGGACGAGACCACGTTCATGTTGTGTTCGACCATCAGGATCGTGCGGCCCTGCGCGACGCGCTTGATCAGCTCTGTCACGCGGTCCACATCTTCGTGGCCCATGCCTTGCGTGGGCTCGTCGAGCAGCATCAGCTCGGGCTCCATCGCCAGCGTGGTGGCAATCTCCAGCGCGCGCTTGCGGCCGTACGGCAACTCCACCGTCACGGTGTGCGCGAACTGCGTCAGGTCCACTTGTTCGAGCAGCTCCATCGCACGCGCATTCAAGGTGTTGAGCGACTGCTCGCTGCGCCAGAACGCATACGCCGTACCCAGTTGGCGCTGCAGACCCACGCGAACGTTTTCCATCACCGTCAGATGCGGAAACACGGCGGAGATCTGGAACGAGCGGATCACGCCGCGGCGCGCGATCTGTGCCGGCTTTTCCGAGGTGATATCGGCGCCGTTGAACAGAATCGTGCCGCGCGTGGGCACCAGGAATTTGGTCAGCAAATTGAAGCAGGTCGTCTTGCCGGCGCCGTTCGGGCCAATGAGCGCATGGATGGACCCGCGCTGCACACGCAGGTTGACGTCGGACACGGCGGTAAAGCCCTTGAAGGCTTTAGTCAGTCCGCGCGTTTCGAGAATGATGTCCTGCGCCATGATTCCCTCTTGTCTCCCGCCCTTTTTATGGTGCGGATGATTGTCAACGGCTGTTGCGTCGCAAAACATCGGGGTTTTTACCGAGACGATTACACCCTGCTTACGGCCCCGAAACCCGCACCGGTATTGGCTTTTCGGCTCACCGGAGGGGGTTACGTAGAGTTACGTATCGGGGCAATGCGGATTGCGTATCCAGTTGACACGGGCGGTGTGTCATGCCCGTGTCATCGGCTTTTCAGCAGCCTCAAACCACCACCGCCTCACCCCGCTCGCGCGCCTTGCGCGCCGCCCGAATCATCTCCCCCGCCTTCTCCGCAATCATGATCGTCGGCGAGTTGGTATTGCCCGAGGTAATCGTCGGCATGACCGACGCATCCACCACACGCAAGCCCTCGATGCCGCGTACGCGCAGTTGCGCATCGACCACCGCGTTTGCATCATCGGCGCGGCCCATGCGGCACGTGCCGACGGGGTGAAAGATGGTCGTGCCGATCTCACCGGCGGCGCGGGCGAGTTCTTCGTCGGTCTGGAACGCCACGCCGGGCAAGTATTCCTCGGGCCTATATTGCGCCAATGCAGGTTGCGCGACGATGCGGCGCGTGAGGCGCAGCGAATCGGCCGCAACCTTGCGGTCTTCCTCGGTCGAAAGATAGTTGGGCGCAATGACCGGCGCCGCAAACGGATCGGCCGAGGTGACATGCACCGTGCCGCGCGAGGTCGGCCGCAGGTTGCACACGCTGGCGGTAAACGCATTGAACGCGTGCAGCGGGTCGCCAAATTTGTCGAGCGACAGCGGCTGCACGTGGTACTCCACATCGGGCCGCGACACGTGCGGATTGGAACGCGCGAACACGCCCAACTGCGACGGCGCCATGCTCATCGGCCCGCTCTGGTTGAACGCGTATTGCATGCCGATCAGCGCCTTGCCCCACCAGTTGGACGCGCGCGTGTTGAGTGTCGGCACGCCGTTGACCTTGACCACGCTGCGCAGCTGCAGATGGTCCTGCAGGTTCTCGCCGACACCCGGCAGCGCCTGGCGCACAGGAATGCCAAGTGCTTGCAGCCGCTCCGGCTGGCCGATGCCCGCCAGCTCCAGCAACTGCGGCGAGTTGATCGCGCCGGCGGAGAGAATCACCTCCTCGCGCGCCGCCACCGTGTAGTCCTGCCCCGCGCCGCGATACGTCACGCCCGTGCAGCGCTTGCCGTCAAACGTCAGCGCCCGCACTTGCGCGCCCGTGACGATGGTCAGGTTCGGCCGCTTTGAGGCTGGGCGCAGAAAACCCTTGGCCGTGTTCCAGCGGATGCCGCGTTTCTGGTTGACCTCGAAATAGCCAACGCCGAAGTTGTCGCCGCGGTTGAAATCGCTCGTGCGCGGAATGCCTGCCTGCACTGCAGCTTCGATAAAGGTTTCCAGCACCTGCCAATGCAACCGCTGCGACTCGACGCGCCATTCGCCATCGGCGCCGTGCCATGCGTTGGCGCCGCCGTGGTGGTTTTCGCTGGCCTTGAAGAGCGGCAGCACCGCATCCCACTTCCACGAATCATCACCCGCGATGGCGGCCCAGCCATCGTAGTCCTCGCGCTGGCCGCGCATGTAGATCATGCCGTTGATGGACGAGCAACCACCCAGCACGCGGCCACGCGGGTAGCCGAGTGAGCGGCCATTCAGGCCAGGCTCTTCGCGTGTGCGATAGAGCCAGTCGGTGCGCGGGTTGCCAATGCAATACAGATAGCCGACGGGAATGTGGATCCAGTGGTAATCGTCCTTGCCGCCGGCCTCCAGGAGCAGCACGGAGACGTCGGGATCGCGTGTCAGGCGGTTTGCCAGGACGCAGCCTGCGGAGCCTGCGCCGATGATGATGTAATCGTAGGTTTCCATGTCTCCGTGCTTCTTTTGCTTGGTGTTATTGGTTTTTATTCTTGTGGTGCAACCAACTCACTTCAAATCAAATCTGCGACGCAAGCCACTCCGTCATCTTCCTGAATACCTCACTGCGCATCGGTTCGGCTTCGTTGAAAATCTCGTGATAACCGCTGTCGAACCAAGCCAGCGTGCGCAACGCCTCCGGTGCGTTCGCATAAAAATCCCGGCTGCCGGACGGATCGACAATCGAATCGGCCCCACCGGCCATCAGCAGCATCGGCGCGTCCAGGCGCGGCGCGTCCTGCTGCGCCTGCGCCATCGCATTGAGCATGAATTCGAGCAGCGACGCACTGATCGTGCCCTGCACCAGCGCATCTGCCCGATAGGCAGTCGCAACACTGGGGTCGTGCGAGAGCTTGGCCGGGTCCACCGGATTGGGCACCGCCAACTTGGGCGCCAGCGCAGAGAGAATCCCGCGCACAATCCCCGCCCCCGGCGGCATCTTCAAGCGCAGCGCGGGCGATGACAGCAGCACGCCGCGCACCGGCCGCATGCGTGCGGTAGTGAAGCGCGCGACGATCAACCCGCCCATGCTGTGCCCGAGCACGAACGGCGTCTCATGCCATTCGGCGACAGCGGCGTCGATGATCTCTGCGAGGTCGGTCAGGTAGTTGTCTTGCGCGTCGAGCGCCATGCGTGGGCCGCCGCTCTTGCCGTGGCCGCGCAGGTCGAAGGCCCGCACGCGCAGGCCAAGGTCGGTGAGCACCTTGGCGACATGTGGATAGCGGCCGCTGTGTTCGGCCATGCCGTGAACGAGGATGACGGTGCCGCGCGGTGCGCCAGACTCGGGCGCGGGCAACCACGTGCGAACCAGCAATTCAGTGCCGTCCTTCATGCGCTGGCGGGTTTCCTGCGCTTGGCGGGCGATGGCCTGAGCGGGGGCTTGCGTCATCGGCGTCTCCTCCTTGGGTTGCCAGATTGTGGCATAGACGCCGCCTGCCGCAATTCGTGGCGATAGAGCGCCCTGTCAGTGGCAGGAGGCGCCCTTGTCGGCGCCGTCACTACCCTCGCCGGCCACGCCTTGGAGGATGGGGCAATCAGGCCGGTCATCACCGTGGCAGGCGTTGGCGAGTGTCATGAGCGTGTCGCGCATGCTTTGCAGCTCGCCGATCCGCGCGTCGAGATCAGCCACGTGGCGCAGGGTGACGGCCTTCACGTCAGCGCTGGCGCGTTCGCGGTCATTCCACAGTGAAAGCAGCGTGCGAATCTCGTCCAGCGCGAAACCCAACGAACGCGATCTGTGGATAAAGCGCAGCACATGCACCGCCCGCGCGTCGTACATGCGGTAGTTGCCCTCGGTGCGTGGGCTGGGCGGCAGCAGGCCAATGCTTTCGTAGTAGCGGATCATCTTGGCCGACACGCCGCTGGCGCGGGCGGCCTCGCCGATGTTGATCGGACCGTGGTTTTCGCTGAGATCGGTGCGCGTCATGCGTTGTCTCCGGTGGCGCGCCAGCGGCGCAGCATCAGCGCGTTGGTGACGACGCTCACGCTGGAGAACGCCATCGCCGCGCCGGCAAAGGTCGGGTTGAGCAAACCGAATGCCGCCAGCGGAATGCCCACCACGTTATAGACGAAGGCCCAGAACAGGTTCTGGCGAATCTTGGCGACCGTGCGGCGCGAGAGATCCAGCGCGTCGCTCACCAGGCGTGGTTCACCGCGCATGAGCGTGATGCCGGCAGCCTGCATTGCCACATCCGTACCGGTGGCCATGGCGATGCCGACGTCAGCCGCAGCCAGCGCGGGTGCGTCGTTGATGCCATCACCCACCATCGCAACCACATGGCCGCTCTGCTGCCACGCCGTCACGCGCGCGGCCTTGTCTTGCGGCAACACCTGCGCGGCCACTTCGTTGATGCCGAGTGCATCGGCCACGCTGCGCGCGGCGCCTGCGTTGTCGCCCGTCACAAGTGCGGTGCGCACACCGCGCGCCTGCAATGCGGCCACCGCATCCTTGGCGCCGGGCTTGAGCGCATCACCAAAGGCAATCAGGCCACGCAGTTGCACGCTGCCTTCGCCACGCTGCGCGAGCCACGAGACGGTGTTGCCTTGCGCCTCCAACGCTTGCGCACGGGCCTGCAATGCGCTGCGGTCGAGCCCCAATTCATCCATCCAGCGCGCGTTGCCGAGTTGCAGCGATGCACCATCCACGATGCCGCGCGTACCGCGTCCAGCCAACACTTCGGGCGACTGCGCAGGGACAACGGCACGGCCTTGCGCAACCGCGTACTCACGCGTGGCCTGCGCCAACGGGTGCGTGTTCTCGGCCTGCAACGCAGCGAGTTGGTCGAGCAACGCATCGGCGTCGATGCCGGGGGCCGCTTCCACCGCCGTCACACGCGGCTGGCCAACGGTGAGCGTGCCCGTCTTGTCGAAGACGACGAAATCCACCTGCTGCGCGCGTTCCAATGCCTGCGCATCGGCAATCAGAATGCCGCGTCGCGCACCCGCGCCAGTGCCCGCCATGATGGCCGACGGCGTGGCCAGCCCCAGCGCGCACGGGCAGGCAATCACCAGCACGGCCACGGCATTGACGATGGCTGTCTCCATCCCTGCGCCAGCGATGACCCAACCGGCCAGGGTGAGCAGCGCTGCCACCAGCACCGCCGGCACGAAGATCGCGCTCACGCGGTCGACCAGTTGCTGGATGGGCGGCTTAGCGGCCTGGGCATCTTCAACGAGGCGGATGATGCGCGAGAGCATCGTGTCGGCGCCAACGGCCGTGGTGCGCACGAGCAGCACACCGTCGGTGGCAATGGCGCCGGCGGTCACGCGGTCGCCTTCGCGTTTGGGCACGGGCAGGCTTTCGCCGGTCAGCATGGATTCATCAACGTGGCTGACGCCTTCGAGCACCACCGCGTCCACCGGGATGCGCTCACCGGCGCGCACTGACACCACATCGCCAACACGCACTTGCGCGACAGGTGTATCGCGCAACGTGCCATCCGCGCCGCGCACGCGGGCGGTATCGGGGCGCAGCGCCTGCAATGCGCGGATGGCCTGAGCGGTCTGCCGCTTGGCACGGACCTCCAGCCACTTACCCAGGCGCACCAGCGTGATGACCACGGCGGCGCTTTCAAAGTACAAGTGCGGCATATCCTCCGCACCCGCGCGCCACCACAGCCACAGTGACAACCCATACGCTGCCGATGTACCGAGCGCGACCAGCAAGTCCATATTGCCGGCCCCCGCGCGCACCGCCTTCCAGCCCGCCTTGTAGAAGCGCGCGCCAATCACGAACTGCACCGGCGTCGCCAACAGCCATTGCACCCAGGCGGGCAACATCCAATCGCTGCCGAACCAACCGGCGATCATCGGCAGCACCAGTGGCACCGACAACGCGGCGGCAACCCACACCGGGCCGGCACCGTCCCAGAAGTCGGGGGTAGCGGCGGCAGGTGCGGTGGTTTCGTCCGACGCAACGCGCGCCTCATAGCCGGCCGCCGAGACGGCAGCGACCAGCGCATCGCCGGCAACACCACCGTGCACACGGGCACGTTCGGTGGCGAGGTTCACGCTGGCTTCAGTCACGCCGGGCACGGCGCGCAGGGCACGCTCGACCCGGCCCGCGCAAGCGGCGCAGGTCATCCCGCTGATATCGAGGTCGGTGGAGATCACGTCAAACGTGTCGGCGACGGGGCTGGCGGCAGTCATGGAAGCATCCGTTCTGAGGAAGATGGCACCATCCTAGACCTTCCCATCCTGGCAAGGTCAAGCCCGCATTTTACGCTTGCGCTTCCCATGGTGGGAAGGTCCATACTGCTCCCGTGACTTTCTCTTCCCTCTTTTCAGGAGCAAACCATGACAACGTTTTCTGTGACTGGCATGAGCTGCGGCCATTGCGTATCGGCCGTCACGCGTGCGGTGCAGCAGGTCGATGCCGGCGCCAATGTGCAGGTGGACTTGGACAAGCAGACCGTGGCCGTCACCAGTGCCGCCAGCACCGATGCGGTCAAGGCCGCCATCGAACAGGCCGGCTACCCGGTCAAAGCCGTCGCCTGAACCGCGCGCGGGCAACAAAAAGGCGTGCCGCAGTGGCACGCCTTTTTGCTTGCGCGCTAGCCGCTTAGAAGCGGTAGCCGACGTTCAGGAAGGTCACGACCGGGTTGATCTTGATCTTCGCTTCGCTCACGACGTGCACACCCGTCGCCGTCTTGGAGTCGATCGTCGCCGTGGTCTTGAGCGGCAGATACGACACCGACAGACCAACGAACCAATCCTTCGTGATGGCATAGGTGGCGCCCACGTTCAGCACCGGGTTCAGCGAGCTATCGGTCGACACGCTGCTGGTGCTGCCCGGACCAGCGAGCTTCGTCTGGAAGGCGCTGTTCGTGATCTTCTCGTCGGAGAACCACGTGTAGTTCAGGCCCACACCAACGTACGGGCGCAGCTTGGTATCAGCGTTGAAGAAGTACCACTTGGCCAGCACGGTCGGACTCCATTGCTTGGCCGAACCGATTTCCCCATAGGGCGAAAGCGCACCCGTGCCCTCGATCTTGTGGCGCGGCGGAATACCGCCCACCAGTTCCACGGCAACGTTATCGGTAAAGAAATGCGTGAAAGCGAGGCCGACCGTATCGGCTTCCTGAATCTTGGCGCCCGTGCCCGACTGGGATTGGTTCACCGGCATGCCGCCGATGCTCTTGACCAACAGCGAGTCGCTCGAGCTATTCGGCATCACGCGGAACCAGCCAAGGCTGACGATGTTGCTGCCGGCAGCCTGTGCGTGCGCGGCGGTGGCGAGGATCATCCCGGCGGCGGCCGCCAGTGCTTTTTTATAGGCCATCTCTGTATATGCTCCTGTTGAGACGCATCCTGGGCAAACGCAGTTGATACGTTTGCGGTGCGTTCTAAGTCTCCTCCCAGACGGAAGGGATGGCCATTATCCCGTGTGATTGCCTTGGCTAGAACCGTTTTTCTAGAGGTTTCCTGTTATAAGCGGCACGCTAAACCCGCCTGGGGCGGGCGTTTTCAGCACATGCGCAATTTTTAAACAGGCTTGGACTTGGACAGCGCAAGCACGCACGCGGCCAGATCCCACAGGGCGCTGCCGACGCTCTTGAACACCACCGGCGACACCGGCGCAGGCTGCGTGAGGCTGTCCGGCGGCGCATCGACGCACTGTTGTAACGGCCGCACACGCGACCACGGCACACCGGCCTGCAACAGATCGCCCGCTTCGGCTTCCAGGTCAACCAGTGTGTCGGCGTATAGCCGATCGACCGCCGCCGCATGCACGCACAAGCGCGGCGGAAGCTCGGCCATGTCGGGCCGGAATGCGCCGACTGCAGCGATGAAGTGATGCGGCCCCCACGCATAGCCGGCGGGGTGGCTGGGGTCAGCCAAATCCGGGAGCACTGGTTGCGATGATGGTGTGGCCGTAATCACCAGCGGCGTCTGCGGCAGCACCGCGCGGGCGGCATCCGCCACACCTGCAGCATCGTCGCCGGCCAGTGCGGTGGCGTCCATGCCGAGCGCGCGCGCATAGCTGGCCAGCCCATCCGCGCTGGCAGCCGTGCGCGCAACAATTGTGACGCGTCGTGTGCCAAGCCCGACGCGGAAGGCTTCCAGGTGCGCACGTGCCTGGGCTCCGGCGCCAATCAGCAGCAAATCACCCGCTGGCTCTGGTGCCAGCAAGCGCGCAGCCAGCAATGACACGGCTGCCGTACGGTGTGCGGTGACGGTGGGGCCGTCCAGCATCAGTCGGCGCTGGCCGGTTCGGGCGTCCATCACCACCACCTCGCCGCGAATAGCCGGCAAGCCATTCGCCGGGTTGTGCGGATGCACCGTGATCATCTTGGTGATGGCGATGTCGGCGTTGGACGCCGGCATCAGCAGCAAACTGCCGGGGCCGGCCACGGGCATCACGAGCCGCGCGGGCGCCTGGGCCCGGCCGGCGCGCGCATCGCGCAACACCTGGGCAATCGCATCAGCCAACGCGGCATACGGCAAACGGGCCGCCGTGGTGGCAGCGTCGAGGGTCTGCAGCATGGAGGCTCCTGCAGCGGAAGAAACGTCGGACGGACTTATGCCGCAGTCTGGCGCACCGGCGGTGTGCGGCGCGTCAGCAACCCGGCGCTGATCAGGAGTTGGGCAGCGGCGTAGCTCCACCAGATCGCCAGCTCATGGTCGGTAAACGGAAAGACGAACACGCTGATGCCGATCATTGCATCAGATGCTGCAAAGGCAAGCGCGCCCCACGCGGTCAGCGGGCCCGGCAAGCGCGCGAGCAATGCTGCACACACCATTGCCGAGAGCACGAGCATGTAGGCAATCACCGGCCCCTTCAACGCACCCAGGCCCGGCCAGTACCAGAGCAGCATGCCGATGGCCACGCCGATCATCAAGCCGACCCCGATCATACGAATGGCCGACGACGCGCCGCGCAGCCCCACCAGCACCCGCAGATAGCACAGATGCGCCAGCAGAAAGCAACCCAGCCCGGCCATGAACGAGAACGCCAGCCACGGCAGCGCAAGCCACAGATCCCCCAGCGCAGAGAACACCATGGCGCCGATCAGCCAGCGCCGCTCACGCGGAACCTCATGCAGCGAGGCCGCGCGCGCCAGCAGCAGCGCCATCAGCATCTTCCACAACGGCTGCGCGACGATGCGGCCGACCAGCGGCGTGCCAGGCGGTACATCAACAGCCACCATGGTCAGCATGCCGCCGTAGGTGACGCCTGCCACCGCAGCGGCCACCCACCAGGCGCGAACCCGTGCCGGCATGCCGTAGCCGCCTGCCAGGTGCGCCAGCGCGTGCGCCGGATGCGTGGTGTGTCCGTCAACCATCGTGGTCTCCCGCCCAAGACAGGCGATTCATATCAGCAGGTGATGTCGGCTTGCAGCGTGACACGCCGCGCACCCTGGCGCAAGGCGCGCATCTACCCACCAAGGTGGGATAGCGGCAGCGCGCCATCCCGCTTCAAGGCCGTCAACACGATATTGGAACGCACATTGTCCACACCCGGCACGCGCATCAGCTTGCGCATGACGAATTCCGACAACGCCGGCAGATCGGGCACCACCACACGCAGCATGTAATCAGCGTCACCGGCAACGGAATAACACTCCTGCACTGCGTCGAGCAGGCTGATTTCTTCACGAAAGCGTTCGACGATGGCGTCGCCGTGGTGCGCGAGCTTGACGCTGGCGAACACCGTCACGCCCAGCCCCAGTCCCGTTGGCGAGAGCACCACGCGGTAGCCCTCGATCACGCCTTCCGATTCAAGCCGCGCCAGGCGCCGCCCAACCTGGCTGGCCGACAGGTGAACCTGCTCCGAGAGCTGCTGATGCGTCGCACGGCCATCGCGCTGAAGGGCCGCCAGCAGAGCCAGATCGAAGGTATCCAGCGAAATCATGCACATCTCCTGCGTTGATACGCGACATTCTGCATGATTTCCGCAAACAACGTGCAATGGATGGCGGTTTTGCGGCCAACCCGCGTGGCCCCGCCAATACACTGGCCGGACTCTGATTGCACGAGATCGACATTACAAATGGACATCGCAACCACCGCCCCCGACGCAGCCCAAAACGCAGCCCCGGCCGGCTTTAACGGCACCCTGACCAACAAGCTGCGCGAGCAGTTTGCCGAAGGCCTGGACGGCCAGACCCTGCGCGCAGACTTCACCATGCAGCAGCCGGTGCATCGCTACACCGCTGCCGATCATGCAACGTGGCGCACGCTGTATGACCGCCAGGAAGCGCTGCTGCCGGGCCGTGTGTGCGATGAATTCCTGCAAGGCCTGTCGACGCTGGGCATGAGCCGCGATGCCGTGCCGTCATTCGACCAGCTCAACGAAACGCTGATGCGCGCCACCGGCTGGCAGATCGTTGCCGTGCCAGGCCTGGTGCCCGACGAAGTGTTCTTCGATCACCTCGCCAACCGCCGCTTTCCCGCAAGCTGGTGGATGCGTCGCCCGGACCAGCTCGATTACCTGCAAGAGCCAGACTGCTTCCACGACATCTTCGGCCACGTGCCCCTGCTGATTAACCCGATCTTTGCCGACTACATGCAAGCGTACGGCAAGGGTGGCCTGAAGGCCGCACGCCTGGGCCAGCTCGACATGCTGGCGCGCCTGTACTGGTACACGGTGGAATTTGGCCTGATCCGCACACCGGCCGGCCTGCGCATCTACGGCGCGGGCATCGTGTCGAGCAAGAGTGAATCGGTGTACGCGCTGGATTCAGCCAGCCCGAACCGCATCGGCTTTGACGTGCGCCGCATCATGCGCACGCGCTATCGCATCGACACGTTCCAGACGACTTACTTCACGATCGACAGCTTCGAGCAGTTGTTCGACGCCACGCGCCCGGACTTCACGCCGCTGTATGAAGAACTCGCCGCGCTGCCGACCATTGGTGCCGGTGATGTGGTGGATAGCGATCTGGTGCTGAACGTTGGCAACCGCGAAGGCTGGGCAGATACAGCAGATATTTGAGCGCTGACTATACTGCGCGCATTCACGACCGAATTTCGCCCCCCGCCATGATGCCGACCCTGAACGAAGACCAACGCAAGGCCCTCTTTGCCGAAGTGCCGGGCTGGACGCTACAGAGCGACCGCGACGCCATCCAGAAGACCTTCACCTTTGCCGACTTCAACGCCGCGTTCGGCTTCATGACGCGCGTGGCGATCAAGGCCGAGCAGATGAATCACCACCCCGAGTGGTTCAATGTGTGGAATCGCGTGGACATTACCTTGTCCACGCATGATGCGAACGGGCTCACGCACCGTGACGCCGATCTCGCGCGCTTCATCGAGCAGGCCGCAAAGACCACCGGCGCAAAGTAACCCTCTGACAGCTGGCGTTCAGCCCTGGGTGGCTGCGCGCCACGCCTCATACGCTGCCAGCGCCTTGTCGCCCAATTGCTCAGGGGCGATGCGGGTGGCGCCTTGTACAATCATCAGCGCATACGGCTTGGCCAGCGCCGACGCCTCGGCACACAGCCGCAGTTCCTCGCCCTCGGCGGGTGAACGGGCGCGCCAGAAATTGATGGCGGCCTCCAGATCGGTGATGGTGAGCAGGGCATCGGTCATCCGCGCATTGTAGCGCTGCCCATCTGTTCCGATCTCTTTCACCTCTGCTTCCCCGGCTGCATTCATGCGCATTCTGCTGATTGAAGACGACCGTGCCATTGCCAGCGGCATCCATGCCGGGCTCACGCAGGCTGGGCATCGCGTGCATGTTGTGCACGACGGTGTGTTCGCCGCTGAACAACTTGCCAGGCAGACTCACGATCTGGTGATTCTCGATCTTGGGCTGCCGGGCATCGATGGCATGACGCTGCTGTCGCAGTTCCGTGCGCGCGATCGCGCAACGCCGGTGCTGATTCTCACCGCACGTGATGGCCTGCTCGACAAGGTGAACGGCCTGAACGCCGGCGCCGATGATTACCTGCTCAAGCCGTTCGAGATGCTCGAACTCGTGGCCCGCGTGGGTGCGCTGCTGCGCCGTCGCGGTGATCCTTCCGAACCTGCGGCCCGACCGGATGTTCTGGTCGGCCGGTTGCGCATGAGCGGCGTGGAACGGCGCATCTTTGTCGATGCCGCACCGCTGGAGCTGTCGCCGCGCGAGTTTGCCGTGCTGGAGCTGCTGATGCTGCGCCAGGGCCGCGTGGTCAGCAAGGTGCAGTTGCAGGACCATCTTGCCAGCTTCGGTCACGCCATCGGCGAGGCCAGCCACGATGTGGTGGGCGACACGGCCATCGAAGTCTATGTGCACCGCGTGCGGCGCAAGATCGAACATTCCGAAGCGGAGATCGTCACGGTGCGCGGCTTTGGCTACTTGTTGCAGGCGCGCGCCGCGGCGTAGTTCTCGCCCATGTTCAAGCGCCATCGCCCCACCTCGTCGGCTTCATCGGCTCCGGCCAAGGGCGTGGGCAACGGCGCCGTCAGTCTGCGCCTGCATCTGTTGCGTGCGCTGGCAACGCCGCTGTTTGGTTTGATTGTGGGCACCGGCGCGCTGTCGTATTGGCTGGCGGCGCACTACACCGCGCAGGTGTTCGACCGCGCGCTGGTGGGTGTGGCCAACACGCTGGCCGAGCAATTGCGCATCGCCGGCCCGCATGTGCCGGCAGCCAAGCTGTACGACATTGCCCTCACCGCGCAGACGCTGGTACAGAACAGCGGCGAAGACCGCATCTACTGGCGCATTTACGGCCCGGCGGGCACGCTGGTCGGGCGCGACACGCCGCTGGGTTACGGCTCAGGCCAGGTGCGCATTGGCGATGCACGCGTGTTCTATAGCTGGATCGACGGCAAACAGGTACGTGCCGTGCATCTGCTGGTGCCGGGCTTGAGCGCTGAAGTACCCAAGCCGGTCTCGCCACGCCAGCCCGTGCCACCTGACCCGGCAGACGATGTCACACGCCCCGCGCTCGCGCCCACGCAGGCGCAGACGGCACCGGCATTCAATCCATCCAACCCGCCGGACGCCATGCAAGCCGACGGCGGCATCGTCGTGGAAGTGGCGGAGCTGCTAGATCATCGCGATACGGCAGCCAACGAAGTGCTGCTGTCAGTGTCGATTCCTCTGATTGTGCTGCTTGCCGTGGGCGGGCTGATTCTCTCGCTCGTGCTCAAGGAAGAACTGCAGCCGCTGCAGACGCTGGCCGACACGCTCAACAGGCAAAGCGCACGGTCGGTGACGCCGCTGCCCGCCGAATCTGCCGAACGCGTACCCGCTGAACTGCAACCGCTCATCAATGCGATGAATGCGCTGTTGGCACGTCTGCGCGATGCTCTCGAAGCGCAACGCACCTTCATCGCCGATGCGGCACACCAACTTCGCACGCCCCTCACCGCATTGAAGCTGCATGCCGACCGCGCAGTCGATGCCAAGACATTGGACGACGCACGACCCGCTCTGCTGGAACTGCAATCGGGCGCCAACCGCGCGGTGCGCCTGTCCAACCAGTTGCTGACGCTGGCGCGTGCTGAACCGGGCATGACGCTCGATCAGTTGGGGCCGCCAATGCGGGTCGATCTTGTCTCGCTCGCGTTTGATGCTGGTGCGCAATGGGTACCGCGCGCACTGGCATGCGGGCTGGATCTCGGTTTCGAGGCCTGGCCGCAGGAAGCCACCTCGCCAGGTTCGTTGCAGGCGCCGGTATTGGCCAACGTGCTGCTGCTGCGCGAAGCCATCAACAACCTGCTCGACAACGCCATCAAGTACGTGCCTGCCGGCGGGCGCGTGACCCTGCGTGCGGGCATGGAAGCCGATGCCGCTTCACAGTGGTGGGGCGTCGTGAGCGTGGAAGACAACGGCCCGGGTATTCCGCCCGAGCGCCGTGGCGAAGTGTTCCAGCGCTTCTTTCGTGGGGATGCGGATCACCGCCCTGGGCAACCGCAGGGTAGCGGCCTGGGCCTGGCCATCGTGCACGACATCGTGCGACTGCACGGCGGCACTGTCGCCATTGATGATGCGGTCGCGCGCGATGGCAACCGCGTGATGCGCTTCGTATTGCGCCTGCCGCTGGCAAGCGAGTCCGCCTGAATGGCAGGTCTTCGGGACGTTCGGCTTACTTCTTCTTGTTCTTCTCAGGCCGCGCCAGCATCGTGCCGCGGCACTTCTTGGCGCCGCAGCGGCACGCAAACTGTTCCTTCAACGCCTTGGTCTGGCGGCCTTCGATGACGAGGCCGTAATCGTAGAACAGTTCTTCGCCTGGTTCGATGTCGCGCAGCGCGTGAATAAACACCTGGCCGTCTTTCTCGCGTGCTTCGCAGTTCGGCTTGCAGGCGTGGTTGATCCAGCGCGCGCGGTTGCCACCAAACTTGGCGTCGATCACGCTGCCGTCTTCCAGGCTGAAGTAGAACGTGTGGTTCGGGTCGGACGGGTCGTGTGGATGGCGGCGCAGCGCCTCTTTCCACGTGATGTGCTCGCCCTTGTATTCGATGATCTTCTTGCCGCGGGCGATGGCGACCACGGCATACACGCCGCGCCCGTGCACACCTGATTCACGCACCTCAATGCGATCGCGGCGGCGCAGTTTGGCCGGAGCTTCCGGCGCGGGCGCAGACTCAACCAGGGCCGGCGTGGCATCAGGGGACGTACGTGTCATGGGGCAAATGGCGCGGTGAAGCGGAACAAAAACGTCGATCAACGAAGCCGTGAGCCTACACCAAAAGCATGGCGCCTCGACACGTGCCGCAACCCCATGCAACCCGGCCCATGTGAATAACCACTGTGGATAACCCGGCCCGCAACTGTGGATAACTACCGGCAAAGCCTGTTGGCTGTCTGTGGCTGCCCTGTCGATGGTGTGGGCACAAGTGATGCACTTGCCGGCAGAGGCGTCGAAAAAATCAGCAAGCTATCCACGTGAGGGCACACACGGTACCCGTGGTTTTGCTTGCGACAAGTGCTTGAACACAAAGCGCTTTTTCCACTTATCCACAGAAGCTGTCCACCGTTATCTACTACTACTATCTGTATACATAAAGAAAAAGGTAAACCCATCGATCGACTTGCGTCGCTCCTACGATGACCGAACAAGCCGAACACAAACCAGAACATCCAACGGCAACATCGATGTGATGGGATCACCTCGCAACGCAGGCCCCATGCGGGTTTGCGGAACCCGCATGCCAGGTGCGGTTACAAAGCTCACGTGCCGGCGCTGTTCGCATGCCGGTATCATGTCGCCCTTGGAGCCATCCCCCGGACGCTCTGTTGTGTGTTTTATCTACTCTTGAAGGGAGTCAAGCAATGACGAAAACCGAACTGATCGACGCCATCGCCAGCGGCGTAGACGGTCTGACCAAGGCCAAGGCCGAGCAGGCACTGAACGTGACGCTGCAAGCCATCATGGAATCCGTTGGCAAGGGCGATGCGGTCAGCCTCATCGGCTTTGGTACCTTCAGCCAAGGTGAGCGTGCCGAGCGTATGGCTCGCAACCCGCGCACCGGCGAAGAAATCAAGGTCGAAGCTGCCAAGACGGTCAAGTTCAAGGCCGGCCAGAAGTTCAAGGACGCTGTCAACGCCTAAGGCAATGACGACCTTGGCGTGACCAGCCGGTCTGGTCAACGCCCTCGACGTGGTATGCCGTTGCATGCGTGAATCGACCGCAGCATTGGCGTACCACGTCGGAAGGCCTGCCTTCCTGTCAGGCCATCCCTTCCCCCTCTTCCATGTCTCGCCCCTTCCCGCGCAATTCATTCGCTCTGCGCATTGCCCTGCCGATCGTCCTGATCGCACCGGTACTCTGGTTTGCCGGTTGCGCGACGCCGCCTGCGCGCCCGCAAGCCGAACCGCTGCCCGACAACGAAGTCGTGCAGACCAAGCCCGGCGCCACACCGCGTGAAAAGATGATCGAGATCGCCCTGACCGAATGGGATCGGTGGGGGCGCCAGACCGTGCGCGTGGGGCGCGACGATACGTATTGCGTGACCGGCGGCGGCTTTCCCGATCAGCCACAAGGCCGTTGGCTGACGCCCGACGATCCGACGCCCGTTCCGTCCGATGAAGAAAGCGGTACCGACATGCCGTTGCCCAAGGCTGCGGCCACGCCTTCAGCGCCGCCGCTTGCGCCCTGCCTGCGCTATCCGGACGGCACCGGTGGTGAAGCCACTGCGCGCGGCTGCATGCTGGCCAAGCGCTACTGGGGCATCGTCGGCAAGACGCCGACCTGTCAGCAGCTGACCACCGGTGGTTGGGCGTGGTCGGCGGTGTTCATCTCGTGGATCATGCGCAAGGCCGGTCTGCAGAACGATCAGTTCCTGACCGGCGCCACGCATGCGGAATACGTGACCGACGCGCGCGACCACCTGCTGAGGCATCCCGCCTTCGTACTCGAACGCACGCCGGCCGTGCCGCGCCCTGGCGACCTCATCTGCACCGCACGTGGCGCCGATCGCTTTATGACCGACCCGGCCGAGATCCGCTCGGGCATGACACCGATGCATTGCGACCTCGTCGTCGAAGTAGACCCGGCGCGTCATGAGGTCAAATCGATTGGCGGCAACGTGCAGCAATCCGCGTCGATGAGCATCACTGAGCTGAACGACGCGAACCAGCTGGATCCGTACACAAACTCGGTCATGCAGTGGTTGGTGATCCTGCGTAACCGGTTGCCTTAGCCGCAGGCGGATGTAACGTGGTTTGACGTCCGGCGCGAATTCATTAACATGTGAATCACTAAGGCGCCGGCAAGCTGACCGGCGCATGACCCCTGCGACCAGGAGACAGGTCATGACGGTGCTTTCGCTCACTTCCGATGCTGCCGATGCCGGATCGGACATTCAGGCTCATCGCCCCGCCTGGTGCGGCCCGCGCGAATGGGTCGCGCGCGTCAAGCTGGCAGCGTGCTACCGCATCTTTGCGCAGCTCGGCTGGACCGAGCTGATCTACAACCACATCACGCTGCGCCTGCCGCCCGAGGATGGCGCGAATGACGATGGTTGTCCGCACTTCCTCATCAATCCGTTTGGCCTGACGTATGCCGAGGTTTGCGCGTCAACCCTCGTGAAGCTCGACCTGCAGGGCAATGTGCAACGCACGGTGGGACAGCCGGACTGGCCGGTCAACCCGGCGGGCTTTACGGTGCATGCGGCCATCCATGCCGGCATTCCGGGCGCGCACTGCGTAATGCACACTCACACCACTGCTGGCATGGCCGTGGCTTGCTCGCGCGATGGCTTGTCGATCAGCAACTTCTACGCGGCGCAACTGCACGGCAAGGTGGCGTATCACGACTTCGAGGGCATCACCGTGCATGCCGATGAAGGGCCGCGCCTGGTGAAGAACATCGGCGACAAGCCTGCGGTGATTCTGCGCAACCATGGGCTGCTCGCCTGGGGCGATTCGATTGCGCGCGCGTTTGCCGTGTTGTGGCTGTTGAACCGTGCCTGCGAGATCCAACTGGCATCGACATCGATGGGCCCGGTGCTGGAGATTCCCGAATCGATCGCACGCAACTGCACGCGCGATTCGCTGCAGTTCAACCCGAACTTTGGGGCCGGTGAAGATGTGTTCGCGGCACTGACCCGCACCATTGAACGCATCGACCCTTCCTACCGGACCTGATCACATGACACGCATTTGCATCGTCGGCGCCGGCGCTGTTGGCGGCTATCTTGGCGCGAAGCTCGCGCTGGCGGATCAACCGGTCAACGTGCTGGCACGTGGCGCCACGCTTGCCGCGTTGCAGGCGGAAGGGCTTCGTCTGACCGAGGAAGGCAACACAGAATCTGTGCCGGTGCATGCGAGTGACGATGCGCATGGGCTCGGCGTACAGGACGTGGTGATCGTTGCCGTGAAAGCGCCCGCCATGGAAAGCGTTGCGCAAAACATCGCCCCGCTGATCGGCCCCGAGACCTGCGTGGTGGTGGCGATGAACGGCGTGCCGTGGTGGTTTTTTGATCGACCCGGGCCGCACGAAGGGTTGCGATTACAGTCGGTCGATCCGCACGGTCGGATTGCCCAATCGATTCCCGCGCAGAACGTGCTCGGCTGCGTGGTGCATCTGACGTGCTCGACGTCCGCACCGGGGCATGTGCGTCACGGGTTCGGCAAGCGATTGATTCTCGGCGAACCTGCGGGTGGTACTTCCCCGCGTCTGGATGCGGTCAGCGCGCTCTTTGAGCGTGCCGGTTTGCAGATCGAACGCAGTGAAGCCATCCAGCGCGACATCTGGTTCAAGCTGTGGGGCAACATGACGATGAACCCGGTGTCGGTGCTGACGGGCGCCACATGCGACCGCATTCTGGACGATCCGCAGGTTGCGGCGTTCTGTCTGGCGATCATGGAAGAAGCCAAAGCGATTGGCGCGCGCATCGGCTGCCCGATCGAACAAAGCGGTGAAGAACGCAGCGCAGTGACGCGTCAACTCGGTGCGTTCAAGACGTCGATGCTGCAGGATGCGGAAGCCGGACGCGGCCCGCTGGAGATCGACGCGCTGGTGGCGTCGGTGCGGGAGATCGGCCAGCACGTGGGTGTGCCGACACCGCAGATCGATGCCCTGCTGGGTCTGGTGCGCTTGCACGCCCAGACCCGCGGGCTCTACTGAAAAAACGTCTTTGTTACGGTGCAAGCGCGGGGTGCTTCAGCGCATGCGCCGTTTCGATCCACTGCTGGTGATACGCGGCATCGTCACGCTTGAGACCGAGTTCACCGTTCTGATACGCCATCGCCAGCGCTTGCACGGCTTCGGGCAATTCGTGCTCGGCGGCGTCCTGGTATAGCGCCAGCGCGCGGGCTTCATCGCGCGGCACACCATCGCCGTCACGGTATGCATTGGCGAGCATGAACATCGCCGCCGGAATCTCATGGCGCGCAGCACGATCGAACCAGTGTGCCGCCTGTGCGGTGTCGATGGCCGTGCCGTAGCCGCTGCGATACATCACACCCAGGTAGTAGGCCGCTGCCGCATCGCCCTTATCTGCGGACTGACGCAGCAGATGCAGCGCGCGCGGGTAATCACGCGCCACACCGCCAGTGCCGAGCAACAGCACCTTGCCCAGCGACAACTGCGCACGCGCATCGCTCGGTGCCGCGGTTTCCAGCCAACGCATCCCTTCGTTGCGCAGCGAACCATCGTGCGCACTGAGCAGTGCTTCGCCCAACGCCGATTGCGCCGGCACCGAGCCGCTGCGTGCCAACTGACGCAACTGCTGCAGCGCTTCCGGTTCCATCGCCTGCACGACCATCGCGCGCCACGCTTCCAACTGCGTGGCATCCACCGTGGGTGCCTGACGCGCATGCGACAGCCAGCCACCAACAGTCACGACGATCGCCAGGGCGGCGGCCACCGTGAGCATTGGCACTGACTGACGCGGCGATTCCATGGCCGGCGCACCGGCCCATGCGGATCGAAGAGAAGGCATGGTCGGCTCCTGCTTACTGGGTCAGGTCGATCTGGTACACGGCCAAGCCCTTGCCGGTGCCGTCATCGGCTGCCACTTGCGTGACGTTGTTGATGCCGGCGGCAGTGGCATCGGCAAGATGGCCCGGTGCCGACGAGAACTGCACCTGCGCCACCGAGGCTGCAAGCTTGGTGAAGCGCCAGCTGCGCTGCGAGCCGTTGGTCGCCAACTTCACGGTGCCGATCTTCTTGATGTAGTTGATCAGCACATCGCGGTTGGCATCCGGCGAGGCGTAGATCGTCTTGCTGCCGTCCAGGCCCGGGAAGTTGCCGCCGCCGCTGGCGCGGTAGTTGTTGGTGGCCACGATGAACTGCCCCGCCGGATCGATGGCGACGCCCTTGTACAGCAGGTTCTTGATGCGGCTGCCCACCGGTTGCGTCACATCGATCTCGTAGGTCAGGTCCGGCGTGGTGAACATGTCGAAGTTGTAGCCTGGGAACGTACTCACCAGCTTCTGCACCGTCGCCTGCGTCGGGTCGATGGTGTTGAAGCGCTTGGCCGCAGTCTCCAGCCAGTTCTTGATGTCGGCGCCCGCCACCTTCACGGCGTAGACCGTGTTCGGATACAGGTACAGGTCGGCTGCGTTGTTGATCGCTAACGGGCCGGCGGCCACATCAGTGAAGTCCGTGCCACCACCGAAGCCGCTCTTGAACGGCGCGCTGACAGACAGCACCGGCAGCGACGCATACTGCGGCAGGTTTGCCTGGATGTACGTCGACACGTAATCAGCTTGCGCCTGGTTGACGATCTCGATGGCACCCGGGTCACCCACGTCGGCAAAGTACGTGCTCATGTGGAAGTCGGTGTTGCCGATCGGCGTCTTCACGTAGTTGATCGTCGCCTGGTGTTCGGTGGCGATTGCGGCCGAGACAGTCGGGTCGGCTGCCACGTAAGTCTTGTCGGCGTTCTGGATCGAACGCGCTTCCACCGTGGTCTGCGTCTTGTCGACGGCCCAGTTCGTGCCGTTGAACGTCAGGCCCAGCTTGATCACGCCAAGGTGCTTGCCCCAGTAGTTGGCCATCACGGTGGGCACACCGTTGACTGTGCCGGCAACCTTGTCCACGCCCGGCAGGTTGAACTGGGCAACCGTGCTGGTCGCGTTGGGGAACAGCTGGTGCGAGTGGCCGATCAGCATGGCGTCGATGCCTGGCACGGTCGAGAGCCACCAGCTGCCGTTTTCCATCGTCGGCGAATACGTCGAGTTGTCCAGCCCGCCGTGCGAGATGGCCACCACCAGATCCGCACCCTTCGCGCGCATCTCCGGGATGTACTTGGCTGCGGTTTCCTTGATGCCGACGGTGTAGACCTTGCCGTCGAGCCAGCGTTTGTCCCAGGCCGTGATGGTGGGCGGCGTAAAGCTGATGATGCCGACCTTCACCGGTGCGCTGATGGTGCTGCCGTCCGGCGCCGTGGCCGTGACCGTCTTGGTGATGATGGTGTACGGCTGGAACAGCGGCGCGTTGGTTTTCGCGCTCATCACGTTGGCCAGCACCTGTGGGAAGCTCGGGCCCGCGCATTTGGTCTGCATGCTCGGATCCGGCATGCCCGTCACGTTGAAGGTGTTGCCCGTGACCTGCGACAGGTACGGCAGGCCGTAGTTGAACTCGTGGTTGCCGATGCCGCCGCCGTCGTACTTGGCTGCGTTCATCACCTTGTAGATCGCCAGCGTCTGGTCGCAGGTGATCGGGCTAACCAGCGCTTGGTAGTCCGACAGCGCGGTGCCCTGAATGGTGTCACCGTTATCCAGCAGCAGCGTGTTCGGAAACTGCGCGCGCGCCTGCGAGATGAGCGTCGACACGCGCTCGAAGCCGAGCGAGCTGTCGGCGGCCAGCTTGACGTAGTCGTACGACAGCACGTTGGTGTGCAGGTCGGTCGTTTCCAGCACGGCCAGCGTGGCCTTGGTACCAGTCGGCGCTGCAGCAGCCGGCGTGGCGCTGCCGGTGGCGGGCGGATCGTCGCTACCGCCGCAGGCGGCCAGCGACAGCGACAACAAAGCAGCAAGCGGCAACGCCGCCGAACACAACGATCGGACTCGCATGAACTTCTCCTTGAAAGTTTTTTTGGTGTGCGGACTACAGGACTGCGAACGACGAGACGCGTGCGGGATCGTTTGCGCAACGCGAGAGAACGGCCGGCTGGGCCGGGAGCTCATAGCCAGCGAGTATCGGAAGGGTGCGTGACGAAGCCGTGACCGGCGGATGACAAATCAGCGTGAACCTTACGCTGGAGATACGCGCCGGCTGAGGGTCTCCACCGGATGGCGGATCGGCGGGGCCAAAAAATTCAAGGCGTTTCGTCAACAACGTTAGAATGAGCCCATTTTTCCGCGTAGCTGTTCTATGTCTCAGAAGAAAGCGCCGTTGTTCGAGATTCGCAGCGGCACCGTCGATGCCCTGCTCCTGTCGCCGCGCACCGCCGACATGGACGCGCTGGCCGCCGAACTCACGCGACGCTTTGCCGACACGCCGGAGTTTTTCTCCAACGACGTGATCGCCATCGACGTGCGCCGCCTGGCCGAGGATGAACGCCTGCCCATCGACCGTCTGGTGGAGACCCTGACCGCGCTGCGCGCCCGCGCGATCGGCGTGGTCGCCAGCCCCGAACAGGTTGAGTGGGCTCAAACCTTTGGTTTGCCGCTGCTTGATAGCCACGGCCGTCGCCCGCGCGGCGAGAAAGACGCCAAGGAAAGCGGTGACAGCCAGGATGCCCCCGAGCACGCACAGGCCACCGCAGCCCCTGCCCCAGCCCCTGCCGTTCCTACCGTCGATGCCGCGGCCATGCAGCCCGGCACGATGATCATCGATCGCCCCCTGCGTTCCGGCCAGCGCATCTACGCGCGCGGCGACCTGGTCGTGCTCGATCTGGTGAGCGACGGCGCCGAGGTGATCGCCGAGGGCAACATCTACGTGTATGCCTCGCTGCGAGGAAGGGCGCTTGCGGGCGTCAAGGGCAACCTGGATGCGCGCATCTTCTGCACGTGCCTGGAGCCTCAACTGATTTCCATCGCCGGCATCTACCGCACCGGCGAAACCCCGTGGCCGGAGCCCTACGCCAGCAAGCCTGCGCAGGTCCGTCTTGCGGACAACACGCTGGTTTTCGAACCGTTGCGGATGAAGTAACACGCTGCATGCGTGCCGAGCGATTTAACTCACAGATATACGAGCCATGACCAAGATCATCGTAGTCACCTCCGGCAAGGGCGGCGTCGGCAAGACGACCACCAGTGCGGCGTTTTCCGCTGGCCTTGCGCTGCGCGGTCACAAGACTGCCGTCATCGACTTTGACGTCGGCCTGCGCAACCTCGACCTCATCATGGGTTGCGAGCGTCGCGTGGTGTATGACCTGATCAACGTGATCCACGGTGAGGCCAATCTGAATCAGGCCCTCATCAAGGATAAGAAGTGCGAGAACCTGTTCATCCTCCCCGCCTCGCAAACGCGCGACAAAGACGCGCTCACGCGTGAAGGCGTCGAGAAGGTGATCGAAGGCCTGAAGGAAATGGGCTTCGAATACATCGTCTGCGATTCGCCGGCCGGTATCGAATCGGGCGCGCTGATGGCGATGTACTTTGCCGATGAAGCCATCGTTGTGACCAACCCGGAAGTGTCGTCCGTGCGCGACTCCGACCGCATCCTGGGCATCCTGTCGTCCAAGTCGCGCCGCGCCGTGGAAGGCAAGGAGCCGATCAAGGAACACCTGCTGCTCACGCGCTACAACCCGAAGCGTGTGTCCGAAGGCGAGATGCTGTCGCTCACCGATATTCAGGAAATCCTGCGCATCAAGCTGATCGGCGTGATTCCGGAATCAGAAGCCGTGCTGCAGGCGTCCAACCAGGGCACGCCCGCCATCCACATTGAAGGCTCCGATGTGGCCAACGCCTACCACGACGTGATCGACCGCTTCCTGGGCAAGGACAAGGAACTGCGTTACGTGGAATACGCAAAGCCCGGTTTTCTGCAACGCCTGTTTGGTGGCGGCAAGTAAAGGAGACGCACACACATGTCGATTCTGTCTTTCCTGTTGGGCGAGAAGAAGAAGACTGCAACCGTCGCCAAGGAACGCCTGCAGATCATCCTCGCCCATGAACGCACCGCCAGCGGCGCGCCTGCCGACTACCTGCCCGCGCTGCAACGCGAGCTGGTGGCCGTGATCTCGAAGTACGTGAAGATCGGCAACGACGACATCAAGGTCAATCTCGAGCGCCAGGACAACCTGGAAGTGCTTGAAGTGAAGATCGAGATTCCGCAGGCCTGAGCCTTTCGCCTGCGTCGTCGTTACCTGACGTAAATGATGCGGCCCACCGGTGCTTCGGCGGCCGCATCGAACAGTCCCGCCTGCTGTCACCCGCCAAAGGGGTTGATCCTTCCATGCAGACTGTCAGCCCCACCGAAGCACTCAGCCAGTTGTGGACCGTGCTCGGCCAGCCGGCCGATGTACTGTCGCGCGTGACGCTGACGGGTGTCGAGCCCGCCCTCCCCTCGTCGTTTGCCGTGGGCACGCTGGCGCAGAGCACCATCGCTGCGGCCGCCCTGGCCGCCGCGCATGTCGATACGTTGCGCACGGGGCGCCAGCAAACCGTATCGGTAGAGATGCACCACGCCGCGCTGGAGTTTCGCTCCGAGCGCTACTTCCGTGTCGATGGCCAACTGCCGCCCGAACCGTGGGACAAGATCGCCGGGCTGTACCGCTGCGGCGATGGCCGCTGGGTGCGCCTGCATACCAACTTCCCGCATCACCGCGATGGCGTGCTCAAGCTGCTCGGCTGCGCATATGACCGCGAAGCCGTGGCCGTTGCGCTGAGCCAATGGAATGCGGAAGCGTTTGAAGAGGCCGCTGCGCAGGCGGGGATGGTCGTGACTGCAGCGCGCACGTTTGAAGAGTGGGATCACCATTGGCAAGGCATTGCCGTCGCTGGTCAGCCGCTCATGACCATCGAGCGCATTGGCGATGCGCCACCGCAGCCCTTGCCCGCGCATGCCGATGGGCGGCCGCTTTCCGGCGTGCGCGTACTCGACCTCACGCGCGTGATTGCCGGCCCCGTCTGCGGCCGGACGCTGGCTGCCCATGGGGCGGACGTGCTGCTCGTTACGGGGCCGCATCTGCCCGCCGTGCCGCCGCTGGTGATTGATACCGGGCGCGGCAAGCGTTCCGCACAACTCGACTTGCGCGATGCCACCGGCGCAGAGCAATTGCGCACGCTGTTGCGCAACGCCGATATCTTCGTGCAAGGCTATCGGCCCGGCGGCTTGGCGTCGCTCCAGTTCGGCCCTGAACGGGTCGCGGCGTTGCGCCCCGGTATCGTCTACGTGAGCTTGTGTGCGTATGGCGATGACGGGCCGTGGGCCAATCGGCGCGGTTTCGATTCGCTCGTGCAGACCGCCAGCGGTTTCAACTGGGCTGAAGCCGAAGCGGCCGGTGACACCAAGCCGCGCCCGCTGCCCGCGCAGGCGCTAGACCATGGCGCGGGCTATCTGATGGCCGCCGGCGCAATGGCAGCCCTCGCGCGCCGCATGGCTGAAGGCGGAAGCTGGCACGTGCGCGTGTCGCTGGCGCAGACGGCGCACTGGCTGCGCAGCTTTGGCCGCATGGCGCGCGGCTTTGACGCGCCCGACCCGCGCTATGAAGACATCGGCGCGTATCTGGACACCACGCCCTCCGGCTTCGGCATGCTCACGGCACTGCGCCATGCGGGGCAGCTTTCCGAAACACCGCCGCACTGGGCGCTGCCCGCCGTGCCGCTGGGGGCGCACCCCGCGCGGTGGTAGCATTCGCGCCTACCGTTTTCTTTGCCCGCGCCTGATACCCTTGGCGCACATGGCCCGCCGATGCTCAGTTACCGCCACGCCTTCCACGCCGGCAATCACGCCGATGTCCTCAAGCACGCCATCGTGGTGCAGTTGCTCGACTACCTGACGCAGAAAGACAAGCCGTTCTGGTACATCGACACGCATGCCGGCGCAGGCCTCTATGCGCTGGACCACGAATGGGCGCAGAAGAAGGCCGAGTTCGACACCGGTATCGGCCCCCTGTGGCGCGCGGCGGAAGCCGGCGAAACGCTGCCCCCGCTGCTTGATGCCTATCTCGACCAAGTGCGTGAGCAGAACCCGAACGGCGAGCTGAAGCACTACCCCGGGTCGCCATGGTTTGCGTGGCAGATGCTGCGCGATGCCGATCGCCTGCGCCTGTTCGAACTGCACAGCTCCGAGATCAAGGTGCTGTCCAACAATTTTCGCGGTGCGGGGCGCAAGGTCATGCTGTACGACGGCGATGGCTTTGCCGGCATCAAGGCGATTCTGCCGCCGCCGCCGCGCCGCGCGGTGGTGCTGATCGACCCGTCGTTCGAAGACAAGCAGGACTACGCGCGCACCGTGCAGGCCCTGCAGGACAGCCTGCAACGCTTTGCCACCGGCATGTACGCGATCTGGTATCCGCAGGTACAGCGGCGCGAAGCCGCGCAGTTTCCAGCGCGCCTGAAGCAGTTGCGGCCGACGGACTGGTTGCACGTCACGCTGACCGTCAAGCGTCCGGTGGAAGGCGGGTTGGGCCTGCACGGCAGCGGCATGTTCATCGTCAACCCGCCGTGGACGCTGAAGGCGCAACTGCAGGAAGCCCTGCCCACGCTGGTGCGCCTGCTCGGCCAGGACGACGGCGCCAAGTTCACGCTGGAAGGCGAGTCGAGTTGAGCTCACGGGCGCTATGCGCCCCCCCATGTCACTCCCCTGCCACGAGCCCGTGCTACTTGGTCGGGCTTTAGACTTGCATTGCGCCGCCCGCGCGAAGTGCCCCATCATCAGGATCGGCAGGAGCAGGACATCATGAGTGAACGTGACGCAGTGCGGCAGGCACGCCTGCAGGAAGACCTCCTCGACACGCTGGATGAAGAGCTGGAGATGGAAATCGACGACCACCTGCTCGGTGGCGGCGAAGGCATCAGTGACGAAGCCCGCGAGACGCGGCGCATGTACTTCCGCGAGCTGTTCCGTCTGCAGGGCGAACTCGTCAAGCTGCAGGATTGGGTGATCGAAACCGGCCACCGGCTGATCGTCCTCTTTGAAGGGCGCGATGCCGCCGGCAAGGGCGGCGCCATCAAGCGCATCACCCAGCGGCTGAACCCGCGCGTTTGCCGCGTGGCCGCCCTGCCCGCACCCACCAATCGCGAACGCACGCAGTGGTATTTCCAGCGCTATGTGGCACACCTGCCGGCGGCCGGCGAGATCGTCCTGTTTGACCGCAGCTGGTACAACCGCGCCGGCGTGGAACGCGTGATGGGCTTTTGCACCGACGACGAATACGAAGAGTTTTTCCGCTCGGTGCCTGAGTTCGAAAAGATGCTGGCACGCTCGGGCATCCAGATCGTCAAGTACTGGTTTTCGGTCACGGACGAAGAGCAGGAGGTGCGATTCCAGAGCCGTATCGACGATCCGCTCAAGCAATGGAAGCTGAGCCCGATGGATCTGGAGAGCCGCCGCCGCTGGGAGGCTTATACGCGCGCCAAGGAAGCGATGCTCGAGCGCTCGCACATTCCCGAATCGCCGTGGTGGGTCGTGCTGGCCGATGACAAGAAGCGCGCGCGCCTGAACTGCATCCACCACCTGCTCGGCCAGGTGCCGTACCACGCGGTGCCGCATTCTCCGGTGCTGCTGCCCGAGCGCGTGCACCACGCGGAGTACATCCGCCACCCGGTGCCGCAAGAGATGATCGTGCCGAACGTGTACTGATCAGCCAGCAGATCCATCAGCAAAGATCGCTGAAAATTACACCGTCGGGCGAATCTCGAAACCGGGCACGGGCGCCTCGTTCTCGCCTGGCGCGACGTCGAGTTGCGTGACCTGCGCGCAGTCGGGGCCCGCCCACATCCATTCCCGCATGCGCAGCACGTTGGCTTCGGGGCCGGACAAAAAGGCCTCGACCGCACCATCGCGGCGGTTGCGCACCCAGCCGCGCAGGCCCAGCAGGCGGGCATGGTCAGCACAGGCGGCGCGGTAGCCCACACCCTGCACCCGGCCCTGTACAGTAACGATCACTTGCACAATGGCGGACACGGCGGGTCTCCGGAGCAAGATGGCAGGTGATGTGTTGGATAGAACATGACAAACCGGCGCTGTCGCATCTCTGTCACATTTCTGGAATGTGACGTCGTCAGACTGACAACCGCAGCGCGGGCTCTGACGTTACGCAAGGTAAACTAGGCGGCTTGCCGCCGGGTGCCAAGCAACGCCTGCGCAAAGCATTGCGCCCGGCCCTGCACGCCATGTAATCGCGCCTCGGCCCTGAGCCTTGAGGCGCCCGAACTTCGTCCGCGGTTTCCGTCCCGGTTATCCAAGATGCAACAAAACGACAACGAAACCACCATCCGGGGCCGCTTCGGTACCAACTTTGGCGTCAACTTCGGCCACCTGCTGACCGCGCCGCCCAACCGCTTCGATCTGGCGCTGCTGCCGATCATCCTGGCCGCCATCGTGCTCGTGGCCTATGCCGCCAAGCAGATGAACGTGCCCTACACGCCCGGCGAGCACCTGGATGTGAGCCTGGACGTGGCCGAGCTGCCCTACTACCTCCTGCGCACCAGCATCCGCATGCTGCTGGCGCTGGGCGCGTCGCTGGCGTTCTCGTTTGCCTTTGCGGCCATTGCCTCCAAGAACCGCACGGCCGAGAAGGTGATGGTGCCCGCGCTGGACATCCTGCAATCGATTCCGGTGCTGGGTTTCCTGTCGATTACGGTCACGGGCTTCATTGCGCTGTTCCCGGGCAACCTGGTGGGCGTGGAATGCGCGGCCATCTTTGCCATCTTCACGTCGCAGGCGTGGAACATGGCGTTCTCTTTGTACCAATCGTTTCGCACCATCCCGACTGACCTGGAAGAGGCGGCTACGGTGTTTCGCCTGTCCAAGTGGCAGCGCTTCTGGCGCCTGGAAGTGCCGTTCGCCATGCCGGGCCTGCTATGGAACATGATGATGTCGATGTCGGGCGGCTGGTTCTTCGTGGTGGCATCCGAAGCCATCTCGGTGTCGGGCCACGACATCAAGCTGCCGGGCATCGGTTCGTATATCTCGCTGGCGATCGCCCAGCAGAACTTGGCCGCAATTGGCTGGGCCATCCTGGCCATGCTGATCGGCATCATCCTGTACGACCAACTGCTGTTCCGCCCGCTGATTGCCTGGGCAGACCGCTTCCGCTTCGACACGATGTCGTCGGAGCGCGAGCCGCAATCGTGGCTGCTTGACCTGCTGCGCCGCTCCGAATGGGTCAAGGCGCTGCTGGAGCGGACCGCCGCGCTGGCCGAGCACACGCTGTCCTGGGGTGCCGAGCGGACGCGGCCCACGGCTGCCGGTGGCAACGGGTTTCTCCCGCGCTTCCCGTGGTCGCATCGCGTGGCCGATCTCGTCATCATTCTGGCCGCATTGGCCGCCGTCGTGCACATCCTGCAGTTCGTACGCTCCGAGGTGGGTTGGGCCGAAGTGGGCCACGTGCTGTGGCTTGGCTTCCTGACAATGGTGCGCGTGATCCTGCTGATTGCGCTGGCTGCGCTGGTGTGGGTGCCGATCGGCATCCGCATCGGCCTGAACCCGAACATAGCGCGCATCGCCCAGCCGGTGGCGCAGTTCCTGGCGGCGTTCCCGGCCAACCTGATGTTCCCGCTGGCCGTGATGCTCATCGCACGCTTCGCGCTCAACCCAGAAATCTGGTTGAGCCCGCTGATGATCTTCGGCACGCAGTGGTACATCCTTTTCAACGTGATTGCCGGCGCGTCGGCCATCCCGACCGAACTGAAACTGGCTGCCCGCAACTTCGGCCTGCGCGGCTGGCTGCTGTGGAAGCGCTTCCTGATCCCCGCCGTGTTCCCCAACCTGCTCACCGGTCTGGTGACGGCCGCGGGCGGTTCGTGGAACGCCAGCATCGTCTCCGAGTACGTCACGTGGGGCGACCGCACGCTGGTGGCCACGGGCCTGGGCAGCTACATCGCCGAGATGACATCAAAGGGTGACTTCCCGCGCATTGCGCTGGGCATTGTGGTGATGAGCCTGTTCGTGGTCGGCTTCAACCGGCTGCTGTGGAACCGGCTGTATGACATAGCGCAAGAGCGCACCCGCCTGTAAGAACGTGTTCATGATCCTACTGCGCGCCCCAATCTTGCCCCTGCGATGCTCGCCGTACTCATGTAAGGCTGCGCTTCTCGCGCCAACCTTGGGTCGCTCGCTACGGATCCTGAGCACGATCTAAGACGACCTTTTCAGCAGAGAACCCATCATGGCTACCAACGGCACCAACAGCCAAAGCGCCGAAAGCGTCATCGAACTGCGCGGCGTCTCGAAAATCTTCCGCACCGCAGACCACACTGACCGCTCGGTGCTCGAGGGCGTGGACCTCAACCTGCGCGAGGGCGAGATCGTCGCCATGCTGGGCAAGTCCGGCTCGGGCAAGTCGACCCTGCTGCGCGTCATGGCCGGCTTGGTGCGTGCCGACCGCGGCCAGGTGCTGTTCCGTGGGCGCGAATACAGCGGCCCCGTGCAGGGCATTGCGATGGTGTTTCAGTCGTTCGCGCTGTTCCCGTGGCTGACGGTGCAGCAGAACGTGGAGCTGGGCCTGGAAGCACAAGGCGTGGCCAAGGCCGAGCGCGAAGAGCGCGCCGAGCAGGCCATCGACCTGATCGGCCTGTCGGGCTTCAACAGCGCCCTGCCGCGCGAACTCTCGGGCGGCATGCGCCAGCGCGTGGGCATTGCGCGCGCGCTGGTGACCGAGCCCGACCTGCTGCTGATGGACGAAGCGTTCTCTGCGCTCGACGTGCTGACCGGCGAGAACCTGCGCGACGAAATGCTCGACCTGTGGGAAGGCCGCCGCACCAATATCAAGAGCATCCTGATCGTCTCGCACAACATTGAAGAAGCGGTGATGATGGCCGACCGCATCGTCATCCTGTCGAGCGATCCGGGGCGCATCCGCGCCGAGGTGCGCGTGCCGTTCCCGCGCCCGCGCAATCGTGACTCGGCTGCCGTGCGCAACCTCATCGACGAGGTGTACGGCCTGATGACCTCGCCGGAGCGCGTGGGCGTGCATGTGGGCGTCGAGCCCGCCGCCGAGCAGCTTGCTTACCGCCTGCCCGACGCTGAGATCGGCCAGATGGAGGCCATTCTCGACCTGCTGGTCGAAGCCCCGTTCAACGGCCGCGCCGACCTGCCGCACCTGGCCGAAGAAGCCGGCGTGACCGACGACGACCTGCTGCCCGCCTGTGAAGCGCTGGCCCTGCTGCAGTTGGCCACCATCGAGCGCGGCGACATCATCGTCACCCCGTTCGGCAAGACCTACATGGAAACCGAACCGCCCGAGCGCAAGGTGCTGTTCGGCCAGAAGCTGCTGGAGCGCGTGGCCCTCGCCTCGCATATCCGCGCCGAACTCGAGGCCAATGAGGATGGCGAGATCCGCGAAGAACACGTGCTGCGCGAGCTGGAGGCCTACCTCAAGCCCGAAGAAGCCGAGCGCGTGCTCAAGATCGGCATTGAATGGGGCCGCTACGGCGAGGTGTACGAGTACGTGTACAACACCGGCATGCTGATCCTGCCCCGTGAAGAGCGCGAGGAACGCGAAGAGCGAGAGGAGCGCGAGGCTGAAGGTGGTGGGGATGGGGCGGCCGGGGCTTGAGGCCTTGCGCCATCGTTGTTCGCACCGAAGAAGAGCCGCGTCGTGCGGCTCTTTTCACGTTCAGGCAGTGCGTTGTTGCACGCTGCGGCCGCGGCCGTCCTTTGGCGCCTCATGCAAATGCATGGCAGCGAATTACCATCCGGCAACCTATTCTTGACGCGAGGCACCCAACGGGTCTTGGGGAGGTGACGCCAATGACGATTGAGTACTTTGTGGAAAGCAACCCCGGCACGCACAGCCTGCCACGCTCGCGCGCGACGAAGGCCGGCGACTTTGTTTTCGTGTCGGGTCAAGTCGCCAGACACGCAGACGGCAGCATCGTCGTGGGCGGCATCGAAGCCCACACGCGCCAGACGCTGAAGAACGTTGCCGACGTGCTCGCGCTTGCGGGCTGCACGCTCGAGGACGTCGTCAAGGTGACCATATGGCTTGAAGACGCGCGCGACTTTGATGAATTCAACCGCGTCTACGGGGAGTTCTTCCCTGAAAACAAGCCCGCAAGGTCGACCTTGCAGGGGAACAACATGGTTGGCACAAAGATCGAGATCGAGGCCGTTGCTTACCGGCCCTGACCACTACCGGTGGCCGGCTCGCGGTGGAATGGACCTCGCGGTCACTGCCTGAGCCAGGGCGAATCGACCGACCAGAAGATCACGTCTACGCCAAGGTAATCCTTGGCGAAGGCCACGAACTCGTTGCGGGTGAACGGCTTGCCGGTTTTCGTGTTGACGTAGCGCAGCGTTGGTTCCTGCACCGCCATCGCCACCAGCGGCAGCTTTCCCTTGTACTGATGGAAGAACGGGTAGGCGTTCTTCATCTGCGCCTTTTTCCACGGCACGATGTCAGGCCCGCCCAAGCCGATGCCGTCCTGCGCGGCGGCGGCAAACACGCGTGACATGTACTCGCGGTCGTTGTCCCATTCGCAGGGCCAGAAGTTGACGTATTGCACGACCGTCGAGCGGTGGAACTGCTGTCGGGCGAAACGCATGTTGGCCAGCGTGGCACTAAAGTAGCCGTTGCAACTGAAGCCGGTCTTGTCGCGCTTGCGGTCAATGTCGATGGCAGTTTCGGGCAGGTTGACCCCCATGATCCGCCCGTCGAACTGCTTGGCGAGCGCCGCCAGCAGTGCCTGAAAGCGCTTGCGCAGTGCGGGGTTCCATTGCTGCGCGACCCACCCGCTGCCGCCCGGGGTCACCTCTGAATCATCGGACTGACGCACCAGGCCACCGGTGTAGGCAGGCTCCGTCAGCAAGTACGCCGGGATATGGCGCGCTGTCGGCAGGAAAAAGCGGTCCTGCACTTGCACGAAGAGCTTCTTGTGCCGCTGCTGCAGATAGGCGAGATCGCGCTCGATCACCGAAAAATCATAGTGCCCCTGGGCGGGCTCCAACTGCTTCCAGCTGTAGACGATCTGCGCGCCGTCGATATCGGGCCGCTCAAGCAGCGGCTCGATCTGCGTGAGTTCGTCCGATCCGGTGTAGACAAAGTGGCGTGGCTCGCTGGCCGCCACGCTGACACACGCCAGCGACAGGGTCAGCACGGTAACGATGCTGCGCATGATGTGCTCTCCGCAAAGGTACGGAGGAAGGAGCCCGCGGCGTCTCGGCAAGTTCCTGCTGGGCGCATGCCTGTGACAACTTGCCAGCAATCGACGTCCGGCGCGCGCCGTCGGCGCAGACACAAAGGCCCGCCCGAGACCGCACACAATGGTTTGCCGAACCCGATGTGGATAACTCCACCTGCCCCTGTGAACAACTCCAGGGAAAAGCGTGTTGGTTCTCCGGGGTCAGCGTGCGCAAAGCATGGGAACAACTTCCAACCGCAGCGACCGCATGCAATGCGATCACCCGCACTCATCCACGCGACAGCACACGCTGTCCGATGGGTTGTCCGTTCTACAAGCCATTGATGTAAAAGCGCTTTTGATACTTATCCACAGCACTTATCCACCGTTATCTATTACTACTATCTGTATACATAAAGAAGTAAACCTATAAACCCACTGTGGGGCACCGAGCCTGCGATGGGGTTGTGAGCAAACGGCCAGCACGGGGATGGCCGTTACTGGTGCAGCTACCGCAAACACCCCCCTGCAAGCTGTTCCCGCACGAGCCATCCCCCGTCTTTCCAAGACACAACGGTGCCTTGGTGCAATCTAATAATTCGAATATATTGGAAATATGGAAGAAAATGACGCTATCCGATCCCTCGCCGCGCTGGCCCACGGCATCCGCCTGCAAGTGTTCCGCATGCTGGTGGTGGCCGGGCCGACTGGCCTCACGCCCGGCGCGCTTGCCGAGCAGCTCGATGTGCCGGGCGCCACGTTGTCGTTCCACCTCAAGGAATTGACGAACGCGCATCTGGTAACGCAGGAGCGTGATGGCCGCAACCTGATCTATCGCGCGGCGTACGACCACATGAACGCCCTGCTGGGCTTCCTGACCGCCAATTGCTGCCAGGGCGAGGCCTGCCTGGAAGCCCGTTCTACCGATTGCAAATGCTGAAGGAGCGCCCCACGGCGTGCCCGCATGACAACCAACGTCCTCATCCTCTGCACCCACAACTCCGCACGCAGTGTGCTGAGCGAAGGCATGCTCAACCACTGGGCGCAAAAGCTCGGCAAAGACGTGCGCGCATACAGTGCCGGCAGCGCACCGAGCGGCCGCCTCAACCCGTTCGCGCTGGAAGCCCTTACCAACGCAGGCATCGACACCACCGGCTACCGCAGCAAGAGCTGGGATGTGTTTGTTGCCAACGACGCACCGCCAATGCGCATCGTCATTACCGTGTGCGACAGCGCCGCCGCCGAGACCTGCCCATACTGGCCCGGCAGTCCGGTGAAGGTGCATTGGGGCTATGCCGACCCGTCCAACGCCGCAGGCGGTGACGAAGGCAAGCGCCTCGCCTTTGAACTCACGCGCCAGGCCATTGGCTACCGCATGCTGCAACTGCTGGCACTGCCGCTCGACACCCTCAGCAACGCCGAATTGCAGGCCGCGCTTGAACGCATTTCGCAGAGCTGAACACCATGATGGATATGCGCAGCCGGCTCACCGCCGAAACACTGGGCACGGCGTTGCTGCTGGCCATCGTCATCGGCTCAGGCGTCATGGCTGAGCGCCTGGCTGGCGGCAACGTTGCGATCGCGTTGCTCGCCAACACGGCCGCCACGGTGGGCGGGCTGTACGTCTTGATCGAAACCTTGGGGCCGGTCAGCGGCGCGCACTTCAACCCTGTGGTCAGCGCGGTGATGGCCGCGCGCGGCGAGTTGCCCGGCACCGCGCTGGTGCCGTATATCGTTGCGCAACTGATTGGCGCGGTGCTGGGCGCATGGTTGGCGCACGCCATGTTCGACATGACCATCGTGCAACTGTCGACCAAGGTGCGCAGCGGCACGGGGCAGTGGATTGCCGAAGCGGTGGCAACCGCCGGCTTGCTCCTGGTCATCCTGCGCGCGCCCAACGGGCGTGCCTCTTCCATGGTGGCGGCGTACATCGGCGCGGCGTACTGGTTCACGGCGTCTACGTCGTTCGCCAACCCGGCAGCGGCGTTCGGGCGCATGTTCAGCAACAGCTTTGCCGGCATCGCGCCGGGCAGCGTGCCGGGGTTCGTGCTGGCCGAATGCGTGGGGGCTGTGCTTGGTGTGCTGCTGCATCGTGCGCTTGAGCCGCGCCTTGCCCGCACCGGCCATCCCAACGTCATTGAATCGTCTGGCGAGCACTCGCCGAAGACGTAGGGTTTGAGGCGGCACGGCACGGTCCGCCCCCTCGCCGTCACGCTGTAGCGTTCGGAACAACGCACCTGAGGTTCCGAACCCCCCACCCAAAGTTCCGAACGCCAAGCGCGGCGTTCATGAACCGCATGCATGGCGTTCAGAACGCCACACCCCCGAGTTCTGAACCCCGCCATGCGCAGTCCAGAACACCAAAGTTGATGTTCCGAACGCCAAGCGAGACGTTCCGATCCGCACGCATGAAGTCCGGAACGTCATAGGTTGGCGTTCTGAACCTTATCCACAGGGTCCAGAACGCTATCGGCATAGGAATTCGCCTCGATCTGCGGCTCAAACACCTGTTACCCATTGCGGACAAGCGCGATGGCGGCCAAGCTCCCGCCCGTCGTGCCCCCCGGCATGACGTTGCCAACCCATCAATGAGGAACGCGATGTCGCAAAATCTGATTTCATTTCAGCTCACCCCAACCGACTTGGCCGCCGTGGATGGCGCGATCAAGATCCTGGAAGACAAGCTCACCGGCCTGATCGATCTGTCGATCGAGCAACGCCGCTTTCTGACCAAGATGGGCGATAAATCCGAAGCGTTTGCCCGCAAGGCGGTAGAGGTGCTGGGCACCAACCCGAACGTGCTGCCCGCCAACTTCAACATTGCTGAACTGCGCCGCGATCTGGCTGCGTTCGATCTGCTGCGCAGCCGCCTGGTGCGGGTAAACCGGCTGCAAGAGCGCATGTCCGACACGCAACTGGCGCTGGGCAGCGATGTGATGAACGGCGCGTTGGAGGGGTACACCTACCTCAAGGTGGCGGGTCAGGGCGACGGGTTGGATATGGCGCGCAAGGCGTTGTCAGCGCGGTTTGCCAAGGCGCCCCGGAAGACGGAAGAGAAGGAAAAGAAGGAAGAGGCAGCGGCGGAGTGAGTTGATTCGTTGCTGTCGTTTGTCGTTTGTCGCTTGTAGAGAGAGCCGCCGTGGGCGGCTTTCTTGTTTCTGTGCCGCTGCCTACATGGGCACTTACGTGGGCATCTGGGGCGGCCAGTTATGCGTTTCTGCCTGACAGTGCTTGCACCAGGCATAGAGCGCGTCGTACATCACCAGACCGTGCTCCAGCATCTCGTGGTCATTGGCAAACACCTGCGACAGGCCCAGCGAGATGGCGTACAGCCCGCTCGATTGCGGTGTCAGGCCCAGCCGCGATGTATCCGCACCGCGCACGATGCGGGCCAGGTGCTGCAAGGCGGCGTCTTCGCCAAGGTGGTACGTGCTGAGGAAGGCGTCAAAGCTGCACAGCTCACCCACGTGGGTGAGTTCTGCGCCGGGAACGTCGTACGGAATCGCACCCGTCTGGTTGGCAATGCGCAGCACATCGCCCGGCGGCACGTAGAGAAAATCGGGTGTCTCGTCGATGAAGCGGGCGATCAGCCAGGGGCAGGCGATCCGGTCGATCTTGGGGCGCTCGCGCGTGATCCATTGCATGGCGGCCTCCTTGTCAGTGATGCAGCAGCGGATATACGGCCAGGCCAATCAGGGCAGCGCCCGCCACGATGACAGGCTCTGGCAGCTTCTTGAGCTTCACCAGCAGCACAATGGTTGCAAGCGCCAGCAGCACCGTCGGCACATCGACGATCGAGCGCTTGGCCAGCACGATCACCGCGCCCGCAATGGCGCCTACGGCCGCTGCCGTTACGCCATCCACAAAGGCCAGGATGGCGGGCAGCTTGCCGTACTTCTTGAAGTACGGCGCCGGCAGGATCGTGAACAGGTAGCACGGCAGGAAGGTGCCAAGCGCGGCCACACACGCACCCGGCAGGCCAGCCACCAGGTAGCCGATAAAACCCACCGTGATGACGACCGGGCCCGGCGTGATCATTGCCACGGCCACGGCATCAACGAATTGCTTTTCATTAAGCCAGTGGTGCTCGGTGACCACGCCGCCGTATAGGAACGGCACGATGGCCAGCCCCGAGCCAAACACGAAGGCGCCGGCCTTGGCAAAGAACACGCCAATCTGTGACAGCAGCGGCCAGTCGATCATGCTGAAGAGGCCGCTTGCCGCGGGGATGGGCGTTGCTGCCAGCGCGTTCATCTTGCCCTGGCGCAGCCACTTGGGCGGTGCGCGCCAGAACCACACGAGCACGCCGCCCGCCAGAAACAGCCACGCCACCTCGGATTCAGTGACGACCGTCACGCCTGCCAACACGAGGTAGACGAACCACAGCAGCTTGTCTTTGCCGACGCTCTTGGTGGTGAGCTTGTAGGCGCTGATGGCAATGATGCCGATCACCGCCGCGCCCACGCCGTAGAACACCGACTGCATCCACGTCAGCCCGCCAAAGCGCACATACGCCCAGCCAAGCGCCACCACCATCAGGAACGATGGCAGCACGAAGGTGATGCCGACCAGCGTTGCGCCCAGGATGCGGTAGTGCACATAGCCGAGATAGATCGCCAGTTGCGCGGCCAACGGCCCTGGGGCGAGCTGGGCCAGCGCGAGGCCTTCTTTGTAGTCGCCTTCGGTAATCCACTGGCGGGTTTCCACCAGATCGCGGCGCATGTAACCGGCCAGGGCAACCGGGCCGCCAAAGCCCAGGGTGCCCAGCCGCGCGAAGTACAGCAGCAGTTGCCACAACGTGTAGGCCGGGCGTTCGTGCCCAGCGTGCAGCGGCGGAATGGTTTGCGGGGTTGTGCTCATCTTGGTGGGCCGATGGTGTGAACTAGGGTTTCCGGCTGCCGGAAAAATGGGTGTACAGCGAGTCCAACACGCTGCCGACTTCCGCCAGCAGCACGTCGTCATTGGCCAGCCGCTTGCGCGCGCCCGCCAGAATGGCTTCAAAGCCGCCGGCTTCCGGCACGGTGGGGCCGCCCACGTCCAGCGCATGCACCACGGCGCCGAGCCGGGCCAACCCGTGGTTGTCGTCCAACCCGAAGCTGGCCATCAGCACCTCGAACGACACCCGATTGCCAACGTGCGTGAAGGTGGCGCCGTCAAAGTCGAAGCCCAGGGCATCGGCCGGGCAATCGGCGGGGCTTTCCAGCCAGAGGAAGCGGGCATGGGGGTCGATAAAGCGCTGGATCAGCCACGCGCAGGCCACGCGGTCCACCCACAAGTGGCGGCGTGTTGCCCACAGGCGCCCTTGGTATTGGGTGGGGTCGCGGCGCGCAATGTTGCCGGCGGCGGCGTGCGGCTCGCCGGGCGACTGAACGGATTCAACGGCGGCGGCAAAGTCACGCCATTGCGCATCTGCGCGGATGGACGCCTCGCCCGGGAAGAAGTCGATCTTGCGGATGGCCTCGTAGGCGCGATCGTGGCGGCGCTGCAAGCGATTGAGTTCAGCCGCCCCCAGGCTGGAGAACGTCTTGCGGGCCTCTGCCAGTTCGGCCAGCCAATCCACATAATCGGCGGTGCGATCAAACAAGGCGCGGTAGGCGCTGTCTTCTGCGGCGTCTTGGGCCTGCACGCGCAGGAGCCACGCTTGGCCGTCTTCCTGCAAGGCCTCATCGGCAAGGCTGCGCAGTTGCGCTGCCTGTTCGGCATGGGCGGGCAAGAGGTAGGCACCGTCGCGCAACGCGGCGCAGCCAATGGCCTTCAGCGCCCGCCAGATCCGCATGCGCGCGGTGGCGCTGGCGGTGGGCAGGCTGACGATCAGCAGGAGCCAGGAATTGGAGTTGGAATCGGCAGTCATGACGGCAGCATAGGTAGCCGTATGGACTGCTGCAATGGTGTAGAGGTCGCTACATTTTTGGGGCTACTGCGGCGCAGGGTGGGAGCGCGACCTCGTGCGGAACAAGCCGCTGGGCGATAATGCGCGCCTCGGGACACAGCGCATCAGCAAAGTCTGATTTATCCCGCAAAGCATTGCTTCAATGGAAAGCGGCCCCTTAGACTCCGGGTGCCGCTTTCGTGCCATGAGAGAAAGCGGCCGAGGACTGGAACCCTCGATGCCGTCCGGCAGGGACTGAGCACAAGTCCTTGTCGTCAATCTCCCGTGGCCGCTTCCCCTTTATGGGCGAGCTTGGCAGGGACGGCTTCGCGCCGATCGAGTGACGGCACTCGGGTTCCAACCTTGTCAATGCTCGCCCACCCGCCCCCCGGGTGGCGAGTTTCCTCAATTCGACGGAGACCTCGCCATGACAGAACCCCAAGCCTTTCCCGATGCCCGCCGCTATCAGGCGCACGTTGATCTGTTCGACAAGCTTTCGAAGCTGCGGGCGTTTTTAAGCATGCTGCACTCGACCGGATTCGAGCACTTCCGCTCACTTGATGAAACACGGCAGGCGGAATATCTCTGGACGTGTTTGGACTACGCCGAAGGTGCATATCGGGCGCTCACGATTCAGCATGAAATCGAAACATGCAGCGTTGAATCTAACGAGCTCAAAGGATGACAATCTGTTTTTCTTTGGGGTAGAAAATCTTTGCAAACCGAGTTTGCCCCTCCTGCTACCTTGCTTCTCCCAAAGGCAAAATTGCGGAGCAAAAATGGCGCAAGACCTATTTCTCAAATTGACCGGCATCGAGGGGGAGGCAACGGATTCACGCCACCCCAAGGAAATCGAAGTCTTAAGCTGGAATTGGAACGTCACGCAGTCCTCCAGCATGCACGCCGGCGCGGGCGGAGGCGCTGGCAAGTGCACAGTCAACGATCTGGTGATCGAGCACTACGTCGATCGCGCGACACCCAACCTCATTCAACACTGCCTGACCGGCAAACACGTTAGCGAGGCGGTGCTTGTCGCCAGAAAAGCCGGTGGCACACCTCTGGAGTACCTGAAGATCACGATGGAAGATGTCCTGATTTCCCGACTGACAACGGTATGCAACCCCAACATGAGGGCACCGCGCGAACAAGTCAGCTTGTCATTTGCCCGCTTCAAACAAGAGTACGTCACTCAAAACGCCCAAGGCGGAAGTGCGGGGGCGGTGAGCGTGGGGTACGACATCAAGGCTAATAAGACCATTTAACGACGACAGCGGAGACAGACGGAATGCTTTTTATTTCAGAGCACGGGATTGTTGATGATGAGCGGATCAAAGTGCGGATTTTCCCGAATATTGAAGGCCGTCGTATGAGCAAAGTTAACGGAATTGTTGTTCATCAGACAGGTGCGCCTACGGCAGGAAGTACATTCAATAGCTATACCAATAAGGGTGCGAATGGAGCGCATTTCTTGATTGATAAGGATGGAACGATTTATCAAACGGCCTCTTTGCTCAGGGCTACCAACCACGTAGGACTGCTGCAATCAAGGTGTCTGGTCAAAAAGCAGTGCAGCCAAGCTGAATTCCAATCGGCGTATTCCTTGAGAAACAATCCACGCCCCTTGTCCACTCATGAAGTGAGAAAAGATTTTCCTGAGAGATTTCCTGCCAATGCTGATTCAGTCGGAGTTGAATTGGTCGGAGGGGCTTCAGGAAAAAGGGGCGATGAAAAATATGAATCTGTAACGGATCAACAGAATGCTTCATTGAAGTGGCTTGTTGATCGGTTGATATCTGCTCTCGGGGTATCAATGCAGGAAATTTATCGGCACCCAGAAATCGGTCGAAAAAATGCTACTGAGGCGAGTACGGCGAAATGGAAATAAATCGATGTGTTGCCTGCATGAGGCTGATTATTACATTGATTTTTTTGACAACGACATTGCTGAGCTACGCTAGAGCCGAAGACGGGAGAGCAATACGAAAGATCGTCATTGAAAAAGTTGGGCAGAATTTGGAGAAAGAAGATGAGGTTGCGAGCAGTGTATGTCCCAAGTTTCAACCAACGGAGAAAAGCTTGCGAGCCTTCTTCATGAAGGCATACCCTGTTCCAAGTGTCTTTATGAATCATGATCGATACTCACCTTGCTATGCAGAAGGGAGGATTTCATTCAACGATAGCAAAAGCCTTGGCCATTGGAGAGTCTACTCAAGTGGAACCGCTGTGCTGACTTGGGACTTCGGTGGGGAGGTCCATCTAATGCGCAAGGCCAACAAATGGTACGACCCATTTGCATGCACATACGGCCTCAGCGACGAAGGTGAGTGCTGACGGGGAGAGCCGGTGCATGGAGCCATGCGCCATCACAGCGTGGCGGCGCTGTTTTTACACCCCGTTTACACCCCTCCCTCCAACCTTTACCCCGTTTTTACCCCCCTTTCCCTACTGTTGCACTGCACGCCGGCCCACTGACAGGAGCCCGCGTGCAAGCCGCTTTCGGCCCCGTTGCGCGCATACGCGCCGGGCCACGCGGCACCCAAAACAACAAGGGAAAGGTCCATGCAAGCCAAGCAGGTTTCTTTGCGCGCTACCGTCATCGGTGGCGTTGCTGTCTGTGCCGCAGCGCTCTCCAGCGCGGCCGCATTTGCGCAGTCCACTGACGCCGCCTCGGCACCCACCGCAGCACCCACCAGCCCGCTGACGGCCAACGTCACGCTGGCCAGCCAGTACCGCTACCGGGGCCTCATGCAGACCAACAACAGGCCTGCAATTCAAGGCGGTGTGGATTACGCACTGCCCAACGGTTTCTACGTCGGCAACTGGAACTCATCCATCAGCTGGCTGGGGGATTCCAACCCCAACGTGTCGGCCCCCATCGAGATGGATTTCTACGGCGGCTACAAGACCGAGATCGCCAAGGACGTGCCCATCGACGTGGGCGTGCTGCAGTACTACTACCCGGGCAGTTAT
>CAUPMS010000036.1:0-51297 GCA_963512445.1 uncultured Ralstonia sp.
CACGCTTTTTGCGGCGGCATTGCGGCTGCGCACATCGACTTCGAACTCAGCGCCCAACTTCGAGGTTCCGGACTTCGACTCGACGGTTCTGAACTCCGCCTTCGAGGTTATGAACTCTGACATCGGGGTTCTGAACGCCGCCGTCGAGGTTCCGGAACCTCTACCTCAAGGTTCTGAACTTCAACTCTGAGGTTCTGAACTCCTGTTTAGAGGTTTTGAACTCTGACATTGGGGTTCTGGAACCTCGACGTTGAAGTTCTGAACTGCGAATTTGAGGTTGCGGAACCGCGACTTGGTAGTTCTGTACTTCAATCACGAAGTTTTGAACTTCAGAAATAGCAAGCACCCAGCGCCACGGGTGGTGCCCAGCCGGTTTGGCCGTACCCTGCCCTTGATGGCGCCTTGAATTTTTGTAAGCGGGCGGAAAAAAGACGGGAAACTGTCTGAGCGCAGCGAGTTTTTCCCGTCTCCGCCCGGTTATGAAAATTCAAGGAGGGGGTCGCCATCTCGGGCGCGCCTTTCTTTGCTTACTTTCTTTGGCAAGACAAAGAAAGTGAGTCAGCCCCGGCAGGGGATGAAACAGGGATGCACCGCCAAGAAAAAACCAAAACAGCCCGACCACAGCCCCCATCAATTCCCGCACCAACGCGTCAGACGCCGCCATAAATGACGATCAATTTGCGGGCACCCCCCGCTTCCACTGTGGCCAGCGGGTCACGATATCGTCCAGCAACGGCTTGGCCGCGTTGACGAGGTTGTGCGTGGCCGGCACGAAGCCGCCTTGCTGCGCGTAGTTGATGAGGCCATCGGAGGCCGTCTGGCCGTCGTACGGCCGGTCAAAATCCGACCCCGAGCGCAGCAGCGCCACACGGCTGAAATCGACCTTGCCGGCGCGGGCGCCGCGCGTGAGCACTTCCAGCGTGGCGTTGTCCTCCTGCGCGGTGGTGCAGTAGGTGCCCTTGTTGTCAGTCATTGTCTTCACCCAGTCACGCGCGCGCTGGCCCAGGTTGCGGCCGGCCCACCATGTATCGGCGGAAGCGACATCGCACTGGATGACAGCAGGTGGCAGATTGGCCGGCGCAGTCGCGTAATTCTTGCGGAAGGCGATGGCCTCGGGGCTATCTTCCAGCATGGCCGATTTCGACAGCGTGTACGCGCGCTGCAGCAACGTCTCGTTCAACTGGAACACCTCGGTGCGGTAATCCAGCGGCGGCTTCTGGCCGGGGCCCTTGGTGCCGATGCCGAAGTAGCCGTACGGCCAGCCGGCAGGCATCTCGCGCGCGTCGATCTCGTGCGACAAGCCGTAGTCCACCGCATAGCGCGCCCACGCCGCCGAGCCCACCGTGCCCTGCCCCGGATCGATCCCCGCAATGCCGGCAATCACAAAGTAGGTGTGCGTCAGATCCAGCTTGCTGCGATAGAGCAACGCAGAGATGGTCGACGCCGCATTCGCGTAGCCCATGCCCGTGGTGACCTGGCAAATGCCGTCGTAGTTGCACAGCATGTTGGGCGCGTCGGGTGACAGGCCGGAGATGTACACCTTCTCCTTCAAGTCATAGCGGTCGATGAAGGGCTGCGCTTCGCCCTGAAACATGTTGATGACGATGACCTTCACGCCGTCATACGCGCAACTGTTCAGGGTCAACGCTGCCGCGCCCACGGCGAGCAACTTGGTGATGGCGCGCATGGGAGCGTGTGTCTTAACTTTGGTCTTGGAATCGATCATGGCGAGGGCACTCCGTGTTTCCACACGCTCCAGCGCGTGACGATCTCGTTGACCAGCGGGCCGCCCGCCAGCACAAGGTTGTTGAGCGAGGGCACGAACCCGCCCGAGTGGCTGTTGACCAGCGAGTCGTACGGCGTCTGCCCCGGATACGGTCGATCGAAGTTCGACGCGGTGCGCAGCACGGCCACACGTTGCAGATCAAGCAAGCCCGCCTTGGACCCGCGTGTGAGCGCTTCGAACGTGGCGTTGTCTTCCTGCTGCGTGGTGCAGTAGGTGCCCTGCCCGTCGGTCAGCAGCTTGACCCACGCGGCTTCGCGCTCGCCCAGATTGGCGCCGTGCCAGTACGTGTTGCCGGCGGCGGTGTCGCATTGCACGACAGACGGCGGCTGGTTGGCCGGTGCGCTCGGGTAGTTGGCGCGATACGCGCGTGCCGTGGCGTTGTCGTCGAGCACCGCGCCCTTGGAGAGCGCCAGCGCCTTCTGCAGCAGCGCCTCGTTCACGCGGAAGACTTCGGTCTTGTAGTCCAGCGGCGGCTTCTGCCCCGGGCCCTGCGTGTTGATGCCGATGAAGCCGCTCGGCCAGTTGGCGGGCACCTCGCGCGCATCGATTTCCCAAGCGATATCGCTGTCGACCAGGAAGCGCGCCCACGCAGCGCTGCCCAGCGTGCCCTGCGACGGGTCGATCCCGGCGATGCCCGCCACCAGGAAATACGTGCGCTGCAGGTCGAACTTGCCGCTGTAGATGAGCGCCGACACCGACGACGCAGCATTCGCCTTGCCCATGCCCGTGGTGAGCTGGCAGACGTCGCTGGCGTTGCAGTGCACGTTCGGGTAGTCGACCGACAGACCCGGCACCGGCACGTCCTGCGTGAGGCCCAGCTTGTCGATCCATGGCTGCGCCTCGGGCGCGAACATGCTGATGATCAGCACCTTGACCTTGCGCGTGTGCGACTCCGGCGCGAGTTGCGCAACCGGCTGCGTCGATACGCCAACGCCGGCAGCCAACAGCGCACCGACCGCGACGGCACGCGCCAATCGTTTGCCTTTTCGCCCGAGCAAAGGCTGCGGCGGCAGCGGTGGCTGGGCGTCGACCTTGTCAGATAGGACGCTCATGGTTCTCCTCGGATTTGGGGATAGGAATGGGACCAACCTGCGCTGCGGGGAACAGCGCGCGCCACCGATGCAAGTTGCCTGCCAGTTATCGCTAAGGCGACACACCATCTCTACACAATCGGCCACGCTTACCCGGTATAGGCGATGGCGCGGCCTGTCTCCAGCATCAGCCGCCGCCCTTCACTTGTGTCAGCAGCGCAGACAAGCTGCGGATAGGTGCATCCCGCCCCATCACAGAGCCCCAAAGCAAAACGGCGCGCGCCCCGTTGCCGGGAACGCGCGCCGTTCAGCGCATCAGGTTGGGCGGCGTTACATCACACCTTCTGCTGCACCCACGCTGCCACGCCGGCCAGCGCCTGCGGCAGATTCTCCGGCTCGGTACCGCCGGCCTGGGCCATGTCGGGGCGGCCACCGCCCTTGCCGCCGACCTGCTGGGCGACAAAGTTGACCAGTTCGCCAGCCTTGACCTTGGCCGTGGCATCAGCCGTCACGCCGGCAATCAGCGCGACCTTGCCGTCGCTCACGCTGCCCAGCACGATGGCGGCGGTCTGCAGCTTGTCCTTGAGCTTGTCCATGGTTTCGCGCAGCGTCTTGGCGTCGGCGCCGTCCAGCTTGGCGGCCAGCACCTTGATGCCGGCCACGTCCACGGCCTGGCTGAGCAGTTCGTCGCCCTGGCTTGCGGCCAGCTTCGACTTCAGGCGCTCCAGCTCCTTCTCCAGCGTCTTGACCTGGTCCTGCACCTGCACGATGCGCGACGTCAGTTCCGACGGCTGGGCACGCAGTGCCGCAGCGGCTTCATTGATGCGCGTGTCGAGCGTCTGCAGGTAGTGCAACACGTTGTCGCCGGTGATGGCTTCCACACGGCGGATGCCTGCAGCCACGCCCGATTCGGCCACGATCTTGAACAGGCCGATGTCACCGGTGCGCGCCACGTGGGTGCCGCCGCACAGTTCCTTCGACGTGCCGATCGACAGCACGCGCACTTCGTCGCCGTACTTCTCGCCGAAGAGCGCCATGGCGCCGTTCTTGACCGCATCGTCAAACCCCATGATCTGGGCGGCAGTCGGGGCGTTGGCGAAAATCTCGGCGTTGACACGCGCTTCCACTTCGCGGATCTGCAGCGGCGTCATCGGTGCGTTGTGCGAGAAGTCGAAGCGGGTCTTGTCCGCATCCACCAGCGAGCCCTTCTGCTGCACGTGGGCGCCCAGCACTTCACGCAGCGCCTTGTGCATCAGGTGGGTGGCCGAGTGGTTGCGCATGGTGCGCGCGCGGCGCACAGCGTCCACTTCCGCAGCCACGGCATCGCCGACCTTCAGCACACCGGTGCGCAGCTCGCCATGGTGGCCAAACACTTCTGGCAGCACCTTCAGCGTGTCGGCCACGTCAAACCACACGGTGGCGGCCTTGAGCGTGCCCTGATCCCCAACCTGGCCGCCGGATTCGGCATAGAACGGGGTGTGGTCCAACACCACTACGCCGGTCTGGCCCGGGTGCATTTCCTTGACCGATGCACCGTCGACGAACAGCGCCGTCACGCGGGCGGTTTCGCGCACGAGCTGGTCGTAGCCGTGGAAAGTGGTCTTGTCACCGGTGTAGTCGAGCGTGCCGGCAGCCAGCTTGAACTTGCCGGCGGCGCGTGCCTGCTCACGCTGGCGGTTCATGGCGGCGTCAAAAGCGGCTTCGTCGACGATCACGTCGTTCTCGCGGCAGACGTCTTGCGTCAGGTCCAGCGGGAAGCCAAAGGTGTCGTGCAGCTTGAAGGCGAGTTCGCCATCGAGCATCTTGCTGCCCGAGGTCTTCAGTTCGCCCAGCGCGCCGTCGAGAATCGACATGCCGTGCTCGATGGTCTCGAAGAAGCGCGCTTCTTCCGTGCGCAGCACGTCGACCACGCGGTCGCGCGCGTCGCGCAGTTCCGGATAGGCCTCGCCCATCTGGGCAACGAGGTCGTCCACCAGCTTGTGGAAGAACGCGGCGCGGCAGCCCAGCTTGTAACCGTGGCGGATGGCGCGGCGGATGATCCGGCGCAGCACGTAGCCGCGGCCTTCGTTGCCCGGGATCACGCCGTCGACGATCAGGAACGAGCATGCGCGGATGTGGTCAGCAATCACGCGCAGCGAGTTGTTCGACAGATCCTTGGTGTTGGTTTCGCGCGAAGCCGCTGCGATGAGCGCCTGGAACAGGTCGATCTCGTAATTGCTGTGCACATGCTGCAGGATGGCGGCCAGGCGCTCCATGCCCATGCCGGTGTCCACGCAGGGTGCGGGCAGCGGGGTCAGCGTGTATTCGCCGGTAGCCGGATCGAGCTGGCGGTCGAACTGCATGAACACGTTGTTCCAGATCTCGATGTAGCGGTCGCCGTCGGCTTCCGGGCTTCCCGGCGGGCCGCCCCAGATGTCCGGGCCGTGGTCGTAGAAGATTTCCGAGCACGGGCCGCACGGGCCGGTTTCGGCCATCTGCCAGAAGTTGTCGGAGGCGTACGGCGCGCCCTTGTTGTCGCCAATGCGCACCACGCGCTCGGGCGGCAGACCGATGACCTTGGTCCAGATGTCGTAGGCTTCGTCGTCGTTGTGATAGACGGTGGCCCACAGCTTGTCGGCCGGCAGCTTGTATTCCTGCGTCAGCAACTCCCAGGCCCACACGAGTGCGTCGCGCTTGAAGTAGTCGCCGAACGACCAGTTGCCGAGCATCTCGAAGAAGGTGTGGTGCCGCGCGGTGTAGCCGACGTTTTCCAGGTCGTTGTGCTTGCCGCCAGCGCGCAGGCAGCGCTGCACGGAGGCCGCGCGCACGTACGGGCGCTTGTCGGTACCGAGGAAGACGTCCTTGAACTGCACCATGCCGGAGTTGGTGAACAGCAGCGTCGGGTCGTTGCCCGGCACCAGCGGCGAGGAGCGCACCACGGTGTGGCCCTTGCCCTCAAAGAACGTCAGGAATTTTTGGCGGATATCGGAGGCTTTCATGTCGCGGGGTGCCGGAGTCAGCATTGCGCCCGGAGCATCCCGCCCCAGCGCGCCTTAGATTAGTGCAAACCGTTGATTATACGGGGTTCGCGCCCCATTCGCGCCCATTCGTCGCACCGGGCTGGGGTGACGTGGAAGGCTGGTGTACAGTCCATCCGTTCCAATCGTGTCGATTCGTCAATCCATGGGCGCTCTGAGCCATCTCCGTGTTCTTGACCTGACCCGCGTGCTTGCTGGCCCGTGGTGCGCGCAGAACCTTGCCGATTTCGGCGCCGACGTCATCAAGGTGGAACGCCCCGGCGCCGGCGACGATACCCGCACCTGGGGCCCGCCCTGGCTGAAGGACGAAGCCGGCCAGGACACCGCCGAGGCCGCCTATTACCTGGCTGCCAACCGCAACAAACGCTCGATCACCGTCGATATCAGCACGCCCGAGGGTCAGGACATCGTCCGCAAGCTCGCCGCGCATGCCGATGTGGTGCTGGAGAACTACAAGGTCGGCCAGTTGAAGAAATACGGGCTCGATTACGAATCGCTCAAGGCCGTCAAGCCGGACCTGATCTACTGCTCCATCACCGGCTTTGGCCAGACTGGCCCCTACGCCGCACGCGCCGGCTACGACTTCATCGTGCAGGGCATGGGCGGCTTCATGAGCCTGACCGGCGAGCGCGACGACCTGCCCGGTGGCGGCCCGCAGAAAGCGGGCGTGGCCATCTCGGATTTGATGACCGGCATGTATTCGACGGTTGCCGTGCTGGCCGCGCTGGCGCACCGGGACCGGACCGGCGAGGGCCAATACATCGACATGGCGCTGCTCGACGTACAGGTCGCCATGCTCGCCAACATGAACACCAACTACCTTGCGAGCGGCCAGGCGCCCAAGCGCTGGGGCAACGCGCACCCGAACATCGTGCCGTACCAGACGTTCCAGGCGGCCAACGGCTGGATCATCGTCGCGGTCGGCAATGACGGCCAATTCCGCCGCTTTGTCGATGCTGGCGGCATGCCCGAGCTGGCCGACGACCCGCGCTTTGCCACCAACCCGCAGCGCGTGGCCAACCGCGACGTGCTGGTGCCGATCCTGGCCGAGATGGTCAAGCGCTTTGGCAAGGGCGAATGGATCGACAAGCTCGAAGCCGCCGGCGTGCCGTGTGGCCCGATCAACTCGCTCGACGAGGTATTCGACAACCCGCAGGTGCAGGCGCGCGGCCTGCGTGTCGACCTGCCTCACCCGAGCGCGGGCACCGTCAAGCTGGTCGGCAGCCCCGTCAAGATGAGCGCCACGCCGCCCAAGGCCGCAAGCCACCCGCCGCTGCTGGGCGAACACACCGACGCCGTGCTGCGCGACGTACTGGACCTGGGCGTCGACCAAATCGAAGCGCTGCGTGCACGAGGCGTGATCTGACACACGCCCAACCTGCGCAAACCATTCCCCCACCCTCACGAGGTCAACATGTGGCTTGATGCGTTGCTGGCTTACCTGCATTACATCTCGATCTTCACGCTGATCGTCTTCCTGACCGCCGAAGCCGTGGTGTTGCGGCCTGACATGACGCCTGAAATCCGCAAGCGCCTGGGCCGTTATGACGCGGTGTTCGGCTTTGCCGCGCTGGCGGTACTGGTGACAGGGCTGCTGCGCGTGTTCTACGGCGCCAAGGGCTACGCGTTCTACGTCCACAACCCGGTGTTCCACATCAAGGTGGGCCTGTTCATCCTGGTGGGGCTGCTGTCGATCAAGCCGACCATCACCATCCTGCGCTGGAACAAGCAGGGCAAGACGCTGCCCGACTTCGTGCCCATGCCGTCGGAGATTGCCCAGACGCGCCGCTGGGTCATGATCGAATCGCATCTGATCATCTTCATTCCGCTGGCCGCGGTGCTGATGGCACGCGGCATCGGCATGTAAGCATGTCGCTGCGCGGGGCCGCGCGATGACGTTGCGCGGCTCCATACGTCTTCGCGGCAGCGCTAGGGCAAACCCTGAATCGTTTGCGGGCGCACCGCGCCGGGCCGCGAGACAACCGATCCTTCCCCTATGCAAGGTGCTTGAAAGCGAGTCTGCTTAGCGTGCACACTTGGCCGCCTTACCCGGTACAAGGCGGTCCGCCCCACCCTGGCGCCGCACGCCGACAAGAGGAGACCCGCCTTGCCAAACGATCCACAAAGTCGCCCAGTCATCCGCAGTCACCAGGACTTTGCGTCGGGCGTCATGTTCATCGTCGCAGGCGCGGCGTTTGCCATTCTGGCGCGCAACTACCGCATGGGCACGGCCGGCAGCATGGGGCCAGGCTACTTCCCCTTCTGGCTGGGCGTCGTGCTGGTGCTGCTGGGCGTCGTGGTGATCGTGCAATCGCTGTCGCGCAAGGGCGTGGCCGATCGCATCCCGCGCTGGGACATCAAGACGCTGCTGTGGATTCTCGGCTCGGTGGTGCTGTTCGGGCTGCTACTGCAGCCACTGGGGCTGGTGCTCTCGCTGGTGGTGCTCGTGCTGGTCTCCAGCATGGCGAGCCACGAGTTCACGCTCAAAGGCGCTGTCGGCACCGCCATCGTGATGGTGGTGATGAGCCTGGCGGCCTTCGTCTATGGGCTCAAGCTGCAGTTCCCGGTGTGGCCTGCCTTTATCGGCACTTGAGGAGCGCTCGACATGGACCTCTTTGCCAATCTCGCACTCGGCTTCTCCACCGCGCTGTCCATCCAGAACCTGATCTACGCGTTCATCGGTTGCGTGCTCGGCACGCTCATCGGCGTGCTGCCAGGCCTCGGCCCCATTGCCACGATTGCGATGCTGCTGCCGGCCACGTATGCGTTGCCGCCCGTGGCTGCGCTCATCATGCTGGCGGGCATCTACTACGGCGCGCAGTACGGTGGTTCCACCACGGCCATCCTGGTCAATCTGCCGGGCGAATCGTCGTCGGTGGTGACAACCATTGACGGTTACCAGATGGCGCGGCGCGGGCGCGCGGGCGTGGCGCTGGCCACCGCTGGTCTGGGCTCGTTCTTTGCCGGCTGCGTGGCTACGCTGGTGCTGGCCGCGTTTGCCACGCCGCTGTCGGCATTCGCGTTCAACTTCGGGCCGGCGGAATATTTCTCGCTGATGGTGCTCGGCCTGATCGGCGCCGTGGTGCTGGCTTCGGGCTCGCTCATCAAGGCCATTGCAATGATCGTGCTGGGCCTGTTGCTCGGCCTGGTCGGCACGGATGTGAACTCGGGCACTGCGCGCTATTCGTTTGATGTGCCGGAGCTGGCGGATGGGCTGAACTTCGTCTCGGTGGCGATGGGCGTGTTCGGCTTTGCCGAGATCATCGCCAACCTGGAGCAGAAGGAGCACCGCGAGACCTTTATCGAGCATGTGCGCAACCTCTGGCCCAGCCGGGAGGACTTCAAGCGCATGATTCCGGCCGTGCTGCGCGGTACGGCGCTCGGTTCGGTGCTGGGCATCCTGCCCGGCGGCGGTGCAACACTGGCGTCGTTCGCGTCGTATTCGCTGGAGAAGAAGACGTCGAAGTATTCGCACGAGTTCGGCAAGGGCGCCATCGAGGGCGTGGCCGGGCCGGAATCGGCCAACAACGCCGCGGCGCAGACGTCATTCATTCCGCTGCTCACGCTGGGCATTCCGCCCAACGCGGTGATGGCGCTGATGGTGGGCGCGATGACCATCCACAACATCCAGCCCGGCCCGCAGGTGATGACCAGCAACCCCGCGCTGTTCTGGGGCCTGATCGCGTCCATGTGGATCGGCAACCTGATGCTGATCGTGCTGAACCTGCCGATGATCGGCGTGTGGGTGCGCCTGCTGAAGGTGCCGTATCGCTTCTTGTATCCGGCCATTCTGGTGTTCTGCTGCATCGGCGTGTATTCGGTGTCGAACACCACGTTCGATATCTTCCAGACCGCGCTGTTCGGGTTGATCGGCTACATGTTCGTCAAGCTGCGCTGCGAGCCGGCACCGATGCTGCTCGGCTTCGTGCTCGGCCCAATGATGGAAGAGAACTTCCGCCGCGCGCTGCTGCTCTCGCGTGGGGATTTCTCTACCTTCGTCACGCGGCCGCTGTCGCTCGGGCTGCTGATTGCGGCGGGCATCCTGGTGCTGCTGGTGGCGCTGCCGGCCATCAACAGAAAGCGCGAAGAAGCGTTTCAAGAAGAATAAGCGCGTTGCTGCATCGCACCCTACAGAACCGGAGGCGCGCCCTCCGGTTTTTGTTTGCGCACGCGGCGGCGCAGCATTAGAGCCAAACTTCCACTTCGGTTGACGTCGGATAGCGCACTTCGGATAACGGAGGGCGATCGACCCACAGAGGTCGACCCACTATCCAATGTCCAGGAGACAACCGAATGTCACAGACTTCCCTGCTCCATGCTGTGTACAGATCAGTACGCGGCTTCTTCCGCACGCACGCTGCAGTGGCCGTATTGGCCACGTCCGCCCTCACCCTGGGTGCTGTCGCGCCAGCCCAGGCCGGCAGCACCTATGCCGCCACCAAATATCCGATCGTGCTGGTGCATGGCCTGTCGGGCACCAGCAAGTTCCTCGGCGTGGTCGATTACTGGTACCAGATCCCAGAAGATCTGCGCGCCAACGGGGCCAATGTCTATGTGGCCGACGTATCCGCCTTCAACGATGAAACCGTGCGCGGCGAGCAGCTCGTCAGCCAGATCCGCACCGTGCTGGCCACCACGGGCGCCGCCAAAGTCAACCTCATCGGCCACAGCCAGGGCGGGTTGACGTCGCGCTATGCCGCGGCCGTGGCGCCAGACCTGGTGGCCTCCGTCACCACCATCGGCACGCCGCACAAGGGCTCGGAGTTTGCGGACTTTGTGGAGAGCACACCGGCGCCATTCCAGGCCCTGGTGAGTCTGGGCGCCGACGTGTTCGGCTCGGTGCTCGGCTGGTTCAACGGCAATAGCAATCCGCAGAATGGCTTTGCGGCGCTGCATATCCTGTCAACCTCGGGCGCGGCCGATTTCAACCAGGCCTTCCCGAGCGCAGGCCTCGCCAGCGGCTGCAATACCGGCAGCGCCACCGATGTGCGCAACGGCAACGTGCAGAATCTGTATTCCTGGACAGGCCGATCCACCGCCACCAACATCTTCGACGTGTTTGATCCGGTGCTGATCTTCAGCGGCGGCGTCATGCAGGCGCGCGGTTCGGGAACGAACGATGGGCTCGTCTCCGTGTGCAGCGCGAAGTTCGGGCAGGTGCTGTCGACCGATTACGCGTGGAACCACCTCGACGAGGTCAACCAGTTGCTTGGCCTGATCGGCTGGGGCGCCGCTGACCCGGTTGCGGTGATCCGCACGCAAGCCAACCGGCTGAAGACGGCCGGTCTGTAACCACCCGAATGCATTCGTCACCATGAAGCCTCCATCGCCGTCGATTCAACCCATGACGTTTGTCGTCGCCGCGCTGGTCGCGGTATCGGTCGCGGGCGGGGTCTATTGGTGGCACACGTCGGATGCAGCGCAAACGCCTGCGGCACAGCCGCCGCAGGCGGCCAAGGGCGCGTTCATCGGCAGTGTGGGGGGCGCGCCTGCAACCGCGGTTGCGGTTGCGCCTCCACCTGAACTGGCCGACACGCAGGCACCGGACGGCCTGCACGTCGATACGCGCGGCCACCTCATCGTCGAAGCCGCCAACCGGCTGGTATTCGACTACTTCCTTGATGTGCCCGCCTCGCTGCCCGAAGCACAGCGCGTAGCGATGGCCGAGGCGCATCTGCGCGCGAAGCTGGTATCGCCCGCGCTGGCGCAAGCGCAGTCGTTACTGCAGCGCTATCTCGCTTACCGCAAGGCGCTAGCGGCGCAGGGCGATGCCGACCGCAACAAACCAAGCATCGATCAGCTCCAGCAGCGCCCCGAGATGCTCGCCACGTTGCGTCAGCGACTCGCCAGCCGAACTGCGCTGCGCCAGCAATATCTCGGCACCGACGTCACCCAGGCCTGGTATGGCGATGAAGATGCGATGAACGCCGCCGAGCTTGAACGCCTGGCCGTGATGGCCGACACCTCGCTCACGGCCGAGCAACGCGCCGCGATGCTCGCCGCCATTGAGGCGAACCTGCCGCCACCCATGCAGCAAGCGCGCCGCGACGCATCCGCGCCCATCCGCATCGCCAACGCCATGAACGGCTGGATCAAGCAAGGCCTGACCGACGCCCAGATCCGCCAGCAACTGGCCGCGCAAGGCGTGAACGGCATCGTGGCCGACCGCCTCATCCAGGGCAATCGCCAAGAAGCCGACTGGCGCAACCGCTACGATGCCTACGCCCACGAACGGGATCGCATCAGCGCCTTTACCGGCCTGACCGAAGCTGATCGCGCCACGCAGATCGCGCAACTGCGCCAGCAGACCTTCACCGCCACGAATGAGGCGCAGCGCGCACAGGCTTTGGACGGTCTGGCACAACGGAAGTAACACGTTACCGGCATCAGGCACCGGCACGGTAAAATCACGGGATTGCCGAATCACGCACCCCCATGAGCCAAGACAACGCCACCGCCGCGGGCACTGCCGCCGCCCCCACGTCCAACTTCCTGCGCCAGATCATTGACGGCGACCTCGCGCAAGGCACGTATGCCAACCGCAAGGACACCGCCGGCCAGCCGATTCCGCCGGTGGTCACGCGCTTCCCGCCGGAGCCCAACGGCTACCTGCACATCGGCCACGCCAAGAGCATCTGGGTGAACTTCGGGCTGGCCAAGGGTTACAACGGCCGCTGCCACCTGCGCTTTGACGACACCAACCCCGTCAAGGAAGACACCGAATACGTTGATTCCATCATCGACGCCGTGCACTGGCTCGGCTACTCGTGGAGCGACGCAGGCGGCGAGCACCTCTACTACGCCAGTGATTACTTCGAGCAGCTCTACGGCTTTGCCGAAGTGCTGATCCAGCGCGGCGTGGCCTACGTCGACAGCCAAAGCGCGGAGCAGATTGCCACCAACCGTGGTGATTTCACCAGGCCGGGCACGCCGTCGCCGTTCCGCGAGCGCTCGGTCGACGAAAACCTCGCGCTGTTCCGCGACATGCGCGCCGGCAAGTACAAGGATGGCGAACTGGTGCTGCGCGCCAAGATCGACATGGCTGCGCCCAACATCGTGATGCGCGATCCGGTGCTGTACCGCATTCGCCATGCGCATCACCACCGCACTGGCGACGCGTGGTGCATCTACCCGATGTACGACTTCACGCATTGCATCTCCGATGCGCTGGAGAACATCACGCATTCGTTGTGCACGCTGGAGTTCGAGAACAACCGCCCGCTGTACGACTGGGTGCTCGACCACCTGCGCGACGCCGGCGTGCTGCCCGGTGGTGTATCCGCCGCGCTGCCGCATCAGTACGAATTCGCGCGCCTGCACCTGACCTACGCCATCACCAGCAAGCGCAAGCTGCTGCAACTGGTGAACGAAAAGCGCGTCGACGGCTGGGACGACCCGCGCATGCCGACGCTGGTGGGCGTGCGCCGCCGCGGCTACACGCCGGAATCGATCCAGCTCTTCTGTGAACGCGTGGGCGTGTCCAAGGCCGATAGCTGGATCGACATGAGCATCCTGGAAGGCGCCGTGCGCGACGACCTCGATGCGCGTGCACCGCGCTCGGTGGGCGTGCTGGACCCGGTCAAGCTTGTGCTGAACAACGTGCCGGCCGATTTCAACGAGCCGTGCTCGGCGCCGGTGCACCCGAAGCAGCCCGAACTCGGCCGCCGTGAATTCCCGCTCACACGTGAGCTGTGGATCGAGCGTGAGGACTTTACCGAGACGCCACCCAAGGGCTACTTCCGCTTGTTCCCGGGCAACAAGGTCCGCCTGCGCTACGGCTATGTAATCGAATGCACCGGTTGCGACAAAGACGCCGACGGCAACATCACCGCCGTGCACGCCAACATCATCCCGGACACCAAGAGTGGCACGCCGGGTGCTGACAGCGTGAAGGTGAAGGGCAACATCCACTGGGTGAGCGCTGCACATGCGCTGGAAGCCGAAGTGCGTCTGTATGACCGCCTGTTCAGCGACCCGCAGCCGGATTCGGGCGACAAGAACTTCCTGGATGCGCTCAACCCCGACTCCAAGAAGATCGTCACGGCCTACCTGGAGCCGACGCTGGCTTCGGCCCGCCCGGAAGACCGCTTCCAGTTCGAGCGCCACGGCTACTTCGTGGCCGACCGCATCGACTCGCAACCGGGCAAGCCCGTGTTCAACCGCGTGGTCGGCCTGAAGGACAGCTGGGGCAAGTAAGCACAGGCCCGTGCGCGTCATGGGCCTCTGACATCGGAGGCACCATGCGTGCATGGATTCTGTTGCTGGCGGGGGCGCTCACCACTCCCGCTGCGCCCGCTGTTGCTGCGCCATTTGCGCCGGATCTGGCGCACACATCTGTCTACTTTGCCGCGTCGCATTTCGATCGCACCACGATGCGCGGCCGCTTCGAAAAGATCGACGGCGCCATCAATTTCGATGAAGCGACGCAACAAGGCGGCCTCGATTTCACCGTCGATGCTGCATCCATCAACACGGGCCTGCAGGTGCTGGATGGCGTGCTGAAGTCCGAGCAGTTTCTCGATGCCATGCAGTTTCCGGTCATCCGGCTGCGCAGTGATCGGTTTGTTGTTGAAGGCGGCAAGCTTGTCGCCGTGCAAGCCAGGCTGACGCTGCACGGCGTGACGCAGCCCGTGCGGCTGGACGTGCGCCGCTTCAGTTGTGGCGACGAGAAAATACCCGGCAGCACACACCACGTATGCGGCGGCGATTTCCACCTCGTCATCGCCCGCAGCGCCTTCGGCATGACGCGCTTCCTGCCCGATGTGGGCGACCGCGTCGACCTCGACATCAGCGTGGAAGCCACGCCTCAATAAACCACGCAATCCATCCATGCCCAATATCGATTTCGCCCTGACCACCGAATACATCGAGCTGCACAAGCTGCTCAAGCTCACCGGGGTGGTTGACAGCGGTGGCGCCGGCAAAGCGGTTGTCGCCGATGGCGCCGTCACCGTCGACGGCCAGCCGGAACTGCGCAAGACAGCCAAGATTAGCGCAGGCCAGGTGGTCATGCTCGGGAATGTGCGCATCGCCGTGCGCGGTGTCGACTAGCACTTCAGGTGTTTGAAAACGCCGCCTGTGCTACGGTGCGGCACCTTCACAATCATCCACATTCAGGAGACTGACCATGCCGATCGCCCTCTGGTGCGTTCTGGTGGCAGCGGTGTTGCCGATCGTATGCGTCGGCATCGCCAAAGCCAAAGGCCCGCGGTACGACAACCGCAACCCGCGCGCGTGGCTCGCGCAGCAAACCGGCGTCACGAGCCGTGCCGCCGCCGCACAGCAGAACCACTTTGAAGCGTTTCCGTTCTTTGCCGTGGCCGTGCTGGTGGCCATCCTGGGCGGCGGCATCATCGACCGCATCAACCTGCTGGCCATCGCATTCATCGTGGTGCGCGTGCTGTACACGGTGTGCTATCTGGCCAATTGGGCACCGTTGCGTTCGCTGATGTGGTTTGCAGGTTTTGCCCTGTGCGTTGCGCTGTTCGTACAGCCCGCCTTCGCGCACTGAGCAACCGCGCTTCTATGAAAAACGGCGCCCGGGTGGCGCCGTTTTCTTTGAGCGATGCAGACTACGTTGACGCATCCGGCGGCACCGCCGGCGCACGGAACAACCGCCACGCCATCCCGCCCAGCACCGCCACGGCGGCCACGAGCACGCCCCACAATACCCATTGGCGTTTGCGCCCGCCAGGCGGCTCCGACTTGAGCGCGTCGGCGGGTGAATCGCTCATCGCGCCAAGCTGTGCCTGCGCGATTGCAGGCGATGCGCCGGCCAGCAAATCCGCGCGGGCCACCGGATTGCCGCGCGCCACCTCGGCCACCGCCAACGTGAACGGCACGTTGCCGCGCGCCGCATACGTGACCGTGGCCGGACGCCAGCCGACCGCCAACTGCGGCGCACCCGCGCCCAGGCCACCGCTGCGCGTATCAACCTGCAGGCGCCAGTAGCGCTCGCCCGTGGCGGGCACGGTGATGGGGGCGCTCTCCTGCTCGCCCTTGCCGCCCGCACCGGCCAGCCGGAACAGGCGTGCAGACGTCACCGGCCGCCAGGGCGCCTGCGCATCGGCACGCGCATACAGCGTCGCCTGTGCGACGGTGTTGGCTTGCGGCAGATGGATCTTCACCCGCTCAACCGGGAACACGCCGCCGGTATCGAACTGGTAATCGCCGGCGGCCGGCGTTTGCACTGGCGTCAGACCGCTGCGCCATTGGATCGCGCTATCAGCCAGCGCAACAGGTGCGCCGGCGGCCAGCTCGGCGCGCACGGCGTCGGGCGCGGGCGGCTTGCCCTGCCACGTCAGGCGCAGGTATTTCGCGCGCAGCCCGGTAAATTCAATGCGATCCTGCACCAGCGTGCTGCCCTGGTTCGACAGGCTGAACAGCGTGGCCTGGGCGACCGGGCTCCAATGCTGCAGGTCATCGCTGGCATGCACATTCACGCCGCTCTGGAATTCTGCAGCGGGCAGCGCCACCACCAGCGCCGTCACGGTCGCAGTTTTCCTATCCGGCAATTGGCTCAGGTCCACCACCCATGCGCGGACAGATGCCTGCGATAGCTGAGCGCCCGTTGCGCGCAGCACGCCATCGGTACCGAGCACGACACCGGCGGCACCCGGTTTCTGATCGTCGACGGGCGTGGCGAACCAGTGCACGTCTTGCAGCGTGCGTGCCTGGGGTGCTGCATCGTGCGGGATATCGATGGCGAACGGCACGGGTTCGCCGTCACCGTTCAGGATGCGCAGGTCGGCCAGGCTGGCCTCGCGCGCGTGGGCATAGACGTCTTCATTGAGCGTGACGGCGTAATAGGCGCCGCCGGGCGTGCCCGTCAATGCAAAGCGCTCGGCCCAGGCGGGCGCGGACAACAGCGACGCCACAGCCATCGCAAAAGCAACCTTCTTCACAGAACCTCCCGGGTTTCAGCTTCGGCGCTGGCTTTGGGCTTCGGCGGCAACGGCGACAGATAGCCGATCAACAACAGCAGCACGCCAATACCGATAAACGACACGATGCGCTCGACGCCCGTCACGCGCGACAGATCAAACAGGAACAGCTTGACCACGATCACGCCGAGCAGCGCCCCGCCCGTGAACCACAGCGCGCGGCTGGCGCGCCGCTTGGCAAACACCATCACCGCCAATGCCAGCACCGTCCAGAACATCGACAGCGATGCCTGCACCAACATGGAAGCGCCCAGATCGTCCAGCGTGTACGGAATATGCGCCCAGTGGTGCAGCGTGCGCAGCAGCACCGCGTTGGCCCAGATGAACAGCGTCGCACCAGCCGCATAGCCAATCACCATTGGCTCGGGCACAAGCTTCTGCAGTGCATGGTGGCTGACCAAGCGTCGCATCCACAGCGCGATGGCGAGAAAGACCAGCAGTTGCGCCACGTCCAGCGGGTTGAGGATCGGCAGGTAGAACAGCGGCGCGGCATTGCCGTCGCTCGCGGCGCTGACGAGGCTCCACAACCACAGTAGTGCGGCCAGCGGTGCGGCACCCCACAGCAGGTAAGCACGCTCGAAGCGGGCAATCGGCCAGCGGATGCGCCAGCCCGCGCCAGCCAGCAGGGCGAGCAGCACGCCATACGCGTAAGCCCAGGCGGCAAAGCTCCAGGTGCCTTCGGGCACGTAAGCATCCAGGCGCCAGTAGCCTTCGGTGGACAGCACGCCGCAGATCAGCCAGAACAGCACGGTATGCAGCGGCGCCAAGATGGCGTCTTTCACGTCGCGTTCCTGACGGCGCAGCAGCACGAAGGCCAGCACCACGGCGGCAATCCACACCAACCCGCCCCAGCCGGCCAGCGGCGACGGCGCCCAGTGTTCGATCGCGGCCAACGAGATCAGCGCGAGCACCGGCGACAACGCCAGCGCGGGCCGCTCGGCCAGCGCCCAATCGAGCTTGCGGCGCAGGCCGTGCGCAGTCCACGCTGTCAGCACGGCAAAGGCGGCATACAGCGGAACGTCCGGCCGGTCGACTGACTTGCTGGCGAAGCGCCAAGCCCAGCGGTCGATCTCGTTGCTGCCGCTGCCGAGCCACCACAGCAAACCCCACACCGACGCGACGATGCCGAGCACCGGCGCAGCCTTCAGCCACGCACGCGCCTCTGCCTTGCCATGCAGGCGCCAGCCGCTGAACACACCCGCCAGCGCAATCAGCAACCCGCCGATGTAGCGGCTGTTGAGCACAGCCCAGCCACTCTGCGGCGCCCAATCGAACACTGCGTCTACGGCAAAGGCTCCGCCCGCTGCCAGTTGCAGCAACAAGCCCGCCGCCAATGCCAGCCGACGCTGCTGGCGCACGCCCAGCCACACCACGGCAGCGCCCTCCAGCGCCCACACCGCACTGGTGGTGCGCCCGTCGAAGGCCAGCGGAATCGCCAGCGTGATGAAGATCACGCCCAGCGCAAACATCGCCTCGTACAGCAGGCCGAGAGCCGCGCGCCTGGGTACCAGCCAGCCCGCAATCGCCAGATAGAACGCAGCCAGCGCGGTGGCGCTCCACGCCATCGCAAACGGAACGTGATGCACGAGCCCCGCCTGCAACCCCATCGCCACCAGCGGCGTGCCGAACACCAGCGTGCCGTCCACATAGTGCTTGAGGCTGACATGGCGGCGCAGCGCAGTCAGCAGCGCAATGCCCACGTACATCAGGAAGAAGAGGACCAGGAACGGCTCGGTGCTCGCCAGCAATGTCGGCTGATAGCGCAGCACACCCCACACCGTGGCAATGCCGAACGTAAAGACGAAGCCCAGCAGATTCAGCGCACGCCATGCACGGAACCATGCTATGGCGAAAATGCCCGCGTTGAGCAGTGCGTAGTAGCTGAACAGCGCCACATGGCTGCCCTGCCCCGTCGAGATCAGGATCGGCGCCAGGAAACCGCCCGCACTGCCCGTAAACGCCAGCGCCGGCGCGTTCTGCTTGACGGCCAACCCGGCGGCCAGCGCGCAGATCAGCACCAGCAGCGCAAACGCCATCCCCGGCGTGAGCAGCGGCACCATGCGCGTGGCGGCAAACACCGTCAGATACAGCACGCCGACCCCGCCGCCCTGCATCACCAGCGCGTAGCCCGGGCGCTTGTCACGCAAGCGCCAGCCAATGCCGAGCAACACGATGGCCCCGACAGCCACGCCCGCCAGGCGAAATTCGACCGGCAGAAGGCTGTTGTCCGCCGCGTACTTGAGTAGGAACGCCACGCCGAAGAACAGGATCAGGATGCCGACGCGCACCACGCTGTTGCCGCCCAGCAGCCAGTCGCGGGCGGCGCCCACAGCGCGCTCAACCCAGTCAGGCTCGTGCGGCGCAGGCTGGCGAGCAGGCTGAGGAAGCGGCTGCGGAACCGCCACCGGCGGCGGCGCGGGCACGGCAGGCGTCTCCACTGGCGGCAACGCTTCGGCCATGGCCGGTGGCGGCTCAACAGCGGCGGCGGCCACGTCGGCGGGCGCTGCAAACGTTCCACCTTTGATTTCAGCAATCTGCCGGCGCAGGAGCGAAACCTCGTGCTCGAGCCGCGCCACGCGCTCCTGCAGCGTGGCAGGCGCGTGCGTCGCGGCTGCCTGCGCGGGCGCGAGTGCCTGTGGCACACCCGGCACCTCCGGCGGATTGGCCCACTGCGCGCTGGCCCGCTTGTCCATATACAAGATCAGCGACGCCAGCCCGAAGCCGATCAACGCCCCAAAGAACGCCCCGACGACGCCCCCTGACAAGCCCCCCAGCAACAGGCCCACGATTCCGAATATCCAACGCATCGTTCTGATTGTCCTGGTTTGGATAGGAAAAGCATGCGCCGACTAGCGCACGCACCGCTCGTATACCGCAAACAGCCGCCGTTGGGAATGCGTCCAGCCAATGCCGTCAGCGTCATCAGCCCGTGCGACAATGCGCGCTTTGCCAAAAACGGCCCATCCGCCGACCACCCGCATGGCCCTGAAATCCACGATCTACAAGGTCGATCTGCAGATCGCCGACATGGATCGCCACTACTACGCCAACCACGCGCTGACCGTCGCCCGCCACCCGAGCGAGAACGACGAACGCATGATGGTGCGTGTGCTCGCCTTCGCCCGCCACGCCAGCGAAACGCTCGCCTTCACGCGCGGCCTGTCCGAACCCGACGAGCCCGAACTCTGGCAACGCGATCTGACCGACGCCATCGAGCTGTGGATCGACCTCGGCAACCCCGACGACACCCGCATCCGCAAGGCCAGCAATCGCGCTGAACAAGTCGCCATCTATACCTATAGCGGCAACGCCAGCCGTGTGTGGTGGCAGCAGACCGAAACCAAGATCACGCGCTTTGCCAACGTGTCGGTGTACGAAGTGGCGGCGGACACCGTTGCCGCGCTGGCCGCCATGGTGGAACGCACCATGCGTCTGCAGGTCACCATCCAGGACGGCGACATCTGGATCGCCAATGACGCGGACAACGTCCACGTCCGGCTCGAAACGCTCAAGGCTGCGGACGCTGCCTGAACCCTGAACCCTCTCTAACCCACGCCACTCCACGAGGCTCAACATGACCATCGAAACCACCGCAAGCGGCCTGCAATATGAAGACGTCGTCGTCGGCGACGGCGCGCAAGCCACGGCCGGCAAGTATGTCTCCGTGCATTACACCGGCTGGCTGTACGAAAACGGCCAGGCCGGCGCCAAGTTCGACTCCAGCAAGGACCGCAACGACCCGTTCGCCTTCCCGCTGGGCGCCGGTCACGTCATCAAGGGCTGGGACGAAGGCGTGCAAGGCATGAAGGTTGGCGGCACGCGCAAGCTGATCATCCCGGCTGAGCTGGGCTACGGCGCACGTGGCGCCGGCGGCGTGATCCCCCCGAACGCAACGTTGCTTTTTGAGGTCGATCTGCTGGAAGTCTGATCCTGCGCTAGAATCCGCACCCGGCTTGCGATGCATCACGCGACGCATCGCAGCCGCCTCCCCCGGCGGGGTGGCAGAGTGGTCAATGCTGCGGCTTGCAAAGCCGTATAAGACGGTTCAATTCCGTTCCCCCGCCTCCAGTTTCCGGCCCAACATCTTCTACCGTTGCGGCCGCGCCATAGTCAGACGTTCCCCAAACCACGCAACGCACTGTTTCCGAGGCATCGTCGGCCCGCCCGCGTGACCGCTCGTAACGATTGCTCTATGCTTGCGACATGGCCGTCACCCGAGAGGATCTCGAACAGAACCGGTTGCGCGCCGCCCTGGGTGATTCGCCCGTCGCGTCGTCGTTGCTGACCGAGACTGCGCTGGAAGCGTCGCTTGCGTCGACGCTGGCGCGGTTGTCGGCTGCGCCCGGTGCTTGCCAGGACGCCTGGGTGTTCGGTTACGGCTCCCTCATCTGGAACCCGATGATCTTCCACACCGAGGCCGCCCGCGCCACGGTGCATGGATACCACCGCGGCTTCTACCTCTATTCCCGCATTAACCGCGGTACCTGGGACAACCCGGGGCTGGTGCTCGGCCTGGACCGTGGCGGCAGTTGCCGGGGCTTGGCCTTCCGTGTACCGCGCGACCATGCCGAGCGCGAATTCCGCGTCCTCTGGCGCCGTGAGATGCTGACCGGCGCCTACCTCCCCCGCTGGCTGCCCACCGAGATCAACGGCCAACGCGTCCTGGCGCTGGCCTTCGTTATGAACCGCACGCACGAAGCCTATGCCGGCCGCCTGCCGGACGAACGCGTGGTCGGCTGCCTGCGCGAAGCGGTCGGGCTGTACGGCCCCGCTCGCGAATACCTGCAGCGCACGCTGATCGGCCTGGCCAGCAATGGGCTGCGCGATCCGTATCTGGACCGCCTGTGGTCGCGCCTGCAAGCCACCGACGCAGCAAACGCACCGTCCGCGACAACAGACGCAACGGACACCGCGCCGCTGCCCGACCCCTATCTCAGCGCCTGAACCCGTCCGCCATGCTTATCGCTCCGCGTCCCGCGCTCAACCAGCTCATCGGCGTCATGCTGGGGATGGCACTGGCCGTGGGCGACATGGCCAACGCGTGGCAAGAGCAGCATCTGCCGATCCTGCATGTCGCAGCCAACGCCAGCGCCAAGGCGGCACCCGGCACGGCCCACACGCCAGACGCCAATCCCGTGCGCCGCAGCGTGCCCGCCACGCGTGATCGCGACCTGATCGCTGCCGCGCAGACCGGCAACACAATGGCCATCCAGTCGTTGCTGGCCGAGGGTGCCAGCCTCAAGGCGCGCGACGCCGACGGCCGCACGGCGCTCATCGCCGCCGTCATGGCACACATGGGCGCGGCGGCCCGTTTGCTTATCCAGGCCGGCGCCGACGTCAACCTGCAGGACAACACGCAGAACAGCGCCTTCCTGCTCGCTGCCATCCAGGGCGATGCGGAAACGGTACGCCTGGCGCTGTCGCACGGCGCCAACCTACGCGCCACCAACGCTGACGGCGACACCGCGCTCATCCCGGCCGCACGCCGTGGCTACGTGGAAGTGGTAAACGAACTCGTCAAGGCGGGCGTGCCGCCGGACGCCACCAACAACCTGGGTCTCACCGCGCTGATCGAAGCCGTGGCCCTGGGCGACGGCAGCGACAAATACGAGAAGACCGTGCAGTTGCTGCTCGACGGCGGGGCCGATCCGAACCTGGCCGACCGAGGCGGCGTCACGCCGATGCGGCATGCGCGTCAGCGTGGTTTTCACGGCATCGGCGCGCTGCTTTTTAAAGCGCGCGGGCATTGAAAAAGGGGCCGCTCGGGCCCCTTTCTCCTGACTTTCTCTTTACGCTGCCGCCGGTTTCTCGGCCGCCACGTTTCTGGCGTTTTCCTGCTCCTGCAGCGTGCGCCACATCACCTTGCCCGTGCCGGACTTGGGCAGCGCATCCACGAACTCCACCACACGCGGGTACTTGTAGGCGGCCATGTTGTCGCGCGCCCAGTTGATGATGTCGTCTTCGGTGGCCTTGCCCTTGGCGTGGGCCTTGAGCACCACCACCGCCTTGACCGACTCGCCGCGATACGCGTCACGCGTGCCGATGATGCAGGCCTCCTGCACATCGGGGTGCTTGTACAGCAGGCTCTCCACCTCAGCCGGCCAGACCTTGAAGCCCGACGCGTTGATCATGCGTTTCAGGCGGTCGGTGAGGAAGAAGTAACCGTCTTCGTCCATCCGGCCCAGGTCGCCCGTGCGGAAGAACGTCTTGCCATCGAACTCGATGAAGACTTCGGTGCTGGCCTGCGGCTTGCCCCAGTAGCCCAGGAACACCTGCGGGCCGCTGACGATGATCTCGCCCACCTCGCCAATCGGCAGCTCCTGAAGCGTCTGCGGATCGACAATGCGCGCATCGGTGTTGAACACGGGAATGCCCAGGCACTGCTGCTTGGCGCGGTCGGCCGGATTGCTGTGCGTGGGCGCGATGGTTTCCGACAGGCCGTAGCCTTCCTGGTAGGCCAGGTTGAAATCCTTCAGCAAGCGCTCGGCCACGGCCTGCGGCATCGCCGCGCCACCACCGCCGATGTAGGCGAGGCTCGACAGGTCGAACTCCGCCAGTTGCGGGCTCGCCAGAAAGTCGATCACCATGGTCGGGATGTTCGTCCAGTGCGTGATCTTGTAGCGCGAGATCAGCCGCCCCGCCACCTCGCGGTCCCAGCGCGGCAGCATCACGACCGTGGAGCCCATATAGATCGGCGCGTTCATGCCGTATTGCATGCCGGTCACGTGGAACAGCGGGATGATCGACAGGCTCACGCCCTCCTTCGTCCCGTTCGACCACATCGAACCGCCAACGATGTTGTGCATGACCGTGCGGTGCGGGTGCATGCAGCCCTTCGGGAAACCCGTGGTGCCAGACGTGTACGGCATCACGGCCAGATCATCCGGCCCGGCGGTGTGCGGGCCCGGCACGAGGCGCTGCGCCAGCACGCCGTTCCAGTCAACGGCACCCGGTTGTGCCGGATGTTGCGCGGCAATCCAAGCCGGCGGTGCATCTTCAGGGTATTCGTACGTGGCCGGCAGCGCGTCAGCGTAGGACGTGACCAGCAGATGCTTCGTACGCTGCGCCTCAGGCAGTTCAGCGTTGGACGTCGTCACGTTGACGGCCAGATCGGCGCTGCAGATGACCGTGGCAGCACCCGAATCGGTGATGTAGTGCTTGAATTCTTCGGGCCGGTTCATCGGGTTGACCGGAACGACCACCGCATCAGCGCGCAAGATGCCGTAGTACGCAGCCATGAACTGCGGACAGTTCTGCATGTACAGCAACACGCGGTCGCCCTTCTGCACGCCCGCCACCTGCTGCAGCCAGCCGGCCACGGCCACCGCATCGTCATGCAGCTCGCGGAAGCTGGTGTGGCGACCGTAGAAGATGATCGCGTCTTTGTCCGGATAGCGTCGCGCAGACACTTCCAGGTTGTACCAAAGGCTCGTCTGGGGCGAAGTGATGTTGTGCGGCAAACGTCGGGGCCAGAACTGGAAGTGCGGTCGTGTCATGCCATGTCTCCGTGAATCTGTGTGTTGTTTTTACCGGATGGTATCCGAACGATCGTTCTATTTTCAACCGTTGCCTTGACATACGTTATTGCGCCCGACAAAGGATGGACAACCGGCCCGGAAACAGCCCAGCCCACCCCCAAGTAAAATGCACGATACCTCTCGCCGGTACATGTGCCGGTGCCATTGCCCCTCAGGAGAATCCCGACGATGAGCGACATCACCTCGCAGAATTTCGCGCAAGAAGTGATCGAAACCTCTCGCCAGATCCCGGTGCTGGTCGATTTCTGGGCGCCGTGGTGCGGCCCGTGCCGCACATTGGGTCCGATGCTGGAAAAGCTCGAGGCCGAGTACGCTGGCAAATGGAAGCTCGCCAAGATCAACTCGGACGAAAACCCCGAGCTTTCCGCCCAGTTTCACGTGCGCAGCATCCCGTATGTCGTGGCGTTTGTGGATGGCAAACCGGTCGACCAGTTCGTCGGAGTTTTGCCCGAAGCGCAATTGCGTGCGTTCCTTGACCGCGTGATTCCGCAACCTGCGGAAGTTGCCTACCGCGAAGGACTGGCCGCAAGCCAAGCGGGCGAACCGGCTCACGCGCGCGAGGCGTTCCAGAACGCGCTGGCCTTCGACCCTGGTTTCGATGCCGCGCGTTTTGAACTGATGAACCTGCTGCTGAACGGTGGCGACGCGCATGCCGCGCAGGACGAGTTCGCACTGCTCTCGCCCAAGGCGCCGCAAGACGCACGCTATGCCCCACTGGAAACGCGCCTGAAGGCGACTGAACGGGCCGACACGCTACCCGATGCCAACGCCCTGCGCACGCTCGTGGAAGCTGAACCGGGCAATCTGCAAGCGCGGCTCGACCTGGCGCAGCAGTACATCGCCGGTCAGAAATATGAAGCGGCATTGGAGCAATTGCTCGCCATCGTTGAACGCGACCGTGCGTTCCGCGACGATGTTGCCCGCAAGACGATGGTGTCGGTGTTTGACATGATGCGCGACACGCCGCAGGCGGTGTCGCACTGGCGCCGCCAACTGGCATCCAAACTGAATTGAGGGAGCCATCATGCGACTGATCTACGTAGCTGATCCGATGTGTTCCTGGTGCTACGGCTTCGGCCCGCAGCTTGCCGATTTGCGCAAGCGCCTGGCCGACATGCTGGGTGCACCGGTGCCCGTGACGCTCATCACCGGCGGGTTGCGCCCCGGCCAGCGCGAGCCGATGGCCGCAGACAAGCGCGACGAAATCCTCCACCACTGGCATGCCGTGGCCGCGCGCAGCGGCATGCCGTTCGACCAATCGCCCGAGGTAGCCATGCGCCGCGAGGGCTTCGTCTACGACACCGAACCCGCCTGCCGCGCCGTCGTCCTGGCACGCGAGCACTGGGCCGAAGATGACGAACGCGTGCTCACCCTTTTCCACGCCATCCAGCGCGCCTTCTATGCCGAAGGCCGCGACACCACGCAGGCCGACGTGCTGCGCGAAGTGGTCCTCGCCAACGGCGTTGAGCCGGAGCACTTCGATGGTGTGTTCGACACCGATGCCCTGCGCGACGAAACCCGCGAAGACTTCCGCCTGTCGCGCCGCTGGGGCATTAACGGCTTTCCCAGCCTGCTGGCCGAACAGGGCGGCACGCTGTACCAGATTGGGCGCGGCTATGCGCCGTCGGTGGCGCTGTACGCGCGGGCGGTGGAGGTGCTGCAACAGCATCCCGCAGCAGACGCCGAGTAGCCGATTTGCCCAGCGTCAAACCCGGGCACACAGGCCGTCGCGTAAGCTGACGGCTTCGTCCACCCTGCTCTGCGCCACCATGCCCGTGATCGAATGGTCTGCGTCGCTCCAACTCGGAGACGCCGCCACCGATGCCAACCACGCCGAGTTCTGCACACGGCTCAACGCCGTTGCCGATGCCTCGGACGCGGAGTTCATCGCCACGCTCGACGCCTTCATCGACCACACCGAGCACCATTTCGCCGAAGAAAACGCGTGGATGGATGCGGCGGAGTTTCCCCCGCGCCACTGCCACCGCGGCGAGCACGACAACGTGCTGGCACTGTGCCGCGAAGTGCGCAAGCGCGCCGCCGCCGGCGAGATGGAACTGGGCCGCCGGCTGGTGGCGGAGCTGCCCGGCTGGTTCGCCCAGCATGTCGACGTGATGGACCGCATGATGACGACGTATCTGGCGCAAATGGGTAACCCGATGAGCAACATCGAGCACGTCGACTGAACACGGGTTGTCGACCGGCGCGCTGCTGCCTAGAGTCAGAGTGGTCCTGCCCGCTGCTTTGTTGCGCGGGCGTCCACTCCAGCCTGGGAGCGCCCATGAAGATCGTCAACGATGCCTCGTTTCAATCCGATGTGATCGACGCCTCGCAACGCAAGCCGGTGGTCGTGTGCTTTGCTGCGCAGTGGAGCCACCCGAGCCAATCCGCCGTGGCCAGCCTGGAACAGATGGAATCGAACTACGCCGGACGCGCCACGTTCGTCACCATGGATTTCGACGAGAACCAGGGCACCGCCGATCGATACGGCGTGTCGGTCATGCCGGGCTTTGTGGTCTTTGCCGATAGCCAGCCGCGCGACGGATGGTCAGGCGTGTATGCCGACACCATCCGCGAGAAGCTGGATCAGGTCATCCCGCGTTGACGCGCCGAAGCGCCGAGGCGTTGAAGCACTGCGCTGCGTCAGACGTCGGCGATCGCCCGCAGCGCCGTTGACGCTGCCACCATCCCGAACACCGCCGTCACGCACACGGACGAACCAAAGCCCGCGCATGCAAGGCCCTGCGGCCCCTGCGTGGGCTGCGGCGCGGGCGGCGCGTTGACCACAGCGATGTCGCCAGTCGCTGCAAGGTCGTCGATACCGGCGTGGCTCGACTCGACTGGCAGCTCAACCGCACACGCCTGCTGCTCGGGTTCGGGATAGCGCAAAGGCTCGTCCGAGAACACGGCATCAATGCCGAAGCGCGACTTCGGGTTTTTCGAGAAGCCGTGCTGGCGGCGCAGGTTGCCGCGCACCTTGGCCAGCAGCGGGTCTTGAATCGTGCGAGAGAGGTCTGTCACGCGAATGCGCGTTGGGTCGAGTTGCCCGCCTGCAGCGCCGCACGTCACCACGCGTTTGCCGGTGCGCTTGCAGAACGCGATGATGGCCGTTTTCACCTTCACCGCATCGATGGCGTCAATCACGTAATCGAATGCATGGCCGAGCAACGCCTCGACGTTTTCAACGGTCACGAAATCATCAATGCGGCTGATCTCGGCACGCGGATTGATCTGCAGGATGCGCTCGGCCATGGCGTCCACCTTGGCCATGCCATAAGCGTCGCCCAGCGCGTGTATCTGGCGGTTGGTGTTGGATACGGCGATGTGATCGAGGTCGATCAGCGTGAACTTGCCGACACCACAGCGCGCCACCGCTTCGGCCGCCCACGACCCCACGCCGCCGATGCCGATCACGCAAACGTGCGCCGCCGCAAAACGCTCCAGCGCCTGCGGGCCATACAGTCGTGCAACACCGCCAAACCGGCGTGCGTATTCATCATCGAGGATGGGCGGATGCGCGGGCGCGCTGATTGCTACTTGGCTCATGACACAATTGAATCGGGACTGCGCCGAACTATATATCAACGCGCGTAGTCCCATTTTTGTGCCAATACCAACAAAAACACGATGCGTACATCCGGCAAACTCGCCCTCGGACTGGTCATCACACCCGTCGTCATCGTGGCAGCGGCGGTCATCTTTGTGCTGACGTTCGACTGGAATCGCGCCAAGCCCTATCTGAACGACCGCGTCTCGCAAGCCATCGGTCGCCCCTTCGCGATCAATGGCGACCTGATGCTCACGTGGAAAAAGCCCGAAGGCGAATCCAGCTGGCGTGCGTATGTGCCATGGCCGCGATTGATTGCCAACGAGATCACCGTGGGCAATCCGGATTGGGCCGAGCTGCCGAACGTGGCCACCATCCATCAGCTTACGTTTGTGCTGGAGGCGCTGCCGCTGCTGGCGCATCGCATCGTCATTCCGAGCGTGACACTGGACACGCCGGCCATTGCGCTGGAGCGCGACAAGCAGAACCGCAACAACTGGACGTTCGACCTGGCGGGCAGCGAGGGCGACAACAAGAAGCCATCGGACTGGAAACTCGACCTGCGCGAAATCGCGTTCAGCAAGGGCTCGCTGGCGCTGGACGACGACATCAAGCGCATCCACCTGGCCGCCACCATCGACACGGTCGACAACCAGGCGCTGTACACGGCCGCCAACGGCACGGCCCTCAAGAGCGCGGACCAGCCTGCCAAGGTACCGACCGCTTCCGGCGCGGCGGCATCCGACAGCGCGGCACAGACGCCGGTGGCGCCTGATCCGCAGCAGCCTTACGGCATCGCCTGGACGGTCAAAGGCACCTACAACAACGCCGCCATCAAGGGCAGCGGCAAGGCCGGCGGCGTGCTGCGCTTACAGGATGCACAACGGCCCTACCCGCTGCAGGCCGACGTCACAGTCGGCAAGACGCGCATCGATCTTGCAGGAACGCTCACCAACCCGGCCAGCCTGACGGCGCTGGACTTGCGCCTGCACCTGTCGGGCGCAAGCATGGCGCAGTTGTATCCGCTGACGGGCGTGGTGCTGCCCGATACGCCGCCGTTCGACACACGCGGCCGGCTCATCGGCGAACTGCGCAAGCAAGGATCGACGTGGCGCTATGAAAAATTCACGGGCCGCGTGGGCGGTTCGGATTTGGGCGGCTCGCTCACTTTTGCGATGCGCGAGCCTCGTCCGCAATTGACGGGCGAACTGGTTTCGCATCAATTGCTGTTTGCTGATCTGGCGCCAATCATCGGTGCCGACTCCAACGCCAGCAAGGCAAAGCGGGCGGACCCCAGCGCAGAGCCGGGCGACAGCAAGACCGTGCGCCAACCCGCCGACAAGGTGCTGCCGGTCGAGCCTTTCCGCACCGACCGCTGGAACGCCATCGATGCCAACGTGAAGTTCACCGGCGAGCGCATCGTCCACACCGCCGACCTGCCGATCAATCACCTCGTCACGCACATCAAGCTGCAGGACGCGGTGCTCACGCTCGACCCGCTCAACTTTGGCGTTGCGGGCGGCACGCTCACCTCCAACATCCAGCTCGACGGCCACGCCACGCCCATGCAGGCGCGCGCCGCACTGGCTGCGCGGCACTTCAAGATCAAGCAACTGTTCCCGAAGATCGAATCCGTGCGTGCCAGCGTGGGCGAGATCAACGGGGACGCGCGCCTGTCGGCCACAGGCAACTCGGTGGCGACGCTGCTCGGCGCGTCCAACGGCGAGGTGAAGATCCTGGTGGAGCAAGGCACCATCAGCAAATTCATCCTCGAAGCCATGGGGCTGAACGTGGGCAACGTGATCCTCACCAAGCTCTTCGGCGACAAGCAGGTCACCATCAACTGCGCGGCGGGCGACTTTGCCGTGAGCGACGGGCTGGCGCGGGCGCGCACGTTCGTGGTGGATACGCAGGATGCCGTCATCGACGTGACCGGCGCGACGAGCTTCAAGCAGGAAGCGCTGGACTTCACTATCCATCCGGATTCGAAGGGGCTGCGTGTGTTCTCACTGCGCACGCCGCTGTATGTGAAAGGCACGTACAAGCATCCGGATGTGTCGGTCAACCCGGCCGTGGTGGCGCTGCGCGCTGGCGGTGCGGTAGCGCTGGCGTTTGCCGCGCCGGTGGCGGCAGTATTGCCGGTGCTGGAACTCAAGCCCGCGCCGGAAAGCGCCTGCGGCAAACTGCTCGCGGATGTACGCCAACGCCCGACCGCGCCGCCGCCGGGCAAGACGTATCACAGTAAGAAACCGGGGCGTACGCCGGAAGGCGATTTGAAATCGACGCAGCCCGACTCGGGCAAGGCGGCAACGCCTGCACACCCCTCAGCACGCCCCGCAACGCCGGCCGCACGCGACCCGCTGACGACTGGCGGCTGATCTGCCGCTGCCGCCGACGCTGGTGGCACTACTTTGCCGAACGCCGCTTTGCGATGGTTTCCGCTGTCATCGGCAGCGTAGCCGGATCACCAAACTGCCGCGTGACGTAGTTGGTGAGTGCCGCGAGCTGTTCGTCGGACAACTGACGCCCAAACGCCGGCATGCCGATGTGCTTGTCGCCCGCCTTGCGCTCGATACCGAACAGAATCACCTGCACAAGGTTGGTCGTATCCCGCGAGCCAACCGCCGAGTTGTGCAGCAGCGGCGGGTAGTAACCATCGGGCGTGCCGCGTCCGTCAGCCTGGTGGCACGTAGCGCAGTTGCCAAGGTACAGGCGCGCGGCGTCGATGGTGGTTTCGATGGGCTTGCCGCGCAGCGCGGTCACATCGGTGGCGGGCTTGCCCCAGTCCTGCCGCGCGCGCTGAAGGTTGTTGCTCACGGCCGGCACGGTGCGCAGGTATTCGGCGATGGACTGGACGTCCCGTAGCGTCATGCGCGAGAAGCTGTGTTCCACGGCCTCGCCCATCGGCCCCGCGGCTTGCGCCACGCCGGGCAGGCTGCCGGTGCGCAGATACTGCACGAGTTGTTGGAGTTTCCAGGCGCCGATGCCGCCGATCGGGTCCGAGGTGATATTGAACGCCGTCCAGCCCGCCAGCGTGGAACCCGACAGGTAGCCGCTGCCGCGCTCGTCCATCGCCTTCTCCTGCATGGCGAAGCCGCGCGGCGTGTGGCATGTGCCGCAGTGCGCGAGGCCCTGCGTGAGATACGCGCCCCGATTCCACCTCGGCGATTTGTCGCCCTGGGGGACGTACGGCTCACTCTTGAGGAACAAGAGGTTCCACAGCTTGAGCGGCCAGCGCATGTTCAGCGGCCAGCGGATCGTGCTCGGTGGCGGATCGTTCTGCACGGCCGTTACGCCGTTGCGGAAGTACGCATAGAGGTCACGCATGTCCGCATCGTTGATCTTCGCGAACGACGGATACGGCATGGCCGGATACAGGTTGTCGCCATCGTCATCCACACCCTTGCGCACGGCGCGTTCGAAGTCTTCGTAGCTCCATTTGCCGATACCGGTCTTCTCATCGGGCGTGATGTTGCTGCTGTAGATCGTGCCCAGCATCGGGATCTGCATCGGCAAGCCGCCAGCGAATGGCTTGCCGCCCCGCGCCGTGTGGCAGGCCGCGCAATCAGCGGCAATGGCAAGATATTCGCCGCGCTTGATCTGCGCGGCATCGGCCGGCGTGTCCTTGGCCCATGCGTTGGCCACCAGGCCCGAGAGCACCAGCAAAGAGAACGAAGCGATCGTTCGCATGTCACGCCTCCTTCTTCAGTTGATCTGCAATGCGCAGGGCAAGCGCCGCGATGGTCAGCGTCACGTTGACGGTACCCACCGCCGGCATGGTGGAACTGCTGCTGATGAACAGGTTCGGGTGGTCGAACGTGCGGCAGTCCTTGTCGACCACAGAGTCCTTTGCATCCGCGCCCATGATGGTCGCACCGGTGATGTGGTTGTTGGGCGCAAAGTCGTCGTGGAATTCAACATTGGTGCCGCCCATCACCTTGGCTGCCGTGGCGTAGACCTCGCGTGTGTGCACCGCGCTGCGTTTGACGTAGTCATCGATGTGATACGTGATCTCCGGGCGCGGGATGCCGATGGCATCGACCTGCGTCGCGCTCGGCACGATGCGGTTCTCGGGCAGCGGCAGAATCTCGTGAAAGCTGTCGAACTGCACATAGCGCGCGGCCTGATCACGAATGCGCGCGTCCAGTTCGGCGGGCTTGATGAGCTTGCCTTCCTTGAAGATGCGCTGGGTCTCCTGCTCGATGCGCGACATGTTCGACAGGTGCAGCTTCTTGCCCGACTGCGTGGCGCGGAACGGCCCATCGCGAAAGCCGATCAGCGAGGTCATTTCCTGCGGCCCACGCCCCGGCCACAGCTTGCGGTCGGCATAGAAACTCACGCCGGTGCCGGGGTGGTCCATCAGGTTGCGGCCGACCATGTCGGAGCTGTTGCCCACGCCCTTGGGATGGTCCTGGCTGGTCGACATCAGCATCAGCTTGGGCGTTTCGATACCGTTGGCGGCGAGCACGAACCACTTGCCTTCCACGCGGTGCTCGACGCCTTTCGAGTCCTTGTAGCGCGCAGCCACAATGCGCTTGTTGGGGCCGACTTCCAGCTTGAAGACCACGGCGTTTTCAATCAGCCGCGCGCCGGCCTGCTCGGCTTTCTCCACATGGAAGATGCCGTTGTACATCGCACCGATCGGGCAGATCGGCATGCAGTTGTTGTTGCCGCAGCAGGTCGGGCGGCCATCGTACGGGCGGCTGTTGCGCGCCACCGGTTCGGTCACCACGTGAAAGCTCGCGTCGTGCGCATTGAGCGCTGCCTTGATCGTGCGTTCGCTGAAGGACAGCGGCAGCGGCGCCATCGGATACGGCTGGCTGCGTGGGGAGCCAAGCTCTTCGTCGTTGGGCCCCCACACGCCAAGCGCCTCTTCTGCCAGGCCGTAATAGCGCTCCAGATCCTGGTACTGGAGCGGCCAATCCCGCGCGATGCCGTACACGCTGCGCAGCTTGAAATCGTTCGGCATGAAGCGCCAAGCGGATGCTGCCCAGTGCCACGTCGTGCCACCCACCGCGCGGATGTACTGCGAATTGAATTGATGTTCGCCCTTGAGGATCAGGTAATTGTTGGGTGGGCCGTATTCCGGATGCGGCGCCCACGGCGTAGACGGATACGGCGCCATGAAATCCATCTTGTCGGCCTGGTTGCGGAAGCGCTCGACGATCTCCCAGCGCGGCAGGCGCGGCCCGGCTTCGAGCATCAGCACCGACTTGCCCGCACGCGCCAGCTCGTACGCCACCAGCGCCCCAGCCACGCCGGAGCCCACCACCACGATATCGGCTTGTTGGGTATCCGCCATCAGGCTTGCCTCTCGACAGGGGGCTCGGCCCAGAAGCCGGGCTGGTTGGGGCAGTACGTGCGAATGACCAGCGTGTCGGACACCACGCTGTACATCAGCGCCTGCTCGTACGTAACAACGTTGCCGTCAACCACGCCCAGGTACCACGCCTCCAGGATCTGCAGCGCCGTCTTCTGTTGCGCATCGGAGAGCGAGCCCGCCGCCAGCGCCTGCGCCAGCGGCCGCAACTGCGCGGCAAAGTCCGCACTGGATTTGCCCAGCGCTGCCAGCAACCGCGTGCCAACAGCGCGATCCAGCGCCGGCCGCGCCGTCAGCGCCTGTGACAACGCCATGAATGCATCCAGCGATTCACCGGGCGCCTGCGCCACCGCGCGCAGCACCTGCGAGCCCGCCAGCCCGGCCGCAGCCACCGCCAGCGCGCCCTGCAGCCACTGGCGGCGCGTCAGGCCGGCAGGGGTGTCAGGAGAATGGGAACGGGGGGCCATTTCGACATCCTGTTGAAATTTTTGTGGGGGCGCGGGGGCCAAGATTGGCAGGCGCCGCCAGCCTGACGCCCTGACTAGCCAATATAGGCGGCGCGGGACAGATCGCCAGCACCTGCCCCCAAGCGCAAACCGTGCCAGCCCTTGCGTACAAGCAAAGGCCTGCTGGCGGTGTTTGTCTATACTCGGCCGGTTCGCCGCATGTCGCCTACCACGCATCCGCCACGCATATGACTTCCATTGCCGATATCCGCACCGATTACGCCCGTGCCTCGCTCGACATCGTCGACGTCGATGCCAACCCCCTGCGCCAGTTCCGCCGTTGGTTCGACGAGGCCCTGAAAGCCGAGGTGGCCGAAGTCAACGCCATGACGCTGGCCACTGTGGACCCGCAGGGCCAACCCTCGGCCCGCATCGTCCTGCTCAAGAACCTGGACGAACGCGGCTTCACCTTCTTCACGAACTACGCCAGCCACAAGGGCGAGGAACTGGCCGCCAATCCGCACGCTGCGCTGCTGTTCCATTGGATCGGGCTGGAACGGCAAGTGCGCATCCAGGGCATCGTCGAAAAGGTGAGCGCCGCCGAAAGCGACGCCTACTACCAGTCGCGCCCGCTGGGTTCGCGCCTGGGCGCCTGGGCCTCGGAGCAAAGCAGCGAGGTGGCCGACCGCGCCACGCTGGAAGCCCGTGAAGCCGAGTACAGCCAGCGCTTTGGCGACGCCCCACCGCGCCCGCCGCACTGGGGCGGCTATCGTCTGCTGCCGGAGCGGCTGGAGTTCTGGCAAGGCCGCCCGTCGCGCCTGCATGATCGGCTGGAGTACCGCAAACAGGCCGACGGCAACTGGACGATCGTTCGCCTCGCCCCATAGCCGGAGGGCAGATGCGCAATACGTTATTGCGCATTGCGTCATACCGGCACGGCGCTTGCTATTGCTAGGGAAACGGCCCCCTCGGCGCCCATAAGACCCGCACAGCACAATGGGAAAGTTTGTCGTAAGCTAATGTGATCCGTTCGGGCCGCAATCCGATGGCCGTCCCGAACATCTGCACATCAGGGAGGCGTCGACATGCTTTTCCACCAGGCGATTGACCGCAAGCTCGAGCACTGGATCAAGGACATCCGCGAGTCCTCCAACCTCCCGATCCGCCTGCGCCTATGGAACGGCGACCAGTACGAACTGGGCCGTTTCGAGCAACCGCGCGTCACGCTTACCGTGCGCGAAGCCAGCGCTCTGCCGCTGCTGCTCGCGCCCACGCTCAACAATCTCGGCGAGGCGTATGTCCAGGGAAAGATCGACCTGGACGGCAAGCTGGCCGACATCATCAACGTCGCCTACGGCCTGGCCACTTCGGCCGCCACCACCAGCGGTAACGCACTGGCCCGCGTGGTGCGCCACTTTGCCCACACCAAGGAAGGCGACAAGGAATCGATCCAGTACCACTACGACGTTTCCAACGACTTCTACAAGCTGTGGCTGGACCAGAACATGGTCTACTCGTGCGCTTACTTTGAGAACGGCGACGAAACGATCGACGAAGCGCAGATCAAGAAGATCGATCACATCCTCACGAAGATCCGCCTGCAACCCGGGCAGACGCTGCTCGATATCGGCTGCGGCTGGGGCGCGCTGGTGTTGCGTGCCGCGCAGAAGTATGGTGCGCGCTGTCTGGGCGTGACGCTGTCGCAGAACCAGTACGACCTCGCCACCGAACGCGTGCGCGCCGCCGGCTTGCAAGACCAGATCGAAATCCGCATCCAGGACTACCGAGACGTGGATGGAAAACTCAGCGGCCAGTTTGATCGCATCACCAGCGTCGGGATGTTTGAGCACGTTGGGCGCAAGAACCTGCCGGGCTATTTCCGCCGCATACATGACCTGCTGGCCGACGGCGGCGTCGCCATGAACCACGGCATCACCTCCACCGATCCGGACGGCGGCGAGGCCTCCATGGGTGGCGGCGACTTCATTGATCGCTACGTCTTCCCACAAGGTGAACTGCCGCATATCTCGCTGGCGCTCTCTGCCGCGCAGGACGGCGGCCTGGAAGCGCTTGACGTTGAAAGCCTGCGCCGCCACTATGCGCGCACGCTTGAGCACTGGGCCGAGCGCTTCGAGACCAACGGCGAGACCATCCGCGCGATGGTGGGCGAGAAGAAGTACCGCATCTGGCGCGTGTACCTGGCCGGTTGTGCACACGCCTTCGACGCTGACGAGATCTCGATCTTCCAGACCGTCCTGCAGAAGGCCGGCAAGTCGGCGACGTCGATTCCGTGGTCGCGCCGCTATATCTACGCGTAACCCGTTGACCGCAAGCGCCCCCATCGACGATCTGTTCGGCGCGCCGCCCGCTCCCAGCGACACCGCGGCGGCCGAGCCCTCCAAACCCAAGCGTTCCCCGGCCCGCCAGGGCGTGCAGCCGGCCACGGTTTCGCCCGAGGTGACGGCGCTCGCGCAGCGCCTGCTGCGTGGGCTGCATGGGTTACGCATCGGCACGTCGTCGTGGTCGTATCCGGGGTGGGATGGGCTGGTCTACGCGGGCGAGTATTCCGACTCAATGCTCGCGCGCAAAGGCTTGGCGGCGTACGCCAAACACCCGCTGCTGCGCACGGTCAGCATCGATCGCGGTTTCTATTCACCGATTCCGCTGGCGGACTATGTAGCCTACGCGGCCAGCGTGCCGGAAGATTTCCGCTTTGCTGTCAAGGCAACGTCTGCCGTGTGCGACGCGTGGATTCGCGAATCGGACGGCCGTGGCCGCATGGCCAATCCCGCCTTCCTGAACGCTGAATTTGCGGTGCGGGATTTTGTCGAGCCGGCCACACGCGGGCTTGGCATGCGGTGCGGGCCACTGGTGTTTCAGCTTTCTCCGCTGGGCGCGTTGGCCGAAGATGCCACCGCTTTTGTGGAGCGACTCGAAGCGTTTCTGACCGCGCTGCCGCCGCTCGATCCGCAGCTCAATCCGGATGCGGTCTATGCGGTGGAGTTGCGCGACGCCACACTGCTCACACCACGCTTCATCAAGATGCTGCGCGCGGCAGGCGTGCGCTATTGCGTTGGTCTGCATGAGCGGATGCCGGCGGCGGACCGGCAAGCCGCTGCAGTTGCCCTGCTGGATGAAGGTGCGGGCGGCCCGCTGGTGGTGCGCTGGAACCTGAACAGCCGCTACCGCTACGCGCAGGCCGAAGCGGCGTACAAGCCGTTCAATAAGCTCGTCGATGAAGACCCGTTCTCGCGCGAGACGCTGGCCGACATGGCGGTGGCTGCACTGGCGGCCGGGCGCAAGGTAACGATTCTGGTGAGCAACAAGGCGGAAGGGTCGTCCCCGCTGTCGTGCATCAAGCTGGCCGAGGCCATTGCCGCGCGCCTGCCGGCAGACGCGGCATAACCCCGACGTTCTTCCTCAGCCCTGCAAGCGGTGCGCGAACTGCTTGCGGAACTTCGCCACCTTGGGCGAGATGACGAACGCGCAGTAACCCTGCGCCGGGTGGTCGCGGAAGTAGTTCTGGTGCTCGTCTTCTGCGCGCCAGAAGGCCACCTTGCCGTCAGCGGCGTCCACCAGTTCGGTCACGATAGGCGCGTCGAAGATGTCGCTGGCGCCAAGTTCAACAATGGCCGCGCGCGCCGTCGCCAGCTGCTCGGGTGTTTGCGCAAAAATGGCGGAGCGGTACTGCGGCCCAACATCGTTGCCCTGCCGATCCGGCGTGGTCGGATCATGAATGGCGAAGAAGATGTCGAGGATCTCGCGGTACGGGATCACGGCGGGGTCAAATTCCACCTGCACGACTTCGGCGTGGCCGGTGTCGCCATTGCAGACGGCGCGATAGCTGGGACGGTCAACATGGCCGCCTTCGTATCCGGACACCACGCTGCACACGCCTTGCACCTGCTGGAACACGGCTTCCAGGCACCAGAAGCAGCCTCCGCCCAGGACAGCGGTTTCGAGGGTGCGTTGTTCAGTCATTCGGGCTCTCCTGCAAAGTGGATCGGGTTGGCATTGGTCGGCCAAGGGTGCAAATCCTGACACGTGTCCGCCGAATCACGCAAAGCCCTACGTCCAAACCGGACAATCGGCCGTCCGTTACAATTGAGCATTACTTTTGGTAGTTTGCATGGACCATCACGGAGCCATTCCCAGGGACGCGCGCGACAGGGAACCTTCCGCGCGCAAGCCGTCGGCGCACGGTAGCGCCAACCCGCCCGATTTCGATGCCGCGCATTTCCGGCATGCCCTGTCCCAGTTTGCCACTGGCGTGACGGTGGTCACCACGCGCTCGGAAGGCGCGCCGGGCACCCCGGCGTTCGTTGGGGTGACGGCCAGCTCGTTCAATTCGGTGTCGCTGGACCCGCCGCTGGTGCTGTGGAGCCTGGGCATGCAGGCGAACTCATTCCCGCTGTTCCACGCGGGCTCGCACTACGTGATCAATATCCTCGCGGCTGAGCAGTTGGACCTATGCAAGCGATTTGCCACGCTCAAGGGCGATCGTTTCGCCAACATCGACTACCGCCTGAGCCCGACCGGCTTGCCGATTCTCGCGCAATCATTGGCGTGGTTCGAGTGCCATAACCGCAGCCGCTACGACGAAGGCGACCACGTCATCTTCGTTGGCGAAGTCGAGCGCTGTGGCGTGATCGACCCCGATGGCGCACCCCTGGTGTTCCATCGCGGTGCGTTCTCTTCGCTCACACACATCGGCAAGTAGCCCGCCACATCATGCGGACGTGGCCGCCTTCTGCGGCGCTTCCGCATCGATCCCCCAATCCCCGAATTCATACCAGTCGTCGCCGAGCAGTTCGGCCGGGTGCTGGGTGCGGCCCGAGCCGTTGCCGCAGCCCAATGCATCGGTGGAGCAATACTTGTCGCAGCCCCAGCAGATGCGCTCGGGGTGCACTGGATGCAGCGGAAATTTCTTGGCCATGGCCCGCTCCGGTCAACAACACAGGGCCACTATCCGCGCATGCCGCCCGTAGGGGATTGATCCCCGTCAGAAAGTGCGGCGCTGACTCGCTTTGCCCCGCTTGTCCGTCGCGGTGCCTTCCAGCGGGCGAACGCCGCGTGCTTCCATGAGCAACGCCAGGCCGCCATCGCGGTCCTTGATGGTGCGCAGGACGATGTTGGAACGGATGTCCATCACGCCCGGCGTCTTATACAGCCGCTCGATGATGAACTCCGAGTAGTGCTGCAGGTTGGGCGCCTGCACGCGCAGGATGTAGTTGCAATCCCCGGTGATGATGTAAGCGGCCACGATCTCGGGCCAGCTCTGCACGGCGGCCATGAAGGTCTCGTGCCAGCCCGTCACGTCTTGCCGCATTGACACCTGCACAATGGCCTCCAGTTCCAGCCCCAGCGCCGCCCGGCCCAGTTGCGCCCGGTATCCGGTGATGGCGCCGCCCTCTTCCAGCATCCGCACGCGCCGCAGGCACGCCGACGGTGACAACGCTACGCGCTCGGCCAAGTCCTGGTTGCTGATGCGGCCGTCTTCCTGCAAGACCTGGAGAATGCGCAGATCGGTGGTATCGAGTTGCATTTGTCGTGGTTCTTTGCGTGATTTCTTTGATGCATTGAATTTTATGCGAATTTCATAAAATTTCACGCACGAATATGCAAACCCATTGCGCACGGATTTCCCTATCATTCCGGCACGGACTCACGTATTTTCAGCCGCGTTTTTCGCTCGGAGCCGCCTTGGAACGCACTTTGTGGGACATCAGCCCCGCCCTTTCCCCCGCCACCCCCACCTGGCCCGGCGACACGCCGTTTTCGCAGGAAATTGCGTGGAAGCTAGAAGGTGACTGCCCAGTCAACGTTGGGCGCATCACACTGTCGCCGCACACGGGCGCGCACGCCGATGCGCCGCTGCACTACCGTGCAGACGGCGCGGCGATTGGCGAGGTACCGCTGGATGCTTACCTGGGGCCCTGCCGCGTCATCCATTGCGTGGGCGTCGCGCGCGTCGAGCCTGAACACGTACGCGAGGCATTGACTGACACCCCGCCGCGCATACTGCTGCGCACGTACGCACAGATGCCGCAGACCGCGTGGGACGACCACTTCGCCGCCATCGCGCCCGAAACCATTGCGCTGCTAGCCGCGCACGGCGTACGCCTGATCGGTGTCGACACCGCCTCGCTCGATCCGCAGACCTCCAAGACCATGGACGCGCATCACGCCGTCGGCAAACACGGGCTCGCCATCCTTGAAGGCCTCGTGCTCGACGACGTGCCCGCCGGCGACTACGAACTGATCGCCCTGCCGCTCAAGTTCGCCACGCTCGATGCGAGCCCGGTGCGCGCCGTGCTGCGCAGTCTGCCCTGATCAATACAACGACAGAACCCCCAACCGCTTTTTCGCCCCCTTATTCACATGACCATCACCCGTAACGCCTGCCTCGAACGCGACGCAGCCGACCCGATCGCCCCGCTGCGCAATGCCTTTGCGCTGCCTGACGGCGTGATCTACCTGGATGGCAACTCGCTCGGCGCCCGCCCGAAAGCCGCGCTCGCCCGCGCGCAGGAAGTCGTCGCCAACGAATGGGGCGACGGCCTGATCCGCAGTTGGAACCAGGCCGGCTGGTTTGAACTGCCGCGCCGCCTGGGCAACAAGCTCGCCCCGCTGATTGGTGCGCGCGAAGGCGAAGTCGTCGTCACCGACACGACGTCGATCAACCTATTCAAGGTGCTGGCTGCCGCGATTCGCGTGCAGCGTGAAGACGCGCCGAATCGCAAAATCATCGTCTCGGAAACGCACAATTTTCCGACCGACCTGTACATCGCCGAAGGGCTGGCCGACTTGCTGCGCGACGGCTACAAGCTGCGCCTGATCGATTCGCCAGACGAGCTGGAAAACGCGCTGGGCGACGACGTAGCCGTCACCATGCTCACGCACGTGAACTACAAGAGCGGGTACATGTACGACATGGCCACCGTCTCGGCACTCGCGCACAAGCATGGCGCGCTGGCGATCTGGGATCTGGCGCACTCGGCCGGCGCCGTGCCGGTGGACCTGCACGCAGGCGGCGCGGATTACGCCATCGGCTGCACATACAAATACCTGAATGGCGGCCCCGGTTCGCCGGCCTTCGTGTGGGTGGCGCCAGCGCTGCGCGAGCGCTTCTGGCAGCCGCTGTCGGGCTGGTGGGGCCACGCGCGCCCATTCGCCATGGAGTCGCGCTACGACGCCGGTTCCGGCATCGGCCGCTTCCTCTGCGGCACGCAGCCGATCACATCGATGGCGATGGTGGAATGCGGGCTCGACATCTTTGCGCAGACGTCGATGGCCGCGCTGCGCACCAAATCCCTCGCACTGACCGACCTCTTCATCACGCTGGTGGAAACGCGCTGCGCGGGATTCCCGCTCACGCTCGCCACGCCGCGCGATCACGCTGTGCGCGGCAGCCACGTCAGCTACGAACACCCGAACGGCTATGCCGTGATGCAGGCGCTGATCGCGCGTGGCGTGATCGGCGACTACCGCGAGCCGCAGATCATGCGCTTCGGTTTCACGCCGCTGTACACAAGCTTTGCCGATGTATGGGATGCCGTGGAAATCCTGCGCGACGTGCTGGAAACCGGTGCGTGGCAATCGGCCCAATTCAACGAACGTACGCTGGTGACCTGAGATGTCGAACCCCATTGAACCGATCAAACCCGCAGCATCGGGCTGCCCCATGCACGGCAGCCAGAGTGAAAGCTGGCACGACGCGCAGTTGGATTTCTCGAAATCGATGAGCTATGGCGACTACCTCGCGCTCGATCAGATCCTGAACGCGCAGCACCCGCGCTCACCGGATCACAACGAGATGCTCTTCATCGTGCAGCACCAGACCACCGAACTGTGGATGAAGCTGATGCTGCACGAGCTGCGTGCCGCGCGTGACTGCGTGCGCAACGACAACCTGCCGCCCGCGTTCAAAATGCTGGCGCGCGTGTCGCGCATCATGGATCAGCTTGTACAGGCGTGGAACGTGCTCGCCACGATGACGCCACCCGAGTACTCGGCCATGCGCCCGCACCTGGGGCAATCGTCGGGCTTTCAGTCGTATCAGTACCGCGAGATCGAATTCATCCTCGGCAACAAGAACGCGGCGATGCTCAAGCCGCACGCGCATCGGCCTGAGCACTACGAGCAGGTGAAGTCTGCGCTGCAGACGCCGTCGCTGTACGACGAAGCGGTGCGCTACATGGCGCGCCACGGTTTTGCGTTTGACGCGGATTGCGTCGAGCGGGACTGGTCGCGTCCGGTCACCTATAACGCCTCGGTGGAAGCCGCCTGGCTGGAGGTCTACCGCGACCCGACGCACCACTGGGAGCTATACGAACTCGCCGAGAAGTTCGTCGACCTGGAAGATGCGTTCCGCCAATGGCGCTTCCGTCATGTGACTACGGTGGAACGCGTGATCGGCTTCAAGCGCGGCACGGGCGGCACCGAAGGTGTGGGCTATCTGCGCAAGATGCTGGATGTGGTGTTGTTTCCGGAGCTTTGGAAGTTGCGGACTGATTTGTGATTGGTGCTGTTGGTCCATCCCCGGTTTCATCTGCGCCGCGGCTGAAACCAGGGATGTACCACAGCAATCAGCCTTACGCTCCGTTCAGGCGATTGTCGCTACGGGAGGTCGTAGTCACCTTCCCATCCGGCCCAAAGTGCACATTGAAGAACGCCTTCTCAGTCGGGCTTTCCATCCACCGGTAACCCCAAACTTCTTCCTGCTTCAACCGAAACGCCTCAACCTTCCCCGGCTTGCCGAGCATCCGGCGGACGTCGTCCTTGCTCTGCCCTACCCGCACGCGTCCAAAGTTCTCTGCCGTCAGTACCTGATCGATCTTCTGCACGTGCCCGTCGGGCCCGATCGTCACCATCCAGGTTGAAGTCCCTTCCGGCCCGCGCGGATACTCCAGCTGCCGCGTGCCGCCTTCGTTCTCCCAGATCATCTCTGGCTGACCTGCGGTGGCCTTCACATCGGCCTCGGTGGATTGTCCGGGGACGATGTCCTTGAACAACAGGTTGTCGGGCTTGGCCGATTGCCACGCCCGTTTGGCGGCATCGCCCACGCGATCGACGGCTTGGTCAACCTTCTGCTGATCGCAGCCGAACAGCCCCAGCAACGACGCCAGAATCCCCATGGTGACCCCCATTTGTGCCAGTTGACGATGCGGCATGGAACCTCCCGTTCAAACGTGTATCCGTCACATTCTGGCAGCCGGATTGCCCGATTACCACCGCTTGTTGAACAGCACCGACGCGCCGTTGATCGTGCCACCGCGCGCCACCACCGACCACCGCCGTGAGAACTGCCACGTCAGTTTGACGATGGAATCGGCCGTCGACAGACTCTGTTCGTAGCCGACCGTGATGCGCTCCGAGATCGCCTTGCCCAGGCTCACCACCTGCGGATCAGTCAGGCCCGCGGTGGACGGCCCGATGGAGAACTCGTCGAGCCCGATGCGCCGCGCCACGTTCTTGCCGGCCACGTTGCCCAGCAGGCCAAGCGCCGCGCCGGACATCGCCTGCTGCTGGCCCAGGCCAGCGTTCGATGCGCTGTAGCCGAACATCAGCCACGAGAGCTTGTCTTCGTCGGGCACATTCGGCTCGGAGACGAGCTTCACGCGCGGCTGGCGCACGGTACCTGTGACCTGCACGCCGGCCTCGACTTCCTGGTTGCGCCGCATGGCGGTGATGTTGAACGATGGGTTGTTGATCGGGCCGACAAAATTCAGCACGCCCTGCTCGATGGCCAGCTTGCGGCCGAACGCTTCATACGTGCTGCCCTGGCGCACGTAGATTGTGCCGGTGCCGCGCAGGGGCACCAGCGGTTCGCTGTGCACGTGCATCTGGCCGCCGAGCGAGAGGTCTGCACCGGCACCCTTGAAGCGGAAGTTGTCACCAAAATCAACGTCGACATCGAGCACCGGACTGAAGCGGCCGGCCGGTTTCTCTTCACGTTTGACGCCGCGTTCGGCCTGGTTGCGGGCGGCATCGGCGCGACGCACGATGACCACGTCGTCGCCCAGCGCCGGTGCGCCGTCCTTCGGCAAATCGAACAAGCCGCGGTCGACCCTGAACTGGCCGGTGATGGCCACGCGGTCGTTGTCGTTGGCGATGCGCGCCTGGCCGGAGAGCACCAGCGTGCGGTCCGGATCGGCAAAGAGCTGCAGCTTGTCGGCCACGATGGAGCCGGCAAGGTTCGGGTTGGCCTCGCCGAGCTGCACGCGGCCCTGTGCCCGCACGGTGCCGTCGCCGCCGTGGAACACCACCTCCTGCAGGTCGACCACGTTTTGGTCGAGCGCCACGCGCACCACGCCCTTGGTCAGGCGGATGCCCTGGTCGTACAGCGCCACCTCGACGTCCTGTCCGGTCAGGAAGCCGCTCACCTTGGGCGCGCCCACCGTACCGGCAAACGTCAGGCTGGCCGCCAGCTGGCCGTCCGTTGCGATGTCAGGCCCAAGCAAATCGCCAATGCCCTTGAGGTGCGGGAGGCTGATCGTCAAACCGCCGGACAGCGGCGAGGTGGGTGCCATCAGCGCCAATGCGCCCGGCCCCGGATCACGCACGAGCCCGACACCGGCATCGAGGTAGAGATTGCCGACACGCGTGGATTGCACGTTGCCGCGCAGCCCGAGGCGCATGCCTTCGCCGCGCGCGTCCACGGTCGCTTCGGTCAGGCCCAGCGGCGTGAAACCGCGGCCGGCGTTGATCGACAGATCGCCGCTGCGGCGGGCGATGCGCGCAGTGCCGGTGGCCGTGCTGCCGAGGTCCAGATCCCATTGGCCATCGACGACGAGATCCGTGCGTACCGGCGGTGCCTGGCCCGTCCAGGTGCGCAGCAGCTCCAACACACGTGCGATCTGCAAGCCGTCAACGCGGCCAGCGCTGCGCACATGGCCCTGAGCGGATTCAACGCGCTCGATATGGATGGGCGTCTGATCCAGCGTCAGGTCTGCGCGGCCCATCATGAGGCGGCCCGGTGCGACCGACAGGCGCACCGGCGCCGTGAGCTGCAGGTTGGGCGCGCCCTGCGCCGACAACGTGGAGATCGTGCCATCCCATCCGTCGCCATCCTTGGCCGGAGTCAGCGCGCCATCCCCCGCCAGCGCAAACTTGAACGGCTGGTTGCGCACGGCGCCGTCAGCATCCGCGCGGAAGCGATGGGCGCGGCGCGTGCCGTCCAGCGTGGCGTGCACCTCGCGCAACGACAGGCTCGGGCCCGTCACGCGCTGTGCGGTCAGCTCGAACAGCAATGGCCCGTCGATCCCGTCGCGGATCTGCGCACGGCCATGGGCGGTGTCGATCTTGTTGCCTTGATAGGCAAGTTGGTTGGCGCGGAACGTGGCATCGACCTGTGGCCGCTTGATCGTGCCGGACACATCGCCCGACAAGGCCAGTGCGCCGCTCACGCCAAGCTGCAAACGCGCAAGCTGCGGCGCGTCGACTTCGACATGCATGCGGTCGCCTGCCCCGCCAAAGCTACCGCGCAGGCTGGCTTTGTTGCCAGCCACGTCGAGCTTCGCATCGCTGGGCAGCAGGCGCATCAACTCATCAACCTTGCGCAGATGGACGTTGCCGTCGCCGGTCATCGGCAAGCCGGCGTAGTCACTGTCGCGCACGGCAAATTTGATGGCAGCAGTGATCGGCTCACCCGTCGGCCCACCCAGCGTGCCGCGCGCATCAAACTCGGCATTGATGCGGCCCTTGGCCACCTTCGCCAGCCGCGACGGATCGAACTCCGCCAGGTTGCCCTTGAAGGCGAACGACTGCGCATCGTCGTGCTTGAGCGTGCCCGCCAGCGTCAACCGCGAACGGCCAAGCGACACCTGCGCGCGCTCCACGGCCACCTGCGCCGCATCGAGCACCGCCTTGGCCTGCGCACGCATGTCACCGCCGGCCAGATCGAGCGCCACATGCTGCGTACCGCCCGCAAAATCGACGGTGATGGGGCCGGCAAGCTTCGTTTTCTCCAGCGATGCGTGCAGCGCCTGCAGGTCAAGCTGGCGCACATCGACGCGCAGCGTGCCGTGGCCCTTCTGCACATCGGCGCCGCCCGTGAGCATGGCACCGCCCAGCAAGCGCACATCCAATCCGGTGAGTTGCTGATCGTTTTCGTTCAGCCGCACCTGCGCGCGCAGCGATTGCAGCGGCAGCTTCTGCTTGTCGAGCGTACCGGCCTGCGCGTTGTCGATCTGGATGGGGCCGGACACCGTCAGCGTCTTGGCCTTCTCGTCGGGGCGCAGATCGGCGTGGATCAACAGCGACGCTTCCGGCGCACCCGGCGCAAACGCACGCGGATTCACGTGCTCCGCCGATATCACGGCGCGCGACAGCGGCAACGCGCCGAACGGCGTGGCGTCAATCAGCGCTTGCGCGGTCAGCTTGGCACCGGTGCCGGTCGCGTCGATATGCAGCGCCTCAAGCGAGCCCGACAGTTGCGCCGACACCGATGCGTCCTGCTTCTGCCCATTCGCCTCGAATTGCGTGGCGAGCGTCGCGGCGCCGGTGAGCGGATAGGGCCGCGTGCCGGTCATGCGCAAGGTGGCGGCCAGCTTGCCGGCCTGCGTTTCCATGCCATCAAGCAGCACGTTGTGATGCGTGCCGTCGGTGTGCAGGCTGCCGGCAATCGACTTCAGTTCGGTGGTCGACGTGCCCTGCCGGACGGCAAGACGATCGACGGTGAGGCGGTCAACATCCAGCGCCAGCGGCAGCACCAGTGAATCGGGCGGGCCGCTCGGCGGCGATGGCGGTGCCGGATGCAGGATCACGTCGACATTGCCGGCACGGAGATACGCGAAGTGCGCATGCCACGGGCCGCGCGTGATCGCCCAGCGGCCTTCCACGTGGTCGATACGCACTTCCGTGCTGCCGGCGCGCACATGCAGATCCCGCAGCGACAGGCCTTCGCGCAGCGTGCCGCCCTCCAGCTTGCCGGACACATACGCGTGGCCAAAGCGCGTGGCAAGCGACCACAACTGCGCCGTACCCGACTGCGAATGCATCGCCCAGACCAGCCAGCCGGCCAGCGCCAGCACGATCACCAGGACCACGGCGATGAAGCCACCGAACCACCGCAGCGTGCGACGGCCCCAGCCTCGCTTGGGATGCTCGGGGCGCGGTGCTTCGGGCGGGCTGGCGTCAGGCGTTTGCGAATCGGTCATGTCGCCGCCTCCAGACGGCAATCGGTCAATTTGCCTCCGCAGTGTCGGCGGCTGGCGGCATTCGCGGCCGTGCGCATCTCCGCTACGCGGAGCCTCTGCTTACTGCTCATACCGGCCTTCAAAACGCGATGCCCAACGACACGCTCGGCCGGAACTGCTTCTGTTGGATGCCATAGGCCATATCAAGCTGGATCGGCCCGACCGGGCTCTTCCAGCGCACGCCGACGCCCACGCCGTTGAACCAGCGGCGCTCCGACCAATTGTCGGTGGCGGTGCCGGTATCCCAAAACACGGCGGCGCCCCATTGCGGCAGGAACCAGCGTTGATACTCCAACCCGCCTGTCACGAGGAACTTGGTCGGCAGCGTGCTGCCGTTGACGTCGTTACCGATGCTCTGGAAATCGTAGCCGCGCACCGACTGCGTGCCGCCCGTGCGAAAGCGCAGCGTGGCCGGTACGCCATCGCCCGAACCGGAAGTGATGACCGCGCCCAACTCACCGCGCGCGACGAAGATGTCGCGCTGCCCAACCGGCACGAACTGGCGGATACGGCTGTACGAACGCACGAACGATTGGTCCGTCAGCACGCCCTTCACCGCAGCGCCGATCTGGGTGGTGATGATGTTGCCGCGGCGCGGGAACAGCGGGTCGTCCACGTCGCGGCGCGTCCAGGCAAAGCCGGGCACGAGTGCCTTGCTCAACTGGCGCTGGGCGCCTTCGGGGCGCAAGTCGTCGTAGTAAAAATCAACGGTGAACGACGTCTCGTAGATACCGCGCACGCGTGTCTGCTTGAAGCCGGAACGGTAGCTGCGCGTCTCGGTGCCCGAAGTGTCGGTGCGGTCCATGCTGGTGTAGACGCTGTTGACGTATTGCTTGCCGTCGGGCGGCACGGTCACGCCGGCAAACAAGTATTGGCGGCGCTGCTCGATACGGGCTTGCGTGTCGACCACCCATGCCTTGCTGAACAGGTTCAGATACTGATAGCGCCCTTCCACCGAGGCGCCGGTATCCGTGCCGTAACCCACACCACTGGTGATGCGGTTGGGCGGGTACTCCCGCACGCGCACGCGCACTGGCGCGTTGACCGGGTTCTTCGGGTCGTCGCCCAGGTCAACGATGGCATTGGAGAAATACGGCTGCCCCTGAATGGCGGCCTGCAACGATTGCAAACGATCGGCCGAGTAGTCCTCGCCCACGCGCAGCGGGTTCACGTGGTCGATGATGCTGCGCGGGTAGCGCGACAGACCCTGTACGTCCAACGGCCCGAGCGTGTAAGCGGGGCCGCTGTCATAGCCCACCGACAAGTCCGCCTTGCTTTCGTCCGGATCGACACGCGCCTGCGACGACGTCTGCTTGGCCGCGTAATAACGTTTGCTCTGCAGCGCAGCCAAACCGTCGTCCTTGGCCTTGTCCCAGCCGGCTTGGCGGAAGGCCATGCCCTGCTGCAGGCTCCATGACTTCTTCAGTTCATCGATGCGCTTGGCGTCTTGCGTGATCGCGCCGGTAAAGTCGAGCGCTACGGCGTCGATGGTGGTGCGCGGGCCAGGCTCCACCTTCACGTTGACCACATGATGGTACGGCGGCCCCTCCAGCTTCGCGGTCGCCTTGGGTACGAAATAACCTTCGGTGGCTGTCAGCTTGGTGACCTGGTCGCCAATGGTCTCGACCATGTACTGGAGCTGATCGTCAGTGATGTCCTTGCGATCTTTGTAGCGCGACAGATCCAGATGGCGCTCAAGCAGGTCGCGGATGGACTTCGGCGCGTCGATCTTGACGTCGTACCCCGCATGCGCCGGCGCGCCCGCGAGGGACAGGGCCACACCGGCCGCCTGCACGGCGGCATGCAAACCAGGGAAACGGAAGCGCAGTGGTCGTAACGGTCGCGATGGTCGATTGAAGCCGGTCATCGTGGCAAGCGTGGCGCCGCCCCACGGGCCGGCTGTGTCAAGGAAAGGCGTATTTGACCATACCGACCCTGGCTGGTGCCCAGGCAAATGCAACGAATACGCCCTTTCAGATCGATCCGAAGGCTTCTGCACACGCCGTGCCTGCCGGCCAATACGGTAAAATGCGCCGGTTTTCCGCCCGGGAACGTCCCGGGCGGGCAAGATCACCCAACATCACTTATTGCCATGGCCCTGTACAAGTCCGAGATCACCCAGTTCCTGGAAGAACTCAAGACGCAAAAGCCGGATCTGGAAGCGCAGCAGCGCCAAGGCCGTTCCCTGCTGTGGGACAAGGACCCGATCGACCTGGAAGAGCGCGCCCGCGCCACGTCCGCTCGCGTCGCGCAGAAGCCGTACGTCTACTCGCTGGACTGATCGGCCAAGACCGGCCCTCATCCGCTAGGCGCATCGCCGCATGACCACAACCGCGCAGGACAAGCTGCCGCTGCCCGTCGAGCTGCCCAGCGTGGCGCCCGATCAGGACTCCACGCCCGCGCAGGTCGACGGCCTCGCCTTCGCGCGGCTGTATGGCGAACCGCTGTTCAAGCTCCCGCAGGATCTCTACATCCCGCCCGACGCGCTCGAGATCTTTCTCGAAGCGTTTGAAGGCCCGCTGGACTTGCTGCTATATCTGATCCGCCGCCAGAACTTCAATGTGCTGGACATTCCGCTGGCGCAGGTCACGCGGCAGTACCTGGCGTACATCGAGCAGATCCGCGCGACCAACCTCGAGCTGGCCGCCGAATACCTGCTGATGGCAGCCATGCTGATCGAGATCAAGTCGCGCATGCTGCTGCCGGTCAAGAAGACCGATTCCGGCGAAGAGCCCGAAGACCCGCGTGCAGAACTGGTACGCCGTCTGCTCGAATACGAGCAGATGAAGCTCGCCGCGCAGAAGCTCGACACCGTGCCGCAGCTTGGCCGCGACTTCCTGCGCGCGCAAGTCTACATCGAGCAAAGCCTCGCGCCGCGCTACCCCGACGTCAATTCCGACGACCTGCGCATCGCGTGGGCCGACGTGCTGCGCCGGGCCAAGCTAACGCAGCATCACAAGATCTCGCGCGAAGAGCTGTCCGTTCGCGAGCACATGAGCCAGATCCTGCGCCGCCTGCAGCATGCGCGGTTCATGGAGTTCACCGAGCTGTTCGAAGAAGCGATCCAGTCCGGCAAGGGCGCACCCATCGTGGTGGTCAACTTTGTCGCCATGCTGGAGCTTTCGCGCGAATCGCTGCTCGAAATCACGCAGGCCGAACCGTACGCGCCCATTTACGTGCGCCTCGCCTACTCTCCGGCCTGACCAACGTCAGGTCAGCCAGGTCACACAACCACTATGAAAGTCATCTCGTCGATCCAGGAACTGCGCGATCAACTGCGCGGCCAGAACCGCGTCGCCTTCGTGCCGACCATGGGCAACCTGCATGAGGGCCACTTGAGCCTGATGCGCCTGGCACGCCAGCACGGCGACCCGGTGGTCGCGTCCATCTTCGTGAACCGCCTGCAGTTCGGCCCGAATGAGGATTTCGACAAATACCCGCGCACGCTGCAGGACGACATCGAGAAGCTGCAGAAGGAAGGCGTGTACGTGCTGTTCGCGCCCACTGAGCGCGACATGTATCCCGAGCCGCAGGAGTACCGCGTCGACCCGCCGCACGACCTGGGCGACACGCTGGAAGGCGAGTTCCGCCCGGGCTTCTTCAAGGGCGTGTGCACGGTGGTGATGAAGCTGTTCTGCTGCGTGCAGCCGCGCGTGGCCGTGTTCGGCAAGAAGGACTACCAGCAGTTGATGATCGTGCGCCGCATGGCTCACCAGTTTGCGCTGCCGGTCGATATCATCCCGGCCGAAACGGTGCGCGCGGATGACGGCCTGGCGCTATCGTCGCGCAACGTCTACCTGACCAACGAAGAGCGCGCCGAAGCGCCCGAGCTGTACCGCACGCTGCACCAGGTGCGCCAGGACGTGCTGGAAACCGTGCTGCAGGGCCAGGCCTCCCACGAAGAGGTGACCAACAAGGCGATGGAGTATCTGCGTGGCCGCGGCTGGCAACCCGACTACGTGGCCGTGCGCCGCCGCTCTGACCTGCAAAAGCCGACACCCGAGAACATTGCTGCCGGCGAGCCGCTGGTGGTGCTGACGGCCTCCAAGCTCGGCAAGACACGCCTGATCGACAACCTAGAGATCTGAGAAGGCAGGCAGGCCGGGCAATCTGCGCGGCACTGCCAAATCACCAAATCATCAAGTCACCAGGTCAGAAGCGGCACCACGGTTGAGCGCACCTGCTCGCTCGAAATCACCCCAAAGTAGCGCCCATCAAATGAAGCCGCATAGGTTCCGGACAAAGGCAGCAGCTCGCCCGGTTTCAATTGGTAGTTTGTGAGTTCCAAACGCGGTAACTGGCGCCCGGCCCCATCAAGCTGCATCGGGCGACTCAGCGGATAGATCTGACCGTTCACCCAGGCGCCCTGTGAGTCAATGCTCACGATGTCACCGGGTAATGCGGCGATTTTTTTTAGGTTCTTCGGAGAATTCCGTGGGCCTGAATTGCCACATTCCGTATGCTGACGCC
>CAUPMS010000037.1:0-46385 GCA_963512445.1 uncultured Ralstonia sp.
AGACAAAGAAAGTGAGTCAGCCCCGGCAGGGGATGAAACAAGGGATGCACCAAAAAAACAAAACCCCGGCGATCACTCAACCGGGGCTCTGACTTTACTCAGCCACGCGCTTGGCAATATGCTCCAGCGCCTCCTCCACCTGATCGATCAAGATCAAGCAAAGGTCACCGGGCCGCAACCGCCCCAGCGCCGTGTCGATGGCAAGAAACTCGCCACGAATCTCATCAACGTGGCTGGTCCGTTGTGCATCCCGCAACCCTTCACGCAGCAACGCCAGCACCTCACCATCTTCACGGCCACGCTGGCACTGGTCTTCATACAGCACCACGTCATCAAACACGCCGCCAAGAATCTGCGTCTGCTTGCGGATGTCCTCATCACGGCGGTCACCCGCACCGCTGATCACCACCATGCGGCGCTGCGCCGGCATGGTGGCCACGGCGTTGCACAGCGCCTGGATGGCATCCGGGTTGTGGCCGTAGTCAGCGATGAGCGTGGCGCCCTTGTAGTCGAACAGGTTGAAGCGGCCCGGCGCCGTAGCGGCATCGTTCACAAACGTAGCCAGCCCGCGACGGATCACCGCCCAGTCGATGCCAAGCGCCCATGCGGCGGCAATCGACGACATCGCATTCTCAACCTGGAAGCCGATCGTGCCGTTGCGCGTGAGCGGAATGCCGGCCAGCGCGATGCGCGTTTCGTTGGCGCCTTCGGTCGCCACAATCTCTGCGCCGTCGACAAACACCACACGCTTGCCCTGCGCGCGATGCAGCGCCATGGTTGGCAGGCCCACATCCTGTGCGAAGAACGTAATCGAACCGGGGCAGGCCTCGGCCATGCGTGCAACCATGGGGTCGGCGGCGTTCAGCACCGCCATGCCCTTCGGCGCCACGTTCTGCACGATCACGCTCTTGAGCACAGCCAGATCTTCGACCGTGCTGATGTAGTTCAGGCCCAGGTGGTCGCCTTCGCCCACGTTGGTGACCACGGCCACGTCGCAGCGGTCGAAGGCGAGGCCTTCGCGCAGCAAGCCGCCGCGCGCGGTTTCAAACACGGCGGCGTCCACGTCCGGGTGCAGCAGGACGTTGCGCGCACTGCGCGGGCCGCTGCAGTCGCCGGTGTCAATGCGCTGGCCCTGGATGTACACGCCATCGGTGCCGGTCATGCCCATGCGCAGGCCGCTGGTGGCCAGCAGGTGGGTGATCAGGCGCACGGTCGTCGTCTTGCCGTTGGTGCCCGAAACCGCCACCACGGGAATGCGGCCGTCATCGCCGTCTGCAAACATCGTCGAGACGATGGCCTCGCCCACAGCGCGGCCCTTGCCGTACGACGGCTGCAAGTGCATGCGCAAACCTGGCGCGGCGTTGACTTCCACAATGCCGCCAGCCTGGTCCTCGAACGGCTTGAGCATCGTTTCGCACACGGCATCCACGCCGCAGATGTCGAGCCCCACCATCTGCGCGGCGGCCACGGCGCGCGCGGCAATGGCCGGGTGGACGTCGTCCGTCACGTCGGTGGCGGTGCCGCCGGTGGAGAGGTTCGCGTTGTTGCGCAACACCACGCGCGTGCCCTTGGGCGGCACGGCGTCGGCGCTCAGGCCCTGCTTGGCGAGCGTGGCCAGGGCAATGTCGTCAAAGCGGATTTTCGTGAGCGACGTGGCATGGCCTTCGCCGCGGCGCGGGTCGCGGTTCACTTCGTCAACCAGTTCGCGCACCGTGTGCTTGCCGTCACCGATGACTTGGGGCGGGTCGCGGCGCGCGGCAGCCACCAGATGCTTGCCCACCACGAGCAGGCGGAAATCATGGCCGGGGATGTAGCGCTCGACGAGTACGTCCGACGAAATGTCGGCCGCCACTGCGTAGGCGGTCATCACTTCTTCGCGCGTGCGGATGCGCACGGCCACGCCCTTGCCCTGATTGCCATCGCGCGGCTTGACCACGACCGGGCCGTGGATCTCCTGCGCGGCTTCCCACGCCTCTTCGGCGCTGGTAACGGAGCGGCCCAGCGGCACCGGCACACCGGCCGCGTGCAGCAGGGTCTTCGTCAGGTCCTTGTCCTGCGCGATGGACTCGGCCACCGCGCTGGTCATGTCGGTTTCGGCGGCCTGGATGCGGCGCTGCTTGCTGCCCCAGCCAAACTGCACCATCGAGCCCTGCGTCAGCCGGCGGTACGGAATGCCGCGCGCCACGGCGGCGTAGACAATGGAACCGGTGCTCGGGCCCAGGCGCACGTCTTCGTCCAGGTCACGCAGGCGGTGCAGCGCGTCGTCCAGATCGAACGGCTGGTCATCGCGCGCGGCCAGGCACAGAAGGCCTGCCAGCTCGAAAGCCAGGCGCCCGACTTCCTCTTCGCTGTATTCAACGACAACCTGGTACGTGCCGGGTTCGAGCGTGGGCTCGGTATGGCTGAACGTCACCGGGCAACCGGCAGCAGCCTGCAGGCCCAGCGCGGCGGCTTCCAATGCGTGCGCAATTGACGGCGCGTCGGCTTCGTCATCCGGGCGCATCGGGCCGATGGCCGGAAAGCGCGCGCGGATGCGGTCTTCAAAGCCCGGCAGTTCAGCCAGCAGTTGGGATTGATCCGAGCAGGCCACGATGGCCTCGATGGCCGTGTGACGACACCAGAGATTCGGGCCACGCAAGGCCCGGATACGAGAGACTTCCATGCAATCAGCTTTCCGTTGTGCTTTGGGCGTTCTTTCTGACTCAGGCCCTGTTGTCAGGTGCGGTCGTCAGGTGCGGGATTCGGCGCGGCCCATCCACTGGTGTACCTGCTCGACGGTGCCCTCGATCGCACACTCGTCGCATTGCAAGACCAGCAAGTCGCCTGCCGTGAGCTGCGAGAGTGCCGCTTCTACGGCATCCCGGCGTTTGCCCCCGTCGACGACGACCTCGGCCACGCGGCCGCCCGCTTCCAGCCCCTGCTTGAGCAGCGCACGTGCCTGTGTTTCGAACTGAGCATCAGCACGTTTGACGCTGGCGTCTTCGCACAACAGCACGCGATCGAACGCCCGGCTAATGACCGTGCCTTGCGCGACCAGATCTTCATCGCGGCGTTGCAGGCCGGCACCGAACACGAGTGAGCGGCGTTGGGCCGGGAAGTTGTCCAGCGCTGCGGCCAAGGCCTCCAGCGCCGACGCGTTGTGCGCGTCGTCCACCACGATCGTGGCGCCGTGGTACTGGAACAGCGTAAAGCGGCCGGGCACATCCACCTGGCCCACGTCAAACGTGACAATGCCGGCGCGCATCAGGTCGTTCGAAATACCCAGCGCCCAGCCGGTGGCTACGGCGGCCAGCACGTTCTCAAGCTGGAACGGCACCCGGCCAGCGTAGGCGAGCGGAATGGCCGACACATCGGCCAGCGCCAGCTCGGTCGGGCCGGTGGCGAGCACCACGTTGCCGTCGCGCACGAACACGGCCCGCTTGCCCTGAGCGCGGTGCGTGACGATGGCCGGCAGGTCGCCTGACAACGCGAAGAAGATCACGTCGCCGTCGCACAGCTCGGCCATTTCAACCAGACGCGCATCGGCGGCGTTCAGCACGCCCACGCCGGTTTTCAGCACCACGTCCATCTGCGTGCGCAAGACGCTATACATGCGGTCTTCGTCTTCGACGTAGAAATCGCCCAAATGGTCGGGCGTGCCGAAGTTGGTGACCACGCCAACCTGGCAGCGGTCGTACGGCAGACCCTGCGAGAGGATCATGCCGCTGTCGCTCTCGAACACGGCGGCTTCCACCGCGCGGTTCATCAGAATGCGGTGGCAGGCGTCCCATGCAGCACGGTCGCCGTGGCCGCCACGGCTGTTGCCCGTCTCCACCTGGCGGCGGTCGAGAAACAGGCCATCGCTGCAACCCAGGCCCGTGTGCTTGCCCGACAATTGCAGCAACTGCGCGACCAGCTTGGCGACGACGGTCTTGCCGTTGGTACCCGTGATGCCGACGATGGGAATGCGGCCGTCGTCCTGCACGCCATCTTTGCCGGAAAACAGGTGATCGACAATCGCGCGGCCCACCGGGCGCGGTTCGCCTTCTGCAGGGCAGATATGCATCAGCAAACCCGGCCCCGCGTTGACCTCCACAATGGCGCCGCGCTGTTCATTCAGCGGGCGCGAAATGTCATCGGCCACCAGATCCACGCCCGCAATATCGAGCCCCACCACGCGCGCGGCCAGCGCCGCTTGCGCGGCCACGCTCGGGTGCACGCGGTCGGTCACGTCAAAGGCGACGTTGCCATTGCGCTGGATCAGCACGGTGCGGCCCGCAGGCGGCACGGCGCTGCCGTCGGCATAGCCCTGGCGCTTGAGTTCCAGGCGCGCGGCGGAATCCAGGCGCACGGGGTTCAGCGGGTGCTCTTCGGTGGGGCCACGGCGCGGGTCGGCGTTGATCTGCGATTCGATCAGCGCTTCGATGGTCGAGGTGCCATCGCCGACCACCGACGCGGTTTCGCCCATCGCCGCCGCTGCCACACGGCCGCCCACCACCAGCAGGCGGTGTTCGTTGCCGGAGATAAAGCGCTCGACGATCACGCCGTTGCCTTCCTCGATGGCCACGGCGTAAGCGGTTTCCACCTCTTCGCGCGTCATCAGGTTCGTGAACACACCACGGCCGTGGTTGCCGTCGTACGGCTTGACCACCACGGGCACGCCAATGTCCTCAGCCGCGTCCCAGGCGTCTTCAGCGCTGTCGACCATGCGGCCTTCCGGCACCGGCACGCCGCACGATTGCAGCAGGCTCTTGGTCAGGTCTTTGTCGCGCGAGATCGATTCGGCAATGGCGCTGGTGCGGTCGGTCTCGGCCGTCCAGATGCGGCGCTGGCGGGCGCCATAACCGAGCTGCACGAGGTTGCCGTCCGACAGGCGGATCGACGGGATGCCACGATCCGTGGCGGCATCGACGATACAAGCCGTGCTGGGCCCAAGGCAGTGCTCTTCCACTAGGTCACGCAGGCGTTCGACCGTCGCATCCACGTCGTACGGGCGGTCTTCAATGGCCGCCATGACCAGATCACGCGCAGCCAGCAGGGCAGCGCGGGTCACGTCTTCGTGCCAGGCACGCACGATCACCTTGTAGACGCCGCGCACGGGCGTCTCGCGTGCCTTGCCGAAACCACCCGGCATGCCGGCCAGGTTCTGCAGCTCAAGGGTGATGTGTTCCAGGATATGGCCCGGCCAGGTGCCTTCCTTCAAGCGCATCAGGAAGCCGCCGCGCACGCCGGGGCTGCAGCGGTGCTCGATCAGCGTAGGCAGCCACGTCGACAGACGTTCGTAGAACCCCGGAATCGTGTTGGAAGGAAAGTCTTCCAGTTCACCAATGTCGACCCATGCCTCCAGCACTGGCCGATATGTCCACATATTCGGGCCGCGCAGCGACATGACATCGAGAATCTCAATGTCCTTCTTCTTCATGGAATTTGCTTGGAAAGCAGGGGGCGATGTACGCGTGAAGTCGGCCCGTGAAGTCGGGCCGTTACCTTTCAATAACGTTACAACGGCGTCGGCGTTGACGTCTTGAGCCCGAAGTGCGTTGTGCAGCGCACAAAACGCCTGGCTCGCGTGGCTATGTATACTTGCGAGCAAAATTTGCAGGCCGCAACACACGCGACACCGCACTCTTGCTCCGATTTATGTTCGTCCTTTTCCCGTTTTGGGCTGTTTTTTGGGCCATTTGGACGCGCTTTTGGAATTCTTTGCGCCACTGATGACCCAGTCCTCCCCATCGTCCCCATCATCCATTCGTGCCATCGCCCACGCTCAGGAACCCTGGAGTATCGCGCTCGGCTCGAGCCTCGCTCCAGAAGAAACCGTCCTGGCTGGGCTGCAGCTGGATTTGGACGCAAGGCTGCATTTTACCCAAGGCTGGCTGATTGTTACGAACCGTCGCCTGATCGGGCAGGCCCCCGGTGAAAAGGACTTGCAAAGCTGGGACATCACCCCCGGCATGACGCTCGCCCACAGCGACCACGCCGGTGTCGGCACGCTGGAGCTGTCCGAGGGCCAGCACCGGTTGGCGAGCTGGCGCTACACGCTGGGCCACAACGCCGAAGCCCTGCGGTTGGCCGACATGTTCGACGCCCACCGCAACGCGCTGATCGTCGGCGCCCAAGCCGCCCAGGCCGACACGGACGTCTGCCCGACCTGCAAAGCACCGCTGCCACCGGGCGAAGACACGTGCCCGCAATGCAGCCGCGAGCTGGAGCACCCCCCTTCCACCTGGGCGCTGCTGCGCCTGTGGCGCTTCGCCCGGCCGTATCAGTGGGAATTGCTGGCCGGTTTCGCCTTGCTGTTGATCGGCACGGCCGCCACTTTGGTGCCGCCGTACCTGACGATGCCCTTGATGGACAAGGTGCTGATCCCGTACCAGAACGGCAAGCCGGTCGACTACAGCCTGGTCACGCTCTATCTTTCTGGCCTGTTTGGCGCCGCGCTGGTGGCGTGGGTGCTGGGCTGGGCGCGTACGTACCTGCTGGCGCGCGTGTCCGAGCGCATCAGTGCCGACCTGCGCACGACAACCTACGAGCACCTGCTCAAGCTGTCGCTCGAATACTTCGGCGGCAAGCGCACGGGCGACCTGATGGCGCGCATCGGCTCTGAGAGCGACCGGATCAGCGTATTCCTGTCGTTGCACCTGCTCGACTTCGCCACCGATGTGCTGATGATCGCGATGACGGCGGTCATCCTCATCTCGATCGACCCATGGCTGGCGCTCGTCACGCTTGTGCCGCTGCCGTTTATCGCGTGGATGATCCACATGGTGCGCGATCGCCTGCGCCACGGCTTCGAGAAGATCGACCGGATCTGGTCGGAAATCACCAACGTGCTGGCCGATACGATCCCGGGCATCCGCGTGGTCAAGGCATTTGCCCAGGAAAAGCGCGAAGTGACGCGTTTTACCGAGGCCAACAAGCACAACCTGGCGATCAACGACCGCGTCAACGCGGTGTGGTCGCTGTTCACGCCAACCGTCACGTTGCTGACCGAAGTCGGGCTACTGGTGGTGTGGATTTTTGGGATCTGGCAGGTGAGCCACGACGCCATCACCGTGGGCGTGCTGGTGGCGTTCCTGACCTACATCAGCCGCTTCTACACGCGGCTGGATTCAATGAGCCGCATCGTGTCTGTCACGCAAAAGGCGGCGGCCGGCGCCAAGCGCATCTTCGACATTCTCGACCACGTGTCGAGCGTGCCGGAGCCGGCCAAGCCCGTGCATATCGAGAAGGTGAACGGCGCGATCGAGCTGCGCGACCTGGGCTTCCGCTACGGCAACCGTGCGGTGATCCGCGGCCTGAACCTGTCGATCCAGCCGGGCGAGATGATTGGGCTGGTGGGGCACAGCGGCTCGGGCAAGAGCACGCTCGTGAACCTGATCTGCCGCTTCTACGATGTGTCGGAAGGCGCGATCCGGGTGGATGGCGTCGATATCCGCTCGCTGCCCATCTCGGAATTCCGCCGCAACATCGGCCTGGTGCTGCAGGAGCCGTTCCTGTTCTTTGGCACGATTGCCGACAACATCGCCTACGGCAAGCCCGGCGCCACGCGCGAAGAGATCATTGCCGCCGCGCGTGCCGCCCACGCGCACGAGTTCATCCTGCGCCTGCCGCATGGCTACGACTCGCTGGTGGGCGAGCGCGGGCAGGCGCTGTCGGGCGGCGAGCGTCAGCGTATTTCAATTGCGCGCGCGCTGCTGATCAACCCGCGCATCCTGATCATGGACGAGGCCACGTCATCGGTGGATACGACCACCGAGAAGGAAATCCAGAAGGCACTCGACAACCTCGTGCAGGGCCGCACGACTATCGCCATCGCGCACCGTTTGTCGACGCTGCGCAAGGCCGATCGTCTGGTCGTCATGGACCGCGGCCAGATCGTCGAAGTCGGCAACCATGACGAGCTGCTCGCGCGCGAAGGCGCGTACTACAAGCTCTATCAGGCGCAGGCCCGCAATGTCGATGCAGACACCGACATGACGAGCGACGGCGAGCGCGTAGACGCCGCTGCGCCAACCTACGCACAACAAGCGCAGTAATCACGCTGACCGAGAAACTGCGATGCAAATATCCGACTTCACCTTGAGCCGCAACGGTTTCGGCAAGCTTGTCGTGACCCTGGCCGACGGCACCTCGCACGAAGGCGTATTGCCCGTGCGCGCGTTTCCGATTTCCGCTGCCGACGACGGCGTCAGCCTGATGAGCACCGACGGCCACGAGCTGGCCTGGCTCCCAAGGCTCGATGCATTGCCCGCACAAACGCGCGTGCTCGTCGAAGCGGAACTCGCCGCCCGCGAATTCATGCCCGAGATCCGCAAGATCGTCGGCGTGTCGACCTACGCCACGCCCAGCACGTGGACCGTACAGACCGACCGCGGCCAGACCGACCTCGTGCTGCGCGGCGAAGAAGACATCCGCCGCCTGAGCGGCAACACGCTGCTGATCTCAGACAGCCACGGCATCCATTACCTGATTCGCGACCAGTTTGCGCTGGACAAACCCAGCCGCAAGATTCTGGATCGGTTCCTCTGAACCACGCGGCCCGTCACTCGGGAGCGGGCTGCGCCATTGCCATCACCTGCTGGAACAACGTCTCGGCCTGCGTCCAGATGGCTCGCTGGTTGTAATCGCCGGCGGTGGCGACCACCACCATATCCAGCCCCGGCACGATCCAGAGGCGTTGCCCGCCCCGGCCGATACCGCCAACCCACGCTTGCTCGCTGCCGGCCGCCTGCACCTTGCCGAGCCACCATTGGTAGCCGTACTGCAAGCCGGGTTCGATACCGGTGTCGATACGCCGCTGCGTCGATTCCGCAATCCACGCAGCGGGCACGATCTGGCGGCCCTGCCACTCGCCGTGCTGCAATACGAGCAGCCCAATGCGGGCAAGATCGCGCGGCCGTAGCCGCAGCCCCGCATGCGCCATCGGGCGGCCACGAAAATCGTCCACCCACTCCCAGTCGGTAATGCCCAGCGGTTCAAAGAGTTGCTTGCGTGCGTACTCGGGCAGCGACACGCCTACACGCGCCACCAGCAACTGCGCCAACACCGCCGTATTGCCGCCGTTGTAGTTGAATTGCGTGCCGGCCGGCGCTGCCATCGGGCGGTCGAACACGTAGTGCGCCTGCGCGCCACGCCAGATGAGGCCGAACTCGTCGTTGTCGAAAAGGCCCGTCGACTTCCACTCGTTCCAGGCCAGGCCGCTCGACATGGAAAGCATCTGCGCCAGCGTGATCGTCTCCCGCCCTTGTCCGTTGAGCTCAGCCAGATCCGGAAACAGCGACAACGCGGGCGTATCGAGCGGCGGCATCTTGCCCTGTGCCTGCGCAATGCCCCACAACAGGCTCGTTACCGATTTACTGATCGACCGGACGTCGTGCACGGTGGTCGGGCCGAAGGTTCTCGTGGCGCGGAACAGATCTTTGATGCGCTCGTCCTTGCCGGGCCGGTAGACCTCGGCCACCAGTCGGCCGTGGCGCACCACGATCAGGCTATGGAAGTTGATATCGCCGTCGGCAAAATTTCGCAGGACAGCGCAGAGGTGGGCAGCATCGAAGCCTGCTGTGGCTGGGCTTGGCTCGATCTGCCAGCCGTCGTTCAGCGGAACCGGTGCATCGCACGGCGGTGCCGCAGAGGCGCCGCATACCGCGCAAGCCAAGACCAACGCGATGCCGATGCTGCGAAGTTGTAGCGTCATCCCGGCCCTCCCAAGTTCGATGCATCGCCAAGTATCGTAAACCGCACTTGAAGGTTCAAACCGTCTGCGATGAATGGTTGATTTTGGCGCCTGGATGGCGATGGATCGGCCATCCGGGGGAACCCACGGCCCGCTTTGGAACCCCCACCCGCGTTACCATGTCGGACTGTTCTTATTCATCAGTCACATCACAGGCACCTATGGTCACACGTCGAACCCTTCTTGCCTCCGCGTCTCTTTCCGCCACGCTGGCGGCGCTCGGCATCACGCCCGAAGCGCTGGCAGCCGATCGCGTCAAGCTGGGCGATGCCGCGCCGTTTTCTTTCGATGCGCTCATCGAGCGCGCCCGCGCGATGGCCGGCAAGCCCTACACGCCGCCGGCCACCGCGCCGGCCGACATCCTCGCCAAGATCGATTACGAGGCGCACGGCAAGATCAAGTTCGACACCGCCCATGCGCTGTTTGCCGACGGCCCCGGCCAGTTTCCGGTGACGTTCTTCCACCTGGGCACGTTCTTCCGCGTGCCGGTGCGCATGCACGTGGTGGAGAAAGGCGCCGCGCGCGAGGTCGTCTACGACGAGTCGTACTTCGACATGCCCGCCGACAGCCCCGCACGCAAGCTGCCCAATGGCAACAAAAATGGCAGCGGTTTCTCCGGCTTCCGCTTCCAGGAAAGCCGCCTGGGCGATCAGAAGAAGCTCGACTGGAAGAAGAATGATTGGGTCGCGTTCCTGGGTGCGTCGTACTTCCGCGCCATCGGCGAGCTGTATCAGTACGGGCTTTCCGCACGCGGCATTGCGCTGGATGTGGCACAGGCCGGCAAGCCGGAAGAATTCCCCAACTTCACGCACGTGTGGTTCGACACACCGGCAGACAACCGCGCCGATTCCGTGACGATCTACACGCTGCTCGACGGCCCGAGCATCACGGGCGCGTACCGCTTCGTCATGCATCGCACGAAGGGCGTGGTGATGGACATCGACACGGCCATCTTTTTGCGCCGCGACATCGACCGCTTCGGCATCGCGCCGGCCACGTCGATGTACTGGTTCTCGGAAACCGCCAAGGGCACCGCCACCGACTGGCGCCCCGAGGTGCACGACTCCGACGGCCTTGCCCTATGGACGGGCAGCGGCGAGCGCATCTGGCGCCCGCTGAACGATCCGCCGCGCACGATGGCTTCGGCCTTTGGCGACAAGAACCCGCGCGGCTTCGGCCTGCTCCAGCGTGATCGCGATTTCAACAACTACCAGGACGGCGTGCACTACGAGCGCCGCCCGAGCCTGTGGGTCGAGCCGCTGGAGGGCTGGGGCGAAGGCGCCGTGCAGCTCATCGAGATCCCGACCGACGATGAGATCCACGACAACGTCGTCGCCATGTGGGTGCCGAAGGCACCGGCCCGCGCGGGCAGCCAGTATCGCCTGCGCTATCGCCTGCACTGGCTGGCCGATGAGCCGTATCCGACGCAACTGGCGCGCTGCGTAGCCACGCGCATGGGCAACGGCGGCCAGCCGGGCCAGCCGCGTCCGCATGGTGTGCGCAAGTTCATGGTGGAGTTCAAGGGCGGCCCGCTGGAGAAGCTGCCCTTCGGCACGAAACCGGAGGCGGTGCTGAGCAGCTCGCGCGGCACGTTCTCGTACGTATTTACCGAAGCGGTGCCCAACGGTGTGCCGGGCCACTGGCGCGCGCAATTCGACCTGACAGTCGACGGCAAGGAGCCGGTGGACATGCGGCTGTTCCTGCGTGTGGACGGCAAGCCGTTGTCGGAGACATGGCTCTATCAGTACCACCCGTTCCAATCGCCGGTCGGGCCGGTGGCGGCATAAGCCCCGCCGCCGACAATAAAAAAGGCGAGGGAAACATCCTCGCCTATTGATATGCGACCGTGATCATGGCCAGCGCGGGTTGCGCCGATGGCGGGCTCGACAGCGTGAGTGCGCCGTTTTTGCCGGCCAGTACGTTGCCTTTGAAGCCAACGTATTGGGCCCGGACGCCAGTCTCGTTGCGGGCTGCCCCCACGCGCTGCCACGTCGGTGATGCTTTGGTACGTGCCGCCACCGATACCACTGCCGGTACTGGGCGCGCTGCGAGCGTGCTGAAATCCACGACCACTTGTTCACCGGATGCGGCCGCGCGTGTCTCCAACCCGTTGGTCACACTTGCCGCACGCGGTGCAGCCGTCACGCTGTATCCGGTGGCCAGAACGGCGCCAGTAAATTTGATGCTGCCGCCGGCCTGGCTTCCCGCCGCTAGCACTCCGGTAGCGCCAAGGGCCGCCACCACGGCAACGATTCCCTTCGTGTAACGCATGCACATAACAACCCCCAGTGCCCGACCCTCGGGCGTTTCACGGTATTCAGTCGTGTGCGAACGACCACGCATGACGCTTTTTTAACGACCATTTTGTAACGGCCTTACGCAACAATTGTTTGCAGAAAGAATAGTCCTACAACTTGATTCTGAGCGGAACTTCCGGGTATTCCCGATTGAAAATCGGAATACCCCGCGTGCAACCCTGTAAGGCTCAGGGCGTCGGCCACACCGCCAGCGCCTGCATCAACTGCTTGCCCAGCGGGATGCGCTTGGCCATATCGCCTTCACGCGGCATGTCGATGTTCAGTGCGAAGGCATACACACGCCCGGCACGCTCCACCCAGCCGACCCACCAACCGATCTCAGGTTGGTATTCCGTAGCAACGCCGGTCTTGGCATACAGCGCGGCATCGCCCTGCTGCTCGATCAACAGCATGCGGTGGACCATGCCCCACGTGCGCGGCTTCACCGGCAACTGCTTGAGCGCGAGGCGGCTGGTGAAGCGTGCCTCTTCGAATGCAGAAATCTCCAGCGGGCCACGCAGCCAGAACTGGTCGATTACGCGGCCGAGCTGGCGGTTGCCATAGTCGAATGCATCCACGTAGGCTTGCATGCGCTCGGCGCCCACGCGGCGCGCAACTTCCTGATAGATCGGAACGGCCGACAGGCGGATCGCCTCGGGCAACGCCATGTCGTGTTCCCACTGCTTGTAGGGCTGCGGCTTGCCGCCGTAGGGCAGCACCTCGTTGTCGTCACGCACGGCACCGGTATCGAAGGCGATCAGGCTGTTCGGAATCTTGAATGTGGACGCAGGGTGGATGCGCCGCGCAGCGCGCGCCGGGTCGACGACATAGGTGCGGTCGGCGCTGATGTCCATCAGCACAAAGGTGCCGCAGACGCCGGCGGCGTCGAACACGCGCTTGAGATCATTGCGAACGACCAGCTCGGCGTGGGCGGCGGGGGTGCTCATCGCAACGGCGCAGGCCGTGAGAGAGAACGCGAAGGTCTTCGACCAACGAGAAAACATGAAGGGCTCCTTGACTGGGGTGGATGACGGCCGGCAACCGTCGAAGGTGAGATGAGGTGGAGATGCGCCGGCGCTGCGCATCGTAGGAAGCGCGCCGTGCCGCCGCCAGCGTGCAGGGCACGCCGCACGTCACGCGCGTAACGCCTGTAACAATCGGCTTGGCGCACAATGGCGCCACGTTTCGCTTCGCCTGACTGTTTGCATGACGCCGCCCACGCTGCCCGCCCTCCATGTCGAGCTGACCACCCCACAAACTGTGGATGGCCGGCGCGCGCCGTTCCAAAGCCTGTGGCTGCTGGTGCGGCTGGCGTATGCGCATCGGCTCTCGCCAGAGCAACCGATGGTGCGGCTGGCCGACCTGCGCGGCGCCGTGTCGGACGCCAGCACGCAACGCATGATGATCAGCCGCGCCTTTCGCGACTGGCAGAACTGGGGCGTGCAAGCCGGCTGGGGCGAACAGCGCGAGCGCGAGCCGCGCTTTCTCAACGCAGACAAACGCAGCCAGGGCCCGTTCTGGCTCACGCCCGAAGACGCCGCGCGCGTGGTCTGCATGGTTGAAGGCCGGATTGCCGATGACGCCGATGTGCGCGCATTCCTCGGCATCGCTGCGCCGGAAAGCAGCACGGACCCCATCGCAGAAACAAACGCCAGCGCACTGTCCGGCCCCGTGCCCGGCACGCCAAACCCCGCGTTCTGGCACGCCTTTCTGACCGCGCGCCACGCCATGCGCGAAGGCCGGCTGCTGCATGCGCTGGGCGCTGGCACCAGTGCTTCCGAAACCGAGCGCGGCGGCGCCCTGCTCGCACTGCGCCACGCCGGTGACGCCGCCGACAACGACTTCCAGCGCGCCCTCGTCACCCTGGGCGAGGCCATGGCCGCGCGCCGCCTGGGCGATTCCACACGCGCCAGCGCCCTGCTCTCCCAGCTGCGCGCCCACCGCCGCCAGCGCCATGTGCTTGGCAACGATTACCTCGCCGCCATGGAGCGCATTGTCACTGCATGGTGCGCGTATGACCGGCGCGACCTCGATCTCGCCGCCGGCCTGCTCGCCCGCCTGGCCGATGCCGAGCCCGGCCGCAGTCTGCTGCGCTATCACCCGCAGATCCGCTTCGAGTGGAACAACTTGAGCGCACTCATCGAACGCGCGCGCCTGCTCTACGCCGATGCCGACAGCATTGCATTGGACGCGCGCGCGCAAGCTGCGCAACGCATCGTCACGCAATTCGAAACCGCGCTGGCCGCCGCGCTGGAAAGCCAAGCCGCCGACGCTGTGCAGCAAGTCGCCGCCAACCTGGGCATGACGTGCTGGCTGCTGCGGGATGTGCTCGGCAACTCAGTGCATGCCGATGGCACCGTCGATGCCGTGCGGTGGCTGGCCATGAGCGAGTGGCAAGCGCTGCGTAACGGTGGGCCGCTGCAATCGGCGTGGAATGCCATCGCGCTGATGCGGATTGCGCGTGCCGACACGCGCCTCGCAGCACTGACGCTGGCTGACCTCCGCACGCAGGCTGGCCCGTTTGCCGAAGCCTTTGACGCGCGCTACTGGCCGCAGCGTTGGACAGACGTGGCCGCGCTGCGCCTGCGCGAACACGACAGTGGTCGCCACCGCTATGGCCACGTCCAAGTCAGCGGATTGTTGCTGGAGCTGGCGTGGTTTGCCCACGCAGACGGCGATCACGTCACCGCCCTCACGACGATGGACCGCCTCTCGCAAGCCATGCAAGACCTGGCGCCGCACGATCGTGCGTACTTCGTCCAGGCGCTGAAGCAACTCACGCAGACGACGGAAACGGCACCTTAAGCTGAACCTGAAGCAAATCGACGATCGGTACGTCTGGCGCCCAGGCCATCAGATGCGCGGACGCCCGGGCTACCACTGGCGCCAACCGCGCTGGGTGCAGGGCTCGCGTGGCTGGGAAATGCACAGAGGTGGCTGGGACCGCGGTGGAAATCGTATCCACCCCTGCTCGCCGGGCCAGGGGCGCAACGGCAGATGCCGCTAGCGTGACAACAGGCCGGCCATGCACCGGCCTGTTTCTTTTTATGCGCGACGAACGTCAGGCCACCAACGGCATCAGCAACATCCGTGCAGCCAGTTCTTGCCGGAAACCTTCGAGCGCCTGCCTGGCGAAATCGGCGCCGCGCGCGGTGTTCTGCAAGCGGATGCCTTCCACCTGATGAATACCCACCGTAGCAAACACATAACGCAGATACGGCATCAGGAAATCTGTCTGCGCGTGGGCACCGTCAAAGTTGCCGCCAGAGGCGGACACCACCAGCACCGAGCGGTCGGTCAGCATGCCCACCTTGCCCTTGGGTGTGCGGCTGAATGTGCGTTCCGGCCGCACCACCAGATCGATCCATGCCTTCAACGCCGAAGGCACCGTGTAGTTGTGCACCGGCGTGGAGATCAGCACGGCGTCCGCCGCTTCCAATTCGCCGATCAGCGTTTCCGACAGCGCAAGCTCTGCGCGATGCGCTGCGGTGCGCTCGGTATCGGGCATCAGGCTGGCCTCGACAAAGCCGGCATCAGGATGCGGCAGCGGCGTCGCCGCAAGGTCGCGCTCGATCATGCGCAGGCCGCCGGCGGCTTGCGCCAGTTGTGCGATGACCAGTTGCGCGCCGCGCCGGCTGTGCGAGTGATCGTCGCGCGGGCTCACGGTCACGTGCAGCAGTGTTGTCATCGGGTAGCTCCGTGTTGTTGCATGTTCATGCTCGTGTTGATGCCCGTGTTGATGCCAAAGCGCAGGGCACCCGCGAGCAGTCCGTTGCGATAGTAGAAGCGATGGCCGAGCACGTTGGACAACGGCGTGTCGAGCACCAGCCGCACACAACCCAGGCGCGCCGCTTCGGCCTTGAGGTGGTCCATCAGCACGTTGCCGAGGCCACTGCTGCGCAGGTTGCTGTCGGTCACCAGATCGTCCACATACAGGAAGGGGCCGTAGACGAGGTTCTCCTGCTGCCGGTAACCCGCCAGCGCAACGGGCACGTCATCTCGCCAGAGGGCAATCAGGCGGTAACCGTCTTCGACTTGCCGGCGCCAGCGCGCGACAAGCTCATCGGCATCTGCTAGATGCGGCCGCAGTTGATGCATGACGGGAAAGCACGCACGCAATGCGGCTTCGTCTTCAACGGGGCGGATGGTGTCCATGGTCAGGCCTCCTGTGCGGTCAGGGCGGCCGGCACCTGTGGTGCAAAGCGCATCGCGATGGCAATGCGGTTCCACGCCTGGATGTTGGCGACGGCCGCCGTGAGGAAGGCAACTTCTGTCTTGGAGAAGTGCTCGCGCACGGCGTCGTATTCGTGGTCTTCCACACCGTGGTCGACGGCGCGGGCCAGCGTGGTCAGCGCCTCCGTCCAGGCCAATGCGGCGCGCTCGCGCGGGGTGAAGACGGCAGGCGTGTCGCGCCAGACCGCTGCCAGATCCAGCTTGGCGGGCGCCACGCCCAGCTTGCGTGCCAGGTTCAGGTGGAACTGCACGCAGAACGCGCAGCCGTTGATTTGCGAGGCGCGCAGCTTGATGAGTTCGGTCAGTGGCTTTTCCAGCCCGGAGGCATCCACCGCCTTGCCAAGCGCTTGCAACGCCGCCGACACGCCACCAGCGGTTTCGACAAATTCCGGGTAATCCATGCGAGGCGAGAGATCTTCCATGTCTGGCTCCTGTTTAGGGTCCGGGTTGGATGCGTGCTAATATCAGAGTTCGAACATCATATTCGAACTCTGACATCATGAGCAAGCGCACCCCTGCCGCCGGCCAGGAAAACGACACGTCCCGCGCCTCGCCCTCCATCCCCGAGCCCGGCCAGGGCAAGCGCGGCGAAGAGGGCTATCTCGGCTACCTGTTGCGCCAGGCAAGCGCCGCCCACCGGCTGCGCATGGAGCGCGCCATGGCCGACGTGGACGTCACCCTGCCGCAGTTCCTGGTGCTAACCATGCTCCGCGCCTACCCCGGCATCTCGAACGCTGACCTCGCCCGGCTGACCATGCTGACGCCGCAGACCGTGAGCGTGATCGTCACCAACCTGGAGCGCAGCGGCGCCATCACGCGCAGGCCCCACGCGGTGCATGGCCGTATCCAGCACATTGACGTCACCGCGGAGGGCGCGGCCCTGCTTACCGCTTGCCGAAAACGCTCCAGCGGCATCGAGCGGGATCTGCTCGACGGCTTCACACCGGAAGAGGAAGAGATTGTGCGGCGCTGGCTCGTGCACGTCGCCAAACTGGGCAACGACAAACCCGCTTCCTGATCCGTCCGTCAGTTTTTTTCCGCTGTCGTCCTTGACTTCCGGATCTTCGCCACTATCATCCGATGTATCTTACGATATATCTGATGATGCTCTTCAGGAGAATGACGATGCGCGGATGGTTTGGACACCACCACAAAATGTGGATGGAAAAGCATTTCTTGATGGGCCGCCACGGGCATGGTGGACACGGTTTCGGGCGCGGCATGGGTGGCTTTGGCGGCCCCGGCGGCTATGGTGAAGGCGATGACGAGGGCGGCAGCCCGTGGCGCGGCCGCCGGCTCAGCTCGGCCGACTTGCAACTTGTGCTGCTGGCTCTGCTCAAGGAAACGCCGCGCCACGGCTATGAGTTGATCAAGGCGGTGGAAGAGCATTCGCTCGGCTTCTACACGCCGAGCCCGGGCATGGTGTACCCGGCGCTGTCATACCTGGAAGACCACGGTTTTGCCTCTGTCACCGCCGAGGGCAACAAGAAGCGCTACGGCATCACCCCCGAGGGCGTTGCGTGGCTGGCCGAGCGCCAGAACAGCGCCGACGCCATCCTCGCGCAACTACGCGCCATGGGGGAACGCGTCAAGCGCATGAACGAAGCCATGGCCTTCGACCGCGAAACCGACAACGCCGCCGAATGGACCGACACCGGGCACGACCCACTGCGCACCGCACGCTGGCGCCTGAAATTCGCACTCATGGAAAAACGCTTCGCCTCGCGCGAAGAACAGCAGCGCGTGGCAGACATCCTGCTACGTGCCCTTAAGGAAATCACTGGAGAGCGGTAAGCGGCAGCCACCATGCAGCCCGGCCCGGGGTGATGCTTCATCGCCCGGGCCGCCGCCTCGGTCCATTCCGCAGCCATCTATGTTTGCCTTCAATCGCACACAAGGCCTCATGTCGCAACTGCTCAGTTCTGTCAAACCTGCCACCCGCCGCGTGCGTGTGCGCGCCATCCATACGCTGTCACCGCGCATGCGTCGCGTAGTCTTTACCGGCGTGGCCGCCACGGATCTCGCTGATCTGGCCGGTGCTCCGCCCGGCGCGGCTATCAAGCTGATGTTCCCCCACGATGGAGCGAGCATCGGCCGCACGCTGGGCCGCGCTTACACCATTCGCCGCTATCACGCAGCGCGTGATGAACTCGAAATCGATTTCGTCGTGCACGACGAAACGCCCGCCGCACAGCACGGTCCCGCCGCGCGCTGGCTGGAAAACGCGGCACCCGGTGACGAAGTGGAATTTGCCGGCCCCAAGCGCGGCTTCCGTGCCGACCCTGCGGCACCGTGGACGCTGCTCATCGGCGATGAAACCGCGCTGCCCGCCATCTTTGCGATTCTGGAGACCCTGCCCGAGCACGCGCAGGTGCTTACCTATATCGCCATCGGCGACGCCCGCGCGCAACTGCCGCTGGAAGGCGCGCTGGCCGCGCACCCGCGCAGCCGCAGCATCCATTGGGTGGAAAGCGATACGGCCCACGCTGGCGCGATGATGGTCGGCGCACTCAGCGCGCAAGCCATGCCCACCGGCACGCCGCAGGTGTTCCTGGCCGGCGAGGCGTCATTGCTCAAGCAGGTCCGCACGCTGCTCGAAAGCGCGTGGGCCGTGCCGCACGACGCCATCGACGCCAAGGGCTACTGGACGGCCGGGCTCTCGCGCGAGGAACGCAAGGCAGCCGAGGCGCGCTGATCTTCGGGTCGCCTCAGGTGGCGATTTTCGCGTTGGACGTGGCGCCCCGCACCCAGTCGAGCAACAGGCGCTGCCCGTGAAGCAGCGCCGCATCCATGGCTTCGCGCGGCGAGCCGAACGTGCATCCCGGCCGCACCGGTTGCGAGCCCGACAGCGATTGCCCTTCCGTGTCGCGAAACACCACCTCGACACGCGCTTCCCAGCCCCGCCCGGGGGCGGGAATCACTCGCGGGACGATCTCAACGTCTCCACAGATCTTGTGCACCTCGTTCCTCCATCTGCCGCGCCTGAACGACGCGTTGCGAGCAACGTAGCAACGACCATGCCTATCCGCGCAGGCCATGTGACTTGACGCAGATCAACCCGCTGCGCACGCATCACCTTTAGCCCGCTGCCAGCATGCCGATGCAAAGGAGGACACCGTGTTTCTCACGCTTACTCCTCCTCCGTCCATCCGCGCCCACCAAGCGCGGCAACACCATGCGCAAGAATCTGCCGGTCACCCAAGCCGAAACCGCCCTCAACCCGACCGACTACCTCATCTCCCGCACCGACCTCAAAGGCCGCATCGTCTTCGCCAACCCGGCATTCGTGCGCATCAGCGGCTATACGCACGAAGAGTTGGTAGGCGCGCCGCACAACCTCGTGCGCCACCCCGACATGCCCGAAGCCGCCTTCGCCGATTTGTGGACCACGCTGCAAGCCGGCAAGCCGTGGCGCGGCTTGGTCAAAAACCGCCGCAAAGACGGCGGCTTCTACTGGGTGCTCGCCAACGTGACGCCGGTGTTCCAGAACAACGCAGTGATCGGCTATACGTCCGTGCGCTCGATGGCCACGCCTGCACAGATTGCGCGCGCGCAACGCGCCTACGCGGCCATCAACAAGGGCGACGCGTCGTGCACCGTGCGCGCCGGCCGCATTCTGCGCACGGGCTGGCGTCGCACGGTGAATCTGTTCCAGCGAGACAGCCTGCGCTTCAAGGTGATCGGCCTGCAAACGCTGATTGCGTTGGCGATCCTGATCGGCACGCTGTGGGCGCACATCGCCTTGGAAGCGGCCGACCTGCACGGCGCAGCGTGGCTGGTGTTCAGCCGCGACTGGCTGTGGCTCACGGGCGTAGGCTGCGCGGGGCTGGCAACGTTGTCGGGCGTGCTGCTCGCCCGCACGCTCATCCGCCCGCTGGAAGACGCCGCCACGCTGGCCACGCGCCTCGCGGCTGGCGACCTAACCACCACAGTCGAAGTCCGCTCCAGCGACGAGTTGGGAGAAGTCATGCGCGCCATGGGCACCATGCGCGCGAGCCTGTCGTCCATCGTGCGCGATATTCAGGACGGCGCCACCAGCGTCGCGCACAGCACGCTGCAGATTTCCGCCGGCAACCATGACCTCTCTGCGCGCACAGAGCAGCAAGCCGCAGCACTGGAAGAGACCGCATCAAGCATGGAAGAGCTGACGTCGATGGTCGCGCAGAATGCGGAGCATGCGCGCTCGGCCAGCGCCCTGGCCGAACAGGCCTCCACCATTGCGGCAGACGGCGGTCAGGTCGTGCAGCGCGTGGTGCACACCATGGACGCTATCCGCACCGACAGCCAACGCGTGACGGAGATCATCGCCACCATTGAGAGCATCGCGTTCCAGACCAACATCCTCGCCCTCAACGCCGCCGTGGAGGCCGCCCGCGCGGGCGAGGAAGGCCGTGGCTTTGCAGTTGTCGCCGGCGAGGTGCGCAGCCTCGCGCAACGCAGCGCGCAGGCTGCCGCGCAAAGCAAGGAGATCATCCGCGCGTCCGATCAATCCGTGCGCGATGGCGTAGACCTAGTCAACAAGGCCGGTGCCACCATGACGCAGATCGTGCAATCGGTGCAGACCGTCACGCAGCTGATGTCGGAAATCTCGGCCAGCTCGCGTGAGCAGAGCAGCGGCATTGCGCAGATCAACGCGTCGGTTTCGCAGCTCGATGGAGTCACACAGCAGAACGCCGCGCTGGTGGAAGAAGCCGCGGCGGCCACCTCGGTGCTGGCTCGCCAATCGGAAGATTTGAAGCGCGCCGTCGCGGTGTTCCGCGCGTAGCGCAGCCGTGGCAGCAGCGCGTTACAGCGTGAAGCGCATATCGCGCTCCAACAGTGCCGTCACCGCATCGGGCAATAGCGGCTCGCTAAAGTAGTAGCCCTGCAGCACGTCGCATTGGTGCGAGGCCAGGAAGGCAGACTGCGCGGCATCTTCCACGCCTTCCGCGCACACCTTCACGCCCAGGTTGTGCGCGAGCGCTACGACCGTCGTGCAGATGACCGCGTCGTTGGAGTCACGGTCGATGTCCTTAACAAACGCGCGATCGATCTTGATGAGGTCGATCGGCAAGCGTTTCAGATACGCCAGGCTCGAATAGCCCGTGCCGAAGTCGTCGATGGCAATGCGCACACCAAGCTGGCGAATGGCAGTGAGGTCTTCAATGGTGCGCTCGGTGCCTTCCATCAGCATCGATTCGGTCACTTCCAATTCAAGGAAGCCCGAGCTCAGGCCGTATTGGCGCTGCAGCTTGAGCAACGTCGGCAGCACGGTGCCGCGCTTGAACTGCAGCGGCGACACGTTCACAGCAAGCGTCAAGTCATCAGCCAGGCCGCGTTTGTGCCATTCGGCGCGCTGCTGCGCAGCTTCGGTCAACACCCAGTTTCCGATCTCGACAATCAGCCCGCTTTCTTCGGCCACCGGAATGAACGCAGCCGGCGGCAGCACCCCGCGCGTCGGGTGAATCCAGCGGATCAACGCTTCAAGCCCGCACACGCGCCCGGTCTGGGTGTCGATCTGCGGCTGATACAGCAAGCGGAACTGGCCCTGCTCCAGCGCAGCGCGAATCTGATGTTCCAGGTTCAGCCGATATGACACGCCGATGTCCATCTCCGGCGCAAAAAATTCGAGCCGATTGCGGCCGTTCTGCTTGGCGTAGTACATCGCCATTTCGGCATGGCGGATGAGCGTATCAGCGTCCGCGCCATGCGCTGGGTATTCGGCCACGCCAATGCTCGCCGTCACAAACACCTCGTGCCCTTCCACGCGCACCGGCTCGGCGAAGAGGTCAAAACCGAAATCGACACCGTGCGAACCCGCGTGCGAAATCACCAGCGCAAACACGTCGCCGCCAAAGCGCGCCACCGTGTCCACCGTATCGGCCGCATCACGCAGGCGCTCGGCCACACGGCGCAGCACCTCGTCGCCCAACAAGTGGCCAAGGCTATCGTTGACCACCTTGAAGCGGTCAATGTTGACCAGCGCCACATAGAAGCGGATACGCTGGCGTGCAGCCATCTCAACCGACTGCTGCACGCGGTCAGCCAGCAGCGTGCGGTTGGGCAAGCCTGTGAGCGAATCGATGGTGGCATGCTGCGCCAGGCGGGTGCGCGTCATCTCCTGCTCGGTCACGTCGTCCTGAATGCCGACGTAGTGCGTGACCGCACCGTTGGCATCGCGCACGGGCGAGAGCAGAAAGTTGTTCAGGAATGCGTGACCGTCCTTGTGGAAGTTGCGCAGCAGCACGCGGATCTCACTCTCGTCACGCAGGGCGGCACGCACTTCGTTGAGCGCCGGCTGCCCCGGCTCGGACGAATGCAGGAAGCGGGCGTTGCGGCCCAGCACTTCTTCGGCGCGATAGCCCGTCATGCGCTCGAAGCCTGGGTTCACATACACCACCGGAAAATCGGGCTGCTGTGCGTCGGCCACTGTAATGCCCGACGGCACCGATTCGACCACGCGGCGCAGCAACCGCAGTTGCTCGTCGGATTCGCGCCGCTCGGTGATGTCCTGCATGGTGCCGAACAGAGCGACAACCTCGTCGCGATCATTGCGCTCGATGTTGCCGCGCGAGAGCACCCAGCGGTGCTCGCCGTCAAGGCGGATCATCTCCAGGTCCAGCGAGTAAGGCTCGCCTTCGGTCACGGCGCGACTGGCGGCTTCGCGCAGGCGGTTGTAGCTGTCGACGGTAAAGAACTGCGCCTGCTGAGCAAAGGCCGGCGGCGCACCGATCGGCATGCCCGTCAGCACGTACATGCCCGATGACCAGGTGGTCGAATCGCGCAGCACATCCCAGCGCCAACTGCCCAACAGGGCAATCTGTTCTGCCACGCGAAGGTTCGCTTCGCTGCTGCGCAGTTCCTGCTCAATGGCCGAGCGCTGCGAGATATCCGTCACCCCGCCGACCATGCGCACGGCACGGCCATCCTGATCGCGATAGAGGCTCGCGCGAATTTCCACCGTGCGCGTGGCGCGGTTGGCATCGATCACGCGGCAGACGTGCTGCCAGTTGTCGCGATCCGAAGTCAGCACGGCGCGCAGCTCCTGGCCGAAGGCGTCCACGTCATCCGGGTGCACGAACTGATGAAAGGTCAGCGTGCGTGATACACCGTCATCGTCGCCCTGGCCCAGCAGCACGTCGCTGCCAAGCAACCGGTGCAGGCTGGCGTTGGCCCATGACTCGCCGGTGGCGATATCCCAGTCGAAGATCCAGTCGTTGGTGGCGCGCGCCACGCGCTGGAAGCGTTCGGTCAGCCGGTGGACGGTGGCATCGTGGCGCTGGATGGAGGCACGCATTTCATTGAAGGTGCGCTCAAGCAGAGAGAGTTCATCGCGCGAGATGCCGTGCTCGGCCACGCGGGCAGAAAAATCGCCCGTTGCGTAATGGCGTGCCGCATCCACCAGCGCGTCGATGCGCGGCATGACCATCCGCCGCAGCGCCATCTGGATCAACGCCAGCAGCATCACGACCATCAGCAGGATGGCGCCGCCGCCGGCCAGCGTCACGTTGCGCTGCTGGCGAACGATGTCGGTTGCGTCCACACCGCGCACGATACGCAAGCGCCCGCCGGCGGCATGCGGCACCACCATGGCGGCGTAGGCGCGGCGCACGCCGTCGGTATCGTCCACCAGCAGGGGTTCGCCCGGTTGCTGCCCCGCCGTGGCAAGCAGCGGCCCGCGCACGATAGCCGGCACTTGCGCAGCGCTCAGAGCGCCGTGCGTCGACAATACGTTGCCTGCCGCATCCACAAGATAGACGGGTGCGTCCGGCGGCATGCCATCGATAGCCGCCGCAATCAGGGCGCTTTGCCTTACGGCTGCGTACGCCACACCATGGATGGTCCCATCGCTGCCCACCATCGGCTGGCCGGAAATCAGCACGGCTTCACGAGAGACGCGCCCAGTCGAAAACGTCGAGAGCGCTGGCTTGCCGCTCGCAAGGACGTCACGAACGTACTGACGATCCGACACAGTGATGCCAATCCCGGCCGTATCAGGCGTGCAGACGACATTACTGTGCGCATCGATGAAGCCCAGTCCTGCCAGGTCGCCCTGGCCGTGGGAGACGCGGCTGACAAAGCGGCTGCATGCCTGCTCGTCCATCCGCAGGGCCGAGTCATCGGCCTGCAGCACGGAGAGCAGCGTATTCGCGTTGGAGAGCACCATGCCGATACGCGCGGCGGCGGCCTCGGTTTCGTGGGTCAGCTGCTGGGCAAGGTGATCATTGAGCCGGTCACGGTAAAGCGCCACACCGGCAATCGCCACGACGATGGCCGGCAAGGCGGCCACCGCGGCCAGAGCAAGCAAGCGGCCGCGCAGCGTGGTGGGAAAGAAAGCGTGCTTCGGCACTTGAATGACCGGTAGAGCCTTATATGGAGAGCGGATGCACTCTGCGTTTGCACGATGCGCGGCTCAAGGCCCCTCCCCGCGGCGCACGATGCAGTTGCGGCATCGTGCCGGATAAAGGCTGACGCAGTGCGCAAGCATTTTGCTTGCAATTCCTATCGCACGCAACTTGTGGATAGCCTATAGACAAGCTGGCTGCAAATCGGCGTGGCAGGCGGCACGACGGGGTGGCAAGCAGCGTGTGCGGGTGGTACACGAGTTCTGCTGCCGCTGTACTAATCGACCGGGAGACAGGCTTACCGCCACCGTGTCGGCGCACCTCTGGTGCGGGTCGCCTCACTCGGCAAGCGCCCATAGAAAAAACCACCGGATAGCGGTATCCGGTGGCTTAAGAATACGCTTTGAACGGGGAAGTTCAGCGCAGTTGAAGCATAGGCAATGGTCCCCGTTCAGGCCAATACCCAGGATAGGGTAATTTGGGAAAAACCCTGCATCGGCAGCGGTTTTGGCCGTCATGCCCCTTTCGCGTGTGCCTTCTGCACAACGCCAGCCTCCGTAACAACCCGCCCTCCGAAATATCCATCCTGGCGACTAGGTGCCGCAGCCCTCCCCAGGTGATGTTGCGATATAATGAAAACGATTCGCATTTAGCTTCCCTGCCCTACCACGTTACGTTAACGATTACGCACGATGCGGCTTTCCGAGCTTTCCCGCCGGGCGACGGCGGTGGTGGATCACGTTGAAGACCGTGAACCCGCCGATCCCATCAGCCAGCGCTTGCGCGAACTCGGGTTCGTGACGGGCGAAGAGGTGCGCGTGGTGGCCGTCGGCCCGTTTGGCGGTGATCCGCTGGTCGTGCAGGTGGGCTTTACCCGCTTTGCACTGCGGCGCCAGGAGGCTGCCCGCGTACGCGTGCGCGCCGAAGCGGCCACGCAGCCCGCCGCCGCCATTGCCGCCACCGAGACGAGCCCGCCCGTCAAGGTACGCGAGGCGGCGTAGCCGCCTCCCATTGCTGCCGCTTTCCGGCTCCGCTTATCCGCTTCATGCAGATGCACGCTTCTTCCTCCCCCACTTCCTCACCCGCATTGCGCGTTGCCTTGGTGGGCAACCCCAACTGCGGCAAGACCGCGCTGTTCAACCTGCTGACGGGCAGTCGTCAGAAGGTCGCCAACTACGCGGGCGTGACGGTCGAGCGCAAGGAAGGCCGCTTTACCGCGCCGTCGGGCCGGCATGTGCAGATTCTGGATCTGCCCGGCGCCTACAGCCTGATCGCCACCAGCCCCGACGAAGCCATCACACGCGATATCTGCCTGGGCACGTTCCGTGGTGAGTCGCGCCCCGACATGCTGATCTGCGTGGTGGATGCCACCAACCTGCGTCTGCACCTGCGCTTTGTGCTGGAGCTGCAGCGTCTGGGCCTGCCGATGGTGCTGGCGCTCAATATGGTGGATGCCGCCGAGCGCCGCGGTATCCGCATCGACCGCGCCAAGCTGGAAGCCGCGCTGGGCGTGCCTGTGGTGCAGACCGTGGCCATCAAGCGCAATGGCGCAGCAGATCTCGTCGCGCATATCGATCACGAACAACTGCCGGCTGTGCCGGTCGGGCTGCCGGTTGATGCCGACCCGCACATCGAGGTGAAGCGTCTGCTGGACACGGCCGTCACCATGCCGCGCAGCACAGCCGAGCTTGACGACCAGCTCGACCGCATCGTGCTGCATCCGGTGTTCGGCCTGGCGCTGCTGGCCGTGCTGATGTTCTTCATGTTCCAGGCGGTGTTCTCGTGGGCGAAGCCGCTCATGGATGGCATTCAGGGCGGCGTGGAAGCCGTGGGCGTGTGGGTCGGCGCGGTCATGCCAGACGGGCTGCTCAAGAGCCTGCTGGTCAACGGCATCATTGCCGGCACGGGCAGCGTGCTGGTGTTTCTGCCACAGATTCTGATTCTGTTCCTGTTCATCCTCTCGCTGGAAGAGTCGGGCTACCTGCCGCGCGCGGCCTTCCTGCTCGACCGGCTGATGGCAGGCGCTGGATTGTCTGGGCGCTCGTTCATTCCGCTGCTGTCGAGCTTTGCCTGCGCGATCCCCGGGGTGATGGCCACGCGCACGATTCAGGACCCGCGCGACCGGCTGGTGACGATTCTCGTGGCGCCGCTGATGACGTGTTCAGCGCGGCTGCCGGTGTATGCGCTGCTGATCGGCGCGTTCATTCCAGTACGGCAGGTGTGGGGCCTGTTCAACCTGCAAGGGCTGGTGCTGTTCGGGCTGTACATGGCCGGCATCGTGTCGGCGCTGGTTGTGGCCTACGTGCTCAAGCACCTCAAGCGCGATCGCAACGAGCACCCGCTCATTCTCGAGCTGCCGTCGTACCGCCTGCCCAGCGTGCGCAACCTGATCGTCGGCTTGGTCGAGCGCGCGCGTATCTTCCTGCGCCGCATCGGCACGGTCATCCTGAAGATGATGGTGCTGCTGTGGTTCCTGTCGACGTTCCCGTCGCCGCCAGCAAACGCCACCCTGCCGGCCATTAACTACAGCTTTGCCGGCTACATCGGCCGCGCGCTGGAAGTCGTGTTCGCGCCGATCGGCTTCACGTGGCAGATGTGCGTGGCGCTGGTTCCGGGCATGGCCGCACGCGAGGTGGCTGTGGGTGCATTGGCGACGGTGTATTCGCTGTCGGCTGCAAATGAAGATGCGGCTGCACAACTGGCGCCGATCATCTCCCAGCAATGGTCGCTGGCTACGGCACTGGCCTTCCTGGCGTGGTACGTGTACGCGCCGCAGTGCATCTCGACGCTGGCTACCATCCGCCGCGAGACCAATTCGTGGAAGGTCATGGCGGGCACCGCCGGTTACCTCTTCGCGCTGGCCTACTTGGCTGCCTTCGCCACCTACCAGATCGCACGGGTGCTGACATGAGCGTGTATCACGTTGTCGAAACCGGCGTTGTCGCCACGGTCGTGGCGCTGAGCGCGCTGTCACTGACCGGCCGTTATGCACCGGCCACGCGTGCTCGTGCGATGGCGCGAGTGGCCGGCTGGTGTGATCGGCCGTCACGGCCAGGCTGGATGCGCGCCTTCGGGCAGCGCCTGCTCACGCCGGGCGAGTCGCCGTCGTGCCACTCCGATCCGCTTTCGGGCAGCGCATGCGGCAGCGGTTGCAGTGGCTGTGCGTCGGGTGAATCGTCGTCATCTGCGGCGGTTGAACAGCCGATCCGCTTCGTGCGGCACAAATAACGGCCGACGCAACGTCACAACACCAACGGGCTCGCATCACGCGGGCCCGTTTTGTTTTTGCCAGGTGCAGGCGTAGACTGGTCCAGACCTGAACGGGGGACGCGTCATGACCGAAGAATTGCTGGTCCAGTTGATTGCGGAAGTCGAGAAGGAAGACCCGGTGGATTTCGCCAACCTGCCCTTTGATGAGCAGATGCTGCGCGACCTGGTTTGCAAGCTGGTATCGCGCCAGCTGTCGCAAATGGAAGATGCCCACTTCAGCCAGGACGAGGTGATCGTCTCGCTCACGGCGAGCATCGCCAAACTGGTCCTCGAAAATCTCGTGCTTAATGCGCGCCTGCTGGCACAGCAGGGACACGGCGAAAGCGCTCGCGCGCTGCTTGAGCGGATTTCTCGCCAGGCGAAGGGATAAAAGCAGCGCGGCTACTGCGCCGACATCACGTTGTACTGCGTGCGAGCGCGCGTCAGCAGGCGTTTGGCGACCGACAGACCGCGAATGGCGGCGGCATCGTCATCGACGGGAAAGTCAAACTCGGCGCTCCAGTTGCAGCCGGTGTGATCGGGGCGGTGAATGCACATCGCGCGCAGTTCGCACTGTGCGCATTCCGGATGTTGCTGGACACAGCGGGCCAGCAAGGTCTTGAGTTCATCTTCGGACTTCAGACGGCGTTGCATCGGCATCTCCTGGATAACAGGTTGTTGGAACCCAGAGCGCGCGGTGAGTTTCACCATGATTCCGCCGATACTGTTTCAGCAAGTTACCGGATCACATTACGCGTTCAACCCAACCGCGCCGGACACACCCGCCCCCGTCTGGCATGCCGGGCACACGCCGTAGAGCGCCAGCGCGTGATCGCGCAGCACAAAGCCGCGCTCGTTGGCTACACGCTCCTGCCGCGACTCAATGGCGTGGTCGTGAAACTCTTCCACACGGCCGCACGACAGGCAGATCAGGTGATCGTGATGCGCGCCCTCGTTCAGCTCATACACCGCATGGCCGGCCTCGAACGTATGACGCAGCAGCACGCCGGCATCCACCAACTGATTGAGCACGCGATAGACCGTCGAGATGCCGATGTCGAGCTTCGACGTCAGCAACTGGCGATACACATCTTCAGCGCTCAAATGGCGGCCGTGGTCTGTGCCGGCGGTGAGGATTTCCAGAATCTTGACGCGCGGCGACGTGGCTTTAAGCCCGGCTCTACGCAAATCGGGCAGATCGGTCGAGTTTGGCATGGCGTTCGTTGGGGTGAGGTTTGGGTACAGCAGGCGGGACACTACAGCGGGCGAGAACCAGAAACGGCGGCGGCGCAAACACGCACGCGGGGTCGCTGAGTTCTTGAAAAAAAAAACGGCATGGCTGGCGGCCCGGGAAAGTCGCAGTCGGGAAAGCGGGGTCTGAGTGCTTTCCCGACTGTCGGGCGGCTTGCTACTGCCAAACGCTCTGTGTGTCAGAGCGGTCCCCACAAAAGATCGGTTGCCGGGCGCCGGCCCATGGAACAGCAGGCGCACGCAGCGAAATTCGGCTCGATGCGCCGTGCCGTGGGGGATGTGCCCTGAGGACAGATCCATTGGCTGCAGCGCAGTCGATGGACACACTATAAATGCGAATGATTCGCATTACAAGAGTTTTTTCCGAGAGATTTTGAAGACCCTGTGCCAGGCGCAGTCACCCAGCACCCTGGGGCGCTGTTACACCTGCCCGATAGCGCGGGCGTAGCCGCTGGGGGCAAAGCGCAACGTTGTGGCCATCGAGGCGATCACGATGGTCATCAGCAGCAGCCATGGCATCTGAAAACCGCCCGTCACTTCGCGCAGCCAGCCGACCGCGTAGGGAATGATCCCCGTGATGATGAAACCGATGCCTTGCACGAAGGCCGCCAGATAACCGGCGGCGCGCGCGTCGGGCAGGTGATCCAGCGTGAGCGTCAAACACAGCGAGAACATCGAGCCCAGCCCACCGCCAATCAGCGCGATCCACAGTGTGGCGCCTGTTTGCGGGGCAAGCAGCAGACCGGCCATGCCCATGAATTGCAAGACCAGCACCACCATCAACCACGGGCGGCGATCAGGCCAGCGGCGCGCGAGCAACGGCGCGGCCAATGCGCCGGTCACCTGGAAGATCGTCATCACGCCGATCAGGCTGCCGGCGTCTTGGGCGCTCCAGCCGAGCCGGCGATAGAACATCGGCAGCCACGCGATCATGCTGGTGTAGCCGCCGTTGGCGGCGCCAAAGTAGATGGCCAGCAGCCATGCGCGCCGGTTGCCGAAAAAATTAAGTACCGGCCCGCACTGCAAGGGCGCAGCGGCTTCTCGCGGGCGCGCCGTCGCCCACAACACGAGCGCTGCCAGCGCAGGCAACGCCCACACGCCAAGCCCCACATGCCAGTCCGCCATGTGCGTAATGCGCGGGCTGAGCGTCGCGGCAATGCCGCCACCGGCCATCAGCGAGGCGGAATACAGACCCAGCGCCATCGGCACACGCTGCGGAAACCACCGCTTGACGATGCCCGGCACCAGCGCCTGGACGATTGCCACGCCCGTACCGGCCAGCGCGGCGCTTGCGATCAGGGCGGTGCCGTGTCCGGCCCAAAGTCGCCACACACACGCGCCGGCAATGGCGAGCAGACTGCATGCCACACCGCGATGCTCGGGCACCCAGCGCGCGAGCCACGGCAGGAACAGGGCCACGCTGCCCATGCACAGCACAGGGATCACCGTGAGCAGTGACGCGCCTTGCAAGCCGAGGCCCGTACCCGCGCGAATCTCCGCCAGCAATGGGCCGATCGTCGTGAGGATCGGCCGCAGGTTCAGTCCAAGCGCAATCACCACCGCCACACCGATCCAACCGGCATCGATACGCGCAGAAGCAATGGGGGTTGTCGACGGCGCCCCCGCTACGGCGCCCTGCGCGGCCGTCTCGCTCACGATTGGCGCTTCTGCCACGCGCCGTACAGACCTTGTTCGCCTGCCGGCTTCAACGTGTGCATCTTCAGTGCGCGCGCTTCGGGTGCGCGACTGATGTCTTCATACATCGACTGGGTAGAGAAGCCGAACGGTTCTCCATCCTCATTCGAATATGCCACGTAGGCGGTACGGATACCGCAGCGTTCCATGGCGGCATAGCACATCGGACACGGATGGCCGCTCGCATACATGACGGCACCGCTCAGATCGGGCGTGGCCAGTTTGCCGCTTGCCTCGCGGATGGCCTGGAGTTCAGCATGGGCAGTCGGGTCGTGCGTGATGTGCGTCTTGTTGGAGGTGCTGGCGATGATCTCGCCGTTGCGCACGAGCACGGCGCCAAATGGCTGACCACCGGCTTCCACGTTGGTGCGGGCCTGCTCAATGGCCTCGCGCATGTACTGTTCATGGGTCATGGTGTTCTCCTAAATGGCTGAGAAGGAATCAGCGGGCACCTGCCGCGACGAGCCTGTCGGCAATCGCCTTCTGGCCGCGTTTGCGGACGTGCTGCAGCGGCCATGTCGGTTTCCTCCGGCAATCCTAAAAAAACCGGTCGATTATGGTTGCGCGCCAACGTATTTCAAAATTAAATGGCTGAATGTCTGTCAGTGATTTTTTGAATGATTGATTTGATCTTGCTGCGCAGTTTTGTCACCGTGGTGGACACGGGCAACTTCACGCGGGCGGCGGAGCACCTGCATCTGACGCAGTCAACCGTCAGCCAGCAAATCCTGCGGCTGGAGCAGCAGTTGGACTGCCGCTTGCTCGACCGCAGCCAGCGCCAGGTGCTGCCGACCGAAGAAGGCGACCGGCTGCTTGGCTACGCACGCCGTCTGCTGCGCCTGGCCAACGAGGCGAGCGAAGCGCTCAGCCCCGAGCACACCGGAGGGGTGCTGCGCCTGGGCGTGCCGGAAGACCTCGGCAGCGGCGCGCTGATGCCGCTCATCGCCAGCTTTGCGCGCGAGCGCCCACGGTTGCGGCTGGAAGTGGAAAGCGGCCTCTCTCACCACCTGCTGCGCCTGTACCGCAACGGCGATCTGGACATGCTGCTGGTCAAGCAATGGGGCACCGATAGCGACTGCCATGCGCGCTGGGCTGAACCGGTCTGCTGGATCGACAGCGCCGAGCGGCCACACACGCTGCCGCTCGGGTCATCGCAACCGTCGCTGCCGCTGGTGGTGTTTCCGGTGGGCGCGTTGTATCGGCAGGAGATGCTGCACGCGCTGGAATCGATCGGCCAGCCATGGCGCATCACGTATTCGAGCCCGAGCCTGGCGAGCCTGTGTGCGGCTGTCAGCGCAGGACTCGGCGTGAGCCTGTTGCCGGCCAGCAGCGTGCAGCCTGGGCATCGCGTGCTCGGCGCTGCCGATGGCTTTCCGGAAATCGGCGGGCTGGAGCTGGCATTGTTTGCGCGGCCGGACCTCGACAGCGCGGGGCGCGCGCTGCGCGATCGCCTTGTCGATATGTGCAGCGCGCGGGCGCAGGTGCTGCAGTCCGCCGCCGGCTGAACGCCAAAACGTCAAAGCGCCAAAGAAAAAAAAACCGGACCCGCTTATCGCATGGTCCGGCTTCGCACAGCTAGCGCTGGGCTTAGGCAGCTTCCGCCAGCGGCACGCGGATCAGGTGGTCAAACGCCGACAGCGCGGCTTTCGCACCATCACCGGTAGCGATGATGATTTGCTTGTACGGCGTCGTGGTCGCATCGCCCGCGGCAAACACGCCTTCCGCGCTGGTCTGACCACGTGCATCGACGATGATCTCGCCGAAGCGGTTGCGCTCCAGTGCACCGTCCAGCCATTCAGTGTTGGGCACCAGGCCGATCTGCACGAACACGCCTTCGAGCGCGACCGTGTGCTCAACACCGCCCACGCGGTCCTTGTAGCGCAGGCCGTTGACCTTCTGGCCGTCACCGGTGATCTCGGTGGTTTGCGCGTTGGTGACGATGGTCGCGTTGGGCAGGCTTTGCAGCTTGCGCACCAGCACGGCATCAGCCTTCAACTCGCCGGCAAATTCGACCAGCGTGACGTGGCTCACCAGGCCAGCCAGGTCGATGGCTGCTTCCACGCCCGAATTGCCGCCGCCGATCACGGCCACGCGCTTGCCCTTGAACAGCGGGCCATCGCAGTGCGGGCAATAGGCGACGCCCTTGTTCTTGTACTCCTGCTCGCCCGGCACGTTGACATTGCGCCAGCGCGCGCCGGTCGACAGGATGACCGAGCGGCCCTTGAGCACTGCGCCGTTGGCCAGCGTCACCTCGGCAAAGCCGCCCGGCTTGTCTGCCGGCGTGAGCTTGACCGCGCGCTGCGTGTTCATGATGTCGACCTCGTACTGGCGCACGTGCTGCTCCAGCGCGGCGGCAAACTTCGGCCCTTCGGTTTCCTGCACGGAGATGAAGTTCTCGATGCCCAGCGTGTCGAGCACCTGGCCGCCAAAGCGTTCGGCCACCACGCCAGTGCGCACGCCCTTGCGAGCCGCGTACACGGCAGCTGCCGCACCTGCCGGGCCGCCGCCGACGATCAGCACGTCATACGCTTCGCGGGCGGCGAGCTTTTCAGCATCGCGTGCGGCAGCGCCGGTGTCGATCTTGGCGAGGATGTCTTCCACGCCCATGCGGCCCGTACCGAACGTCTCGCCGTTCAGGAAGACGGTCGGCACAGCCATGATCTGGCGCGCTTCGATTTCACCCTGGAACAGCGCGCCGTCAATGGCGACGTGCTGGATGCGCGGGTTGATCACGGACATCACGTTCAGCGCCTGGACCACGTCGGGGCAGTTCTGGCACGTGAGCGACATGTAGGTCTCGAAGCGGAAATCGCCTTCGATATTGCGAATCTGTTCGATAACGTCGGCTTCAAGCTTGGGCGCATAGCCACCCACCTGCAGCAGCGCCAGCACCAGCGACGTGAACTCGTGGCCGGTCGGGATGGCGGCGAATCGGACGCCAACTTCGCGCACGCTCACATCAGCGCCGGTTCGACGGATCAGGAACGACGGCGCACGCTCTGCGCTATCGCGTTGTTCGGTCAGCACGATCATGCTGGACTGCTCGGCCACATCACGCAGCAGGTCCATCATGTCGCGAGCGCCCTCGCTGTCATCGACGTTGGCGACCAGCTCAATGGGCTGCACGAGGCGTTCGAGGTAGGCCTTCAGTTGGGCCTTGACATCAGCATCCAGCATGACGACTTCCTTTTTATTCGTTGAATCCGTAACAGGGCGCGGCACATGCCTGCGCCCTTAAGCAAACGGCCGGCAGAGCCGAAATGCCGTTCAGTTAAGCGCATCTGGCCACCCAGCAACGACTCAAACCGAGGCAGAAGCAACGTGAAAAGGCCGCTCCGACGTCAATCGGAGCGGCCTTTTTGATCTTAACTGAACGGCATTACCGGCAGAGCCGGCCGTTTTTCACCGCTGCATTTCTGCAGCAACAGCCTTAAAACTTAGATCTTGCCGACCAGGTCCAGGCTCGGCTTGATGGTCTTCGCGCCTTCGTTCCACTTGGCCGGGCACACGTTGCCCGGGTTGTTGGCGACGAACTGGGCAGCCTTGAGCTTGCGCAGGGTTTCCTTCACATCACGGGCGATGGCGTTGTCGTGCACTTCCATCGTCTTGATCGTGCCTTGCGGGTCGATCACAAACGTGCCGCGCAGTGCCAGGCCTTCTTCGGGGATGTGCACGCCGAAAGCGTTGGTCAGTTGGTGCGTCGGGTCACCCACCAGCGGGAACTGGGCCTTGCCCACGGCCGGCGACGTTTCGTGCCACACCTTGTGCGAGAAGTGCGTGTCGGTGGTGACGATGTAGACCTCGGCGCCAGCCTTCTGGAATTCTGCGTAGTTGTCCGCTGCGTCTTCCACTTCGGTCGGGCAGTTGAACGTGAATGCGGCCGGCATGAAGATCAGCACGGACCACTTGCCCTTGAGCGACTCATCCGAGACTTCGATGAACTTGCCGTTGTGGAACGCTTGGGCCTTGAACGGTTGGACTTGAGTATTGATCAGCGACATAGTGGTTTTCGGTTGGGTTGCTTGGTTGACAACGGAGTGGATCGTATCGTCGTTCGATGCATTGCACAAGTTGATTGATCCGATTTTATCGATTGTTTTTTTCTATTGCTACGGCAACCGAGCGCCTACGGCCTGAAGTGCCACATATCCCCCACGTGCGCCTGCGCGCATAGACGAAATTACACAGCGCACCCGCAGGTTGCACCCCCCGCACGCGCTCCCGCAGCGCACACATCACGTACAGCCAAGGCAGCGTGGGTGAAGACCCATAGCCTTGTCAGCGTCTGTCCGACTGGCATAGCTCTTGCGCGATGAGGAGGATCGCAAACCTCCGCCGCGCACCGGCGCCCTCCACTGCTCATGCAGGTGGCTGATGGCCCGGCAGGCGAATCCTCCGGGAGCATGACCTTGTCGCTGAACGTTCTCTTTGTCGCTTCTGAAGCTGTTCCGCTGGCCAAGACAGGCGGGCTCGGAGATATGGTCGGAGCGTGCGCGAGCGCACTGCGGCGCGCCGGCCTGAAAGTGACGGTGATGCTGCCCGGCTATCCGGACGCCATCGCGCAATTGCAGCACGCACACACCGTGTGCGAATGGACCGACCTGCCCGGCGGCCGTGCGCGCCTGTTGAGCGGTCGTATGGGCGCACAGGGCATTCCAGTATTGCTGTTCGATGCACCGGCGCTCTTCGCCCGGCCGGGCAACCCATACCTTGATGACCACGGCGAACCGTATGAAGACAATGCGCTGCGCTTTGCCGCCTTCAGCCAAGCCGCTGCGCGCGTGGCGGGTGGCGTGCCGGGTGTGCATCGCTTTGACATCGTGCAGGCGCATGATTGGCATGCGGGGTTGGTGCCGCTGTTCGTCAAGCGTGCGCAGGTGCCGGTCAAGACGGTCTTTACCGTGCACAACCTCGCGTTCCAAGGTAATTTCCCGATGCGCGTGGTGCCAGACATTGGCGTGCCGCCCGATGCGGCGCACGAAGCCGAGTTCTGGGGCCAGTTCAGCTTCCTGAAAGCCGGCCTGCTGTGGGCCGACCGCATCACCACCGTGAGCCACGCATATGCGTGCGAGATCCTGACCGACACCGCAGGTTGTGGCATGCAAGACCTGTTGCGTGCGCGTCAGCAAGATCTGGTCGCCATCCTCAACGGCATCGACAACGATGTGTGGAACCCGTCGAAAGATCCGTTGCTGCCGCAGCCGTTCTTTGCCGCCAACCTGAGCGGCAAGCACACCGCCAAGCGCGTGCTGCAGCAGCGCTTCGGGCTGCCCGAAGACGCCAAGGCGCCGCTGCTGGCCGTCGGCGCCCGCCTGACGCATCAGAAGATGGCCGACGTAACGTTGCGGGCGCTGCCGCAACTGCTGGAATCCAACCCGCAATTGCAGGTGGCCGTGCTCGGCTGCGGTGAACACACGTACGAGACCGGCATGGCCGAGCTGGCGGCGCGCTATCCGCGCCAGGTGGCTGCAAAGATCGGCTACACCGAGGCCTACGCCCACCTGCTGCACGCCGGCGCCGACATTCTGCTGCATGGCAGCCGCTTCGAGCCGTGCGGCCTGACGCCGCTCTATTCGATGCGCTACGGCACGGTGCCGATTGCCTCACGCGTGGGCGGACTGATGGACACCATCACCGACCGTGGCTCGCCCGAAGCGGCGTTGCGCGGCGCCACCGGTTTCCTGTTTGACGGCGACACCGCTGACGCCATGGTGGCCGCTGTGGAGCGCGCGCTGCGCGTCTTCGCCCGGCCGCAGGCGTGGCGCATCCTGCAATACAACGGCATGACGACCGACTTCGGCTGGTCGCAGCCTGCACGTGAGTACATCGCGCTGTATCGCACGCTGGTGCCGGCCGCCACGCCCATGCCTGCCGTGGCGCTGGCGCAAACGCCCGCCGCGCCGGACGCATTGCACGCGCCCCGCCCCGATCAACCTGTGCGTACGCCGGCGCGGCGACGCTCGAAGGCGCTGTCCGACGAGATCCGAGCGCACGCGGTGGCGCGCGCCGCCAGTGCCGAGAAGATCCGCGCCTGATCGCACTGACGTTCCGCCACGCTTTCACGCATGCCCGAGACCAAGTCGCCCAAGCCCGCTACTTCACGTAAAACCACGGCTGCACTCAAGGCCGCCAGGCCGCCCGGCAGCGAAGCCAAATCGGTGACAAAGCCGGCCGGGCACCCGCCCGCCGCGGCGGCGCCCATCTACGCCCCCGCCATCTGCTACGTGCATCCACTGCAACTGGGCAGGCTCGACCGGTGGGACGGCGCGCTCGATCGCATCGCTTCATTGGGTTTCGACCATGTGCTGATGGCGCCGCCGTTTGCGGTGGGCGCGGCCGGCAATGTGTTCGTCACGCGTGACCATGCGGAACTGCATGCCGCGCTGGGCGGCGGGCCGGCCGATGCCGCCCTCACCAAGCTGGCCGAAGGCTGCCGCGCACGCGGGCTCGTGCTGTTGCTCGACCTCGTGATCGACCGCGTGGCCGTTGATGCCCCCTTGCGCACCGACCACCCCGACTGGTTCACCGCCCGCGCCGAAGACGGCGACGCGCTGGACCCGCGCCTGCCGCCCTCGCATCTGGAAGTGGCCTCGTTCCGCCACGACAGCCCGCGCTGCGCCGATGCCATCCTCACATGGTGGACGCAGCAGTTGCGCGCATGGGCCGCATTGGGCATCGGCGGATTCCGCTGCGAGGCGCCCGCACGCCTGCCTGCAGAACGCTGGCGCACGCTGATTGCCGATGTGCGCAAGGACGCCGGCGCCGCACGCTTCCTCGCCTGGACGCCCGGCATGGATGGCGCGGCAATCGATACGCTGGCGGGTGCGGGCTTTGACGCGACGTTCTCGTCGCTGCGCTGGTGGGATTTCCGCGCCGGCTGGATGGTGGAAGAACACGCGCGCCTGGCCGCCGTGGCGCCGCTCATTGCCACCGTGGAGGCGCCGTTCGGCACGCGTTATGGCCAGGCGTTTGGCGATGCAATGATCCGTGAACGCGCATACCGCCGCCTCCTGCACGTGGCCGACACGCTCGATACCGGCTGGCTGATGCCGCTGGGCTTCGAGCGCGGCGCACTGCTGCCGATGCTGGCCGAGCGCGGCGACCCCTCCGACCAGCAGTGGATCGACGCGCATGCCGCGTTCGACCTGAGCGACGCGGTGCGCGATGTGAACGCCACCATCCGCGCCGCACGTGAGACGAACGCCGTGGCGCCGCACGCCGAACTGCGCATGCTGACCGGCCCCGATGCGCCCGCCACCGCCCTGCTGCGCGCCGACGGCCCCGATCTGCGCGCGGGCGATGCCGCCACGCTCACTGTCATCAACCCCGACTTGCATGTGGGCGTGTCGGTGCATGCCGACCACTTCCTGCCCGGCGTGGCTGGCGGCTTCACGCGCGGCGTGGCGCTGGATCTGCTGACTGAACCCGTCGGCAGCTGCGATGACACCCTGCGTGCCGGCGCCCGGCCTTTGGCCGAGATCGACCTGCTACCCGGCGACGTACAGGTCTGGCGCGTGTTCCGCAACGCACCGGTGCGCTACCCCGCAGCAGGCAAGCCCGCCAAAGGCCAACGCACACAGGCCGGCGAAGCGGAGGAGCCCGCGACGGAGCCCGCGACGGAACCCGTTTCGGCGGCCATTGCCTCACCGCGCATCGGCATCGAACAGGTGAAGCCATCGGTTGACGATGGCCGCTTTGCCGTAAAGCGCCTGGTAGGAGACGACATCATCGTTGAAGCCGATGTGCTGATGGACGGACACGACAAGCTGGCCGTCCACCTGCTATGGCGCGCGCAGGATGAAGCTGCTTGGCAGCCCGTGCCGATGGTGCCGCTGGGCAATGACCGCTGGCGCGGCGCGTTCCGGCCCGAACGGCTGGGTCGGCATGTGTACGCCGTGGGCGCGTGGCGCGATGCGTTCGGCACGTACCGGTCGGAGCTGGAGAAGAAGCACACCGCCGGCGTGGACGTCACGCTGGAGCTGGAAGAAGGCGCGCGGCTCGTCGCACAGGCGGCCGAGCATGCGCCCAAGGACGCCCCCGTCGACGCGCTGCACAAGCTGGCGGCACTGCTGGCCGGGGCCGACCAGGCGCACCGCCTCAAGCTGCTGCTGGACCCCGTGACCGCACACGTGATGGCGCAGGCATCGCACTACCGGCCGTTCTATGTGGAAAGCGTGGCGTACCCGCTGGAGGTGGAGCGCGGCGGCGCAGCGTTTGCAAGCTGGTACGAAATCTTCCCCCGCTCGGCCTCGGACGACGAACAGCGGCACGGCACCTTCGATGATGTGATCCGCCGCCTGGGTGCCATTCGCGGCATGGGCTTCGACGTGCTGTATTTCCCGCCCATCCACCCCATCGGACGCACCAACCGCAAGGGCCGCAACAACAGCCTGCGCGCGGAGGCCGATGACCCCGGCAGCCCCTACGCCATTGGCGCTGCGGAAGGCGGGCACGACGCCATCCACCCCGAGCTGGGCACGCTGGAAGACTTCCGCCGCCTAAGCGCTGCCGCGCGCGAGAAAGGCCTGGAGCTGGCGCTGGACTTTGCCATTCAATGCTCGCCCGACCACCCCTGGCTGCGCGAACACCCCGGCTGGTTTGCGTGGCGCCCCGACGGCAGCATCAAATACGCTGAAAACCCACCCAAGAAGTACGAAGACATCGTCAACGTCGACTTCTATGCGCACGATGCCAAACCCGGCCTGTGGACCGCGCTTCGCGATGTGGTGATGTTCTGGGCCGACGAGGGCGTGCGCCTGTTCCGCGTTGACAACCCGCACACCAAGCCGCTGCCGTTCTGGGAATGGATGATCGGCGAGGTGCGTGCGCGCTATCCGGATGTGGTGTTTCTGTCAGAAGCGTTCACGCGGCCCAAGGTGATGTACCGGCTGGCGAAGGTGGGGTTCTCGCAGTCGTACACGTACTTCACGTGGCGGCATACCAAGCAGGAATTCATCGACTACCTGACCGAGCTGACGCGCACGCCGGTGCGTGAGTATTTCCGCCCGCACTTCTTCGTCAACACGCCCGACATCAACCCGGTATTCCTGCAGACGTCTGGGCGGCCGGGCTTTTTGATTCGTGCGGCGCTGGCGGCCACGCTCTCTGGCCTCTGGGGCGTGTACAACGGCTTCGAGCTATGCGAAGGGCGGCCCGTGCAGGGCAAGGAAGCGGGCAAGGAGGAGTACCTCGACTCCGAGAAGTACCAACTTCGCGCGTGGGACCACAACCGCCCCGGCAACATCGTCAAAGAGATCGCGCTGCTCAACCGCATCCGCCGCGCCAATCCGGCGTTGCACTCGCACCTGGGCGTGACGTTCCAGCCGGCCTCGGGCGAACACATCCTGTTCTTCAGCAAATCGACACCGCCAGTGCTGCCCGCGCAGTTGGCCAACGCGCGCGCGGACTTGGCGAACGCCCTGCCGCAGGGTGAGCAGGGCCACTTTGGCGACAACACGCTGTTTATCGCCATCAACCTCGACCCGAACTACGCGCACGAATCCGACATCGAGCTGCCGCTGTGGCAATGGGGCCTGCCCGACCACGGCGCGCTGATGGCCGAGAACCTTGTCCACGACCAACGCTCGGTATGGCGCGGCAAGTGGCAGCACATCCGTCTTGAACCCGAGCAGCCGTTTGCCATCTGGCGCGTGCGCCCGGCCCTGCCATCGGAGGAACAACCGTCATGACGCGCAACCCGACCGCGCTGCTGGTGGACGACCCGCTCTGGTACAAAGACGCCGTCATCTACCAGATTCACGTCAAGTCGTTCTGCGATTCCGACAACGACGGCGTGGGGGATTTCCCCGGCCTGATCTCCAAGCTCGACTACATCGCCGAGCTGGGTGTGGATGTGATCTGGCTGCTGCCGTTCTACCCGTCGCCGCGCCGCGACGACGGCTACGACATCGCCGAATACCGCGGCGTGCACCCCGACTACGGCACCATGACCGACGCGCGCCGCTTCATTGCCGAGGCGCATGCGCGGGGCCTGCGGGTGATTACCGAGCTGGTCATCAACCACACGTCGGATCAGCACCCGTGGTTCCAGCGCGCGCGGCGTGCCAAGCCAGGGTCTGCGCTGCGCGACTTCTACGTGTGGTCCGACCACGACAAGAAGTACGCCGGCACGCGCATCATCTTCATCGACTCCGAGCCCTCCAACTGGACGTGGGACCCGGTGGCAAAAGCCTACTACTGGCACCGCTTCTATTCGCACCAGCCCGATCTCAACTTCGACAACCCGCGCGTGCTGAAAGCCGTGCTGGGCGTGATGAAGTTCTGGCTGAACCTGGGTGTGGACGGCCTGCGGCTGGATGCCGTGCCCTACCTGGTGGAGCGCGAAGGCACCTCTAACGAGAACCTGCCCGAGACGCACGACGTGCTGCGCAAGATCCGCGCGGCCATGGATGCGGAATTCAAAAACCGCCTGCTGCTGGCAGAAGCCAACCAGTGGCCTGAAGACACGCAGGAATACTTCGGTGCCGGCGACGAATGCCACATGGCGTTCCACTTCCCGCTGATGCCGCGCATGTACATGGCGATCGCGCGCGAAGACCGCTTCCCGATCACCGACATCATGCGGCAGACGCCCGAGGTGCCCGCTGGGTGCCAGTGGGCCATCTTCCTGCGCAACCACGACGAGTTGACGCTCGAGATGGTGACCGATGCCGAGCGCGATTACCTCTGGGAGGTCTATGCCAGCGACCGCCGCGCGCGCCTGAACCTCGGCATCCGCCGCCGTCTGGCGCCGCTGCTGGAGCGCGACCGCCGCCGCGTGGAGTTGATGAACAGCCTGCTGTTTTCGATGCCCGGCACGCCTGTCATGTACTACGGCGACGAGATCGGCATGGGCGACAACATCCACCTGGGCGACCGCGACGGCGTGCGCACGCCCATGCAGTGGTCGCCCGATCGTAACGGCGGCTTCTCGCGCGCCGACCCCGAACAGCTCGTGCTGCCGGCCATCATGGGCTCGCTGTACGGCTATGAATCGGTGAACGTGGAAGCGCAGAGCCGCGACGCGCATTCGCTGCTGAACTGGACGCGCCGGCTGCTCGCCACGCGCAAGCGGCATCGCGTGTTCGGGCGTGGCTCGATCCAGTTCCTGCAGCCATCCAACCGCAAGGTGCTGGCGTATATCCGTGCGCTGGAGGGCGAGGCTCCCATCCTGTGCGTGGCGAATCTGTCGCGTGCTTCACAGGCGGTAGAGCTGGACCTGGCGGCCTTTGCGCAGCGCGTGCCGGTGGAACTGATTGGCGGCACGGCGTTTCCGCCCATCGGCCAGTTGTCGTATCTGCTCACGCTGCCGCCGTACGCGTTCTACTGGCTGGAGCTGCGCGAGAACGAGCCCGGCCCGAGCTGGTCGCAGCCGGCCGCCGAGCAATTGCCCGAGTTCACGACGCTGGTGCTGCGCGCGGGGCTCGATGCCCTGGCCGACACGCGCCTGCGCGAGGCACACCGCCAGCAGATCGAACGCGAAATCCTGCCCGCATATTTGCCCAAGCGCCGCTGGTTTGCCGCCAAGGACAGCGTGCTGCGCGGCGCCAAGTTCGCCTGGGGCGCGGCAGTGCCGGTGGATGCCGCATCCACCAACCGCCCGCTGGCCGGAGCGACGCGGCCCGAGGTGTTCTTCAACGAAGTGACCGTTACGCTGGGCGCGCCTGATGGCACGGAGCGCGTGGAGCGCTACCTGCTGCCGCTGTCGATTGCGTGGGAATCGGCCACGCTGCCCGCACTGCCGATTCAGCTGGCGCTGGCACGCGTGCGGCGCGGCCGCCACGTCGGCTACCTGACCGACGCCTTCGCCACCGAGACCTTCGCCCGCGCATTGCTCACCAACCTCGTGCGCGGCGTCACGCTGGAAGCCAACGATGGCACCGTGCGGTTCGAACCCGAGCCGAATATCGCCGAGCTGGCCGCACCCGCAGAAAGTGCAGAGGCGGGGGCCGTGCGCCCCGCCCCGCTGCCGCTCGCGCCCGATGCGCCCATTCACTGGCTGGCCGCCGAGCAATCGAACAGCTCGCTGGTCATTGGCGAATCCGTCATCGTCAAGCTGATCCGCCGCATTGCCACGGGCATCCACCCCGAGGTGGAGATGACGCGCCACCTCACACGCGTGGGCTATGCCAACACGGCCCCGTTGATCGGCGAGATCTCCCACCACAGTGCCGATGGCGAGCGCGCCACACTGGCCGTCCTGCAGAGCTTCGTGCCCAACCAGGGCGATGCGTGGACATGGGCGCTGGACTACCTGCGCCGCACCATCGACGAACTGGCCGTGCAGATGGAAGGCGTGACCGCAGGCGATGGCGAGTCCTCCCCCGTGGCCGTCACGGAAGCGCGCGTGGATACCGATGAAGCGCTGGCCGGCTACGTCAACTTCATCGGCGTCATCGGCACGCGCCTGGGCGAGCTGCATGCTGCGCTGGCAGCACCCACCGAAGACCCGAACTTTGGTGCGCGCATTGCCGACACCTACGACGCCGCCTACTGGACCGCCCGCGTGGGCGAACAGCTCGCCCGCGCGCACGACAACCTGACAGCATGGCAACAGCAAAACCCCGACAGCCCACTGCAACCCGACGTGCAATGGCTGCTGTCGCAACGCCAGGCACTGCTCGACGCCGCGCGCGCGCATGCCGGCGACGGCCTGGGCGCCACGCTCTCGCGCATCCATGGCGATTTCCATCTCGGCCAGGTGCTGGTGGCGCAGGGCGATGCCTTCCTGATCGACTTTGAAGGCGAGCCCTCGCGCCCCGTGGAAGAGCGCCGGCGCAAGACCAGCCCGCTGCGCGACGTGGCCGGGCTGATGCGCTCGCTCGACTACGTGGTGGGTGCCATGCGGCAAGGCCCCGAGCACGTGGCCGGCCCCGCGCACGAGCGCCGCAATCACCTGCTGGAGCGGTTCCGCGCGGCGTCCACCGAACGCTTCCTGCAGGCGTATGCCGCTGCCGTCCGCAAACCCGGCGGGCCCGATCTGAATGCGCTGGATCAGCCCGCGATCTTGCCTCCCGTGATTGATCTCCACCTGCTCGATCTTTTCCTTTTGGAAAAGGCCGCGTACGAGGTCAACTATGAAGCGTCCAACCGCCCGGGCTGGCTGCCGATTCCGCTCACAGGCTTCACACGCGTGGCACGTCGCCTGCTGCATGCAGAGGCACCACCACCCGCTGCGGAAGACTCGACCGGAGGCCCACCGTGACCGCGCTCGACTTTGCCACCCGACCCAAGACCACCACCGCCCCCGAGCCACCGATGGTGCTGCCGCCCGGCGTTGAGCAGATGCGCGTCGATGCGCTCACGCATGGCCGTCTGGGCGATCCGTTCGCCGTGCTCGGGCCGCATCGCGTGGACACCGATGACGGCGTGCGCTGGGTTGTGCGTACGTTCTATCCGGGCGCACGCCGCGTGCAAGCCATCGACGCGCGCGGCCAGATCATCACCGAGATGACGCCGGTGGGCCGCACGGGGCTGTTTCACGGCCCACTGCCCATCGACGCTCAAAACGCGGGCGATGACATGCAGGGCCACCCCGAGCCCTACCGCCTGCGCATCATCTGGCCCACCGGCACAGGCCGTGCGGGCCTTGCGAGTCACGAAGCCGTGCAGGAAACCGAAGACCCGTACGCCTTCGGCCTGCTGCTGGGGGATCTGGACCTGCACCTGCTCAACGAGGGTACGCATTGGGCGCTGGCAAGCTGCCTGGGCGCGCAGGCCATTCGCATCGACGGCATCAGCGGTGTGCGCTTTTCGGTGTGGGCGCCGAACGCACAGCGGGTGTCCGTGGTGGGCGACTTCAACCAATGGGACGGCCGCCGCCACCCGATGCGCCTGCGCCACCAGGCCGGCGTGTGGGAACTGTTCCTGCCCGGCGGCCTGGGCGCCGGCCCCGGCGCGCGCTACAAGTTCGAGCTGATCGGTGCCGATGGCCGGCTGGTGGTCAAGGCCGACCCAGCCGCCCGCCAGACCGAGCCGCCGCCCGCCACCGCATCGGTCGTGGCTGACCCGGCCCCGCTGCGCTGGAGCGACGACGACTGGATGCAAACGCGCGCCGAACGCCAGAAGCCCGACGCGCCCATCAGCATCTATGAAGTGCATGCCGGCTCATGGCTGCGCGACTTGGAAGACGGCGGCCGCAACCTGCACTGGGATGAGCTGGCCGACCGGCTGATCCCTTACGTGACTGCGCTTGGCTTCACGCACATTGAGTTGCTGCCGGTGGCGGAACATCCGTTCGGCGGCAGTTGGGGCTACCAGCCGTTGGGCCTGTTTGCGCCCTCCGCGCGCTTTGGTTCGCCGGAGGCGTTTGCGCGCTTTGTCGACCGCTGCCACCAGGCGGGCCTGGGCATCATCGTCGACTGGGTGCCCGCGCACTTCCCCACCGACGCCCACGGCCTGGCGCAATTTGACGGTACCGCGCTGTACGAACACCAAGACCCGCGCGAAGGCTTTCACCAAGACTGGAACACGCTCATCTACAACTTCGGCCGCAACGAAGTGCGCGGCTTCCTGATCGCAAGCGCGCTGGAATGGCTGGAGCGCTTCCACATCGACGGCCTGCGCGTGGATGCTGTCGCATCGATGCTCTATCGCGACTACTCCCGCCGCGCGGGCGAATGGGTGCCCAACCAGTACGGCGGCCGCGAAAACCTCGAAGCCGTCGCCTTCCTGCAGCAGATGAACACCGTGGTGCACGAACGCTGCCCGGGCGCCATGACCATCGCCGAAGAATCCACCGCGTGGCCCGGTGTGACCGCTCCGGTGGAATTCAATGGCTTGGGCTTCGACTACAAATGGAACATGGGCTGGATGCACGACACGCTGCACTACATGCAGCGCGACCCGGTGTACCGCCAGCACCATCACGACGGCATGACGTTCGGGCTGGTGTATGCGTTCTCCGAGCACTTCATCCTGCCGATCTCGCACGACGAGGTGGTGCACGGCAAGGGCTCGCTGTTGGGCAAGATGCCCGGCGACGAATGGCAGCGGCTGGCCAACCTGCGCGCCTACCTGGCGTTCATGTGGACGCACCCTGGCAAGAAGCTGCTGTTCATGGGGTGCGAGTTTGGGCAGGTGGGCGAATGGAACCACGATGCATCGCCCGAATGGCACCTGCTGGACGACCCGCGGCACCGTGGGGTGCAGCGGCTGGTGCATGACCTGAACACGCTGTATCGGAGCGAACCGTCATTGCATGCGCGGGACTGTGCGCCTGAAGGGTTCAACTGGGTGATTGGCGATGACCGGGCCAACAGCGTGTTTGCGTTCCTGCGGCTGGATGGCGAGGGGCAGCCGATGCTGGTGGTGGCGAACATGACGCCTGTGCCGCGAGAGGGGTATCGCATTGGGGTGCCGCCTGCGGATGGGGCTGTGCGGTGGCGTGAGGTGTTGAATACGGATGCTGCCGTGTATGGCGGCACGGGCCTGGGGAATGATGGCGCGGTGGATGTGGATCATGTGGCGGCGCATGGGCAGGGGCAGTCGTTGATGGTGCGGTTGCCACCGCTGGGCGTTGTTGTGTTGAAGGTTTGATTTTTGGTTCTGGTTTTTTTGTTGTTGGGGCATCCCTTGTTTCATCCCCTGCCGGGGCTGACTCACTTTCTTTGTCTTGCCAAA
>CAUPMS010000038.1:0-42074 GCA_963512445.1 uncultured Ralstonia sp.
AGGCTCACTCCGAGTTTGACGACACGCCCTAGATGGCGCCTTGAATTTCTGTTGCAGGGAGGAAAAAGGAAGGGAAACTGTCTGAGCGAAGCGAGTTTTTCCCTTCCCCTCCCTGCGACATAAATTCAAGGAATCTTTCGCCATCTCGGGCGTGCCTTTCTTTGCTGACTTTCTTTGGCAAGACAAAGAAAGTGAGTCAGCCCCGGCAGGGGATGAAACAGGGGATGCACCAACACCCCTACCGCAAAGACCGCTGCAACCAAATCCCCCCAGCGCAAACCAAAGCAACCACCGCCCCCCAAGCAAACAGATCACCCACCGCCAGCAACGTCGCCTGCCGATCAATCTCCGCAGAAATACGAATCAACTCAGCACCCTGCAGCGGATGCGGCCACTGCCAGCCAGGCGTGAGCGCACTCACATGCCCAACAAGGTCGGTGCGATGCTGCGCCTGCCCCCGCTGCAGCAACAACGTAGCCCCCATCGTCCCAAAGGCCTGCGCCCAAGCCCGCATGATCCCCTTGAACTGATAGGCGTGACCAAAATCCTTGGCGGGCAAATCCACGTAAGTCAGCCCCGCTACCTGGATGACAACAAACATCCCCACCATGCCTTCGATCATGAACCCCGGCACCACCGCCGCCACGCCCGCACCGGGCATTGCCACACGCGACATCCACAGCAACGCCGTTGCCATCAGCACAAACCCAATGGAAATCAGCACGCGCTTGGTCGGCAGCACATTCGTGAGTTGAAAGTTCAGGATGCCCAGCACCACCGTCACCAGCCCACCAAGGCTCATCAACTGAGCAGTGGTCTCATAGCGGAACCCCAACCCATTCTGCAGCAGGCTCGACGAGAGAAAACCCCACGCGCTGGCAAACACGTAATAGATGGCGTAGAACACCATGCCCATCAGGAAGCGGCGTTGCAGCGTCGCGCGCAAATCCACCCACGGCAGCGGGTGGCCCGTCTGGCGGATACCGACCCAGATGATGAGCGCTATCACGGCAATGATCGGCACCACCTGCGCGGGTGAGCCATCGGGGTGAATGAAACGTGCCTGCTGAAAGCCATGCAGCGCAATCAGCGCCGCCAGCCCGAAGGCGATGGCCGAGGGCCAGTCGAGCGAGGCGAAATCGCCCTTTCGTTCGTGCATCTTCGGGTGCGGATAGAACGCCGCCACCAGCCCGCACACCACCACCGCCACCAGCAACTGCGCAACAAAGATGGCGCGCCAGCCGAATTGCTCCGTGAGCGCGGCCGACAGCATCGGCGACACGCAGCTCAGCCCAAAGATGCCGTAGATCATTCCCTTCATCATCGTGCGGCGTTCGTGCGCAGGGCTGTGCTGTACGAAGATGCGCGAGGTCGACAGCATCGGCCCGCCGCCAAACCCCTGCACTGCCCGGCCGACGATCAGCATCGTGCCGCCTTCGGCCGCCACGCACATCAGCGTGCCGATGATGAACACGAGCAGCGATAGCAGCGTGTGCTTGCGGTACGTCATGTGATCAGCCAGCCGGCCCATCACCAGAATCGCCAAGCTGGCCGCCGCCGCATAGGCCGTCACGGCCCACAGATACACATCTTGTGACGCCAGCACCCCACCCTCGATGTGCGGCCCCGCAATCGAAAACATCAGGTTGGACATGTAGTCCACGCCCGTCGCCAAGCCAATCACCACGCCCACCATGCGCAATTCCATCCGGCTGCCGACGGTCGATTCGGCGGCTGGTTTGCGGGGCGCGGGCGCGGGGAAAACCATGTGGTCTGTGCTTGGCGTGTTCATGCAGGGATGGTAATTTGCCTTGAAACCGGCGGAAATCGCCTGCCAACAAATTCATTGTTCAATTATGCGAACGACGGACTGGAACGACTGGGACACTTTCTGCACCGTGGCCACGCTCGGCAGCTTCACGCGCGCGGCGGATCGGCTGGGGTTACCCAAGTCGTCGGTCAGCACAGCGGTGTCACGGCTGGAGGGCAAGATGGGCGTACGCCTGTTTGAGCGTAGTACGCGCCGTCTACGCCTGACCGATGCCGGCGAAGCCCTGCTGCGCGACGCCGGCCCATTGTTCCAGCGGCTGCGCGAAGTGTCGGAAGACGCGGCAGCGACGTTTCAGTCGCCCGCAGGCACCTTGCGCATTGCCATGCCGTACGAGTTCGCCGCCAAGCAACTCGCGGAGGTGGTGCTGGAGGTCATGCGCGAGCACACCGGCTTGCGTATCGAAGTGGATGTGGCGCCGCGCCAGATCGACCCGCTCGCGCAGGGCTACGACATCATGCTGACCGTGCCGCGCGGCCCGTTGCCCGATTCCGGTCTGGTCGCCCAGCGCGTCTTTGATTTGCGGCGCGCCGTGGTGGTCGCCCCGGAACTGCTGGAACGCCTTGGGCCACTCACCCACCCCGACCAACTCGGCGATTGGCCCTGTCTCGGCACCTCGAACGAAACTGAATGGCAGTTCCGCACACCCGGCGGCGAGACGATCAACCTACCGCTCGACTTCCGCATGCGCACATCCAATAGTGAACTACGCATGCAGGCAGCCATCGCTGGCTTGGGTGTCGCCCGCATCACTTCCGTGTTTGCCACGGATCTGGTGGGCTCCGGCGCGCTGCAGGAGGTGCTGACCGATTTCCAATCCCCGCCGATGCGCGTGTATGCCGTATTCCCCGGCCGCCGCTTGATGCCGGCCAAGGTGAAAGTCTTCATGGACGCCCTGCACCGCCGCATTGAGCACTCTCGCCAGCACACCGACATGCGGCCCACGTTCGTGGATGAAGCCGCTGCGGCGTGGCCGCCTGAATCGTTGCTCTGACTTTCCATCCTTCCTATTGATCTACGCAAAGCCATGCGCCCGTTCACCAAACTCCCCGTCTTTGTTGCTGCGCTCGTTCTGAGCACCGCAGCCTGCTCCCGCGCCGAAGACATTGGCAGCGTCAGCACCAATTTCCGCATCACGGGCTCCGACAAGATCGTCATCGAAGCCTTTGACGACCCGCTTGTACAAGGTGTGACCTGCTACGTGTCGCGTGCCCGAACCGGCGGCATCAAGGGCTCGCTGGGCGTGGCCGAAGATGTGAGCGAGGCCGCCGTGGCCTGCCGCCAGGTTGGTGACATCACCTTCGTCAAGCCGCTGCCGCAGCAGGACGACATGTTCACGCAGCGGCTGTCGCTCGTTTTCAAGACGCTGCACGTGGTGCGCACCGTGGACCGCAAACGCAATGTGCTGGTCTATCTGACGTATTCCGACAAGGTTATTTCGGGCAGCCCGAAGAACAGCGTGACGGCCGTGCCGATTCCAGCCAGCCAGCCGATTCCGGTCAAGTAGACCGCCAGGCATAGGGCCACACAACGCGCTCGTGCCGACCGAGCGGGCGCGAGCCACTGGAGTCGCGCCCAACTGCATGGTCGCGCGGTGTTGCCTCAACGCTTGAAATCATCGGCTCCAAAGCTATAAAAGGGACTCCACCCGTGGAGGCCGCCATGTCCGATGACGATTGCGCCGCGCTTGAGCACGCATACAACGTTGCGATGGCGTTCCATCGCACGCGAGCGACCCGGCCTCCCGCAGCAACTGCAAACTACGAGGCTTTGCGCGCGGCGCTGTATACGCCAACGCCGGCCGATGGCATGCCCGCGCTTGACGTCGTCAAGCAGTTGGCCACCGGCGCTGACGCCGGTCTCATGGGAATGGCCGGCCCACGCTTCTTTGCCAAGGTCATCGGCGGCTCGCATCCGGTGGGTGTCGCGGCCGACTGGATGACGAGCATGTGGGGGCAAAACAGCGGCAGTTACCACGGATCTCCAGCCAACGCCGTCGTTGAGCAGATCGTGGAGGAATGGCTGCTGGATTTGCTGTCGCTTCCGCCCGCGTGTTCGATCGGCTTCGCCACCGGTGCAACCATGGCCAGCTTTGTCTGCCTTGCCGCAGCGCGGAGCAAGGTATTGCAGCAAGCCGGCTGGAACGTCGATACGGACGGGTTGTTCGGCGCGCCACCGATCAACGTCTGCGTGGGCAACGATGCGCACATGGCTGTCTTTGCCGCTCTCCGCTATCTCGGCCTAGGCCAGGATCGCGTGACACGTATTCCGACGGATGACATGGGGCGCATGGACGTCGCCAGCCTCTCCAACGTCCTGGAGGGCTGCCATGGGCCACTGATCGTGATCGCTCAAGCCGGCCAGATCAATACTGGCGCGTTCGACGCGTTCGACACGATTGCGGATGTGGTGCATCGGCATCGCGGCTGGCTCCATATCGATGGCGCGTTTGGCTTGTGGGCGCGCGCTTGCCCCACGCTGATCCGATTGACGACCGGCGTCGAGCGTGCAGACTCTTGGGCAACCGACGGGCACAAATGGCTGCAAACGCCGTACGACTGCGGCTATGCCATCGTCAAGGATGCAAATGCCCACCGCCAGGCCATGGCGTACGAAGCGAGCTACCTGCCGCAGGCGGGCGGTGAATGCCGGGAGCCATTTCACTACGTGCCGGAGCTTTCGCGGCGCGCACGCGGTTTTGCGACGTGGGCCCTGATCCGCACACTGGGGCGCTCGGGCATCGCCGCGATGATCGAACAGCACTGCCGTCTCGCCAGGCGCATGGCGGAGCGACTCGCCTCCGAAGCCGGCGTCGAAATCCTGAATCCGGTGGAACTGAATCAATTCATCGTCCAGTTCGGCGCGCAGGAATCGCCCGAACGCCGGAATCCATTGACGCGGGCCACCATCGAACGCATCCAGCACGCCGGGGTCTGCTATGTCGCCGAAGCCATGTGGCGCGATCGGCTGGTGATGCGCTTCTCCGTCATTTCCTGGGCAACAACAGAAGAGGATATTGACCAATCCGCCGATTCGGTCATCACGGCTTGGCGTGATGTCCGCGCGACCCTCGGATCGCGGTTGTGAGACGCATGCATCACTAAAATGGTGCGAATCTGGCATCCGTGGCAACCAAGCAACACGAAGTGGTGCATACGTAAGCCTACGTATGGTGCATTGCAATATTTGGTCTATCATACGGGTATTCCCTAACCGGGAAATCCCTAAGAGGCCAATCATGCAAAACACGAACGACCTGAAGCTGACCGATCAACTCGAACGCGAACTGATCGAGCGCGAAATGTCCGAAGGTATCTATTACTATCGTCGCCCGAGCGGCACCTCGTTCTCGTTCGCCCAGTTCTTCTCGGCAATCGCGAACCTGTTCGGCACGCAACGCACCGCCAAGGCCTAACCCGCCGCGCGCTATTGTTGACGGGCGTGTGCCCGAGCTAGCTGTAAGCAGTACTCACAGTCTCAGTAGCACCGTGCGCCGGCCGTGTGTCATCACACCAGCCGCCACACCCGCCAGGTCATGACCGCCTGGTGCCAATCGAGGGCCGGATTCCGGCCCTTTGTCATTTCTACGGCAGCTGTTTGGTTTGTCTTGCGTGCCGCAGCATCGCCCTTTCTCCTCCGCCTGATCCGACCGCATTGCGGTTGTCTTCTCCTTCGCCTGTGCTTTACTGAGTAGAGCCGCGACCACCGATACCCAGATTCCGCGCGCTTTTCCGCAGCAAGGAAAACGTACAGCGGAGCACCCGGCGACCATCCCCCAAGGAGACTTCCCATGGCGATCAGCCTCAAGCTGTCGGTCAACGGTGCGCCTGTCACCGTCAGTGTCGAACCCCACACCCTGCTGGTCCAATTGCTGCGCGAGCACCTTCGCCTGACTGGCACGCACGTCGGCTGCGATACAGCGCAATGTGGCGCCTGCACGGTGCACATGAATGGGCGCGCGGTGAAATCCTGCAACATCCTGGCCGTGCAGGCTGACGGCGCTGAGGTGACGACCATCGAAGGCCTGTCGAAAGACTGCGCACTGCACCCAATGCAGGAAGCCTTTCGTGAATGCCATGGCCTGCAATGCGGCTTCTGCACGCCGGGCATGGTGATGGCCGCCACGGCGTTGGTCGCGCAACACCCGCATCCCGATGAGCACACGGTGCGCGAGCAACTCGACGGCAACCTGTGCCGCTGCACGGGCTATCACAACATCGTGCGCGCCGTGATGCACGGTGCCGAAGCCATGTCTGAAGCCCAAGGCGACGACGCCTCATTGCAAAGCCTGGCCGCCGCGCGCGCCCACGCTGCCTAATCGCGTCACTCTTCCAGCGACGAGACCACCATGAACGCTCCCGCAGAACCCAACAATCACCTGATCGGTGCGGCCGTCAAACGCAAGGAAGACTTCCGATTCCTGACAGGCTCTGGGCAGTACACGGACGACGTTGTCCAGGCGCACCAGTCGTATGCGGTATTCCTGCGCTCGCCGTATGCGCATGCGCGCATCAAGCACCTGAACGTGGATGCCGCGCGCAATCATCCGGGCGTGCTGGCTGTGCTCACGGGCGACGACCTGGCCGCAGACAAGGTGAACGGCCTGCCATGCGGCTGGCTGATCCACAGCATTGACGGCACGCCGATGAAGGAGCCGCCCCACCCCGTGCTCGCGCAGGGCAAGGTGCGCCATGTCGGCGATCAGGTGGCGCTGGTGGTGGCCGAATCCGTGAAGATCGCCAAGGATGCCGTCGAGATGATCGACGTGGAATACGACGAACTGCCCGCCGTGGTGGATACGGCCACTGCGGATACCGCTGGGTCTGCCGTCCACGACGAGGTGCCCGACAACACCTGCTATACCTGGGGCCATGGCGACAAGGCCGCCACCGATGCCGCCTTTGCCAAGGCCGCGCATGTGACGCAGCTTGATATCGTCAACAACCGGCTGATCCCGAACGCCATCGAGCCGCGCGCCGTCAACGCCAGCTATTCGCGCCAGGACGACAGCTACACGCTCTACGTGGCCAACCAGAACCCGCACGTGGAACGCCTGCTGATGTCGGCCTTCGTGCTGGGCCTGACCGAAGCCAAGGTGCGCGTGATTGCGCCGGACGTGGGCGGCGGTTTCGGCTCGAAGATCTTCCTGTACCCGGAAGACGTGGCGCTCACATGGGCATCGAAGAAGGTCGGCAGGCCGATCAAATGGACGGCCGAGCGGTCCGAATCCTTCCTGACCGATGCGCATGGCCGCGACCACGTCACGCATGCGGAACTGGCAATGGATGCGCAAGGCAACTTCCTGGCCATGCGTGTGCACACAACCGCCAACATGGGCGCGTATCTGTCGACGTTTGCCAGCAGCGTGCCCACGATCCTGTACGCGACGCTGCTTGCCGGGCAGTACAAGACGCCGGCCATCTATGCCGAGGTGAAAGCGGTGTTTACGAACACCGCGCCGGTCGATGCGTATCGCGGCGCTGGTCGGCCGGAAGCCACATACGTGGTCGAACGCATCGTGGAAACCGCCGCGCGTGAAATGCAGATCGACCCGGCAGAACTGCGCCGCCGCAACTTCATCCGCACCTTCCCGTACGCCACGCCGGTGGGCCTGACCTATGACACCGGCGACTACGAGCCCCTCCTGCAACGTGCCACTGAGCTGGCCGACGTCAAGGGCTTCCCAGCCCGCCGCGACGCCTCGCGCGCCAAGGGCCGCCTGCGCGGCATGGGCTACTCCTGCTACATCGAGGCGTGCGGGCTGGCGCCATCGAACATCGCCGGGGCGCTTGGTGCGCGCGCAGGCCTGTTTGAAGCGGGCGAGATCCGCGTGCACCCGACGGGCTCCGTCACGGTGTTCACCGGTTCGCACAGCCACGGCCAGGGGCATGAGACGACCTTCGCGCAAGTGGTGGCCGATCGCCTGGGCGTGCCCATCGACAACATCGAGATCGTGCACGGCGACACCGGGCGCATCCCGTTCGGCATGGGCACGTACGGTTCGCGTTCGATTGCCGTGGGCGGCTCGGCCATCATGAAGGCGCTCGACAAGATCGAGGCCAAGGCCAAGAAGATCGCCGCGCATCTGTTGGAGGCATCGGCGGAAGACATCGAATTCAAGGACGGCGTCTTCCGCGTGGCCGGCACCGATCGCACCAAAACCTTCGGCGAAGTCGCGCTCACGGCCTACGTGCCGCACAACTATCCGCTCGACAAGCTCGAACCGGGCCTGGATGAAAACGCCTTCTACGACCCGACCAATTTCACCTACCCGGCAGGCGCGTACATCTGCGAGGTGGAAGTCGACCCCGATACGGGCGAGGTGCACATCGACCGCTTCGTTGCGGTGGATGATTTCGGCAACATCATCAACCCGATGATCGTGGAAGGTCAGGTGCACGGCGGACTCGGCCAGGGCATCGGACAGGCGCTGATGGAGGCCTGCGTGTACGACGAAAGCGGCCAACTGCTGACCGGCTCATACATGGACTACGCCATGCCGCGTGCCGACAACCTGCCGAGTTTCACGGTGGAAACCGCCAAAGGCACGCCCTGCACGCACAACCCGCTGGGCGTGAAAGGCTGCGGCGAAGCGGGGGCGATCGGCTCGCCACCGGCGCTCATCAACGCCATCGTCGACGCACTGGCGCCGCTGGGTGTGAAAGACATCCAGATGCCCGCCACGCCGCACCGTGTATGGCAAACCATCCAAGCGGCCAAGGCCTAGGTAGAGGAGCCCACCATGTACGACTTCGAGTACCAGAAAGCCACCGACGCCCAGACCGCCGTGACGGCGCTGAAGACACACGCGGACGCCAAATACCTCGGCGGCGGCCAAAGTCTGCTCGCAGCGATGAAACTGCGGCTGGCGCAGCCGTCAACGCTGGTGGATGTCACGCGCATTCCCGGTATGACGGGCGTTCGCTCACAGCCGGGCGTGATCACTGTGGGGGCGGCCACACGCCATGCCGACGTGGCCGAGAACGCCGACATCGCCCGCATGCTGCCCGCGCTGGCGGAACTGGCCGGCGGTATCGGCGACAGACAGGTGCGCGCCATGGGCACGCTGGGCGGATCGCTCGCCAACAACGACCCCGCAGCGTGCTACCCGGCGGCCGTATTGAGCCTGAACGCCACCGTCGTCACCGAGCGGCGCAACATCGCGGCGGACGATTTCTTCCTCGGCATGTATGAAACCGCGTTGGCCGCGGACGAACTCATCACCGAAGTGCAATTCCCTGTGCCGGACCAAGCGGCGTACGTGAAATTCCGCAACCCCGCTTCGCGCTTTGCGCTGGTGGGCGTGTTCGTCAGCCGCAAGGGCAACCACGTGCGTGTGGCGGTCACGGGCGCGGCGCCGTGCGTGTTCCGCTGTACGCCGCTGGAGCAAGCGCTGGCGGCCAGCTTTACGTCAGAAGCGGCGCGCAAGGTGGTGGTGCCGGCCGATGACTTGGTGGGCGATCTGCATGCGTCGCCGGAATATCGGGCGCACCTGATTCCGGTGTTGACAGCGCGCGCGGTCGAACAGGCGTTGGCGCGCCATCACTAAGCGCATTGGCCAAGACCCGCATGCCGGTCGACTCCATTGACGACTGCATTGCGCAACTGCAAGGGCAGAGCTATTTCGCCGGCCGTGAGCTGGCCACCGCCCTGTTCCTTGCATTGCGCATGCAGCGGCCGCTGTTTCTGGAAGGCGAGCCAGGCGTCGGCAAGACCGAGCTGGCGAAAGCGGCGGCGGGGTTGCTCGGCACGTCGCTGCTGCGGCTGCAATGCTACGAAGGGCTGGACACCGCCAGCGCGCTCTACGAGTGGGACTACCCGCGTCAGATCATGGCGCTGCGCCTGGCCGAAGCTGCACGCGACAAACCGAGCGCAGATACGCTCTACCGCGATGAATTTCTCCTCAAGCGGCCGCTATTGCAGGCGCTGCTGCCTGACCCTGCTCACCCCGAAACACCCCGCGTTCTCCTGATCGACGAGATCGACCGCGCCGATGAACCGTTCGAAGCCTTCCTGCTGGAGTTGCTGTCGGACTTTCAGGTATCGATTCCGGAATTCGGTACCGTGCGCGCGCAGGTGATCCCGTTGGTCATCATGACGTCCAACCGAACGCGCGAGGTACACGACGCGCTCAAGCGACGCTGCCTGTATCAGTGGATCGGTTATCCGGATAAGGTGCGCGAGCTGCAGATCGTGGCGCAGCGCGCGCCCGAAGCGGCTGCCCAGCTCCAGCAGCGCGCGGTGGATTTCGTGCACCGTCTGCGCGGCATCGACCTGTTCAAAGCGCCGGGCATCGCCGAGGCCATTGACTGGTGCCGCGCATTGGCTGCGCTGAACGTGACCGAGCTTGATCCGCAGTCAGTGCAAGACACGCTGGGCGTGCTGCTCAAGTACCAGGACGATCTGGCCCGCGTGGATGCGCCGACCATCGAGCACCTGCTGGCCGCGCCCGCGCTGCCGGAGTAAGGCATGCAAGCGACCTTGCCAACGCAGTTACCGATGCTGGCGCGCAACGTCACGCATTTCGTGCGCCTGCTGCGCAACGCCGGCATGCCGCTGGCGCCCTCGCGCGCAGTCGATGCCATCGAAGCCATGAACCTCATCGACCTCAGCCGTCGCGATGACGTAAGGGCCGCGCTGTCCGCCCTGCTCGTCTCACACCCCGATGAGCGCACGCTGTTCGATGCGGCCTTCAACGTGTTCTGGCGCGATCCGGACTGGGAAGGCAAGCTGCGCGCCCTGTTGCTGCCCAAGGTGCGGGGTGGCATTCCGCCCGCCCGCAGCAATCGCCTGGCCGATGCGCTGCGCGCGCAGCCTTCGACCCGCCTGCCGCCGGGCCCCAAGCCCGATGGTGAGCGCCATGACATCGTTGCGCCGCTGGCGTTTTCAGCAAATGAAGCGCTGCGCACGCGCGATTTCGACACGCTCAACGCTGCGGAATGGCGCACGCTGCAGCACATGATCCGCCGCCGGCGTGTGCATCTTGCGCAGGAGCGTACGCGCCGGCTGAAAGCTGCCTCGCGCGGGCGCCATCCCGATCTGCGCGCCACCGCCCGCCAAGCCGTGCGCGCCGGCGGCGAATGGACCGGCTGGAAATACCGGCAATCTGTCAACCGCACGCCACCGCTCGTGCTGCTGCTCGACATCTCTGGATCAATGAGCCGTTATTCGCGCGCGGTGCTGTACTACTGCCACGCGCTGGTGCAATCGCGCGAGCGCATCCAGGCCTTTCTGTTCGGCACGCGGCTGACGAACGTGTCGCGGCAACTACGCGAACGCGATCCGGACATCGCCGTGCAAGCCATCGCGCAGCTTGTGCCGGACTGGTCGGGCGGCACACGTATTGGTGCGGCGCTGGCGGAGTTCAACCGTCACTGGGCGCGCCGCACGCTCGCCGGCCGCGCGACCGTGCTGCTCGTGACTGACGGGCTCGACCACGAACACATTGACCTGCTCGACGCCGAGATGGCGCGCCTGGCCCGCTTCGCCCACCGCATCGTCTGGCTCAACCCGCTGCTGCGCTTCGCAGGCTTTGAGCCACGGGCACGTGGCGTGCGGGCCATCCTTCCGCATGTCGATGTGATGGTGCCTGCGCATCATTTCGATAGCCTGGCTGCGCTGGAGCAGGAATTGGCGCATGCTCGCCGCACGCGTACTCCACGCTCGCCGCGCCCTCCCACCCCAGCACGACCAACTGCGCCATGGAACTGAACCAGACCCATCTTCTGCCCGTGCCCCTCCAGACCGCCTGGGATGCACTGAACGACCCGGCTGTGCTGCAGCGCTGCATTCCTGGCTGCGAGAGCATCACGCCCGCCGATGGTGGAGACAACCCCGCCTACGACATCGCCATGACTGCTGCCGTTGGGCCTGTCAAGGCCCGCTTCAAGGGGCGCATGGAACTGGCCGACGTGGTACCGCCGCGCAGCTACACGCTGCATTTCGACGGCCAGGGCGGCGCGGCCGGCTTTGGCAAAGGCAGCGCACAGGTGCAGCTCACGCCCGAAGGGCCGACGGTCACGCGGCTCTCTTACACCGCCACCGCGCAAGTGGGGGGCAAGCTTGCGCAAGTCGGATCGCGGCTTGTCGATGGTGCCGCGCGCAAACTGGCCGATGCGTTCTTCCAGCGCTTTGCGGCAGAATTCGGCCCCGCGGACACCGCCGACGTCAATGGACATACCGTGCCGCCCATCGACGGCATATCGGCTACGCAGTCGATTCCTGATCTGGCCGCCGGCGAGCTGCAGGCCCACGGCGCGCCACAAGGCTCCGCGCCCAATATCAGCCCAGTACTGCAACCACGCAATCCGTGGCCGTGGATCATCGTGGCGCTGGTGGCCGTAGCGGCCGCCTACCTTTTTTTGCACCACGGGGCATAATCGAGCACCCCCGCAACACACACTTAAAGCGCGCGAAAGCGCAGCAAACGCATCATGGACAGCGTCGATCTTGAAGTCTTGAAAACCAGCGCGCGCTGGCTGGAACAGGGGCGGCGCGTGTTGCTCGTCACTGTGGTGAAAACCTGGGGCTCGTCGCCGCGTCCGGAAGGCGCAATGCTCGCGCTGCGCGATGACGGCGTCGTCATCGGCTCGGTGTCTGGCGGCTGCATTGAAGACGACCTCATCGACCGCGTGCGCCGAGAAGGCCTGCATTACACCCAGCCTGAAGCCGTCAAATACGGCATCAGCGCTGAAGAAGCCCACCGCTTTGGCCTGCCCTGTGGCGGCACGCTGCAACTCGTGCTGGAGCCGCTGAACGCCTCCAGCGGTATCGACGCCCTGCTGCACGCCGTGGAAGCCGGCCAGCTTGTCGCCCGCACGCTCGACATGGCAACCGGCGCCAGCATGCTGGAGCACGCCAACGTGACCGACGGCCTGCAATTTGACGAAGCGCGCCTGGTGACCATTCACGGGCCGCGCTACCGGATGCTCATCATCGGCGCGGGGCAGCTCTCGCGCTACCTGTGCCAGATCGCAGTGGGTCTCGATTACCAGGTCACCGTGTGCGACCCGCGCGAGGAATACAGCGAAGAGTGGTCGATTCCTGGCGTGGCCATGGTCCGCACCATGCCCGACGATACGGTGATGGCCATGAAGCTGGATGAGCGCTGCGCCGTGATCGCCTTGACGCACGACCCCAAGCTCGATGACCTCGCACTGATGGAGGCGCTCAAGACACCCGCGTTCTATGTGGGCGCGTTGGGCAGCCGCCGCAACAACGCCAATCGCCGCGAGCGCCTGAAAGAATTCGACCTGAGTGATGCCGAGCTGGCGCGCCTGCACGGGCCGGTCGGCATCTACATCGGCAGCCGTACGCCGCCTGAAATTGCCATCTCGATCCTGGCCGAAGTGACTGCAGCCAAAAACGGCGTGTCGCTCCCGACCATCCTGCAAGTGGAAGGTGCCAAGGCCGCGCGCGAGATTGCCGCCAATGTCACGTCGATTTGTGCAATGCCGCAAACTTGAGGCAATCCTCTGATCGAATGGGGCGCTGAAAGGCGACTAAAAGGATACTTTCTTATAAACTGCTGACCCTGCGCAGGTTCCGGCCGGATCGCATCACGCGAACTCTGCGGCCCCGCGAACCCTGTTTCATGTGCGCGGCTTCATCTGACGCTACTGTCCGTCCCCTGCCCCGAGCGCGCTGCCAATACGCGCCTCGCCAGTGCGGCAGCAGTAGTGTTGTTTGCAAACGGGTTGGTCGCCCGCATTGCCACCAAGGGATTCAAGTTTTCTCGCATGAGTATTCTGCTGACCGGCGCGACCGGTTTCGTGGGCGGCGCCATTGCCGCCAATCTGGCAGCCAAAGGTTTGCTGGCTGACACGCGCTTTGCCGTGCGCGGTGACACGCCCGCCGAGGGGCTGGCGCGCCTGCGCAGCAACCTGCGCCGCTTTGAGTTTGCACAGGGCACGCTGGACAGCCTTACGGAATCGCAGATCGTGCCGTTCGACCTGCGCGAAGCCGGCGCCGCCAGGCTGGGCGATTCGGAAATCATCATCAACTGCGCGGCGCTGGCAACGTTCTCGAACCATCCGTCGCTGTGGGAAACCAACGTGGACGGCGTGCTGGCGCTGGGCCGGCTGGCGGCGCGGGGCAAGCACCTCAGGCGCTTCCTGCAGATCGGCACGGCCATGTCGTGCGGCCAGTTGGCGAACCGCCATGTCAGCGAAAGTTGGGATGTGCCCGCGCTGGAGCAGCACGCGGTGCCGTACACGTATTCCAAAGGGATGGCCGAGCTGAAGCTGCGCGAAGCCGTGCCCGAACTGCCGCTGGTGGTCGTGCGGCCGTCCATCGTGGTCGGTCACAGCACGCTGGGCTGCGAGCCGTCGGGCAGCATCTTCTGGATGCTGCGCATGGTGGCCCTGTTGGAGACCTTCAGTTGCCGCCTGTCCGACCGCGTTGACATCCTGCCCGTGGATGATTGCGCTGAAGCCATCGTGCAACTGTCGACCAAGCCCACGCTGGCGCACGACCTGTACCACATCAGCGCGGGCGACGCGAACTCCGAGCGCATCGAAACGCTATACCCGCGCTTCAAGCGCTGCCGGACGCCAGAAGAAGATGCCCTGGCGCTGGCCGGCTACGTGTATCAGGAAAAAATCGCAGAGAAAGCATTGGCACGTAAATTCCTGAGCCTGACGGGCGATGGCAATGTGCGGCTGGTCGCGCGCTGCATCCACCTGTATGCCAAGTTCGCCAGCATGAGCTACGTGTTCGACAACACGCGACTGGTGCAGGAGACCGGCTTCCAGCCGCGCTCCCTGCTCACTTACCTCGACCGCTGCCTCGAGACGTCGGATGCCGTGCCGATCCCCGAGCAGATGCAGTGGGACTATAAGTAGCCGTCGGGTCTACCCGGCTCGCACGGCGTTTCATGGCGCCGTGCTATAACCATCGGCGCCTTATTTCGCACCTGAGCTAAGACTCCGGTCTACATAACAAGGAGCCGCCGATGACGCTGCAAGCCATCGCCCATCTCAATGTCGCCACACTGGTGGATTCGTTCATCAGCCTTGCTTCGGCCTTTGCACTCGGGTCACTGATCGGCTTCGAGCGGCAGATCAGGCAGCGCACCGCCGGCCTGCGCACCAACGCGCTGGTGGCCGTTGCCGCATCGGCGTTTGTCGACATGGCCGCGCAGATCGGCACCGCCTCGGACACGACCCGCGTGATTGCTTATGTGGTCTCTGGCGTCGGCTTTCTGGGTGCGGGCACCATCATGAAGGAAGGGCTGAACGTGCGCGGGCTGAATACCGCCGCCACGCTGTGGGGCTCGGCAGCCGTGGGGGCTGCGGCGGGCTCTGACCTTGTTGGCCAGGCCATTCTGATCACGCTGTTCGTGCTGGCATCAAACATCCTGCTGCGGCCCGTGGTGGACCGCATCAACCGCACACCGCTGGACAACCAGGCCAGCGAAGTCACCTACACGATGTGCGTGATCTCGACCAGCGAGCGCCAAAAGGAAGCCCTGGCCGATCTGGAGCGCCTGCTGGAAGACGCCAGCTACCCGATCAGCGATCTGTCGGTCGAACCCTTTGGGGATGACCACGTGGAAATCGAAGCCATGCTGATGTCGACCGCAGTGAACGCGGCTGAACTGGACCGCATCGTCGCGTCGCTGCAATCGCAGCCGCACGTAGCGCAGGCGTTCTGGAACCCGAGTACGACGGAATAGTCGGGATCGACGGGCCGATCAAAGCGCCTGGCTCGCCGCCAGCGCGAAGATCTTCGCCCAGCGTTTGGCTTCCTGGCGATTGCGCATCGGCATTGTCCAATCTGCCTGCGCCTGATGCTTCAGGTGCAGCGCCAGCGTCCAGGCGCCTTCGCATTCAACCGCATCGGCGCCGGCAATATCGGCAAACAGAAAGCGCACATTTTGCCCATACAACTGCAGCGTCCCGCGCTTTTGTTCGGCATCAACCGAGACCTGTCCCCAGCTTGCGCTGAGCGACACGATCCGCTGCCCCTTTACGTTGACGCCATGAACGGCGCGGTAGCGCCGGATGAGGGTGATGACCGCGCCAGCCAGCAGCACCACAGCCACCAGCACCGCCGCGCTGCCCGCCACGGCGCCGTGAGCCGCAGCAACCACGGCATACAACCGGACCGCGCCGTAGATCAACAGACCCATCAGCGCAAACGCGGCAATGATGAACGGCATGGTGTGGTTCCTTGAATGAGCGAGTCGGTTATATCAACTTAAACGGCGTTCAAGGCACGTCTTTGCCATGCCCGTGCATCGGATGCGCGCCAGGCCTTCAAGCAGGCGGCCCATTTCGTCCTGACGATCAATGCGTACACGCTCGGTGAGGTCGCCGGCCGCGATGCGGTCGAATTGCGCCAGCGCGGCGTTCAGCGGCCCCACAATCGCACGCAGCAGGGACCACGCGCACCACAGCGCCACCACAGCGCCACCACCAGCGCAAGACCAATGGCAGTGATCACGATCAGGCGGAAGCGCGCATATGCGTCGCGCGATTCGTCGTAGTTGGCCTTGGAGAACGCGAGCTGCTTCTTGCTCAGCGCCAGGCTCGAATCATTGGAATCACGGAAGGCCTTGGACACGCCCTTTTCCATGATCTTGTCGGCCGTTGCGCGATCGCCCGCGCGCAGCGCCTTGATGATGTCACGCAGGCTGTCCGAAACGGCCTCGCGCTTGGTGGCGACTTCCTTGGCCAGGCGCTCCTCTTCGTCGTCGCGTGGCAGGACGTGACGCCATCAGCGGGCTTTGGCGCCGCGCGCCTGACGATAGTCCTCTGCAAATTCAGCCCATTGCTGGAGCGAAACCTTGCGCCCATGCGCGGCCAGTTTCAGCGCCGATTTGCGCCACGCGGTACCTGCGGCGTAATCCTGGACAGCCTCCACCAGATCGGTGCCGTGCCGGCCGCAACTGCGCAGGTGGCACCAGGCGGCCACGCGGGCCATGGTTTGCAGCGCATCGTCCAGATTGGCGACAACGTTCTTGCCGGAGCCCAGCGCCACACGATCCGCTGTGGGCTGCAGACTTTTGACGACGTACGACTTCGGCTTCTCGCCCTTCGCCCCGTAGACGACACCACGCAACAACGCCGGCGAGATGGCCTGCGACAGACGCTGAATGTCGACCACGCGCCCGGCCTCGCTATGCCACGGCGCCACGCTGCACGCACTGCCCAGCGTATCCGCCCAGACGCTCGGAATGGACAGCTTGATGTCGATCAGGCGCAACGTGGCGGGGTCGTTCTCGGGGCGCGCCAGTACGGAATAGCGCTCCAACCCCAGGCTGCCCGTGCCGGCAATGCGGCGCGCCACGTCAATGGCGATAAAGCGTTGGCCGTGGCCGTTGACATTCCCCTGCTCGCCATAGGCTTGCAGGATGCGGCGTGCGCGGCGGGCCTCGTCCTTGCTTGCCCTCAGCGTGCGGCGGCCGTCAATGCGCAGGCTGACCAGATTGCCGTCGCGCTCGGTGCGCTGGGCGAGGTACGCCGCGCGGTTGCGCCTGCGCAGGCCGCGCAGCAAGTCGCGCACGATGCCGGTGGCGGTGGCGCGTTCAACCCAGCGTGGCTTGCCGTCGGCCAGCGCCGCGGCGTATGTGTCGAGAAAGCGGCGGCACAGATTGTGGGCGTCTTCGTCGGCCAGCTTCCAGCCAGTTGCCGCCACCTGCAGGCTCGACAGTACGCGCACGAGATCGACCGTAAACGGCGCGACCAGGGCCTCGTCAAAGTCGTTCATGTCGAAGTAGACGAGACCGTTGTCGCCCTTGAAGCTGCCGAAGTTCTCCAGGTGGAGGTCGCCGCAGACCAGCGTGCGCGGCGCTTCGTGCAGCAGCGGTGCATCGGCAAGCGATGCCGCATACAGGTTGTTGGTGCCGCGAAAGAATGAAAATGGGTCGGCGGCAATGACATCCAGCTTACGGGTGAGTCTTTCCGGATCACGCCCGGCGTTGTATTCAAGAAGGATGCGGGTGCTTTCGTGCATGGTCATGGCCTCGTTGAAGTGCTTGGAGTGGAGTGCAATGCCCTCAAAAATCGAAGATTACGCGTTGATTGGCGATTGCGAAACCGCTGCACTGGTTTCGCGCGACGGCTCCATCGATTGGCTGTGCTGGCCGCGGTTTGATTCGGGCGCCTGTTTTGCGGCGCTGCTTGGCACGCCAGACCACGGCCGATGGCGTATTGCCCCTGCTGCCCCGCACGGCGAGGTGCGCGCCATACGCCGCCGCTACCTGCCCGGCACGCTCGTGCTGGAAACCGTGTTCGAGACCGACACCGGCAGCATCAGCGTGACAGACCTGATGACCGTGCGCCTGGCCGGCACCATAACGTCGCGCGACGACACCTCCAACCTGATCCGCATCGTACGCGGGCTCTCGGGCACGGTGCGCATCCGCATGGACCTCACGCTGCGTTTTGACTACGGCGCCTCCGTGCCGTGGGTGAGCCGCATGTCGGAAGCCACGGGCGCAACTGCCGATGGCCCTTGCGACATGCCAGGCTGCGTGCTGCGCGCCATCGCCGGGCCCGATATGGTGACGCTGCGCACACCCGCGCCCATTCACGGCGAGAACCTCTCCACCGTGGCGGATTTTTCCGTGAGCGAGGGCGAAGCGATGCCCTTTGTGCTCACACATTCGCCATCGCACCTGCCCTTGCCCGACTCCATTGACGCGATGGAGGCGCAAGTCGACGTGGAAGCACGCTGGCGTGTGTGGTCAGGCCGCTGCCAAGGCGCAGGTCAATGGACGGAAGCCGTCGAGCGCTCACTCATCACGCTCAAGGCACTGACGTATCACCGCACCGGCGGCGTAGTGGCCGCGCCCACAACGTCGCTGCCCGAACAGCTTGGCGGCGTGCGCAACTGGGACTACCGCTACTGCTGGCTGCGCGACGCCACCCTCACGCTGCTCGCGCTCATGAACGCCGGCTATTACAACGAGGCGCGCTCGTGGCGCGAATGGCTCGAGCGCGCCATCGCAGGCAGCCCCGCGCAAGTGCAGATCATGTACGGCATTGCCGGTGAGCGCCGCCTGGGCGAATGGACCATCCCGTGGCTGCCCGGCTACGAAGGCGCGCAACCCGTGCGGGTGGGCAATGCGGCCGCGCTGCAGTTGCAGCTCGACGTGTACGGTGAACTGATGGACGCCCTCTACATCGCCCGCAAAGGCGGCCTGGACGGTGACGAAGCCTCCTGGCGCCTGCAGGTCGCGCTGATGACGCATCTGGAGGGCATCTGGCAGACGCCCGACGAAGGCATCTGGGAGGTCCGCGGCCCCTCGCGCCATTTCACGCATTCCAAGGTCATGGCGTGGGTGGCGTTTGATCGTGCCGTCAAGACCATCGAGCAATTCAACGTGGACGGCCCCGTGGAGCGCTGGCGCGCCGCGCGCGACCGCATCCACGCGGAGGTCTGCGCCCACGGCTACAACGCCACGCGCGGCTGCTTCGTGCAGAGCTACGGCAGCGAGGAACTGGATGCCGCGCTGCTGATGCTGCCGCTGGTCGGTTTTCTGCCGGCGTCCGACACGCGCATCCGGGGCACGGTCAAGGCCATTGAAGAAGACCTGCTCGTCGATGGCCTCGTGCGCCGCTACCGCACGGAAGCCGCGACCGACGGCCTGCCCCAGGGCGAAGGCGTGTTCCTGGCGTGCAGCTTCTGGTATGTCGACAACCTCGTCATGCAAGGCCGCCAGGACGAAGCTCGCGCGCTCTTTACCAAGCTGCTCGCGCTGCGCAACGACGTGGGCCTGCTGGCCGAGGAATACGACCCGCACGTGCGCCGGTTGATCGGCAATTTTCCGCAGGCGTTTTCACATATCGCGCTGGTGAACTCGGCGCTGGCGCTATCTGCTGCAGCCGATCATGTCCGCCAGCGCACGGGCGACCAGGCCCGCAGTTGACGCCCCGCCGAAGCCGGTAAAATAGCGGCCATGACCGAATCGACCGCATTGAGCCCCATGTCCGACGACGTAACCAGTGCCTCTGACAGCACGCTGCTTGGCCGCCCCGACAGCCCGTGCATCGGCATCTGCTCGACCCTCTTCGACGAGGTCTGCCAAGGCTGCGGACGCACCCAGCTGGAAGTCAGCAACTGGGTCTTCATGACCGACGAAGAGCGCAACGCGGTCTGGACGCGCATCCTGGCCGAAGGTAGCGCACAGGGTTACAACCCCGACGGCAGCCGCAAGTAAGCGCGACGCGTCAAACGCAAGAAACCCGGCCGAAGCCGGGTTTCTTATTGGTGCAGCGCGCCACGCCGATCAGGCTGTCTGCGCAGGATTAAGTTGCATCGCCTTGTACTCCAGGAACTCCTCCAGCCCGTATTTGCCATTCTCGCGCCCGTTGCCGGACTGCTTGTAGCCGCCAAACGGTGCCTGCATGTTGAACGGCCCGCCGTTGATGTTGACCTGCCCCGTACGGATGCGTCGCGCCACGCGAATCGCCCGTGCCTCGTCGCCCGACCACACGCCGCCGCCAAGGCCGTAGATGCTGTCGTTGGCAATGCGGACGGCCTCTTCCTCATCGTCGTAGCAGATGACGGTAAGCACGGGACCGAAGATTTCTTCGCGCGCCACGGTGTCGGTCGTCTTGACGTTGCCGAGCACCGTCGGCCGGACGAAGAAGCCGGTAGACAAGCCTTCCGGTGTGTCCGGCCCGCCGGTGATGAGGTCTGCGCCTTCTTCAATGCCCTTGCGGATGTAGCCCAGCACGCGGTCGCGCTGCACGGCGGAGATCAGGGGCCCGAGGCGCGTGGTTTCCTGCGCCGGATCACCCGGCACGTAGCCCGCCGCAAACTGCGCGGCCAGCGCCTTCACCTCTTCGTACTTGGCGCGCGGCACCAGCATGCGCGTGTGCGCCGAGCAAGTCTGCCCCGAGTTCAGGAAACACGCTGACAACGTGCCCTTGACCGCCGCCGACAGATCAGCGTCATCCAGAATCACCGAGGCAGACTTGCCGCCCAGTTCCAGCGCCACGCGCTTGACCGATTGCGATGCCAGTTCGGCCACACGCTTGCCGGCACGCGTCGAACCCGTGAACGACACCATGTCGACATCAGGGTCGCTTGCCAGCACCTCGCCCACCACCGGGCCATAGCCGGTGACAAGGTTGAACACGCCCGGCGGCAGGCCGGCCTCTTCAATGACTTCGGCCAGCACGAACGCGTTGAGCGGCGCCACTTCCGACGGCTTGAGCACCACCGTGCAACCGGCTGCCAGCGCAGGGGCCACCTTCAGCGTGATCTGATTGAGCGGGTAGTTCCACGGCGTGATGGCACCCACCACGCCCACTGGCTCGCGTACCACCAGCGAGTTGCCAACCTGCTCTTCAAACTCGAACTTGCCCAGCAGCTTGGCAAAATTGCCCCAGTTGTAGACCGGGCCGCCCACCTGGATGGCGCGCGCCAGCTTGATCGGCATGCCGACCTCGCCGGCAATCAACTGGGCCAGTTCTTCGCTGCGGGCGTGCAGGCCGTCGGCGATCTTCTGGATGTATTCCGCACGTTTGGCCACGGGCGTGGCGGCCCAACTGTCGAATGCGGCGCGAGCGGCAGCCACAGCGGCTTCCGCGTCGGCGGCGCTGCCCTCAGGGATCGTCCCCATCACCGCTTCAGTAGCCGAATGAATCACTTCAATGACGCCCTTGCCCTGCGGCGCCACCCACTTGCCATTGATGAAAAGCTTGTCGCGTTGCTGCATCGTTGGTCGTCTCGCTCTGGTGGATGCGCGGTTTGCGCGTTGTGCTATCCGGGTTTGTGACTAAGACCGCTGTCGCCGCCCGGGCGGTTATGATCGTTCTATTGTAGAGCCAGCAGAGCGCGCAATGCAGACGCGCGGGGCCGAGGGAGACAAAGCATGACCACCAGCATCTACCAGAAAACCGAAAAAGGTCAGGACGAGATCCGCACACGCGCGCACCACCTGGACCAGCGCCACCGCGCGGTGCTCCTGATGATCAACGGCGAGAAGACATGCGACGACATCCTCGTGCAGTTGCAGCCGCTTGGCATGACGCAAGCGGTGTTCGATGAGTTGGAACACGACGGGTATATCCGCACGCACGTGCCCGGCGTCGCTGCGGTGAAGGCCGCGCCGGCCACCGCATCTGCGCCAACCGCGGCAGCCACCGCAGCAGCCACGTCAAGCGAGCCGAGTGCAGAAGGCTATCAACGCCTCTATCGCTTCTACACCGAAACCATCAGCCGCTACCTCGGCCTGCGTGGTTATCTGCTGGAGATGAAGGTGGAGAAAGCCGGCAACGTAGGCGAACTCGTTACCCTGCGCGAGACGCTCAAGGCCGCGCTGGCCAAGACGCGCGGCGAGCCCGATACCAGCAACCTGATCGCCCAGCTCGATCTGCTGATCGACGAAGCCACCAGCTAAGCCTGCACCGGGAAATAAAAAAGGCGGCACACGTGGCCGCCTTTTTGTTGGGTCCTCATTGAGGACACGTCATGCTCAGACTTCCACACCCTGGCTCTGCAGATACTCGTCGTACGTGCCGAGGTAATCCGTGAGCGTGCCGTTCGGGCGGACTTCGATCACACGCGTGGCCAGGGCGCTGATCAACTCGCGGTCATGCGACACGAAGATCAATGTGCCCTCGAACTTGTCGAGCGCGATCTGCAGCGATTCGATCGACTCCATGTCCATGTGGTTGGTCGGCTCGTCCAGCGCCAGCACGTTGTGGCGGCCAAGCATCAGCTTGCCCCAGATCATACGGCCCTTCTCGCCGCCGGAGAGCACCTTGACGTTCTTCTTGATGTCATCCGCCGAGAACAGCAGCCGGCCCATCGTGCCGCGCAGCGATTGGTCGTCGTCGCCGGCCTGCGTCCACTGGCTCATCCAGTCCATCAGGTCGCGGTCTTCGGGGAATTCTTCGTAGGTGTCCTGCGGCATGTAGCCGACGTTGGCGTTCTCGGCCCACTTGACGGTGCCGCCGTCGATCTCGATGCCGCGCTGCACGCCGTTCTTGACCGAGTGATTGAGCAGCGAGCGCAGCAGCGTGGTCTTGCCCGCGCCGTTCTCACCGATGATGGCAATGCGCTCGCCCGCACGCACGGCCATGGTCAGGCCGTCGAAAATCTTGCGGTCGTACGTCTTGCGCGCGTTCTCGGTTTCCACGGCCAGGTTGTGCAGCTTCTTCTCGAACTCGAAACGGACGAACGGATTCTGGCGCGACGACGGCTTGATGTCTTCCAACTTGATCTTGTCGATCATCTTCAGGCGCGACGTGGCCTGACGCGCCTTGGACTTGTTGGCCGAGAAGCGGCGCACGAAGTCTTGCAGGTCAGAGATGCGCTCCTTGGCGCGCGCGTTGGCGGCCTGCAGGCGTTCGCGCGCCTGCATGGAGGCTTCCATGTAGTCGTCGTAGTTGCCCGGGTAGACCTTGAGCGTGCCGTAGTCCATGTCGGCCATGTGCGTGCAGACCGAGTTCAGGAAGTGGCGATCGTGGGAGATGATGATCATGGTGGAATTGCGCTCGTTGAGCACCGATTCCAGCCAGCGGATCGTGTTGATGTCCAGGTTGTTGGTCGGCTCGTCCAGCAGCAGGACGTCCGGGTTGGAGAACAGCGCCTGCGCCAGCAGCACACGCAGCTTCCAGCCGGGGGCGACGTTGCTCATCGGGCCGCTGTGCTGGTCGGTCGGAATGCCGACGCCCAGCAGCAGTTCACCCGCGCGCGCTTCGGCGGTGTAGCCGTCGTATTCGGCGTACTTGGCCTCCAGATCGGCGGCCTTCATGTAGTCGTCGTCGGTGGCTTCCGGGTTGGCGTAGATGGCGTCGCGCTCCTGCGCGGCGGCCCACATCTCGGTGTGGCCCATCATCACCACGTCCAGCACGCGCATGTCTTCATAGGCGAACTGGTCCTGGCGCAGCTTGCCCAGGCGCACGCCCGGTTCCAGCATCACGTTGCCGCCCGACGATTCCAGATCGCCGCCCAGGATCTTCATGAAGGTCGACTTGCCGCAGCCGTTGGCGCCGATCAGGCCATAGCGATTGCCCTCGCCAAACTTGACCGAGATGTTCTCGAACAAGGGCTTGGGCCCGAACTGCATGGTGATATTGGCGGTGGAAAGCACGTGGAAACCTTGATGTGGAAAGCAGTGATCTGGCGCGGCAAGCATTTGCCGGATGCCATTTGGAAAACCTGAGATTTTACCACCCGAGCGTGACCCGGATGGACGAGCGGCCTACAGGATGACTTACTCGAGCAACGTCGGATACCCCGACAAGTGCAGCGCAAAGCCCGTGGCATCGACATCCAACTCGGCCTGCGCACCGATCGGCAGCGTCGCCTTGGTCGGGCAATGGCCGAACGGCAAGCCGGTGACGACCGGAATCGGCAAGCGTTCGGCCAGGTAGTCACGCATGGCGTCGAAGTCATAGCCGGCGTCGTACGGCGTGGTGCGATAGCCGGAAAAATCGCCCAGCACCAGCGCCTGCTGGGCTTCCAGCACGCCGGCCTGCTGCAATTGCAGCAGCATGCGCTCGACCCGGTAAGGGTGCTCGTTGATGTCTTCAACAAACAGGATGCCGTCGCGGATTGCCGGCAGGTATGGCGTGCCGACCAGGCTGCACAGCATGGCCAGATTGCCGCCCCACAGCGTGCCGGCATAGCGGCCCGGGTGCGCACAGCCCTTGGGCTGCGGCACGTCCACGCGCAGCGAATATGTCGGGTTGCGCAGGATGCCCCAGAAGTGCTCGACCATGAACGGATCCACCGCTTCGAGCCCGAAATCCGAGCAAACGTGCGGGCCGGCGAACGTCACACCGCCGGTCGCTGCCAGATACGCCAGCGAGAACACCGTGAAATCGCTGTGGCCGACGATGATGGCATCGGTCGCCTGCGCGCGGCGGCCGATCTCGATGAAGTCGATATGGTCCAGCAGCCGCGTGAGGCCGTAACCGCCGCGGACGGCCATGGCGATTTCCTGACCGCTGCCGGTACCGATTTGCTGCAAGTCCGCCAGCCGTGCCAGTTCTCCGCCGGCAAAGCGCTGGTGCTGGCGCGTCAGACATTCCTGATTGACGATCGTGCATCCCTGCGCTTCCAGAAACGCCATGCCGCGCTCGGCGATGGCCGCATCGTTCGGATAACCGGAAGGCGCAATCAGGCGGACGGTGGTCATGTGGCGGAAGTGGAATCGTCGGATTCAGCGCAGGCCAGCCGCGCAGCACGCTGGCTGGCACGGCGCTCGGCAAAGAAGGCGCGCAGCATGTCGCCGCATTCCTGCGCAAGCACGCTGCCGGTGATGGCGGTCTGGTGGTTCAGCCGGGTCTCGGCAAACAGGTCGAGGATGCTGCCGGCGGCGCCGGTCTTGGGGTCAGGCGCGCCGTAGACGACGCGCGCCACGCGGGCGTGCAGCATGGCACCGGCGCACATCACGCAAGGCTCCAGCGTCACGAAGACTTCGCAGTCAGGCAGGCGGTAGTTGCCGAGCTTTTCGGCGGCCTGGCGCAGGGCGCGCATCTCGGCGTGCGCAGATGGGTCGTGTGTGCCGATCGGCGCGTTATAGCCGACGCCAACGATCTCGTTGCCGCGCACCACCACCGCGCCCACCGGTACTTCGCCCTGCCCCCACGCAAACTTGGCCTGCACCAGCGCCTGCTGCATCCAGTAGCCGTCGCGCTCGTGGGCGGACATGTCGGCAGGTGGTGTGAGGACGTGCGGCGTGGTCATGCGTGTCTGGTGAATCCGATCAATCCTGCTCGTGCGGGCGTGCGAGCTTCACGTCGGCCCAGCAGTTCGGGGTTTCGTACAACACCAGCTTGGACAGACGCAGATGGTGGCCGAACGTGTTGCGGAACACCGGCTCCAGAATGTCGAACGCGACCTGCGCGAGGTTTTCGACGGTGGGCACGTCGTTCAGCACGACGGTCTTGTGACCGCCTTCGATGCCGCCCAGGAACTCGACCAGCTTCGTGTCACCTCGATAGACCAGGAACGCATGGTCCCAAAGGTCAACAAGGTGCTTGTTGGCGAGCTGCTTGACGTCGCCAAAGTCAAGGATCATGCCGTCGTCGGCGGCCTTGTCGTTGTGCAGGACAGCGCCTTCGAGCGTGAGTTCGAGCTGATAGCGATGGCCGTGCAGGTTGCGGCACTGGCCAGCATGGCCCGGGATGCGGTGGCCGGCATCAAATTCGAGCCGGCGCGTGATGGAAACGGTCTTGGTCATGGAGCAAGGCGGCAGCGGACGCCGCAAAACGGCTGAAACGACTGGGACAAAATGCTGCGGCCCGCCTTAGCGGATGCCGAGCATCTTATGGGTTTGCAGCGACAGGCGCCAGCGCGGCCGGCGCTGGCACAGCTCAACGGCGAGCGCCGTATTCTGCCGCGCAAGCGGGCCGTCCATGGCCTGCAAGAACAAATGCTGGAAATCCAGCCGTTCATATGCGTCGAAGTCCTGCCCGTCTTGCGGAATCACGACCTTCAGCTCATCGCCACGTGTGACGACCAGCTCCGAGCCCATCTTCGGGCTCACGCACACCCAGTCGATGCCGTCGGGCACAGCGATGGTGCCGTTGGTCTCGATGGCGATCTCGAAGCCGCGTGCGTGCAGCGCGTCGATCAGGGGCTTGTCCAGTTGCAGCAGCGGCTCGCCCCCGGTGCAAATGACGAGCGGTTTGCCGCCCGTGGCGCTGGCTGGCCATTCGGCGGCAACGGTATCGGCTAAAGCGTCTGCGGTGGTGTATTTGCCGCCTTGCGTGCCGTCGGTGCCGACGAAGTCGGTGTCACAGAACTGGCAGATAGCGGTGGCGCGATCGGCTTCGCGCCCGCTCCAGAGATTGCAGCCGGCAAAGCGGCAGAAGACGGCTGCGCGGCCGGTGTTGGCACCTTCGCCTTGCAGCGTGTAGAAAATTTCCTTGACGGCGTAAGTCATGTCTGAACGGTGGCATTCACAGGAAAACATCGCAAAACCGATGCCATTCCCGCGCAAACCGTACCAGTACCCACTAGTGAATAACCCGATATTGTTTCACAAATCGGGCCGCCACGCTGCCGCTATCCGCAGAAGGACGCCAGCGTCACAAAGGAAAACGCGCTCTCCGGCGTCAGCCATGCCGCGAAAATCAGCGCGGCGCTAGTGGCCGCCAGCGCCCAAGCGGCCAAGCGCTTGATTCGACTTGTCATGCGGGTTGCGCCAGCGGCGTGCGTGCCAGTTGGCGATCATCAATCGGCCAATGCAACAGCGCAGCCACCACGCCGAGCACCATCGCCCCAAACCAGATCGTCTCGTAGGAATGCAGGTGGTCGTACACCACGCCGCCCAGCCACACCCCCAGGAACGCGCCGATCTGGTGGCCCAGAAACACGAAGCCGAACAGCGTACCGATATAGCGCACCCCGAACACCTGCGACAGCAGCCCGTTAGTGAGCGGCACCGTGCCCAGCCACAGCAGCCCCATCACGATGGCAAAGCCGTAAAGCGTGACTGGCGACAGCGGCAGCAGAATAAACAGCGCAATCGCCGCCGTGCGGATCAGGTACAGCAGCGACAGCAGGTACTTGCGCCGGAACAGCCCGCCCAACGCGCCGCAGTAATACGTGCCAACGATGTTGGCGGCGGCAATCAGCGCCAGCGCGACCATGCCGTGGCGGCCAGTCAACCCTTTGTCGAGCAGGTACGCCGGCATATGCGCGCCGATAAAGGCGAGCTGAAACCCGCACGTCAGAAAGCCGAGATTCAGCAGCCAGAAACCCCGGTGCGCAAAGGCTTCGCGGATGGCGGCACCCATGCTCTGGTGCGCTTCCTGTGCGGCGGCGGTAGATGCCTTCTCACGCAGTGGCGCGGCCAGCGGCAGGAACATCGCCATCACCACGGCCATGACCACCAGCGCCGTCACCCAGCCGACGGTGCTCAGCAGCCCCTGCGCTGTCGGCACCATCACGAACTGGCCAACACCGCCCACTGCACCGGCCACGCCCAGGGCCCAGCTACGCCGCTCAGGCGGCGTCAGCCGGCTGATCGCGCCATACACCACACCAAACGAGGTGCCCGACAATCCCACGCCAATCAGCGGCCCCGCCGACAACGTAAAGCCCAGCGGCGTGCCGGCATGCGCCATCAGCAGCAAACCCAGCGCGTAGACGACGATGCCCGCGACCACGACTTTCGCTGCCCCAAAGCGGTCCGCCAGCATGCCGGCAAGCGGCTGCATGACGCCCCAGATGAGGTTCTGCAGCGCGATAGCCAGGGCAAAGGTTTCGCGCGTCCAGCCGTGATCCATGGTGATGGGCACCAGAAACAGGCCCTGCACGTGGCGAATGCCCAGCGCCACGCCGATTACCGCCCCGCCGGCCAACACGGGCAACCAGGGCGATTGCGTCAAAGATTTCGATGTCATATGTGCTTTCCTCCGGTGTGACTGACATTCCTGCCTTGCAAGCGTGCCGAATCCGCATTTGGCTGGGATATCGTCCGATGGCTTATTAAACTTCGTCATATCCGCGTTCTCAATTGATCTTTGAGAACGCCTTGCATGAGGAAAACGCATGTCGGCTCCCCTTGTTCGATTGGCCTCCCTGGACTTGCTGCGCGGTTTCGTGGCGGTGGGCCGGCGCATGAGCATCACACTCGCGGCCGATGACCTGTGCCTGACGCAATCAGCCGTGAGCCGGCAGGTGTCGGCGCTGGAAGAAACGCTCGGCGTGAAGTTGCTGGTGCGCGGGCACCGTTCGATCGCCTTTACGCCCGAAGGCGAACGCCTGTTCCGCAGCGCAGACAGCGCCGTGCAGCAGTTGCAGGACGCCATCGGCTCGATCCGCATGGCGGCCGAACGCCGACCGGTGACGATCACCGCCAGCATCGGCGTAACGGGCCTGTGGCTGCTGACCCGCCTGGCGCGTTTTCAGCAGCAATACCCCGACATCGACGTGCGTGTCGCCACCAACAACCGCCTCGTCGATCTGAAGAACGAGGGCATCGAACTCGCGATCCGGTATTGCCCGCCAAGCGACGCACCGCCAGGTGCGGTCCGGTTGTTTGGCGAGACCGTGGCCCCGGTCGCACATCCGTCGCTGGGGCTGCGCTCGCTTGATTCCGCCGACGCGCTTGCCGGCCTGACGCTGCTCGACTTTGATGACCGCGACCTGCGCCGCCCGTGGCTCCAGTGGACTGACTGGCTGGCCGCTGCCGGCTGGAGCCACGCCAAACCCCGCACCGTGCTGCGTTTCAACCAGCACGACCAGATCATCCACGCGGCGGTGGCGGGCCAGGGCATTGCGCTGGGGCGCCTGGAGCTGATCGCGCCATTGCTGGCCGACGGCCGCCTGGTGACCGTGCCGACGATTGCCCCTGGGGTGCGCAACACGCATGCGTACTGGCTGATTCAGTCCGAGCCCAACCCGCGTCGCGATGTTCGCGATGTGGCCGCGTGGATCTGCGCGGAAGCGGCAACCCAGGCCACGCATGCATCTGGCGCATCCGAACTTGCGTGAAACGCGTTTGAGCGCACACGGCATTCCACGTGTCATGCCGTCAACGACACCACCTGCGCGAGCAAACACACGCCGCGCAGATTCATGGCATCTTTGGCGCGCCCATGTTCTTTGTCGGCGACGCCATGTTCTGGGGCAATGACCGCTTGGATGACGCGCTCGGCTTCGAGGCGCTAACGAGCACCAGCGCAGGCTTCGCATTCTCACGCGGGCGGCCGAAGCATTGCGCACCACCGGCACCTTCGACTTTGCGCGGGATGCGGCGAGCGGTGCCAAGCTCAACGCGACGTTCGCGCCATTCGCCTGAGTATCGCCCTAGGACGATATTTTACATTTATCGCTCAAAACTGATATCTTGCATTTATCATATTAAGGCGATAATCTAAAAATATCGTTTTTGGGTGATATCCATGGATACGCTGCTGTCCTCCGCGCCGCAGTTGTCGGCGCATCTCAAATCCTTGCGCAAAGCGCGCGGGCTGACGCAAGCGCAACTCGGCGCGCTGCTGAGCGTAAGCCAGAACCGCATTGCCGACATCGAAAAAGACCCAGGCGCGGTCAGCTTTGAGCAACTGCTGCGCATCCTGCACGCACTCGGTGCGCAGCTGGCTGTGCGCACAGCCACACCGGCCACCGGCACCCCTGCCGACTGGTAAGCCATGGCGCATCCCGAACTCCATCTGTGGATGAACGGCGAGCGTGTCGGCGTCTGGACGGCCAGCCGCGCCGGCGTGCCGATCCTCCGCTATGACGATGCGTGGCTGCGCTCGCCCAATGCGCGGCCGCTGTCGCTGTCCCTACCGATTCCCGCGGGCGTGCCCGAACTGCGCGGCCAGGTCGTCGACGACTATTTCGATAACCTGCTGCCCGACGCTCTGCCGATCCGCGAGCGGGTACGGCGCCGCTTCGGCCTCGCCTCCACCGATGCCGCCGAATTGCTGGCCGCCATCGGTCGCGACTGCGTAGGCGCGGTGCAACTGCTGCCGCCCGGCATGGAGCCCACGGGCTTCAACCGCATCGACAGCGCGCCACTTACCGACACACAGGTCGATACGCTATTGCGCAACCTGACCGCCAACCCCGCGCTGGGCGAGGATGCCGACGACCCCGACGCCTTCCGCATCTCGATTGCAGGCGCGCAGGAGAAGACGGCTCTCTTGCGCATCGGCGACGCATGGCACCGGCCGCTGGGCGCCACGCCCACCACGCATATCCTCAAGCTGCCGCTGGGCCTGATCGGCAACATCCGCGCCGACATGCAGGATTCGGTGGACAACGAATGGCTCTGCGCGCAATTGCTGTCGGCTTGGGGGCTCAACGTGGCGCGCACGGAGATCGCCCGCTTCGGTCATCGCAAGGTGCTGGCCGTCGAGCGTTTCGACCGCCGCTGGATGCCCGGCAACACGTGGATCGCCCGCCTGCCGCAAGAGGACTTCTGCCAGGCCACCGGCACGCCCGCGCATCGCAAGTACGAGAACGACGGCGGCCCCGGCATGCGCACATGCCTCGATCTGCTATCTGCCTCCGAACAAGCCATCGACGATAAGCGCCGCTTCGTGCTGGCGCAACTCGCCTTCTGGCTGCTGGCCGCCACCGACGGGCATGCAAAGAATTTCTCGCTGACCATCGAGCGTGGCGGGCGCTTTCGCATGACGCCGCTGTATGACGTGCTCTCCGTCTGGCCAATCATGGGCGACGGGCCGAATCAGCTCTCGCCGTATCGCGCGCGGCTGGCGATGGCGCTGCGCGGCAAGAATGCGCATGCGCGCCTGGCCGACATCCACGTGCGGCACTGGCAGGCGTTGGCCGCGCAATCCGGCGTGCCGGATGCGTTTGCACAGATGCAAGCGCTGGTGGAGCGTGTGCCGGGCGGGCTGGATCGGGTCGAGGCGATGCTGCCGAATGATTTCTCCACACGTGTATGGGGCACCGTGCGCGCCGGTGTCCTGTTGCAAGTTGAACGTTTTCACGCCGAACTCACTGCCACGCCATGACAACCACTCCACGTCCGAACACCCTGCGCCAGATCCCCGCCGGCATCTGGGTGCTCGGCTGCGTCAGCCTGTTGATGGACATCGCCTCCGAGATGATCCACAGCCTGCTGCCGCTGTTCATGGTGTCGGCGTTGGGCGCCAGCGCGTTGACGGTCGGGCTCGTCGAGGGGCTGGGCGAATCGACCGCGCTGATCGTCAAGATCTTTTCCGGCACGCTGAGCGACTACCTCGGCAAGCGCAAGGGTCTGGCGGTATTCGGCTATGCGCTGGGCGCGCTTTCCAAACCGCTGTTTGCCGTGGCACCCACAGCAGGCATTGTGTTGACGGCGCGCCTGCTTGATCGCGTCGGCAAGGGCATCCGCGGTGCGCCGCGCGACGCGCTCGTCGCCGATATTGCGCCCCCCGCGCTGCGCGGCGCCGCCTTCGGGTTGCGGCAATCGCTCGATACCGTGGGGGCGTTTCTGGGGCCGCTTCTGGCCGTCGGGTTGATGCTGCTGTGGGGCGATCATTTTCGCGCCGTGTTCTGGGTGGCCGTAGTACCGGGGCTGCTGTCGGTGGCGCTACTGATGTTTGGCCTGCGCGAGCCCGAAGCCAACAACGGCACCCGGCGCACCAACCCGATCCGCCGCCACAACCTCAAGCGGCTGCCCGGCGCGTACTGGTGGGTCGTGATGATCGGCGCGGTCTTCACGCTGGCGCGCTTTTCCGAAGCGTTTCTGGTGCTGCGCGCCCAGCAAGGCGGCATTCCCATCGCGCTCGTGCCGCTGGTGATGGTGGCGATGAACGTGGTCTATTCGCTCACCGCATACCCGTTCGGCAAACTCTCAGACCGCATGCGCCATACGAAGCTGCTGGCGCTTGGGCTGATTGTGCTGATCGCCGCCGATGTGGTGCTTGGCTTGTCCGCCCATTGGGGCGTGGTCATCGTTGGCGTGGCGCTGTGGGGTGTGCATATGGGCATCACGCAGGGCTTGCTGGCGACCATGGTGGCCGACACCGCACCGGCCGATTTGCGCGGCACCGCGTACGGCATGTTCAACCTGGTGAGCGGGCTGGCCATGCTGGTGGCCAGCGTTCTGGCGGGGCTGCTGTGGGACCAGCTTGGCGCGGGCGCGACATTTCACGCGGGTGCGCTGTTTTGCGTGCTGGCGCTGGGCCTGCTGGCGATTCGCAGGAAGCCTCCCGAGCCGATCAGGTGACGTATCAGGTGACGTTCGGCAGCACCTTGAACCAATCCACCAGAAAATCGAGTATTGCCCGCAACGCCGCCGACATTGGCCCGTGGCTCGGCAAGCCGGAACACTGGACACAAGCGCTGACGCAGCACATTGGCGCCCCTGCCCCGGTGGGCGAAGCCGACGACCCCGCCTGTGGAGCAGACGGCTGCGTGTAACGGCGGGATGCTCAGCCCTTGAGCGGCCAGCGGCCGAGTTCGTCGTAGCGCGTCTTGCCCAGCCAGCTATGGATGAGGACGAACTCGCGCACCGTCCAGGTGATGGGCTCGACCGCTCTCGGCGCAAAGCCGCCGCGGTCGTACAGCAGCGTGACGTGCGGCTTGAAGTGCCCGCGCGGCACCGGCACGGCGGCATGCTGGAGCGCCTCGCCCAGCGCTGCCTGAAACGCCATCAAACCGGCCACACCTGCATCGCCCAGCAGCACAAACGGCCGATGATCGCGCCGGCCATGGAAGCTCACCACCTGGTTGAATGTGGCATCGAATGCCGGCAACGCGAGGCTGCCCGCCGTGGCACGCACGCGCGCCACGACATCCTCGGGTGGCAAGTGAACGAAGTCACCCAGATGGTGCAGTGTGATATGCAGACGCTCTGCACGCAGCGCCTTGCCCTTGAAACCCACCACGGGCCGCAATTGTTCGATCAGACGCGCGATGTGCCCTGCGGTGTCAACGTCGGGTTTGATCGCCAGAAACAGGCGATGTGCGGGCAGTTGCGGAGTGGCTTCGAATCCGGGAAGAGTGAGCTGGGTCACGGCAGGGTCGTCAAACGCCGGCTGGCGATCCACTCATTATCGACGCCTGCGTGACGTCTCGCTGAAAGTCCGGCGGACTGCATCAAAAACAACGCCCGGCGGTGTGAACCTGCCGGGCGCGGTCTTTTCAGATGTGATGCAGCGATCAGATATCGAAAAACACCGTCTCCGCGCCGCCCTCGGGCGTGTCTTGCAGGCGCACGTCGAAGGTGTAGACCGTCTCACCGTTGCGTTGGCTGCGCTGGGCGATCAGCGTTTTGCGGCGCACTTCCCATTCGATGCCGTTCAGTATCGGATCGGTACCGTTGGCTGCGGCCTCATCGCTGAAGTACACGCGGGTGTGCAAGCCGAGGTTGATGCCGCGCGCAAACAGAATCATGCAGATGTGCGGTGCTTGTGCTGCGCCTGTGCGCCCGGCCACGGCGCCTGGTTTGATGGTGTCGAACCGGTAGACGCCCGTATCAAAGTCGGCGCCAGCGCGGCCCCAGCCACGGAATGCCGGGTCGACGGGCTTGTCCTGGTGGTCGGCCGGGTGCGCATATTTGCCGTCGGCGTTGGCCTGCCAGATTTCGATCAGCACATCGCGCACGAGCGAGCCGGAGCCATCGTAGACGCGGCCTTCCAGCACGATGCGTTCGCCGCGCGTGGCGGGCGTGGTCAGCACGTTGCCGAATTCTTTGTCATAGATGTCGAAGCCGGCCTGGCGCGGTGCCAGGCCGATGTGCACATACGGGCCGCCCGTCTGCGAAGCGGTCTCGTTGTAATGCGCGAACGGCGGTGTCGTCGCCATGGCCATTGCCTGGGCACGTTCGAGCGATTCACGAAGCGTGGTCGCGGTCATCACTTGGCTCCTTGCGGGGCGGGCACAGCGTTTTCGAAATGCGTGGCACGGCGGCCGCGCAGCGTGATGTCAAAGCGGTAGCAGCGCGCATCAAGCGGCACGTGGTTGGCGGTGTCATGCAGCGCGATCAGGCCGCGCACCTGCTCTTCGCTGGGGATGGTCTTGATGATCGGGCACTGCGCGATCAGCGGATCGCCCTCGAAGTACATCTGCGTGATCAGGCGCTGCGCCCAGCCATCGCCCGAGAGCGAGTAATGGATGTGCGACGGGCGCCAGTCATTGATGCGGTTGCGCCACGGGTACGGGCCCGGCTTGATGGTGCGATAGACGTAGTAGCCGTTGGCATCCGTCAGCATGCGGCCGCAGCCGCCGAAGTTCGGGTCGATCGGCGCGATGTACTGGTCTTTCTTGTGGCGGTAGCGGCCGCCGGCGTTGGCCTGCCACACCTCCACCAGCGCGTTCGGCACCGGGCGGCCGAATTCGTCGCGCACGTAGCCGTGGACGATGATGCGCTCGCCAATCGGCAAGCCCTCCTTGGCGTAGTTGAGGATGAGGTCGTTGTCGAGCGTGCCGAGGTCGTCCGCACGGAACACCGGCGCGGTGGTTTCCGACAGCGTACCCGCCGTGGAGATGAGCGCGTTGCGCGGCGAGCGCAGCACGCTGGTCTTGTAGACGGGGGTCAGTGCGGGCGGATGCTGCGCGGTGTCGCGCTGGGCGAATTCGCCGGTGCCGGAAAGCGGCAGGGTCATGGGGCGTCTCCTTATGAAATCTTGGGAAGACTGTATCGCTGCCAAAAAGTGAAGTAAATTGACTTCTTATCAAAAAATCGATAACCCCAAGTTATGGAAAGTGCTTTCTCTGGCGACCTGCCGTCGCGCATCCGCTTCCGCCATCTGAGTTGCTTTGTCGCCATCGCGCAGGAGCGCAACCTGCGGCGCGCTGCCGAACGGCTGCATCTGAGCCAGCCGGCGGTATCGAAAACGCTGGGTGAGCTGGAAGCGCTGGCCGGCGTGCAGCTCGTGGAGCGCGGGCGGCAAGGCGCGCGGCTCACCGCTGCAGGGGAGCAATTCCTGCGGCATGCGGTGGGCGTGACACAGGCGTTGGAGTCAGCCACCGCCGCGCTGATGGGGTCAACCGATGCGTCCGCGCCGGTCGTACATGTGGGCGCCCTGCCCACTGTGGCGAGCAGCCTGCTGCCCCAGGCGATTGCCCATCTGCACGCGCAACGCCCCCATGCCGGCGTGCGCCTGCGTACGGGCACCAACGTCGAATTGCTGGCCGCGCTCAAGGCTGGTGAACTCGACTTCATCGTCGGGCGCATGGCCGAGCCGGACCGCATGCACGGTCTGTCGTTCGAGCTGCTGTATGCCGAACCGCTGGCGCTGGTTGTGCGGCCCGGGCATCCGCTGCTGGCGCAACCAGGGGCATCGGCGTCATTGCAGGCGGTGCTGGACTACCCGCTGGTGATTGCCACCTCAAGCACGGTGCCGCGCCATCACACCGAAGCCCTGTTCCAGACACACGGGTTGCGCCTGCCGGCAGGCGTGACGGAAACGCTGTCAGTGTCCGTCGCGCGCCTGCTGGCGTGTCGATCCGACGCGGTGTGGATCACGCCCGAGCGCGCCGCTGGCGATGATTTGGCGCATGGTCAGCTTGTTCGCCTGAGCATCGCCACCTCGGGTACCAAAGAGCCCGTCGGCCTGGTGCGCAGAAGCGCCGCCACGCCCAGTGAACTGGCCAGCGCGTTCATGGAACTGCTGACCGAACTGGCGCAAGCGCCCTATTGAAGCGCGTCAAAAAAAAATGCCGACCCCATGGCCGGCATGTCTTCTTTCGACGCGGAGATCAACGATGCATCAGTTCTGGCTCGTCACCGGCATCGAAGACGCTTCGATCGGTTTGTCCCAGCAATTGGCTGGTGATGGTTCCCGCAGTCATCGAGCCATTGACGTTGAGCGCGGTACGGCCCATGTCGATCAGCGGTTCAATGGAGATCAGCAGCGCAACGAGCGTGACCGGCAAGCCCATTGCCGGCAACACGATCAATGCCGCGAAGGTAGCGCCGCCACCCACACCTGCCACGCCGACTGAGCTGAGCGTGACGATCGCCACCAGCGTCGCAATCCACACAGGATCGAACGGGTTAATGCCAACGGTGGGCGCCACCATCACCGCCAGCATGGCGGGATACAAGCCCGCGCAGCCGTTCTGGCCAATGGTGGTGCCGAACGACGCGGCAAAACTGGCGATCGATTCCGGCACGCCGATGCGCCGCGTCTGTGCCTCGATGCTCAGCGGAATGGTTGCCGCGCTCGACCGGCTCGTGAACGCGAAAGACAGTGCCGGCCAGACCTTGCGGAAGAAACGAATCGGATTGATGCCATTGAGCGTCAGCAGCACGGCATGCACGCCAAACATGATCGCCAGCCCCAGATAAGAAGCCACCACGAAGCCGCCGAGCTTGATGATGTCCTGCACGTTGGACACGGCAACCACGTTGGTCATCAGCGCCAGTACGCCGTACGGGGTCAGGCGAATGACGAGTCGCACGAGTTTCATGACCCACGCCTGCGCGGTGTCAATGGCGGCGAGCACGCGCTCGCCCTTCACGGCGTCATCCTTGAGCAGGTTCAACGCGGCCACACCCAGGAACGCCGCAAAGATCACCACACCGATGATGGACGTCGGCTTGGCACCGGTCAGTTCGGCAAACGGATTCTTCGGGATAAAGGACTGCACCAGTTGCGGCACCGAAAGGTCTGCGACCTTGCCGACGTAGTTGTCCTGGATTGCAGTCAACCGCGCGGTTTCCTGCACGCCTTGCACCAAGCCTTGCGCGGTCAGGCCAAACAGGTTGGTGACGAACACCCCGACCAGCGCGGAAATCAGCGTCGTGAGCAGCAGCGTGCCGATTGTCAGCACGCTGATCTTGCCCAGCGATGCGGTGCTGTTGAGCTTGGCAACCGAATTCAGCACAGAGACCAGCACCAGCGGCATGACGATCATCTGCAGCAGCTGGATATAACCGCCGCCGACGATGCTGAACCAGGAGATCGACTGCTTGAGCGTTGCGCTGTCGCCGCCATAGATCAGGTGCAGCACCAGGCCGAACACGATGCCGAGCACCATGCCCAGCAGCACGCGCTTGGCCAGACTCCAGCTCGCGTTGACGCGGCCCAGAGCGATCAGGATGACGACAAAAGTCGCGATATTCAGGATGAGCGAAAAATTCATTGTCTTATTGGTTGCTGCGTCAATTATCTCGGCATCTTACGTCAGATGCGCAAAGCGCGTCGAGGCTCGACTGGCGCGCGGTTGAAGGCAGATGCATGACGATTTCCAGCAAGGCAGCTTGAACGGAAAGCAGGATATTCCGCACGCCTGCGTGCCGCCTTGTGGCCGACTGAGTGCGTGCCGGATGGACTCGGCCGCGTGCAAGAGTGCGCCATCAGACACCAAGAAGCGGCTGTGCGATCCAATACAGTCCCGCCCCGGCTGCAACCGCGCCCACGGCACGGGCAATGTGCTCGCCGGCGGGCGCAAGGCGCTCCAGCGTGATGGCCGCAGACACCGCCGCCATTGCGCGCAAATCCATGACGCCGCTCACGAGCAGGATTGCGGTCAGGCCGGCACAAGAGCCGGCGCAGCGAATGCCAAGATGCAAACCGTATCGCCACGCCGTGCTGCCTGATGTTGGCACTGCACGGCATAGCGCAAGCTGCCGCACCTTCCACTCACTGAACTGCCACACGCCGGCCGCAAAAACGATGGCGCCACTGGCAACAGGCATGGCATGCGCCAACACTGGCCATGCCATTTCAAGCTGGGCCAACGCGGCACTCAGTGCGAAGACAATCAGGCCGATCACCGTCCACACCGCGAAGTACCCAGCGCCTGCCAACGCCGTCGGCACGCCAAGATTCGGCTCGCCAGCCTGATGAAGCCCCACGCGATACCGCCGCAGCGTCGGCACCAACGACGGCAACATCATCGCCACCATCATCACCGTCCACATGCCGATGAACGACGCGGCAAAGCTCCACCACGTCTGTCCGCACATCGGCATCCAGGCCATCGGCATTTCAGTCATGGCCGGCATGGCGCGGCACCATGCCACCGTCGCGGCTGCGCTGGCGCTGAACAGCAATGCCGAGGCGATCAGGAAGCCGCGCTCGGACACCGCATGCTCGCGTGGCAGATCAACGCTGCTGAGCGTACTCGTCATGACGACGCCACCAGACACCGGTTTCATTGCGGCCCAGCGGTGCGCGATCGAGCCATTGATACGCGCCCCACAAGCCGTCGAGCCCGCGCGCGTAGGTGGAGTACGTGTGATACACGACGCCATCCTCCAACACGAATGCGCTCATGCCAGGCCGGTCGCGCACGTAGGTGGGCGCATCGGTGCCGCACATGCTTGCGAACTGCTGCACGGGTTCAGGCAAATCCGATGCATCCATCACGTGGCTGCCGCGCACGTAGTTGTAGTCGGCGCTGCCGGCGCGCTGTTGGTCTTCCGTGATCGAGACGTTGAAGTCGTAGTTGAAATCGCTGCCCACCGACGACACCCACGGAAAGGCCCAGCCCATCCGCTCGCGATACTCCACCAGCTTGGCCAGCGGCCCGCGCGACACCGCCAGCAGCGTGACGTCGTGGTTCGCCAGATGCGTGACGAAGCCATCAAAGCCATCGGCAATCATCGAGCATGAGGGGCACCCGGCCTTGTAGTCCGGGCCGAACATGAAGTGATAGACCAGCAACTGCGAACGCCCAGCAAACAGATCGGCCAATGAGGCATTGCCGTTCTCCGTTTCAAAGCGGTAGCTTTTGTCGATGCGGACCCACGGCAGCGCCTGTCGGCGGCGTGCCAACTCGTCGCTGCGGCGGGTGAGTTCCTTCTCCGCCTTGAGCAATTCAATGCGCTCCGCGAGCCAGGTTGCGCGGGTTGCAGTGGGGTGTGTTGCGCTCATGTTTGCCTCCATGTGGTGGGAAATTCAGGTGGGTGGTCGTGTGCTAGATTAGGCGCCGACCTCAAACGGCGGGAGTGACAAGTGTGGCGGGATTCGAATGGATTCATTGATCACAGCCGCAGCGCGCGCACTCGCCGCCGGTGACCCATTCGGAGCGCTGAACCGCGTTGCTCTGCGCGACGATGCAGCCGCGCTCGCGTTGCGCGGCGTCGCCATGGCACAGCTCGGGGACCTGGCCCGTGCCAAGCTGCTGCTGCGTCGTGCCGCCCGCGCCTTCGGTTCACGAGAAGCGCTGGCGCGGGCGCGCTGCATCGTGGCCGAAGCCGAGGTCGCCCTCGCCTCGCGCGACCTCGGATGGCCCGCCAAAACCCTCGACGCCGCCCGCGCCACGCTGGAAGCTCACGGCGATCACGTCAACGCCGCCCATGCGCGGTATCTCGACATCCGCCGCTTGCTGCTGATCGGCCGCCTCGACGACGCAGACGCCGCACTTGCCGCACTGAACCCCGCACGCTTGCCGCCGGTATTGCACGCCGCGCATGCGCTGGTTGTCGCGGGCATTGCCATTCGCCGGTTGCAGACAGCCGCCGCGCGCGCAGCATTGGCCAGCGCGGATCTCGCAGCGCATCAGGCCGGTATCCCGACGCTCACTGCGGAAGTGGAGCGCGCCGCGCTGGCGCTGAGCGCCCCAGCCGCCCGCCTGATCTCGCGCGGCGAGGAGCGCGTGCTGCGCCTCGAAGACGTGGAAGCGCTCTTTGCATCGGACTCGCTCGTTGTCGATGCTTGCCGGCTCGCCGTGCGGCAGACCGATACGATCGTCCCGCTCGCGACGCGGCCCGTGCTCTTCACGCTGGCGCGCGCATTGGCCGAAGCCTGGCCAGAAGACGTGCCCAGAGACGCCCTCATCGCCCACGCATTCCGCACCCGGCATCCCGACGAATCGCACCGCGTGCGCCTGCGCGTTGAAGTTGGGCGCTTGCGCGCAACGCTCGGCACATTGGGCACGATCAAGGCCACACGGCGTGGATTTACCTTGCAGGCCGCCGGCGCAAAGGACGTCGTCATACTCGCGCAACCTGTCGACGAGCAATACGCCGCAGTGCTGGCCTGTTTGGCCGATGGTGAATCGTGGTCCAGCTCCGCCTTGGCGCTGGCGCTCGGGGCCAGCCAACGCACCGTGCAGCGCGCGCTCGACGCGCTGGCAGCGGCGGGCAAGGTTCAGTATTTCGGCCGTGGCAGGGCGCGCCGCTGGGTGACGCCACCGGTACCCGGATTCGCGACCACCTTGTTACTCCCCGCACCGCTGCCAAGTGACTAGGATGAAGACTCCACAACCGAATCGAGCGAGCCCAACATGAAACGATCCGCCGCCGAAGTCGTGCGCGAATACGGCCCCTTCCCCGGTGTCGAAAACGTGGGTGGCGTTACCTACAACGGCGAGCACGTCTGGTTTGCTGCCGGTGGCCAGTTGAAGGAATTCGACCCGGCCAGCGGCAAGACTCAGCGCTCCATCGACGTGCCGGCCCACGCCGGTACCGCGTTCGACGGACGACACCTGTTCCAGATTGCCGAAGACCGCATCCAGAAGATCGATCCGCAAACCGGCAACGTGCTCGCTACGATTCCCGCGCCGGGCGCAGGCGGCGATTCAGGCCTCGCCTGGGCCGAAGGCACGCTGTGGGTCGGGCACTACCGCGAGCGCAAGATCCGCCAGATCGATCCGGACACCGGCAAGGTGCTTCGCACCATCGAATCCAACCGCTTCGTCACCGGCGTCACCTGGGTCGATGGCGAACTCTGGCACGCAACGTGGGAAGGCGATATGAGCGAATTGCGGCACATCGATCCGCACACCGGAGAGGTGCTCGAGCAACTCGACATGCCGCCCGGCGTGATTGTGTCGGGGCTGGAATCGGATGGCGCGGATCAGTTCTTCTGCGGTGGCGGCACCAGTGGAAAGGTCCGTGCGGTACGGCGTCCGCGCAAGCAGGCGGCATAGGCGCGATACCAGCGCGCCATAGAACACGGCCCGCTGCAATGCGGGCATTAAAAAACCCCGCAGTGCGGGGTTTTTATCTTGGCAGATGAGACCGATCAGATCGCCTCGATCTTGGTAGCGGCCGGGCCCTTTTGGCCAACGCCTGCGACGTAGCGCACCTTCTGACCCTCTTGGAGGGACTTGAACCCGCTGCCCTGGATTTCAGAGAAGTGAGCGAAGAGATCGTTACCGCCTGCGTCCGGGGTGATGAAGCCGAAGCCCTTGGAATCGTTGAACCACTTTACTGTGCCGGTTTCCATGTTGGATATCCTAAAAAGTTCTGCATGAGCCTGTGCTCACCAGGCACGACAATCAAGGAAGAAACATGGAGCAAAGGAAGTAGCGCTTGGCGTGACAACCCAGAACATCGGAGTAACTGCTTGAAGATCCTGCCGGACGGTTTCTACAGACATTCCGGGCCCATGTCAATCAATAATTAGGTAATCTGCCAGTCTTCACCCAACCCCGCAGCCCACCGCTGAGCCGTCGCACCACAGTGGGCTTGCGTCTTTCGAGAGACCTTTGGCATGACACTCTGCTCAGCTTGCGCGGCGATTGAACTCCATAAACGCGGTGCGCCCGGCCATGCGTTGCTGAGAATCACCGACACGCAGCGCATCAAATCGCCCTCCTCGCGTGCGGTGACGGTAAGCACATTCGCGTGCCCCACGTGCGGCGCGCGATGGGTCTACCGCGACGAGAAAAACGTGGACAACCAAGGATGGTCGCTGGAGGCATAGACACCCTTCCCGGCAATGCACGCCCCCTCCCCCTGCCCCCGCGACGGGGCTCACTGGCCCGCACAACTGCCGCCATTTCCGGATACCCCGTGAGCGAACGGGATAACGCTCGCACCGTGCCCTCATAAACTGCCGCCACGATAACGGCTGATCATGGCAGACGCCGGATAGAGAAGATTTGAGGACAAAAAAACCCGCGTAGAGCGGTAATGCCGTTCAGTTAAGGTCTTTCCGAAGATATCGAACGACATAACGAGCAG
>CAUPMS010000039.1:0-39286 GCA_963512445.1 uncultured Ralstonia sp.
TGGGGGGGATGTTGATTTTTTTTATATTCAACTGGTTGGGCCGGCGCGCGCCCCGCCCCGGGCGGCCCCCGCCCGCACCGCCCAGCGCGCCGCCAAGGGCGTTGGACAAGTCATCCGCGGCCGCCGGGAGGGCGGTCAGACCAGCAAGTGCCGCCACAACCAGGGCGGGTGCAATTTTCTTCAGCATGGTGTTCTCCTTATGCGCAAATGCAGGATGCAGCACTCGACACGAGCGGCCCCATCCGGAATCGATGTATTCGCGGCGAAGAATACAAGCCGGACAACAGGTCGGGTTAAACACACGCGTCAATCCCGTAACAAAATGTTGCTACGCCACACATTGCGGACACGTCGCGGATGGCGCGCAAGCCCTTGACAAGACACAACAGGAGAACCCCATGCCCAGCTACATCGCCTTCCTGCGCGCCGTCAACGTGGGCGGCACCGGCAAGCTGCCCATGGCCGAGTTGCGCGCGATGTGCGAATCGATTGGCCTGACCGGCGTGCGCACCTACATAGCGAGCGGCAACGTGGTCTTTCAAAGCCGGCTGTCAGAAGCGACGATCAAGGCGAAGCTGGAACGCTGCCTGGAGGACTACGCAGGCAAGCCCGTAGGCGTGTTGGTACGTACGGGGGCAGAACTGGCGGCGGTGCTGGAAGGCAACCCGTTCAAGACGGCGGCGCCCAACCGGACGGTCGCCATTTTTCTCGACGCACCGCCACCCGCCGATGCGCTGGACGCTGCCACCGGCCGCAAGGCGGAAGAGACGGCGCTCGGCACCCGCGAAATCTACGTGCACTACGGCGATGGCATGGGCGATTCCAAACTGAAAATCCCGGCCGCCAAGACGGGGACGGCGCGCAACATGAACACCATCGCCACACTCGTCGGCTGGGCAGCCGAATAGCGCAGATCAATGCGCCGACTTGCGCTTGGTCATGTGGTGGAAGTACGCCAGCAGGTCATTGAGTTGCGCGTCGGACAGCGTTTTCTCGTCGATGGCCGACATGCGTGCGTTGGGCCACCAGCGCAGCGATTGCGGATCGCGGATCAGGTGGCGCAGTTTCTCATCGCCCAGGTATTCCACGGGGCTGTATGGCACGTTCAGGTCGGGGCCGAGGTTGGCATCGCCCGCACGGTTGAGCGTGTGGCACGAGAAGCAGACGCGCTGGAACGTGGCGAAGCCGCGCATGACGGGGCCATCTGCGGGCAGCCCTTCGGCGGGCCGGATGGCCGCGAAGCGCTCGCCGGGCAGCGCGGCAATGTCGATGCGCACGATGCTGTAGGTCCACAGGCTTTCGTTCACAACCGATACCTTGGCCGGCGGCGCTGTCCAGATCAGGCGGAACGGGCCGATGTCCTGGCCCTTGAGCGTGGGCCACGGTGCGGCCGGGTCTTCGACGGCCAGCCAGGCGCGCGGGCCATCGGCGCGGTCGGCCAGCAGCAGGCGCATCGGCAGGTGCGAGACGTAGCCGTCGCTGGCGGCGGTGGTGGCGCTGGCATCGGGGCTGACGGTCTGCCCACGGAACAACTCCGTCACCGGGATCGCCTTGAAAGTCAGGCGGCGCTTCAGGTTCTGGTCTTCCACGGTCACGTTGGTCAGGTGCGGATCATGCAGCAACGCATCGCGCGACAGCGTGCGGTGCTGCGTGCCGATGTTGACGGTCAGGGTCGTGCCGTCAGGGGCATCGGCTGCATGGGCCGCTCCGCCAAACGCTACGCATGCGTAAAGCATCCATCCCGCCATCGTCGCGAGCCAGGTTTTCATGGGGTCTCCTGAGTGGGCCATTTCGGTCATTCCGTTGCGACGAGAGTGTAGGCAAGCCGACGCCGTTTGGCACGCTTGCCGTTATGGATCGACGTGCGCCTGCACATGCTGCCGGACGCTTTGCAAGTGGCATCCGGCCGGTCAAGCGCAACGGAGCCGAGCGGCAGCACAAGCCAGACGAAGTACGACGCCGGATGCGCAACCCGCAGCCTCACCTGCCTGGCTGATCGCGCGCATGTGGGAGGCGACGGTAGACTGACCTGCCCCGATCAGGCATCCCCGACATCGCACACACGCGATCAGGAGTGACCTCTTGAACACGCTGAAGACACTGAAGGCGCTCGCCTTTCCCGTTGCCGTTGCGCTGCTGGCGCACAGCGCTGGCGCCTCTGCGGCGGAAACCCTGGCCAACGGCATCAAACGCCGCGCGCCGCAGGGCATCAGCACCAAGCTCTATGCATGCGTCGACAAGGCGGGCGACAGCCCTGACGCGATCGGCACCTGTTTGTCTGCCGAAAAGACCGCGCAGGATGATCGCCTGAACGCCACGTACAAAACGCTGCTCGGTAAATTGAATGGCCAGGCGAAAGATGCGCTGGTGAACTCGCAGCAAGCGTGGCAGGACTTTCACGCCAAGACGGCGGCCCTTGAATCCAGCCTCTACGGCAAGGGCACGCTGAACGATCTGCAACGCCTTGAGAACGAAATCTTCCGCCTGAGTGAACGCGCCAACGCGCTCGACAAATATCTGGCCGCGAAGGGTCAGTAGACCGTTCAGGCCCCACGCATCGTCGACAGCCATTTGCGCAGGATGGCCACGCTGTAGCGTGAATCCACCTGCGCGATGAACTGGGCAAAGTCCACGCTGGCCGCGTCGTCCGCTCGGTCCGAAATCGTGCGGATGGCGGCAAACGGCAGGCCCCACTCGTGGCAGACCTGCGCTACGGCGGCACCTTCCATCTCAACGGCCAGGGCATCGGGCAATGCGGTACGCAGCACAGCACTCTCGGCCGAGGTGCAGACAAAGCGGTCGCCGCTGACGATCAGCCCGCGATGCACCTGCGGCGCGGTGATCCCGAAGGCGCGCATGACGTCCGGGCCCAGCAGCGCGTGCGGGTCCGCCAGCACGGCACCCGCACTTTCCAGCAAGCCGCTAGCCAGCACTGCATCGGCAGGAAAGCGCGCCGTGCCCGTCAGCGGAATTTCCCAGCGCGGGAACAGCGGCGAAGCGTCAACATCGTGCTGCAGCAGTTCTTCGGACACCACCACATCGCCCACGGCCACGCCCGGCGCCAGTGCGCCGGCCACGCCGGCAAACACCACCGCGCGTACGTTGAACTGCGTGATGAGCACCGCCGTGGTGGACGCCGCCGCCACCTTGCCAACGCGTGACAGCACCACAACCACCGCGTGGCCATCAAGCTGGCCAGTCCAGAAATCGCGGCTGCCGATAGGCACGCACTGCGCGTCGGACAGCAGGGTCAGCAGTTCGTTGATCTCTTCATGCAACGCGGCAACGATGCCGATGGGGCCACAGGTGTTGGGCGAGGAAGACGGTGTGTTCATGCAGGGTGCGGCGCCGGATGAGGGGCAGCAGAAGCGTCGAAAGACGCCATTGTCGCCGCAATCCCTATCCGCCAACCAGCCGCCGCACCGGGGCTCAAAGGCGCTGTGCGGCCCTTTGTACCGCGTCATGGCGATCCGCGCGCAGCCGATCCAGCCGCGATGTCACCGCCGCGAGAATCTGCGGTGCCGCGCGCTCCGGCCGGCCGCAGTCGAACGGCGGCGCCGGGGCGTATTCGATGCCCAACTGCACCGCCTGCGCGTGTTCGTCGCCCGCAATATCGGCCATGACCGTGAGCGCCATATCGATGCCGGCCGTCACGCCGCCGCCGGTGATGAGGTTGCCGTCGCGCACCACGCGGGATGCATCCACCGTGGCGCCAAACGCCGGCAGCAGATTGCGCCACGCCCAGTGACAGGCCGCGCGCTTGCCGCGCAGCAACCCTGCCGCACCCAGCACCAGCGAGCCGCTGCAGACCGAGGTGACATAGCGCGCGCCATCGGCCAAGCGACGGACTTCGCGCACGAACGCGGCATCCTCGATGGCTTCAATCACACCAAAACCGCCCGGCACGCAGATCAGATCCGCATGCGGAATATCCGCCAGCCGCTGCACGTTGGAGATGGTGAGGCCGCCATCGGCGTGGATCTCTCCGCCGCCCGCCGAGGCGACCACGCATTGCGCGCCGGGCAGCCGCCAGAACACCTCGTGCGGGCCGGTGAAATCCAATTGGGTGACGCGGTTGTACAGCGCAAAAACAACGATGAACGGGGAAGTCGTCATGGTGCGGTTCTCCTGAGCGTGATGCAGGGGTGAGTTGACGGTTCGCAGCATCGCGCTCTATCGTGTTGGCAGCAATGACCAGTCTCCCACTTTTTCTGCCATGGCCCACCGCATTGCCGTACTGATCTTTCCGGACTTCCAGGTGCTCGACGCTGCCGGGCCCGTGGCGGCGTTTGAAGTGGCCAGCCGGTATCGGGATGACCACTACACACTGCGCACCGTGGCTGCGCAGCCCGGCCTCGTACGCAGTTCGTCGGGCGCGCGGTGGGATGCCGAGGCGCTGCCGCCGGCAAGCCAGATCGACACGCTGCTGATTGCCGGTGGCGACGGCGTGGATGCCGCCATGGCCGATGCACGCACGCGCCGCTTTGTGCAGCGCTGCGCGGCCCGCGGCGCGCGTGTGACCAGCGTGTGTTCAGGCAGCCTGCTGCTGGCCGCCACGGGCCTGTTGAACGGCCGGCGCGCCACCACACACTGGAGCCGCGGCGAGCAGTTCGCGCGCGTCTTTCCGCAGGTGCGGCTTGAGCCCGACCACATCTATGTGAACGACGGCGGCATCTGGACCAGCGCCGGCATCAGCGCCGGTATCGACCTTGCACTGGCCCTCATCGCCGAAGACCTGGGCGAGCGCGTGGCGCGTGCGGTGGCGCGGCAGCTTGTCGTGTACTACCGGAGGCCCGGAGGGCAATCGCAGTTTTCAGCGCTCAATGAGATGGACTCGGCACGCGGCCGCTTCAAGCCGCTGCTCGATCATGTGCGCCGCCACCTGAGCGCACCGCACCGCGTGGGCGATCTGGCCGAGCGCGCCTGCATGAGCCCGCGCCACTTCGCGCGCGCCTTCCAGGCCGAAACCGGCCTGACGCCAGCCAAGGCCGTGGAAAAACTGCGCGTGGAGGCAGCACGTTCTGCACTGGAAAGCGGCGCCGTCTCCGTGCAGCGCGTCGCCACCGAGTGCGGTTTTGGCGATACCGAACGCATGCGCCGCAGTTTTCAGCGCCTGCTGGGCGTGTCGCCGTCTACGTTGCGCGCACGGTAACGTCGGCCAAGCTCGCGCCACTGCGCCATTCTCTTCTCTCGGGCCTGAAATTTGCGCCTGCGCAATGTCGCTGCCCGGCACCCACAAGCCGGGGCCGACAGAAGGAGCAGACACGTATGAAAACTCGGGAAATGCTGGCCATCGTGGGGGTCACACTGGCCGTGATCACGGCCTATTCGCTTGCTCGCGACCTGGCAGATGCGCCGCTGGGCGTGCAAGCGCCCCAAACCGGCATGGTGCCGATGCAGGCGCAGGTGAGCGCGCCGCACCAATAATGCGGATTCCGCTCAGACCGCTTTCGAACGCCGGCGCGTCTTCTCCGTGGCCGGCAACACGCGCAGCGATGCCGGGTTGGGCTGATCAAAGCACTCAGGGCAATCAGGGCACTAAGTCGGCGTCGAGCTAGACCGCCTTCCTCACGGCTGAATCGAGCGACGCCTACAATCACCGTCTGCCGTCGCATCGCCATCCAGACACCCCATGACACGCATCCGCACCCTGCTGGTCGCCAGCGCCATCACCCTGATCGCGCTGCCTGCGGCCGCACTGGCCTTCGTTAAGCCGCTGCGGGTGGCGATGCCCTCGCTCATGCCGGGCATCGTCTGCATGCAGCCGAACCTCTGCATCGACGATGTGGCCGCGCTGGACAAAGCAGCGCAGCTCTATCAAGCGGGCTATGCCAAGGCCGCCAGCGCCGTGGGCCCGTTCCAGCATGCGCCGCGCATGGTCTTCTGCACGACGGTGCGCTGTGCAGACACCTTCGGCATCGGCCGGCGCGCGGCAGAAGCCGTGGGCAACATCGGCACGGTGGTCGCACCGCGCGGTTGGGCCACGTACTACGTAGCGCATGAGCTGATCCACCACCGGCAGGCCGAAGCGCTTGGCAACCTGGCCGTGGCGACCAAGCCCCGCTGGCTGATCGAAGGGATGGCGTATGCGCTGAGCGGCGACCCCAGGCCCCTGAGCGAGCCCTTCGCGCAATGGCGCACCCGTTTCAACGCATGGCAGGCCGTGCAGGGCACCAACGACCTGTGGACGGCCGCCAAAACCGCAGATTGAGCCTCAAAACACACGTTACCGGCGCCTCCGAAAAAACCGCCTAAACGTTTGCGCCCGAGCGCTGGCGCGCCGCTTGCCCCACCCAAGCCGCCCAGGATCGCGCAAGCGGCGGCATCGGCACCTAAAGTGCGGATCATTCGAGACGATTAAGCCTGGATGCAGGCACGGGTGATCAATGCAGGAAATAACAGAACTGGGGGCAAGCCAACCCTCCGCGTATGAACAATGGGGCGCAACGCTGCTGGTAATCGCCATTGCCGCGGTTGCAGGCTGGGCCTTCGTCAATGCAGACGTCGCCCTGCCGGAGGTCAAACCCTTCCTGCCGATATTCCTCACCATGGTCGTGCTGTCGGACGGCCTGACCGCGTACCTGCTCTTGCAGCGCGCGCGCATTGGCGGCGAAGCGTTCTCGGGCATGCTGGCCAGCGCGTACGTGTTCTCGGCCACCATCGCGGCTGTGCAGTTGCCGACGTTTCCGGGGGTGTTCTCAGCCACGGGCCTGCTGGGCGCGGGCTCGCAGACGGCGGTGTGGCTGTGGACGTTCTGGCACGCAGGCTATCCGCTGCTCATTCTGTTTGCGCTGCTGGTGACGCGCTGGCCTGGCCAGCACCCGGTGGAACGGCGTGCGCTGCGGGCCAGGAGCGTGAGCGCGCTGCGCTGGATCGGGCCCGCGCTCGCCGTCGGCGTGGCGCTGGTCTGCCTGTTCGAAAGCGATCTCCTGCCGCCGCTCATTCGTGAAGGCAAGTACAGCAACCTGGTGCACACGCTGGGCGTGCCCGTCATCGGCGCGAATCTCATTGGCTTGATCGCCTGCGTGGGCATCACGCGCGTGCGCCGCCCCATCGACTTATGGGTGGCGGTTGCGCTGGTTGCCGCGCTGGCAGATGCCATCCTGACGCTGCACGGCGGCGCGCGCTACACGCTTGGGTGGTATGTGGCGCGCATGCTGAGCGTGGTGTCCTCAGCAGTCGTGCTATGCATGCTGGTGGCCGACATCACGCGGCTGTATGAAGCCCTGGTGCACGCCAATCGCGCGCTGGAAAAACAGGCCCTGATCGACGGGCTCACCAAGCTCGGCAACCGCCAGGCCTTTGAAGAACGCTGGGACGTCGAGCGCCGCCGCGCCACGCGCGAGGGCATTCCGCTCTCGGTGCTCATGATCGATATCGACCACTTCAAGCAGATCAACGACAGCTACGGCCACGCCCGCGGCGATGCCTGCCTGGTGGAGATTGCCCGCGTACTTGCCGAATGCGTGCAACGCCGCGCGGGCGCTTTCGTTGCGCGCTACGGCGGTGAAGAGTTCATCGTGATCCTGCCCAACACAGCGGCAATGGGCGCACAGCATGTGGCCGAATTCGTGCGCACCACGATCGAGAGTGCGGGCATTCCGGCCGCGCCTGCCGTGGGCGGTGTGGTCACGGCCAGCATCGGCCATGCGACCTACCAGCAAGATGCCGCGCCCGCACAGTCCAAACGCCAGCCCGCGCGAGAAGACGTGACCATCGTCCTGAGCCTCGCCGACCAAGCGCTCTACGAAGCCAAGCGCGGCGGACGCAACCGCGTGGCCGGCGCCTGAGTACGCCCGACTTGGCCGGCGCTGTACCTGATCGGCGCTGACGGCCGCAAACCCAGGTGACAGCCCGACGCTACGGCCGCCAACGGGCGGGCCGCTTCTCCAGAAAGGCGTCGATGCCCTCGCCTGCGTCTTCTTCCATCATGTTGCTGGCCATGACGTCGCCCGCATAGGCATAGGCATCGGCAAGCGGCATCTGCCGCTGCCGATAGAACATCGCCTTGCCGTAGCGGATGGCGGCTGGGCTCTTGGAGACGATCTCCGCCACCTTGCGGGCCACCGCGTCATCCAACTGCGCATCGGGCACGGCTTCGTTGATGAGGCCCCAGTCCGCCGCCGTGGCCGCATCGATAAAGCGGCCCGTAACCAGCATGTCGAACGCGCGCTTCGGCAGCACGTTGCGCGACAGCGCCACCGCCGGTGTCGAGCAGAACAGGCCGACGTTGATGCCCGATACCGCAAACCGCGCCGCATCCGAAGCGATGGCCAGATCGCAGCTTCCAACCAGTTGGCAGCCCGCGGCAGTGGCCACGCCATGCACCCGCGCAATGACCGGCACCGGCAGCGCCTGTATCGCCTGCATCACCACACTGCACCGCGCAAACAATGCCTGGTAATACGCAAGCTCCGGCGTGCCGCGCATTTCACGCAAGTCATGCCCGGCGCAGAAGGCCTTGCCCTCGCCGCCGAGCACCACGCAGCGCACGCTGGCATCGCGGGCAATGCCGTCCAGCGCACCATGCAGTGCATCGAGCATCGCTTCCGACAAGGCGTTGAATTGCAGGGGCCGGTTCAGCCGCAGGGTGGCAACGCCGTCGCGGTCGTCGCGCAGGACGAGGGCGTCAGAGGTGGTGTGAACGGGTTCCATGGGTGCGCTCCTTGGGTCAGCCCCCAAGGGGGCAGAGGCCAGTCTATCGAATCCCACCCGCGTTGACATTGCGTGCCGCGCCGCTGACGAACGCTCTATCCCCTCGCCGCTTTGACATCGGGCGGACGGCTGACTATCACGCCTGTATAAGACGTCGGGCGCCGGCACTACCGCCTGCAACAAACGAGAGGGCGCACCGCCGCAAACCACCGCCTGGAGCACAATCGCACGACAGGAACACGAGTGACACAGTCACCGCAAAAGGGGGTCAACGTGATATCGGAAACGCTGGACATGCAGCGAGGCTTGTTGTTGAGCCTCTCTCCAGGGCGCCGGACGTACTGGATGGCGCAGGCAGTGGCCTTGCTGTCGCTCGTGGTGCTGCTGTCTGCCGTGCCGTTCGCCAAGGTGCAGTTGGCGCAACTTCCGTCGTTCGTGCCGATTTACGAATCGACGCTCATCCTCAATGACCTGATTACCGCCGCGCTGCTCTTCGGGCAGTTCGCCATTACGCGGTCGCGCGCCATACTGGCGCTGGCCAGCGGCTACCTGTTCACGGCCGCCACAGCGGTGGGGCATCTGCTGTCATTTCCGGGGCTGTTCACGTCTGGCGGCTTGCTGGGCACGGGGCCGCAGAGCACAGCCTGGATCTACATGTTCTGGCACGCGGGCTTTCCGCTGTTTGTCATCGCTTACGCCGTGCTCAAGGGGCGCGAAGAACGCGAGCCCGGCCGCTTCCCGGCCCACACGCTGACGCGGCAGACCGCGCTGGGCACCGTGGCCGCCGTGCTGGGCGCAGCGGCAGCCTGCGTGGCGCTGGCCACCGCAGGCGAACATCTGCTGCCCACCATCATGGCCGCCAACCGCTACACCCACATCATGTGGATCGTGGCTGGCGGCACGTGGTGCTTCTGCCTGGCGGCCCTGGTCGTGCTCTGGCGCAACCGCCCCCACCTCACGCTCGACATCTGGTTGATGGTGGTGCTGTGCGTATGGATTTGCGACGTAGCGCTCAGCGCCGTATTCAACGGCGGCCGGTATGACCTCGGCTTCTATGCCGGCCGCGTGTTCGGGCTGATGGGGGCGAGCTTTGTTTTGCTGCTGTTGCTGATTGAGAACACGGTGCTGCATTCACGGTTGGCGGCGGCGCGGGCGGAAATCAGGCGGCTGGCAGCGAACAATGTGAAGGATCGAGAGATGGATCGCTGAACGCCCTGCCGCAAACGACAGCGATGCAAACATCAGAATTGGGAGACGGAGGGTTGCGCGCATCAGAACGATACTCAGGCGGGCTGCGCAGAACGCTCCGTTACCGCCCTGTGTCCGGGCTGTTGTTACAGACAGCCGCAATGACGATGGGCGCGGCTACACGCAAGCCATCGTCAGCAGGCAAGACAGCGCAGACCAGCTCAGCCTGCAACTGACGGGCCCGACCACCGGCGCCACAACGTTAAGCGGGTCAGACTGCCGAGGTTGGTCTACCGAGAACCACCGCTGCACCGCCATGCAGTGCGATGCATTCACCGGCGAGGTCAACTTCTTCTCTCTGGTGCGACAGGCCAACCCCGCCCCCGTGAACTCCGGCACCATGCCACCCACGTTTGCGACGATGGTGATTCCGGAAGGCAGCGACCTCCTCGATATCGTCAACCGCAGCGGGCGGCATCACTACTACGTGGCGACGAAAAAGCAGCAGCAGGTGGCCAGCGCCCCCCGGCGCCGCGCTAGCGGCAACACGCACTGCCGGCCCGTTCCGTCACATCGCCGGTTTAACATGCACAACACAACAACGTACGTTTCAAAAAGGGGTAGGACTTGGCGCACAGCATCATCTCTCTGGCCGTGGCTTGCGTTTGCTGCATGAGCCAGGCGGCCTTCGGACAAATCACAATGGAAGCGCCCCTGATTGACGCGCCTCCAACCGAAGCGCTCCAGGCAGAAGCACTGCCGGTGGGCGCACTTCAGGCACAAGCGCCGCAAGCACAGGCACAAGCACCTCAGGCGGAAGCCCTTGATCCAGCGCCCGTCGCAAACGCAGAACCCGTTGCCAACGCAGCGCCCGCTGTCACTGTAAAGGTCAACCAAAGCTATTGGGCAGCCGAAGGCCTGAGCGCCCGGATGCGCAAAGCCCACGCAGTCACGCTGTATTTGATGGACCCCGCCCAGACGCCGCTCAAAGCCGTGGACGAAGCGCGCCTGAAAGACGCAGGCTGCGAATACACCACCGAAGACGCCGCGCTCATTGCCAACCTGGTCGAAACCATGGAACGCGCCAGCGTGCGCAGCAACTCGTTCCCGCTGCCGTTCGAGCCCCGGGAAGCGGTGTACTTGGCGCTGGGTGGCGGCAGCGAGATGAAGCTGCTGTTTGACAAGCCCTATCAGAATCAACCGGAAGTGCTGGGGCACATTGATGGCCAGCCGGTCACGGTCAGCAAAGGCGTGGTGGAAGGGTTGTACCAATGGGCCGCAAAGCTAAGCCGCACGCGCCAGTGCGAGCACTTTGTCGGGCGGTATCGGAACTAGCCAGGCCGTTGCAGTTTCAGGCTCCGCGCATGCTGCCCGGAGCACCCCGACCGCTGGATCGCCAGAGGCTACCGAAGCCTCGGCGACTACAAGCGCGATAGCGCAGACAACCTTGGCTGCAGTCTGGAGCGGTTGAACAAATAGCGCCCCCGCCCGCCTCGGGGTCGCGTTCACTGCTGTTTTTTTTATTTCTTCTGGCCTGCCTGTTCCAGCACGCGCAGCACTTCCCACCGGTACAGATCGACCAGCACCCCCTCCAGCGTGGTCGTCACATACGCGCCAATCGCATCCAGAAACCCGGCTTGGTATTCAGCGGATTGGTCTCGGACGTGGATCTGCAATTCCCAGCGCAGCATCTTGGGCTCGAACTGGCGATGCAGTTTCAGGCCTGTTTGCGTGCGGCGCAGGAATTCTCGAGCGCTCACGGCGCCTTTCAGGTAGTTACGTTTGGCTTGCAGGCTCATCGGGCGCCTCCGGACGGAGGATGCCGCACGACGCTGCTTGGGTGAGGCGCGAGGCGATGCCCGCGTGGGATGGGTACGGCTTGGGTCGGTTGATCCATTGTCTTGCCCTCTTCGTAGTGAGTTGGGAGCCACCCACCGGTGAGGGTGGGCGGGCACACGACAAGGTCTGCAATACCGATTGTGACTACCAAGAACCGGCAGGGTCGAAACCCTCCCTGCCGAGGCCCGCCCTGCGAAGGACGAACGACAGCAGCCGCGAAAACTGAAGACGTTTTCGCGGGGTAGTCACAAATTCGGGATTGCAGTCCCGGCTGCGCTTTTTGGCGCAGCGGGGGGAGTTTAGCGGGTGGGGAAGCCTGGGTGCAAGCTCGCAATCACTATGGCGACAAAGGCTGCCGCGCAGATATCCACCCTAACCGGAATCATATTGGGCCTTGCCCTCCTTAAAACCGTTCACCACATAGACTTATCTATTCTGCTAAACCAAGCCGACTGGCCAACTTTTTGCAATGATAGTTCTCTGAATCTTTCTCCAAGCCAGCTGATGTATACGCCCTAGCATCGCTCTCCGACCCGCGATGTATAGCGAGCCACGCCATACGCGAAAAATCATCTGCTTCAGCCTCCTCCACTCGATGCGCCATAACCGCAGCGAGTCGTTGGGCAAGCGCTTGCTTCTCCTGTTGATCGAGGTCAAGTTCATGATTTCTCAGAAACTGATTTAACCTGTTTGCTGTACTGGATACATCAAAAAATGAAACTTCTGAAAGTTGAGCGCGTTCCACAAATGCATGAACCTCGCCCAATGTATCTCCCAAACGATGGCATACATACGCGAGCGTACGCCAAGCATCCGCGACCTGCGGTCCATTTGGATCATCTTCCAGACATCGAGTCAACTCGGATTTTGCTTTTTCCAATGCACTCTCAGTCCCTAATTCGATGTGCCAGCGAGCCAAAACCAACCATCCAGCAGCGTAGTGCCGACAAATCATCTCAATGATTGATTCATAGTTTTCATAGGATTCGCCTGATTCACAACGCTTCGCAATTGCGGCAACAAAACGTTCTACCTTCTTTGCAAGTCCCATTTGAATACCGTCTCGACGGCTCGGACCCAACATCTGAAGAATCTCAACATCAGAAGAAATAGAATCTCGCTGCGGACTTATATTCAATTTCTTCTTCCCGAAGACGCTTGCCACAAGTGGCAATGACAAGTACTCCTGCTTGTCCGAAGACGCGACGTGAGCCTCAGCCAGCGAATAATTTAATAGCGCCTCAATACCACTCTCGACCTGCTGTCGCTCGCCAGTAGATTTAATCAACACGGCCTCTAAAGCAAGCCGCGGAACTAAAGAGTTCCAAGATGATAGAGTTAAAAAAGCACGTTGAGCGCACGGCGTTAAAGATGCGTATGTTCGCTCAAATAACGCTGTAAGTATTTCATCACTCCCCGCCACCAGCCTTGGAATGTTCCCAGCCACCCCGCTTTTTGCTACCTCACCCAGCAGGATTTTTATTACATAGGGATGCCCCTCCGACTGATCAATCAACTCTTCTATATATGCCCCGGTAAGATGACGCGCCATTCCTAGCTGCGCCGCAACCTGGTTAATAAGAGCGAGCGCCTCATCTCGGTGCATACCAGAAACATCAACCGGGTAATCCCCCTTGAAATCACGAAGCCTGGTAGTAATTAATGCCTTATTTGGTAACCTAATATAGGTATCAATCCAGGTAAATACTTCCAAAGGATTCTGAGTAGTTTCGAAATTATCAAAAACAAATAAACACGGCCCCGAATCAGATGCATGCAACTGCCTCTCCAAAAATTGACGCGCATTGAATCCCTTTTCGGTCGTAGCGTCTTCAGAGAGAACCAGTTTCGCATAGAGTCGACCCATATCTTCCGGGCTTATCACGGCCGGCCTAACAGGTTTCGGCCCACTCATATGCAAATCAACATCGCGAGCACTCAACCAAACAACGGTCATGTAGCGATCATTCTGATACACATCATCCAACACACGAAGCGCCAATGATGTTTTTCCAATACCCCCTTTCCCGCGCAGAGTAACAATTGGCCGTTTATCATCAAGCAAAAGTGAGAGAAGTTCCCTCTCCAACGTTGTACGAGGCACGTAATCGTTAATTGCTTCGGGAGCATTTGAGAAGCAGTTTCCGCGAGGTATCAACTCACCACGCCCATCAGTATCACTGGCCGGTAACGTTCCAGCCGGAAATGAAAATACTAGGGTATCCCCATGCTTCTTGTTATCCGTCAAATACGATAGGAGTTCGTATTTTTTTCCAGAAAAACTACCATTTGCGAAGTAGAAATCCGTCAAATCCGGATCGCTTTCAATCAACGAAACAAATCGCGGCACATCCCAATAAACGTATATTCCATTCTGAAGAAGATGCGTAGACTCTCTTCGCAAATGATCAAAATTCTCAGAATTCCCGGTCATCAAGGAAACCCTATATTTACCAGAAAGATTTCTTTGAATATAAGCCCACGGTCTCTTGAAGAGAGAGAAATTATTATAAAAAATCCCCAAGCTTTCCATTAATAGCTCAGCAGGCTTCCCTACATCGCTGGAACGGGTGGCACCATGAGCCCGTGTTTTATTGCGTAAGGTCGAAAGCATACGGAACCACCGTTTCATATCTGACTTGACCGGCAATTCTTCGCTCTCTACCCCCAAGGCATCAAGAGCACGCTTCAATGATGAGACACAGGCATATTGCCAATCGCCCTCGCGGCACAACCTAGTTAGCTCACTCTGCTCGACATGCGCGTCCATGACCAGATACTGAGAGGCAAGCCCAGTTAGCACGTCTTCTATCGCCCTTCCCCAGTCACCCATTCCATCCGCCCGAGAGAGCGAGTGTTCGATTCGATACCTATGTCTTTCTTTGTCTTCAACGATCGCAGATACCATTCCAAGAGTTACGATCTTTGCCAACGCCTCTGCTGCCAAAAGCAAATTAAAGAAATAAGTAAAATCAGAGTCATCTTTTGACAGCGCGACTCGCTGAAGCACTTGGTCGATAGCCTTATGTCCCATAATCTCACCAATTAATTGATTTATTTATCAATAATTACATTCAAAGGGCAGGCCACCAGGGTGGCAAATCTTAATTATCAGATAAGCCTTCGATTCTTCAATGTAATCACCGTCATCACCCACACGTTTATCACTCGCCTCGTTCCAAGTTGGCGCACACGCCAAGTCATTGAGGGCCATGCCGGGTGTAAGGCGACAGTTTCGGTCAAGTCTTCCTTTCCATCTGCAACGTATACCGACACCCCGTCGAAAAATTAGTACACCCCCAAAACGCCCCATTCTTCCCATTCCGCGCCACCAGCTTCACCCCACAAGCCGGGCACGAGGGCGTCCGGTAATCCCCCTCAAACACCTTCGCCAGCAGCGCGGCCTGCTTCGCCGGATCGAGCATGCAGATGCGATCAAGAATCGCCGCGCCATCCAATAGTTGGATGCCAGCGCTCTCTGAAAACGCCTGCACCGGATTCCCCACATAACCGGACAGTGACCAGAACACGCCCCGCTTGACCTTGTGCGCCAGCATGGAGCCGCCCAGCGCCCGCACCTGTTCCACCTTGACGGGCTTGCCCCACGCCTTGCACTGGACCACCGCCACGGGCGCGTCCAGGCCGGCCTTGTACAGCGTGGCGTCAATGCCGCCGTCGGGGCCGTGCGGCACCGTCTTCACCGTGAACCCCATCTGTTCGTAGTACTGCACGCACAGCAGCTCGAACCGCTTCCACTCAAGCGACTGGATGGCCTCCAGCGTCCAGCGCTGGGGCGGGGCGGCTTCTGCCGGGGTGGGTGCTTGCGGGGGCGGGGTGGTGTTGCTTGTGGGGTTGGGCGAGCCGCTGCTGGCGGCTTTGCGGGCGGGCTGCGCGGGCGCCTTTGGCGGCCGAGCCCGCGTGGCCGGTTCACTGTCATTGCGCATAGGGCCAAGCCGGGCATCGGCCTGCTGGCTGCGCTGCCGCAGGAACGACAGCACGGCAAAAAAGGCGAGCAACAACGCGGGCACCCACGCCAGCCCGCGAATCATCATTGCCACCACGCCCAGAAACGGGTTGGCCGCAAACGCCGCCGGGAGGATGGTGTGGAAAACCAGGTAACTGGCCCCCGAGCCAATCGCCAGCATCCACCACGGCAACGCCAGCAGCACGTCGCTCGTGGAGGGTTGTTTCTTTCTCCTACGCCCCATTGCCTCAACCTTGTAGGTTTTTTGTCTTGGGAATCGCCTTTTTAGTTATTTAGGATTAGGCGGTTTTTTATAATCCGAATTAGGTAATCTGGTTCGGATTTTGTTGGGAAACAGCATAACCCACGTTCGGTGGTTGAGAAGCCCCCAGCGGTAGGGTTTTTTCGGTTTTCTGAAACCAAGAAGCCCGCGTGCATACGCGGCAGGTGCGATTAACCCAACGCGGCACACGCCTCCAGCCTGAGCACCTCCGGGGGCACCTGCGCGAATTCTGAAAATCACAAGCAAACTCAACCGTTACTGACAGAACCCTCCATACCCGCGTGCTAGCCTCTGCTGCTCTTTTTAATATGACAACGCGATGAAAAAAATCCTGTCCACGCTGGCAATCATCTTTCTTTCCCTTCCGATCCTGCTTCAAGCGGCAAGTGCCCATGACGCCCTTGCAAAGCCGGAAGATCAGGTCTCTGCGTTCTACCGCTGGTACATCCAAAAACAATCCGGCCACACATTCCCGCTGCTCGATCACGAGATTTCAAAATACGTGGCCGAGCCAACAATCAAGCGATTGCGCAGCGATTACAAACACGGCACGCTGCCGGGCGACGCCGATTACTTCACCAAGGTGCAGGATTACGACGAGCAAGACTGGCTGCGCAGCATCCGCCCGGCAAACCCGATCGCGCTGGGTGACGTGACGGTTGTGCCCGTTACGTTTGGATCAAAGGATCGAGTGAACGTGCTCGTATTTCTCAAGCGGGACGGCACGGGCTGGAAAATCATCAAGGTGGACGACACGTGGGGGTATCAGTAGTGGGCTGCAGCGGCTGCCCTGTAGGCGCAGACGGTGTGGCGCGCGACACCACCACCGGCTGTTCGCACGCAGATGGGCCGGTACCAGTCACCCGACAAACTTATAATGTCGCCCGGCCACCCGCCCACGCCGCCACCGCCTGCCGCGCACAAAACTTGCGCCGCACGTGCGACGGCACCCGCGTAGCCTCATCGCACTACACCACCCGGCCGAGCCCTTTTGCCCAACGCCATGCCCTACCGCTTCCGTTCGTTGTCTGTTTTGTGCGCCGCTACTGGCATTGCCGCCCTGGCTGCATGCAGCTCTGCGCCCACGCCGCTCTATCAGCAGGAGCAGTTCGATGCGGCCGCGAGCCCCTATGCGCGCACGTTCCACGCCAAGTCTGACGCGACGTGCGAGGCGGCGCGCCGGGCGCTGCTGAGCCAGGGGTATGTGTCAAGCTCGCCGCGCGCAGACACGATCGATGGCAGCAAGAACTTTCAGCCGAACAACGATTCGCACGTGGTGATCTCGTTCCACGTGGTGTGCGCAGAGGCCAATAGCGAGGGCACATCGAGCACGGCCTATGTGAACGCGGTGCAAGACCGCTACACGCTCAAGAAGACGAGCACATCGGCCAGCGTGGGGCTGAGCATTCTGGGCTCGGTGTCGCTGCCCATCGGCTCGGGTGACGATTCGATGGTGAAGGTGGCAAGCGAGACGATTCCGGCCGGGGTGTTCTACGAGCGCTACTTCAACCTGGTTGATCACTTCCTGAAGATCGACCCCGCCCGCCACGACCGCAAGATCGCCAAGGCGGCGGAGAAGGAACACGTGGCCCCGCTGCCCGAGCCCGCGCCCACGCCGCAGGGCGAGCCGATGAAGATGACAACGCCCGTGGTGCCAACGCCGGCCGCGCCGCCTGTGCCGGTGGTGGCGCCTGCATCGGCGCCGGCTGCTGCGCCGGTTCCGGCTCCGGTGGCCGCGCCCGCTTCTGCACCCGCTTCTGCACCGGCCGCGATGCCCGTTGCCCCGGCATCAAAGGCACCTGCTGAAGCTGCACCGGCCTCTGCCCCTGCGGTGACTGCGCCAGCGCCAACTCCGCGTTCGGCGCCTGCATCCGAACCAGCGGGTGCGACAACCGGCGGCGCGGGGTGAGCACGGCTGACCCGCCGGTTCTCTTCACAAAAAGAAAGCCGCCCTCGTGGCGGCTTCTTTATTGGGGTATCCGCATTTCGCGGTTGATTTGCCATTGTGCGGCGCGGCCATGTGATAGCAATGCTGAGGAAGAGCGATAAGCCTGTCGTGCTTGGATTGGACTACGCATAAAAACCAAGAGGACTCCACGATGTGTTTCAGGATAGAAACACTTTCGTGCATCGACCGACCGTCGCGGTCGACGCGTCCTCCCGCGAGCCGGTCTGATCGAACGCACGTCGCTAGTGGTCCGGAATTTGCTCTGAACATCAAGACGGTCATACGCCGGACCGGCCCCAACGGTATGTCCGGCCTCGCGGCCGGTCGCGAGCCCCCAATTGTGTTGAACGACCATCAAGGAGAGCGACATGAAACCTCAGCCCTTGTTCGTGACGCCACAAACCTATGCGCACGCGCTGAATGTCCTCGGCGAAAAAATCACAGTCCTTGCCGACCGTGCTGCAACGCAAGGCTACGAGGTCTTCCTGCAGCACGGCCCAGAAGGCAGTGGCCCGCCCCCACACACCCATGACTGGGACGAATCGTTCTACGTGATCGACGGCAGCGTTGAATTCACTTACGGCGGCACCACGTCGGTCGCGACGGCAGGCTCGTTCGTTCATGTCCCGGCCGGCACGGTACACAGCTTCCGCTGCGGCCCCGGTAGCGCCGATATGCTCTCGATCACCAGCCACACCAGCCAGGCGGCGAACCTGTTCACGACGATCGATCGCGAAGTCACCACGATGCCGCCCGACGTCTCGAAGCTGGTCGAGATCGGGGCCCGGTACGGTGCGCGCCTCGACGCGTGACGGCTGCAGCGGGTCGGCTAGGGCCCGCTGCGTTGGGCGGGAGTCGGCCATCAAGAGCCACTGCTCTTTTCGCCCTCAATGGCCAATCAGCGCCGCGTTCCGGCCGTTCGGCGCGCAGGGTAGGCCCTCCCCGAGACACGAGGAATTACCGGTTCTGACACATCGGTCGACGTCACCTGTCAGCTTACCGGATTGCGCGCCATGACGATCCACGTCGCACCGTTGATCATCACCGACTGCTCGCCGGGGAGGGTCGCGAAGGCGGCACGAACCGCGGCCGAGGCGCGGGCGCGGATGTCGTCGGGCTGATCAGCAAGCACACGCGACAGCGGTCCGACCTCAAGCGTCATCTTCACCGCGTCGTCGATCGCGGCGTCTCGCGTCTCGCCCTCGCCGAATGGGACGGCCGCGTCGAAGGGCGAGATAGCGATATCGGTGAAGCCGGCCGCCGTCAGGATGCGTGCCACGCGCTCCCGGTCGCCGAACGAGAACGGGCCGGGCGCTTCGGGATCGGGCAGCGCGCTCGGCGGGAGGATGCCCTTGAGCGCGCCAACCGGCAGGCGCATCCAATCGTTCTCGGCCGCACCGCGCCAGCAGACGAAAGCGACCCGGCCGCCCGGCTGGAGCGCACGTCGCATATGCGCGAACGCCGCTGTCGGATCGTCGAAGAACATCACGCCGAAACGCGAAAACAGGATGTCGAACGCACCTTCGGGCAGCGCTGCGCTACTGGCGTCGGTCACCTGAAACAGCGCCGGCGAATCCTTTGGCGCAAGCGCGCGCGCTCGGTCGATCAGCGGTTCGGATATGTCCACGCCAAGCACTTGGCCCCTCGCGCCCACGCGCGTTGCCAGAGCCAGAGTCGACGCGCCCGCGCCGCAACCGATGTCCAGCACGCGCTCGCCCGCTGCGGGCGCGGCAGCTTCTATCGCGGCCAGGCCGAACACCGCTACCAGTGCGTCCAGCCGCGCCTGGTTGGCGACCCAGCGCTCCCCGCTTTGACCATTCCAGTCACCCACCGGATCAGCACTTTGCTTGGCCATGTCATCTCCTTGATTTGACGATCCGCCTTTCACCGCGCCGGTCTACGCCAACCTTTTCGACGGCGACGACGCAGGGGGAGAATGGAACCGGTGCTCTCAAACCACCATCGATTGCTGGGCGAAGATGCCCGCCATCGCGCCCTGCGAGGATGCCTGGGTGACCGATGGCAAGAAGGGCGTGGCTAGGTCGCCGGCGGCGTAGATGCCGGGCATGCTGGTTTGGCGTCGGTCGTCGACGTTGAGGACCACGCCGGTGGGCGTATCGAGCGTGGCGAGGCCCAGTGATTCATGCAGGCTTGCGGACGGCTTGTTGCGCGGATTGGCGAACAGGATGTCGACCGCGACGTTGCGGCCGGTATCGAGATTGACGGTGGTGATATGGCCCTTCTGGTGGGCGATCTCGACGATCCGGCCATCGAAGAGAGGGATGTTGCGGCGCGCCAGATCGGCCTGAATATCGGGCGCAATGTCGCGACCATCGGCAAAGACAGTCAACTTGTCAGTCCAATCGCGGAACAGCTTGGCAGACTGATACGACTGCGGGCTGGACCAGACAAGGCCCCAATGCTGGCCGGCGACTTCAAAGCCGTCGCAATAGGGGCAGGGCACGATGGACGTACCCCAGCTTTCGGCAAAGCCCGGCACATCAGGCATTTGGTCAACGACGCCATAGCTCAGAATCAGACGGCGCGCCCTCAAGGTTTCGTGATCGTCAGTGACAACGCAGAAATCGTCGATGGCGCCAGACACGCTCTCGGCCCGGGCGTTGACGAGGCTGACTGTTGGATAGCGCGCAAGCTGCTGCCGCGCCTCGGCCAGGATGTCCAGCGGCGGCTTGTGATCGTGGCCAAGCAGGCCATGCGAATGGCCGGCAAAGCGGTTGCGCGGCCGGCCGGTATCGAGAACGGTGACCTTGCGACGGGCACGGCCAAGCTGCAGGGCGGCGGCGAGGCCGGCAAAGCTGCCGCCGACGATGATGACGTCATTCATGGTGATGGGCTCCGTGTTGTGGATGAGGGGTGGGCCGGGGAAACCTGATCTGCACAACCGGTTGAAACCTGCCCTTGTCTTGCATATTACGATACTGAGTGGTATCGTATTAACCAATTTCAATACTGTCAAGTACCGTAATTGTCGTGAGCGAAAACAACCAAAGCCGGCGCGGCCGGCCCGCCAACGAAGCGCTTCGCCAAACGATCGTCGACACCGCCTGCGAACTCTTTGTGGAACTGGGTTTTCAAGCGACGACGATGGACAAGGTCGCCCAGCGGGCGAAGATATCCAAGCTGAGCATCTATCGGCACTTCGAGAACAAGGAGGCGCTGTTCAGCGCGGCCATGGTGGCGCGCTGCGATCAGTTTGCACCGGAGGCCCTTTCTGAGGGCGTCGACGGGTCGGCCGAAGATCAGCTCATGGCGGTGGGATCATCCCTGCTTCGCACGCTGTTGAGCCCGGACGTCCGCAGTGTCGAAGCGATGGTTTTGGCCGACAAGACGAATCAAAAGGCGTTAAGCAAGCTCCATTACGAAGCCGGGCCGGCCCATGTCATCGCCCACATCGAGGCCGTGTTGCGTCAGTTGCACGCTAAAGGGATGCTGAACGTACCCGATGCTCTCCAGTCCGCCCGCTTGTTTGCCGCGCTTTTCAAAGGATCCGATCTGCTGCTTATCGCCCGCTTCGATGAGGCTAGAGCAGAGGACGACAACGAAATCGAGTCCTATTGCCGGTCGGCCGTCGCCATGTTTATCGCCGCGTACGGTGGCATCTAAAGATGCGCCATCGCGGCCGATGAAGAACACACAGCCATTGCATACGCTGTTCGCCATGAGCAACCTATGAATGATGCGTGGACGACTGATGAGCGAGGCCACTGCATGAGCGCTAAGCCGCCCGAGCGAGCAGGCAATCGGCGCCTCCTTTATGCCGAACGTCGCGCTGCATTCGAGCCAAGTGATGGCCAAGCGCTTACACCTTGGCTCTTGCTCCATTGCCAATAAAAACCTACCTGCCCAAAGATCCAGAGAGAACGGAGGTAAGTCGGGCAGGCAGGGGTGAAATCTGTGTGCTACTCGACGGCCAGTTGTTGCGGTGGCTGTGCGTGCGCCGCACGATCAAGCTGTGCTTCGGCCGCATTACCCGGCCGGATCCGGAACCAGATCGAGTACATGGCCGGCAGGAACACCAGCGTCAAGATCGTCCCCGCAAACGTCCCGCCGATCAGCGTGTAGGCGAGCGCGCCCCAGAACACCGAATGCGTCAGCGGGATGAAGGCCAGGATGGCGGCCAATGCGGTGAGGATCACTGGCCGCGCACGCTGAACGGTGGCTTCCACCACGGCCCGGAAAGGATCCAGCCCTTCGTCCTTGTTGTGCTGAATCTGCCCAATCAGGATCAGCGTGTTGCGCATCAGGATGCCCGACAGCGCGATGAGGCCAACCAGCGCGTTGATGCCGAACGGCTGCCCGAACAGAATCAGCGTGGGCACCACGCCAATCAACCCCAGCGGGCTGGTCAGGAACACCATCACCATCGCCGGAATGGACCGCACCTGGAAGATGAGGATCAGCAAGGTGACCGCCAGCATGATCGGGAACAGCGGCAGCATGGCCTTCGTCGCCTTGCCGGATTCTTCGATGGAGCCCGCTTGTTCAATGCGGTATCCGCTCGGCAGTTTCTCGATGATGGGTTGAAGCTGTTTGCTGATGGCGGTCGACACATCGGGCGGTTGCAAGCCATCGGCAATGTCGCCGCGCACCGTGATGGTGGGCATGCGGTCGCGCCGGCGGATGATCGGCTCTTCCATGCGCACATCGATCTTGCCGACTTGCGAGAGCGGCACGCGTTGCCCGTTGGCACCGGCCAGCGTGAAATCGCCGATCTTGGCCGGGTCAAGTCGCACGTTGCCGGCTGAGCGTGCCGTGACTTGCACGGTGCGGATGTCCTCGCGCACCGCCGTCACCGGTACGCCGTTGAGCAGGAATTGCAGTTGCTGTGCGACGGCGCTGGAGGTCAGCCCCACGGCCTGGAGACGGTCTTGCTGCAAGGTGAAGTGCAGCGTGGGTACACGTACGCCCCAATCGGTATTGACCGTGCGCATCATCGCGCTGGCGTCCATGACCTGCCGGACATCCGCGGCAATGCGACGCAACGTTTCCGGGTCCGGGCCGGATACGCGGTAGGCCACCGGGAACGGCGAATATGGACCAAACACGAGCTGCGTGACCCGTACGCGCGCCTCAGGGGCGATGCCATCGGCAACGGCCTGGCGCAAGCGCTGCTTCAAGGCGTCGCGCTCTTCCTGGCTATCGGTGCGGATCACGATCTTGGCGAACGACGGATCCGGCAATTCCGGCCCCATTGCCAGATAGAAGCGCGGCGCCCCCTGGCCGATGTAGGCCGTCACGATTTTGGCCTCCGTCTGCTTGGCGAGCCAGCCTTCGATTTTCGCGGTCGCCGCATCGGTCTGGTTGATCGACGTGCCATAAGGCATCTGCACCTCGACCAGCACTTCGGGGCGATCCGAAATGGGGAAGAACTGCTTCTTGACCACCGCCATGCCGGCAATGGCCAACGCGAAGAGGCCCACCACCGCACCCGCGACAAGCCACTTGCGCGCAATCACGCGGCCGAGCAACTGGCGGAAGCGGTTGTAGCGCGGCGTGTCGTAAATCGCAGCGTGCCCACCTTCGACCTTCTTGAAGTCGGGCAACATCTTCACACCCAGGTACGGCGTGAACACAACCGCCACCACCCACGACGCAATCAGCGCAATGCCGACGATCCAGAACATGTTGCTCGTGTATTCACCCGCGGTGGATCGCGCAAAGCCGTTGGGCATAAAGCCGACGGCCGTCACGAGCGTGCCCGACAACATGGGCGCCGCAGTGTGGCTCCACGCATAGGCCGAAGCGGCCACTCGGCTGTAGCCCTCCTCCATCTTCACCACCATCATTTCGATGGCGATGATCGCGTCGTCCACCAGTAGGCCCAACGCCAGAATCAACGACCCCAACGTGATGCGGTCGAAGTTCTTGCCTGTCGCAGCCATCACCACAAACACGACGGCAAGCGTGAGCGGCACAGCAGCGGCCACCACCAGGCCCGCGCGCCAGCCCATGCTGACGAAGCTCACCAGCATCACCACCAGCAGCGCGGCAAAGAACTTGAGCATGAACTCGTCAACAGACGCGGCGATGTTGACCGCCTGGTCCGTCACCTTGGTCAGGCTCATGCCCAGTGGCATGCCCGCATTGATGGCACCGACTTCCTTGTCGAGCGCCTTGCCCAAGTCCAGCCCGTTCCAGCCTTCGCGCATGACGATGCCCAGCAGCAAGGCAGGCTGCCCACCATTGCGCACCATGAACGTGGCGGGGTCTTCATAACCGCGCTTGACGGTGGCGATGTCCGACAGCTTCAACGTGCGGCCCTGCGACACCACCGGCGTATCGCGGATCTTCTGCAACTCGTCGAATGCGCCATCGAGGCGGATGAACACCTGCGGCCCTTTCGTTTCTACCGAGCCGGCGGCCGTCAGCGCATTCTGGCTGTTGAGCGCGGCAAACACGTCTTGCGGGCTCACACCCAGCGTCGCCAGCCGGTCATGCGAAAACTCAACGTAGATGCGCTCCGACTGCTCGCCGATGATGTTGACCTTCTTCACGCCGGGCACGTGTAACAGGCGCTGGCGCAGCGTTTCCGCATCGCGCACCAGCGCACGTTGCGGCTCGCCCTGTGCCTTGAGTGCAAACAGGGCAAAGGTCACGTCCGAATATTCGTCATTGACGATCGGTCCGATCACGCCGGATGGCAGGTTGCCCACCTCGTCGCCAACCTTCTTGCGCGCCTGATAAAACTCTTCCTGCACTTCCGACGGCGGCGTGGTGTCGAGCAGCGTCAACGTGGTGAAGGCCAGGCCCGGCCGCGTGTACGTTTCCGTGCGGTCATACCAGCGCAGCTCCTGCATGCGCTTTTCGATCTTCTCGGCCACTTGGTCCTGCATTTCCTGCGCGGTGGCGCCCGGCCACACGGTGACGATGTTCATCACCTTGACCGTAAACGCCGGGTCTTCCGCACGGCCCAGCTTGAAGAAGGAAATGAGCCCTGCCAGCGAGATCAGGCAGATGAGGAACAGCGTGACGGCACGCTCGCGCACCGCGAGCGCCGATAGATTGAAGCGACCCTGGCTCACAGTCGCACCCCCGCGATGGCAGTGCTGGTGCCCTGCCCAGCCACGCGGACTTGCTGGCCTTCACGCAGCAGCTGTGCGCCAAGGGCGACGATCCGGTCCCCTTGTTTGACCTGGCCGGCAACGCGTGCGCCTTCGTCGCCCAAGCGCACGATGGTGATGGAGCGCCACGACACCTTGGCCGGGTCGCCCTGGATGACCCACACGCCGGGGCCCTTGCCTGCATCGAACACGGCGCCGAGGGGTACTTGCATATCGCCTTGCGCAGTGGCAAGCCCATCGGGAACCTGGATCGTGACGGTCGCACCCAGCGGCGCGCTGGCAAGTTCGCCATCCAACACATAGCGCGCTTCGTACGTGCGGGTGAGCCGATCGGCCGCATCCGACAGTTGCCGCAGCTTGGCAGACGCGCCATCGCTTTCCTTACCGAACAGCGTGGCCTGCGCGACCGAGCCGATCGCAGGCCGCAGCGTTTCCGGCAACTGCACCACCGCTTCACGGCGGCCCGCATGGGCCAAGCGCACCACAGCCTGCCCGGCGTTGACGACCTGCCCCGGCTCGGCCAGCGTTTCCACGACCACACCGTCGCCATCGGCAACCAGCTCGGCGTAACGGCTGGCGTTGCGGGCTACATCGGCCTGCGCTTCTGCTGCGCTCAACTGGGCTTTGGCCGCATCCGCAGCGGCTTTGACCTGGTCATAGGCTGAGGCGGAAATTGCGCCGGTCCCGCGCAAGTCGCGGTAGCGCGCTTCGTCTTCCGCTGTCTGCTGCGCACGGGCTCGCGCCGCGGCCACGGTTTCCTGCTGTGCATGCGCTGCGAGCTTCAGATCGACCGGGTCGATGCGCATGAGCGGCTGCCCACGCTTGACGGTCTGCCCGGCGTCCACCAACCGCTCCAGCACCTTGCCGGGCACGCGGAACCCGAGGTCGCTCTGCACCCGGGCAGCCACAACCCCGGTGAAGGACCGCGATGCGGAAGCGACCGGCTGAACAAACGCGGCACGCACCAAGGGCGCCTCGGTGCGTGGATCGGTGGGGGCCTTTTCGCCACAGGCGATCAATGCCAGCGGCAACGCAAGGACAGCGGCAGAGGAAACAAAACGACGCGAAAGCATGAAAGCCCCATCGACAGGATGATCTGGGCTTTCATTCTTGTTCGCGTGACTATTTTAGTCAATGGTCACATAGAAAAAATCTTCGCGTCAGGGCGACAGGCTTCGGAGTACGAGGCTCGAAAGCAGCCCGGGCGCCACTTCGGTGTAGTCAAAGCTGTACTGCAAAAGCAACGGATTCATATACGGGCGCATGACCAGGTAGATGGCCGCCGTGGTCTCGTCCAATGGCGTCTTGCGCTCGAAGTCTCCGGTCTCCCGGCCTTCCTGCAGCACATCGCGCAGCAACGTCTGGATGCGGCCTTCATAGGCGATCACCGACTGCCAGCGCTCCGTCGCTGCCGAGGCGGCAATCTCATACAGCTTGCGGTCGTGGGAAAACAGCCGAAGACTGGCTTCCGTCAAGGCTTTGAACATGCGCCGGAGCTTTTCTGGAGGGGAGTCCGCCTCGGCCAAAGCGGCATTTACGTCGGCCTCGATTTCGCGCAGGCAGTTGGCACAGATCATCTCGCCAATGGCCTGCTTGGACTCGAAGAACTTGTAGATGTAGGCCTTGGAAAAGCCGATGGCCTTGGCCAGATCGGACACGGCGGTCTTCTCGTAGCCGTAGCGGCTGAAGTGCTCGGTGGCGGCGGCGACGATCTGGTCTCGCACGTCGTGGTCCGCCGGGCCGCGGGCAGAAACGGGGTAAGGGGTGGTCTTCATGGGCTCCAGCTTACGCCAGTCGAGATAGTTGAACAACTTGTGACCAATTTGTACTATAGTCACTAAAAATTCCGATGGAAGACCGTCATGGTGCCAAAGCACTCCCTTGCGGCCCTCTTCGTTGCCAGCGTGGCAACGGGCTGTGCCGTCGGCCCCGACTACGTGAAGCCCGACGTGCCGGTTCCCGAACGATTCCTGGGCCAAACCGCCGTTGAGCAGCGCGCTGCCAATACCGAAGCAGATCTGTCCGCATGGTGGGCGGGCTTTGGCGATCCGCAACTGACGCGGTTCGTGCAGCGCGCGCTGGAACAAAACCTGGACCTCGCGCAAGCCTTCGCCCGCGTCACGCAAGCGCGTGCGGGCCTGGGCGCCGCCAATGCGGCGTTGCTTCCCTCCGGCAATGTCACAGGCCAGGCCGCACGGGCCTACCAGTCCGTCGAAACGCCGTTGGGCCGCGTCTTGAATTCGAGGCCCGGCTTCGACCGCTACGGCAACGCGTTTGAAGCCGATGCAAACGCAAGCTGGGAGTTGGACGTGTTCGGTGGCCTGCGCCGTGGCCGCGAGGCGGCATTGGCCGACTATCAAGCGTCCCGGGCGGGCGCAGTCGCCACGCGGCTGGCCGTGGCCGCGCAGACTGCCGATATCTACATCACCATCCGCGGCCTGCAGACGCGCCTGAAGGTGGCCCGTCACCAGGTGCAGACGCAAGAGGAATTGCTCTCCACCATCAACCTGCTGTACGCCAAGGGGCTGGTGGCTGAGCTTCAAGTTCGGCAGACCGAAGGCGCACTCGCTCTGGTTCGCGCTTCCATCCCACAGCTTGAGACGGGCCTCGATGCCGCGATGAACGCGCTGGACGTGATGCTCGGCTCGCTGCCGGGCACGCACCGGACCGAGCTGGCGGAAGACAAGGACATCCCGGCCGCTCCGCAGATTGCGATCAGCGGAACGCCTGGCGACCTGCTGAGGCGCCGGCCCGACCTCATCGTCGCCGAGCGTCGCCTTGCAGCCTCCAACGCACGCATCGGCGTTGCTATTGCAGAGTACTACCCGAAGTTCTCGCTCGGTGGCTTGCTGGGCAGCGCCACATCGGTGGGCGCCGGCAGCCTGTTCGGCAGCGGCGCCAGCCAATTTGCAGGCGTACTGGGCCTGCGCTGGCGCCTGTTCGACTTCGGCCGCATTAACGCGCAAATCGATCAGGCCAAGGGGCAGGAGGCAGAGATGCTCGCCGCATACCGGCTCGCCGTACTGCGCGCCACGGAAGATGTGGAAGACGCCTTCTCCGCCCTCGTCAAGCGTGAAGAGCAAGCAACCGTGCTCACGCAAGGCGTTGATTCGCTTAGCCGCGCGCGGAATGCGTCGTTTGCTGCGTATCAAAGAGGCGTCGTCAGCCTGATTGAAGTGCTGCAGGCGGACGAAAGCCTCCTGCGTGCATCGGACGCACGCGCCCAAGCCCAAACAGAATCGGCCCGCGCTGCCGTTGCGGCATTCAAGGCACTGGGCGGCGGTTGGCAGCCCGACGTAGCCACCGCCGTTGCAAGCAAATAACCGGTTCGCAAACTCGATTTACCGCAGCACCTACCCACTCACCCTGAGAGCAATTGCCATGTCGAATTCGAAAGTTGTTGTGATTACCGGCGTGTCCTCGGGCATCGGCCGTGCCACTGCCGCCAAGTTTGCCCTGCGGGGCTGCCGCGTGTTCGGCACGGTGCGCAACCTCGCGAAAACGCAGCCGATCGCCGGCGTTGAACTGATCCAGATGGATATCCGCGATGAAGCCTCGGTTCAGCAGGGAATCGAGACCATCATCCGGCAGGCATCGCGCATCGATGTGCTGGTCAACAACGCCGGCGTCGCCCTGCTCGGCGCAACCGAAGAAACATCGATTGCCGAAGCGCAGACGCTGTTCGACACCAACGTGTTTGGTGTCTTACGTACCACGCAAGCCGTGCTGCCGCACATGCGCGCGCAACGTTCGGGGCGCATCGTGAATATCAGCTCGGTGCTCGGTTTTTTGCCGGCGCCGTACATGGGTCTGTATTCGGCATCCAAGCATGCGGTGGAAGGCCTGTCCGAGTCGCTGGATCACGAGGTGCGCAAGTTCGGCATCCGCGTGGCGCTTGTCGAACCTTCCTTCACCAAGACCAGCCTGGATGCCAATGCGCCCCACGCGGCGTCCAAAGTATCGGCCTATGACGCGGAGCGCGGCATCGCCTCCCAAGCCATTCAAAACAACGTGCAGAAGGCGCCCTCGCCTGAGAGCGTCGCCAACACAATCGTCGATGCCGCCCTGGGTGCATGGAAGATGCGCCGCACACCTAAAGGCGAAGCATCGTTTCTGAGTAGGCTGCGCCGTTTCATGCCTGCCGGCCCCGTCGACTCTGGCCTGAGAAAGACGTTCGGGCTCTCTTGACGTGACCGGTTGTTTCGAGTCCAGGTTGAAAGAGAGAATCCAACCCTGGCAAGGAGCAACCCAAGATGTCCCGCAAGAGCGTTACCCCCTAACAAATCATCGCGAAGCTGCGCCTCATCGAAGTAGCGATGGGCAGTGGCAAGACTACCCAGTTAGCCTGCAAGGAGGCCAGCATTTCCGAGCAGAGCTATTGCCGCTGGCGCAAGGAGTAAGGCGGCTTACAGCACGACCAAGCCAAGCGCTTCAAGGAGCTTGAGGGCGAGAACGCCCGCCCGCGCAAGCTGGTTGCCGACCTGTTGCTGGAGAAGACGATGCTCAAGGAGGTCGCTTCCGGAAACTGGTGAGCCCCGAGCGACGCCGACGCGCCGTGCGCATGCTGCAGGAGAGGTTCGAGGTCTCGGAGCGCAAGGCCTGCCGTGTCGTGGGCCAGTCCCGAGCTGTGCAACCCTATGTGGCGACGGTGCGCGCGCTGACGAGGATGCATTCACGCAGGCCAAGCGCGCGAGCAATACTAGCCTCAGCGCACAGGCTCCAGGCGCTGACGCCGACACAGCATTATTTGTCAGGTTCAGAGGCTCGCTGCCAACGGCCGTTTGGCTCCAGAAAGCGGTCATCTCTACATCCGTGGCGAGGGACCGCTTTGGGTCGATAGCGGACCTTCACACGCCAGTCGTCCGCATCGCGTTCTCTAACTCGCTAGTCAAAGGGACCGTTATCCCTTTATTAGAGCGCCGTATTAGAGCGCTTCAAGCATCTGCAATGTTTCCGGGTGCTTTTCCACCAGTTTGATCAGTACCGCTGCCTGCGTGTTTGGTTTGGCGGTGCCCTGCTCCCAGTTCTGGTAGGTCCGCACATTGACGCGCAACCGGCGCGCCATGACAGCCTGCGAAGCACGGGCCGCCGCACGGACAGCCTTGATCTCTTCGGCGCTCACGCCGACCGGCTCAGGCGCACGAACTTTGACCTTGCGGAGGGTCGCTTTTCCTTCGCGTTCGGCGGCAAGCGCATCCATCCCCTCTTTCGGTTCAGCAAACAGGTTCCGTTTCATCGCCCGCTCCTTGCCATCCGACAGATAGTGCTCTCTCAGCCGCTCAAAGGGTGGCAACTCAATGAAGACCGCATGCATGAAGCCAAAAACTATACGTTCCCTACGTATAGTTTCCATTGCCTGAATTCTGATTTTCCGTAGGCGCGGCCCGAGCGCACTCAGACGACAACCAAGCAAGGTGGCCCACGCCTATCAGACTGTGAGACATTGAGAGCCCCCCCCCAACAGCGGCACCCGGCAACCGTCTCGCCCGACAGCCCAGGTTCTAGGGCGTAAGGCGGCAAACGTTGCACATGCCGGTACCCGCCCTTTCAGGAGACACGCATGGTCAGCAAGAACACGATTTGCCTGTGGTACGACCGCGACGCGCTCAACGCGGCCAAGTTCTACGCCGAGACATTTCCCGATAGCAAAGTCACTGCCGTGCACCACGCACCGGGCGACTACCCTGCCGGCAAAGAGGGCGATGTGCTGACGGTGGAGTTCACGGTGGCGGGCATTCCTTGCCTGGGGCTGAACGGTGGCCCGGGCATCCAGCACAGCAATGCGTTTTCTTTCCAGATTGCTACCGACGACCAGGCCGAGACGGATCGGCTGTGGAATGCCATCGTCAATAACGGCGGCCGGGAAAACGCATGCGGCTGGTGTCAGGACAAGTGGGGGCTGTCGTGGCAGATCACGCCGCGTGTGCTCACAGCGGCGTTCACCGATCCTGACCGCGTGGCCGCCAAGCGCGCGTTCGACGCAATGATGACGATGACAAAGATCGACATTGCCAAGATTGAGGCAGCGTGGCGGGGTAGTGGATCGGCTGGTTGATGCGTGCGGAGCGCGGCGCATGCGCGCCGCTGCTCCAGCCGAACAGTCACGACCAGATCACGACGCGCGAAACCGATGGGCAAGCGTGTGATAGAACGACGGCGTCAGCGCCTTTGACACCTGGCTGGAGAGCAACGCCACGGCCATGAGCGGCAGGACCATCTCGTGCCCGTCGATCATCTCCATCACGATGACGAACGACGTGATGGGCGACTGCGTGACCGCCGCCAGATAGCCCACCATGCACAGCGCGGCCAGACTCGGCAGCGGCACCGCCGACGTCAACAGCGCCATGATGTTGCCAAGCCCCGCCCCGATTGCCAGCGAGGGGGCAAAGATGCCGCCCGGAATGCCCGACAGGTATGACGCGATCAACGCGGCAAATTTGAGCGCCGCATAGAACGGCGAAAGCGCCTGGTGGGTCTCCAGCAGGCCCCGCGCTTCTGCATAACCGCTGCCGAACGTGGTGCCGCCGGAAGCCAACCCGACCAGGGCGATGGCCACGCCGCACAGGAAGGCAAACCGCACCGGCTGCGCCTGGCGCAGTTCAACCAGCGGCGCGGGCATCCAGCGCGGGAGGTTGAGCAGCAGCCAGCCGAACACGCCGCCCGCCACACCCGAGAGCGCGCTCGCGGCAATCACCACCGGCACCAGCGCCAGATGAAACTGACCCATGGCCTGGATGCGCCCGAAATACAGGTAGTTGCCCTGCAGACCCAGCGCAACCACGCCGGAGAAGATGATGGCGGTGATGAGCGTGCCGCTGTTGCGCGCCACGAAGCTGCGCGTCAGTTCTTCAATGGCAAAGACGACGCCGGCCAGCGGTGTGTTGAACGCTGCCGCCAGCCCCGCAGCGGCGCCGGCCAGTGCAAGCTGCCGCTCGATGTGCTGGCTGCTGCGGCGGTAGCCCCGGCGCATTGCATACATGAGCGATGCGCCAATCTGCACCGTCGGCCCCTCTCGGCCAATCGTGAAACCGCAGAGGATGCCCAGGAACGAGACCACGATCTTGCCGATCATGATGCGCAGCGAAAGCAGCGAGCTGGATAGCCGTCCGTTTTCCAGCGCTGCGATGACCTGCGGAATGCCGCTGCCTTCCGCACCGCGAAAGAATCGCCGCGTCAGCCAGATGGCGAGTGCCGCACCCAGCGGCGTGATGACGACGGGCAGCCAGAACGCATGCGAGACCATGCTGCGGAAGACTTCGAAGCCGAAGTCGATGAGCTTGGCGTACGCCACGGAAACCAGCCCGACCAGCACCGCACCAAGCCAGAAAATGCCGTAATTGGCCCACAATCTCCGGGCCCGACGCGCGGGCTGATCGGCAATGCGGAGACGAGAAAACATGGGCGTGGGCGTCCGTCTATGAAGGCGGACATTATACGGTGCGGCATCCGGCGCTACCGCCCAGCGATGGCGATCAACGCTCACCAAACCAGCGTGCTGCCAGCATTTGCAAGGAAGCATCGCCACCGAAATCCAGCAGCAAGCCCCTGCCATTGCCCCTGCCATTGCGCCAATTCGCACACAGGCGACCGTGATAGAGTCGACCGCCCTCTCTCCCGGATCGGGTAGCCCTATGTCGACATCCGCACTTGTTCCCAAGCAAACGGCGTTGTTGGTCATGCACTACCAGACCGACATCATGGCGCTGTTTCCAACGGTTGCACCCGCGTTGCTCTCCAACACGCGCAAGCTATGTGATGCCGCACGAGCCAGGGGCGTCCGTGTTTATTTCGCCAAGTTCCACTTCAGCCCCGGCTATCCGGAAGTCAGTCCGTTGAACAAGAACGGGCAAGGCGTCAAGCAACTCGGGCTGTTTGTCGAAGACCGAATCTCGCCGGAACTCGGCCGGCAGCCGGATGAGTCGATCATCATCGCGCACCGGGCCAGCGTGTTCTGCGGGACGGATCTACAGGTGCGGCTTTCCGCGCAGGGCGTCAACACTTTGATCATGGTGGGCGTTGCATCGACGGGTGTGATGCTGTCGTCCGTCGCGCATGCGAGTGATGCGGACTATCGCCTGTTCACCGTGAAGGACTGCTGCTACGACCCGGATCAGGTCGTGCACGATCATCTGTTTGCCACGGCGTTTGAATCGCGCACGACGGTGCTGTCGCTGGCGGATGCGTTGTCGTTGCTGGCCTAGCATTCAGCGGCCAGGCAACCGGCGTCAACCCAACGCCCCACCCAGCCTGGCGCTGATCGCCTGATGGTGCCCCTCACGCTGCCGGCTCCGGAGTTTTTCAAACGCTCAGGCGCAGACGACTTTGTTCTTGCCGGCGCGCTTGGCTTGATACATGCCACGGTCGGCGCGATGAATGGCGGCCATAGGCGCTTCGTCCTTGCCGACTTCCGCCACCCCGGCAGAGAAGGTGATGAAGAGCCGGGTGTCGCCCGCCGCAAAGAAGCGCTGCGTGAGCGCACGCTGCAGCCGGACGATGGTTTGCACGCCTTCGTCCAGGCACGTATCGGGCATCAGGATCACGAATTCTTCGCCGCCAAAACGGGCGAGCGTGTCCTGCGGGCGCATCGATTCGCGGGCCACCTGGGCCAGGTGCGACAGCGCGTCGTCGCCAAAGCTGTGGCCATGGGTGTCGTTGATCGACTTGAAGTCGTCGATGTCCAGAAACGCAATCGACAGCGCAGTGTTCTGGCGCGTGGCGCGGGCGACCTCGCGCTCCAGCACCTCCTCCATACCCTTGCGGTTGAGCGCACCGGTCAGCAGATCATGACGCGCCGACGCCGATGCCATGTCGAGCGCCTTGCGCAGTTGTGCCACCTCGGCGGCGGCCTCTTCGGCCTTCACCTTCATGGCCGACAGCACGTCGCGATTGCGGGCCGACTCCTGCGACATCCAGCGGGTGGCCGATAGCGCGTCCTGAATGGCCGGCGCGATCTCGGCGATGCTGTTGGCCGATTCGATCTTCTTGGCGCAGGCCTCCATCTGGCGGTGGTGCTCGCCCGAGGTTTCGGCCGCGGCGGACAGGCGTTCCATGAAGGCGGCCAGCAGCCGCTTCATCTCTTCCTGGGCCTCGATCGATTTCGTCTTCAGCGAGCTTTGCTTCTGGATCACCTCCATGAGGCGGCGGCGCAGGTCGTCCAGCCGGCGCAGGCTCACAGGGGCTTCGCAGGCCTTCATCAGGGCTTCGATCTGGCCACGCAGCCAGCGGTCGTCCAATGACAGCTCGCCAATGTTCTCGAACACCAGTTGCAGAAGGCCCAGCAGCGCCCGGCGGATCTCGCTCTGGTCTTGCGTGGCGGCCGAGAGCCGATGGTTGAACGTCGCCAGCTTGGCACTCAGGCAGGCAAGGCTTTCGAACTCGGAGCGGCAGGCCCTGATCAACGCCCAGGCGGCGGGGCCGATGGTGGCATCGTCTTCGCCCAGCACCGGCAGGCAGCATTCAACCGTGCGTGCGAGCTGTTCGCACAACTCCCGCACCAGGGCCATCCGCTCGGTGTCGTGGGTGTCTCCGTCTGGCGCGCTGCCAGCGATTTCGTAATAGATCGAGGCGAAATTGTCTGGCGTGGGCGCCAACCTGCGTGAGGCCAGCAGCCTGAGGGCATGCCGAGCGGTCTCCGAGGGATTGTTTTCTGTCATTCCGAACTACAGGTGGGCAAGCAGGATTGGAGCGTGATTTTCCACGGTTCCGGCCTCACCGAAAAGCCCGCACAAAGGTTTATGTGGGCATTGCGCTGCAGGCTTGAGACACGTCGTGTTGTGTGTTCAGGCAAGCATCGCGGTGGATCGCCTCTTCCCGTCTGCGGATAACCCCGCGCGGTGGCAGCTCATTGCCCGTCCACGCTTTGCCGGTGCTCGCGACGTAATTGCCAGCGCAGGCAAAAAGCCCCGGCTGGTTCCAAAGTCGGGCCGCACGGTAGCCACACGGTAGCCGCACAACGGCCGCACAACGACTACCCCGCCTGCAAGCGCCGCCACAACGTTGTCTTGCTGATTCCCAGCGCCGCACACACGGCATCCCGATCGCCGCCGTGCGCGGCCAGCGCGGCGCGTATCTCTTCCGCTTCCACGCCCCGGCTGCGCTCGCGCAGCGTCAACGCCGCCGGTTTGCCCGGCGCGGCGTGCGCAAACACTTCCGGTGCAATCAACCGCAGCACGTCTTGCGTGATGGCGCTGGTGTCATTGGTGTCATTGGTGTCAGCCAATTCCACGGCAATCCGCTCGACCACGCTCTGCAATTCGCGCACGTTGCCGGCCCAGGTGTAGCGCCGCAGCGGCTCAGCAATGCCGGCCAGCACGCGGGCGGCCTCTTCGGTATCGGCAATGCGCAACAGCAGGCGCGGTTCGCGGCGCGCGGCTTGCACGAGCAGTTCTGCGGCCAGAGGCATCACGTCATCGGGGCGTTCACGCAGCGGGGGCAGCGCAATGCTGAGGATGTTGAGGCGGTAGTACAGGTCGGCGCGGAAGGTGCCGGCTTCCACCGCGTCCGTCAGTGCGCGATGCGTGGCGGCCACCACGCGAATGTCCACACGCGTGGGCTCGGTGGAGCCCAGCCGCACGACCTCGCGCTCCTGCAGCACACGCAGCAGGCGGCTTTGCAGCGGCAGCGGCATCTCGCCAATCTCATCGAGGAACAGCGTGCCGCGGTGCGCGGCTTCAATCAGCCCCGTCTTGCCGCCCTTGCGCGCGCCGGTGAAAGCGCCCTCTTCGTAGCCAAACAGTTCGCTCTCCAGCAACGCCTCGGGAAACGCGCCGCAATTGATGGCGACAAACGGAAAGTCGCGCCGCGCGCTGAGCTGATGCATGCCCTGCGCGACCATCTCTTTGCCGGTGCCGGATTCGCCCAGCACCAGCACGGTGGCGTCGGACTTGGCATAGCGGCGCGCCAGTGTCCGCACACGCTCCATGGGCACGGATTCACCCACGAGGTCATCGATCCGATAACGCGCGCTGAAGTGCTGCGGGCGCTGGCGTGAGCGCAGCGTGCGGTCCAGCCGCTCCACCGCGCGGGATTCCTGAAAGGTGAACACGGTGCCTTCTGCGCCGGTGCCCGAGCTGGAGAGCGGGCCGCGGTGGATGACGTAGTTCACGCCGCGCACGGTGCCCAGCGTGTCGCCGTCGGTATCGGGGAGCAGGCCCAGCAGATTGGGCGCGATGTTGAGCAGCGGGTGCCCAATCGCCTGCTTGGTTTCGATGCCGAGCGCTGTGGCCAGCCGCTGGTTGATGGCCTCCACCCGACCCTGCGCATCCAGTGCAACCACACCGTCACGCAGATGCTGCAGCAGGTTGTCCAGCCGCTGGCGGCGCAGTGTTTCGCGGCGCGTGGCCTGCACGACTTCCAGCGCGGTGTCGAAGGCCGCACGCACAGAGTCACGCGAATACAGGAACACCGCGTTCATGCCAGCCTGCGCGGCCAAGTCTGTTACCAGGCCGGGGCCAACCACCACACCCACGCCACGGTCGCGCAAGTCCAGCACGCAGCTCTCTGCGCCCTGGCGCGAGGTGTACGAGGCAAACACCACGTCCATGCCATAGGCGGCAACGAAGCGGCGCACTTCATCTGGCGTGTCGCCGTGCGTAACAAGCGCGACGGATTCCGCATCACGCCGGGCACGGGCCAGCGCGTGCATGACGTCAAAGCCAGTCGGGTTGATAACGACCACCGGCAGCGACAGCCGCGGTTTCAGATACGCGCCGTTGGACCCGCCCGCGACCACCACGTCGGGCCGCTCTACGCCGGCGGCATCGATCTCGCGCACGATGTCTTCAAAGCCGCGCGTGATGACGCGCAACTCGGCGCGGTCGTTGTATTCGGCCGCGATGTCGAGGAAGAGATCGCTCAGGCGGCTGATGCCGCAGGCCCAGATGCGGGGGCGGTCAGCCAGATCGGCGGGAGTGGGGCTCATGGTGCGGTGCGGACGACAAAAACGGTGGTTCGGTCATTATGCGCCGCGCGTTTCCATATTGAAATTACATATTTCATTTTTGAAATGATGTATCCAAGGGCGGCAACGTCACTCCCATACAAATCAATGGGTTACGCGGCGCAGCCAAGGTGGCCCGCTTCCTGCTCACTGAAGCCATTCTTTACGGAGCCCGCATGAGCACAACCCAACGTCACCCCACCAGCGCCGGCGCCAAGTTCCGCGCTGCCGTTGCAGAATCCCAGCCACTGCAAGTGGTGGGCGCCATTACCGCATACGCCGCCAAGATGGCGGAGCAAACCGGCTTCAAGGCCGTGTACCTGTCGGGCGGCGGCGTGGCCGCCAATTCGCTGGGCATTCCGGACCTGGGCATCAGCACGATGGAAGATGTGCTGATCGACGCGCGCCGCATCACCGACGCCGTGCAGATCCCGCTGATGGTTGATATCGACACCGGCTGGGGCGGCGCCTTCAACATCGCGCGCACCGTCCGCTCGTTCATCAAGGCAGGCGTTGCGGCCGTGCACCTGGAAGACCAGGTCGGCCAGAAGCGCTGCGGCCACCGCCCGGGCAAAGAGGTCGTGTCCACTGACGAAATGGTCGACCGCGTGAAGGCCGCCGTGGATGCCCGCACCGATGACGGCTTCGTCATCATGGCCCGCACGGACGCCGCCGCATCGGAAGGCATCGACGCCGCCATCGAGCGCGCCGTGGCCTATGTGGAAGCCGGTGCGGACATGATCTTTCCTGAAGCCATGAAGACGCTGGATGACTACCGCCGCTTCAAGGCCGCGGTGAAGGTGCCCATCCTGGCCAACCTGACCGAGTTCGGCAGCACGCCGCTGTTCACCACCGACGAGCTGCGCAGCGCCAACGTCGATATCGCGCTGTACTGCTGCGGCGCGTATCGCGCGATGAACGCAGCCGCACTCAACTTCTACCAAACGGTGATGCGTGACGGCACGCAAAAGGCCGCCGTGGAGACCATGCAATCGCGCGCCGATCTGTATCAATATCTCGGCTACCACGCGTACGAAGACAAGCTCGACGCACTGTTTGCCGCACAGAAATAACGCCTGCAAATTCAACGCATCCAAGGAGACAACGCATGAGCGAAGCAGACAACAACACCCCGAACGCTGGCGCATTCAAGCCGAAGAAGTCCGTTGCCCTGTCGGGCGTGACAGCGGGCAACACCGCGCTGTGCACGGTGGGCCGCACCGGCAACGACCTGCACTACCGCGGCTACGACATCCTCGACCTGGCCGGCGCGTGCGAATTTGAAGAAGTCGCCCACCTGCTGGTGCACGGCAAGCTGCCCAACAAGGCCGAGCTTGCTGCCTACAAGGCCAAGCTGAAGGCGCTGCGCGGCCTGCCCGCCAACGTGAAGGCCGCACTGGAATGGGTGCCCGCCTCCGCCCACCCGATGGACGTGATGCGCACGGGCGTGTCGGTGCTCGGCACCGTGCTGCCCGAAAAAGACGACCACAACACCCCCGGCGCACGCGACATCGCCGACCGCCTGATGGCATCGCTCGGCTCGATGCTGCTGTACTGGTACCACTACAGCCACAACGGCAAGCGCATCGAAGTCGAAACGGACGACGACTCCATCGGCGGCCACTTCCTGCACCTGCTGCACGGCGTGGAGCCGTCCAAGTCGTGGGTCGATGCGATGCACGTGTCGCTCAACCTGTATGCCGAGCACGAGTTCAACGCATCGACGTTCACGGGCCGTGTGATTGCCGGTACGGGCTCGGACATCTACTCGGCCATTACCGGCGCCATCGGCGCGCTGCGCGGCCCGAAGCACGGCGGCGCCAATGAAGTCGCGTTCGAAATCCAGAAGCGCTACGACACGCCGGACGAGGCCGAAGCCGACATCCGCCGCCGCGTGGAAGCCAAGGAAGTCGTGATCGGCTTCGGCCACCCGGTGTACACGGTGTCCGACCCGCGCAACAAGGTCATCAAGGAAGCCGCGCGCAAGCTGTCGAAGGAAGCCAGCAACACCAAGATGTTCGACATTGCCGAGCGCCTGGAAACCGTCATGTGGGACATCAAGAAAATGTTCCCGAACCTCGACTGGTTCAGCGCCGTGTCGTACCACATGATGGGCGTGCCGACCGCGATGTTCACCCCGCTGTTCGTGATCGCACGTACGTCGGGCTGGGCCGCACACATCATCGAACAGCGCATCGACAACAAGATCATCCGCCCGAGCGCCAACTACACCGGCCCAGACGACCTGAAGTTCGTGCCGATCGCCAAGCGCGCATAAGAAGTCAGAAGGAACGAAGTAAAGAGGAACGTCAACCCAAGCCCACCGACGGTTTGGCCGTTGACGTTCCTGCCCTTGATGGCGCCTTGAATTTGTGTAAGCGGGCGG
>CAUPMS010000040.1:0-39110 GCA_963512445.1 uncultured Ralstonia sp.
GCCAGAAAACGCGCTGATTGCGAGCCCGGACGATTTCAAATGCGAGCCACTACAGTTAGCGGCTTGGGCCAGAGCCACCTTTTTCTGGATGATCTGGTTGTCGATCTGCTGCTTCTTGGCCTTGGTTTCGCTGGCCTTGTTGTAGATCGTGTCCAACAGATCTTCGCTCAGCATCGTGTCTTTGACGAAGTCGCCCAGCAACTGAACACGTGCGTGCGCGTTTTCTGGAGAGCGATCCTTGAACCCGATCGAAAAACCGAGGATACCGACGGCGTCCAGCGCACCCTTTGCATCCGCGATGTAGCGCAGGTCATCTTTCGACAGCGGCAGGACGGGCTGCAGATGCGCCTGAACAAAACGCTCGCTCAGGGCGCCGAGCAAATAACGACCGTTTGCGTCGTCGAGCTTCTTGTTCTCTTCAAGGTAGCGGCGCAGGGTCTCGCGATCCCAGAATGCGGCCTTCTGGACATTGAACTCCGCGAATTTGCGAGGTGCCCGCAGAAAACCTTCGCTGGAATATTGGCATCCAACCCAGAAAACGACCGCAAAGATCAGCACGGACAAAACCGCTGCCAATACAGCGACTTTCCGGCGCAGCGCCCAGCAGCGCAACAACAGACCCTTCACATCGACGCTCAGCAGATCGTCTTCCGCATACGCCACTGGACTCTCGTTCTTCATCACTTCTGCCCCGCCTTAAAACTACCCATCATTTAGAAATAGAACCCACTGCATCCGAGTCAGGTTATGGCTTTGACTTCACTTAAGCCCGATTGCTCGACCTGCTGACATGCCAAGTGCGCTTTGCGTCATCGTGCCCGCAGAACACTGCAGTTTGGTGACGAAGACACCAAAAGGAAACCAGTGAGGGAATTACAACGTTGATTCTTGCGCTGGGGTGCCGAAATGGCCTAGCCAACAATTGGGGTAATTCTCGGTATTCTTTTGCCGAACATCAAGAACGAAGGCGCCGTTGTCACCCAAATATCCCGGGGCGATACCGTAATTGCTCTCGCGCCCGCCCTACTACCCTCCCGCAGACGGGATTGACCGACAGAGCGGGAAGCGCCTATCGACAGCGATGCCTCACATCAAAGGCCATGCCGATTACATAGGCGCTTTGCGGAGTCGCCCTGAGTTCAACGCACCGGCGGGCAGGTCGATTCCCGAATCACCAGCTCGTACTGCAGGTTCTCGTGCACCGAATGCGGCTTCAGCCCTGGCAGATGCGGACGATGAATCGCAACAAGCTGCTCCACGGCCGCATGCGCCATCGCCTGGATCGGCTGGCGCACGGTGGTGAGCGCCGGCCAGAGCTGGCGTGAGAGCGGCGTGTCGTCGTAGCCGCAGATGGACAGGTCTTCCGGCACTTTGATGCCACGCGCCTGGGCCACGCGCAGCACACCGGCAGCCATGTCGTCGTTGCCGGCAAAAATGGCGGTCGGGCGCGGCTCGCAAGACAGCAGCCTTTCCGCGCAGGCCACGCCGGATTCAAACGAGTGCTGGCCCTGCTCCACCAGACGTTCGTCGACCTCGATACCGGCTTGCGACATCGCATCGCGATAGCCGAACACGCGCTGATACGCGGCGCCGTGATCCGGATCGCAGACCACGAAACCAATCCGGCGATGGCCCAGGCCGATCAGGTGCAGTGTCATATCGCGCGCGGCGGCGCGGTCTTCGGTATTGACGGACAAGCCCTTGTGCTCGCGATCCGCCGGTGCAAGGCGCACATAGTCGATGCCCGCTTCATCCAGTGCCTGCACCAGCGACGGCACATCGGACACCGGCGGCGTCAGGATGATGCCGGCCAGCGCACGCTGGCGCGCGCCCTGGATGATCTGCTCGGCAAGGTTCGGATCGCGGTAGTTGCAGGGCGTGAGCAGCAGGCTGTAGTCGAGCGCCTGGCAGGCTTCGAGCGCGCCATGCTGAATGTTGACGATGTAGTTGTCGGAAGGGTTGTCGTAGACCAGCGCGATGATGTCGGCGCGCTTGCTGGCCAGGCGACGGGCGGCGGGGTTGGGCCGGTAGTCGAGCGCCTGCATCGCCTGAACCACCTTGGCGCGCGTCTTCTCGCTGATGTTGGGCTCGTGGTTCAGCACGCGCGAGACGGTCTTGATGGACACGCCTGCATGCGCAGCAACATCATCGACGGTGACGCTAACGTTGCCCGTACGGGCGTTGCGCTTCATGGTCTGGCGAGAAGGTCTGACGAGCGTGGTTCTGGAACACGGAACGGGCGCAATCACGCGCCCGCCAATGTGTTCGATTTTACCGCCAACCCCTGTGCCGCGCGGCCGAAAAAAACTAACGGGCGCGCAATCCCGAACGGCCCGATGCCCTTGGCCGGCACGGCCAGGGTGTGCGCCGTCATGGCCACCGGCACGAGCATCACCACCGCCATCAGCACTTGCACGTAGAGGTTGATCCACTGCCCGAACGGCGGCGCCCAGCGGCAATAGAGGATGTTGTACAGCGCGTACGCAGTGGCGCCGGCTACACCATCTACGCCTGCCAGAACGGCAACACGTGGCAACGGGCCAACGCCGAGCCCGCCGTGCCGCGCTGGGGCAATCAGCAGTAGCGCAGCAGCAAGCTAAGGCTTGGCGGCAAGGCGCATCACCGCTTCCTGCAGGAAGCGCTTGCTGGCTTCGACAATCGTGCGCTGCATGGCCTCGTCCGGCATGGCCCGCGCGATATGGATGGCGCCCACCAGCTGCGCAATCATCGCCCACGCGGCATCGTCATCGCCCAGGCGCTGCGCGAGGATTGCGTGGCCCTTGCGCATCTCTTCCTGATACAGCTCGCGCACTGACGCGTCGGCGCGCGCGATCTCGGCGGCAAGGCCGGGTACGGCGCACCCGGCTTCGGGATGCGCTACGTGGGCAAGGCACAAGTAGCGGTCCAGTTCGAAGCGCAGCCAGTCTTCCGCCGTGTCGTGCGGATTGCCGGCCCACATCTCGCGGCTGGCGGCCAGTTCGGCCGCAATCAGCGCCTTGAGCCAATCCGATTTGGAACCGAAGTGGCTGTAGAACGCGCCGCTGGTCATGCCGGCAGCCTGCGCGAGCGCGTCCACGCCGGTCGCGGCAAAGCCGTTCATCTTGACCTTGCGTGCGGTCGCCTTCAGCAATTCCTTGCGCTTTTCTTCCTTGTGACCCGGCTGGTATCGCATCTTTTTCCCCACACATTCTGGCTTGACACTATGCAACTAGTAGCATAATTTTGTCTTCGGTAACGATCGTTATTCTATAAACGAGGTGGATATGGAGACAAGCAACAAGAAGGCGGCGCTCGTCATTGGAGCGGGAGACGCCACCGGCGGCGCCATCGCCAAACGCTTTGCACGCGAGGGCTACATCGCCTGCGTCACGCGCCGTTCGGCCGACAAGCTGCAACCGCTGGTCGAGGCGATCCGCGCGGAAGGCGGCCAGGCGCAGGGCTTCGCATCCGACGCGCGCAAGGAAGACGACGTCGTCAAACTCGTCAACGACATCGAGCGCGACGTCGGCCCCATCGAGGTGATGGTCTTCAACATTGGCGCCAACGTGCCAAGCAGCATCCTGGAAGAGACGGCGCGCAAGTACTTCAAGATCTGGGAGATGGCGTGCTTCTCGGGCTTCCTGGCCGGGCGTGAGGTGGCCAAGCGCATGGTTGCGCGCGGGCGCGGCACGATCCTCTTCACGGGCGCGACGGCGGGCATGCGCGGGGCCGCCAACTTTGCAGCGTTTGCCGGTGCCAAGCATGCGCTGCGGGCGCTGGCGCAAAGCATGGCGCGCGAGCTGGGCCCCAAGGGGATCCACGTGGCACATGTGGTGGTCGACGGTGCGATCGATACCGAATTCATTCGCGAGAACTTTCCTGAGCGCTACGCCCTGAAGGATCAGGACGGCATCCTCAACCCCGAGCACATCGCCGAGAGCTATTGGTACCTGCACACACAACCGCGCGATGCGTGGACGCACGAGCTGGATCTGCGCCCATGGATCGAGCGCTGGTAACACCACCACAACACCAGGAGACACACGCATGAAGCAGGTCGAATTCTTCTTCGATGTGGGCAGCCCGTATAGCTACCTCGCGTATCACCAGTTGCCAAAAATCGCGCGGGCCAAGGGCGCGGAAATCGTCTGGCGGCCGATGCTGCTGGGCGGCGTGTTCCAGGCGACCGGCAACAGCAGCCCGGCCACCGTTCCCGCCAAGGGCCAGTACTCCAACATCGACCTGAAACGCTGGGCAAAACACTTTGGCGTGCCGATCCAGCAGAACCCGCATTTCCCGATCAACACGCTGCAATTGATGCGCGGCGCGGTCGGCATGCAACTGCGCAGCGAGGCGGAATTCCATCGCTATCTGGCCGCCATCTTCAGCGCGATGTTCGAGCACCCGCGCAACCTTGGTGATCTGCAGGAACTGGCTGCGGTGCTGGAAGCGGCTGGTATCTCCCCGGCGCTGATGCTGGAGCTGGTGCAGGATGACCGCGTCAAGCAGGCGCTGCGCAAGACAACCGAAGCGGCGGTGGCACGCGGCGTGTTTGGTGCGCCCACCTTCTTTGTCGGCGACGCCATGTTCTGGGGCCAGGACCGTCTGCACTTCGTCGAGGCGGCGCTGTCCTGACAGCCGGGCATGTGCCGGTGGCAAGTGCCGGCGCATGCCCATCTCCCCCTTGCCTACGAGGGGATGCTGCCCCGGCTTGTTTCTTTCAATGAGAATAATTATCATTTGCGTTTTGAATTCCATTGAAGACTGCCATGCACGGTATTGCCCTCTTGCTCGGGCTGCTGGCGGCGGGCTGCCTGTATGCGGCCGCGCCCAATCAAGTGCTGCTCACGCCAGCATCGCCCTTGCGCGGGCGCGCGCTGTGTAGCGCTGCCGGTGCGCTGGCGGCCATTGCCGTCGTGTTGTGGAACGACGTGCTGGGTTGGGCGGGCGCGGTCGTCGCCGTGGTGCTGGTGGTGACGGGGGCGTTGTCGCTGTGGCCCATGGCAGGCGCGTGGACACAACAGCGGCGCGCGTGCCACGAGGCGCAGCCATGACCGGCATGGGCACCCAGTGGCTGGCCGGCACCGTGCTGGGGCTGCCGCTGTCCATCGCGCTGTGCACGCTGGCGATCCTGTGGCTCCCGGGTGGCTGGGAAAGCGGCGTCATCGGGGCGCTGCTCGCCTGCCTGCCGCTGTGGGCCGTGATCATCAGCGTGAGCGTGCTGTTTTCGACCAGCGCCCGCGCGTGGACCGTGCTGGCTGCTGCCAACACGCTGTCGTTTGGCGTGCTGTGGCTGCCGCGCCTGATGGCGGCCTGACCTCGCTATGAAATCCACGACCTTACGTCTGTATCAGACGCTGCATACCTGGGTGGGGCTGATGGCCGGCTGGGCGCTGTTCATCGCCTTCTTTGCGGGTGCGCTCACGGTGTTCCATGCAGAACTGCACGCGTGGCAGAACCCGCTGCGCGCGAACCACGCCACCGTTGCCACCGAATCGGCCAAACTCGCTGCCGACATCGATCACTTCGTCAACACGCTGGTCCGCACGCACCCCGCCGCCGTGGCCAGCGCGTACGTCATCTTCCCCAACGAGGGCGAGCCGGAGTTCTCCGCCTACTGGCAGAACAGCAAGGGCGATTGGCAGATGACAACCGGCAGTGGGCTCGCTGCCGGCAAGACCTTGGCGAAAGACCTGTCGATCGAGCCATCCAAGGGCGAACTGGCCAACTTCCTGAACCGGCTGCACTACTCGCTCGGGTTGGAAGCGCCGGGCATGTACTTCATGGGCGTGATCTCGGTGCTGTATGGCGTGGCGCTCATCTCGGGTGTGCTGCTGCATCTGCCGCGCCTGAAGAAGGATCTGCTGGCCGTGCGCCCCGGGCGCAATCTCAAGCGCTTCTGGATGGACATGCACAACGTGCTCGGCCTGTTCAGCCTGCCCTTCCATCTGATCTTTGCGATTACGGCGCCGGTGCTGTGTCTGAGCATCGTGCTGATGACGGTGTTCAACACCGTGGCGCTCAACGGCAAGCTGTTCGACGCCGTACCGCGCGTGACCACGGCGGCCGGCACGGTGGCGCCCGCCAAGCGCACCGCGCCCATGCTGCCAGCCGAGGAACTGCTGGCCCGCGCACGCGAAGTGGCCGCCCCCAGCTTCACCGTCAAATCGATCCACTATCAGCACATTGGCGATGCGAATGCCGTGGCGGAAGTGCGCGGCAGCAGCACGCGTGCCGTGGGCAATTACGGATCATTGGCAATTCACGCGGCGGCAAACCAACCCAACAGCGGAAAACTCGTCGGCAACCAGACACCCGATGCGCGCGACACCAACCACGCCATCTATAGCCTCGTCTACGGCCTGCACTTCGGCACCTACGGCGACATCGTCCTGCGCTTCGCCTATCTGGTGATGGGCCTGGCCGGTGCGTTTGTCTTCTATTCGGGCAACCTGCTGTGGATCGAATCGCGCCGCAAGCAGCGCAAGGCGGATCAGCCGCGCGTGCATCAACTGCTGGCCCGCGCCACGGTGGGCGTGTGCGTCGGTTGCTGCGTGGGCGTGATGGCCACCTTCCCGGCGGCGCTGCTGTGGCCCGAGCGTTCGGCCGGCGTGACGTACTACACCGTGTTCTTCGCGGCGATTGCCTGGGCGCTGCTGCGGCCGCCCGCACGCGGCGCCGTTGAACTGTTGAGCGCTGCCGCCATTGCAGCGGTGCTTGCCCCTATTACGAACGCCGTCGTCACTGGCGACCACCTGCTGCGCACGATCACGCGCGGCGACTGGATGGTGGCCGGTTTCGACCTGGGCGCACTGGCGCTCGCGTGCGGCTTTGTCGGCCTTGCGCGCGCGACGCTGCGCCGTGCGCGCCACGGTGCGCCCGATTCTGTCTGGGCCATGCCGGCGCGTCGTTCAAGTACCAGCGCGCGCACCGGCAATGACCTGCAGCCGGGCGTAGCCAGAGAGCGATAGCTCCACACGCTCCGCCCCAAGAAACCACAACCACCCGCACAGGACACGCGTGCCGCCCGCCGGCACGCGCGGGACTGTGCATGCCCGTACACAACCTCGACAACATCGACAACATTGATCCAGGGGAGCTTGATCATGCGAGCCGCTGCTTTACTACCCGCTTCACGCCGTTCCGCCATCCGCCTTCGCACAACGCCGCTGGCGCGCCAGTTGGCGCTGGCACTCGCCGCCATGGGTGCGGGCGCATCGGCGCTCGCGCAGCAAACCGCCACGCAAGTCGACCTGCCCGCCACGCAAGTCACTGCCGGCAAACCCGCAGCCTATGGCGCCAAGCAGGCCAGCACCGGCGCGCTGGGTGACAAGCCTCTGCTCGACACACCGTTCACCATCAACGTCGCCACGCAAGAGCTGATCCAGAACCGCCAGGCGCAGACCATCGGCGAGGTGTTCAAGGGCGACCCGGCCGTCACCGCCAACAACGACGGCTACATTGGCGAGGCATCGAACATCACCATCCGCGGTCTGCAGCTCGACCTGCTGGAGGGCTACAAGGTCGATGGCCTGGCCGTGCCCAACTGGGGTAGCGATGTGCCGCTTGAACACTTCGAGCGCGTGGAGCTGCTCAAGGGCCTGTCGGGTTTCATGTACGGCTTTGGCACACCGGGCGGCATCGCCAACTTTGTCACCAAGCGCCCGACCAACACCTTTGGCGGCAGCGCCACGTTTGGCTTCACCAGCGGCGGCACGCTCAAGGAATCGATCGACCTGGGCGGCCGCTTTGGCCCGACCAAGGCGCTGGGCGCACGCCTGGGCGTCGTGCATGAAGAAGGCGACACCTTCGTCGACGGCGGCCACATCAAGCGCGACTCTGCATCGCTGGCGCTCGATGCGCGCATCACGCCAGACCTGCAATGGTCGTTCGATGGCCTTTACATGCAGCGCAACGTACAGGGCGCGTACTACGGCATCATCCCCGGCCAGGACTTTGGCGTGCCGGTGACGGAGTTCGTGCGCACGCCGCGCGCGATTGACGGCAGCCAGCGCGTATCGTCGCGCGGCTCGTATTACGAGACCGAGATCAAATCCGTCGGCACCGAACTGAACTGGGCGGCCACGCCCGACTGGAACGTGCGCGCGGCATACCGCTACACGCAGCAGAACCGTGGCAATGCCGACAGCGCGATCCAGCTGACCGACAACGCGGGCAACTTCACCGAATTGCAGTACGGGTCTTACCAGCGCTATGCGTATCAGCAGACACAGCTGATGGCAAACGGCAAGGTGCGCACCGGCGCGATCGAGCACGAACTTGTGTTCGGCACCTCGTGGCAAAGCCTCACGCAGGGCACCACCGGCTTCGCTTCCACGCTGCTCGGCACGGGCAATCTGTACGACACGTCGGCGTTCGTGTCTTCCGGCGCGACACCGATGCAGGTGCCTTCGTCCAACGGCATGTATCGCACGTCTAGGATCGATCAGACCTCGGTCTTTTCCAGCGACACGGTCAAGTTCAACGAGCGCTGGTCGGTGCTCGGCGGCTTGCGCTACACGCGCTTCAGCCAGACCGGCTACAACCCCGATGGCAGCACCTCGGCCAAATACAACCGCGAGCCGATCACGCCCACGCTGGCACTGATGTTCAAACCCGTGCAGCCGGTCACGCTCTACACGAGCTATGTGGAATCGCTCGAAGCCGGTGCCAGCGCACCCATCACGGCACGCAATGCGGGCACCGTATTCGGGCCGCTCAAGAGCAAGCAGATTGAAGTAGGTGCCAAGGCGGAGTTGCACGATTGGACATTCGGCGCGGCGCTGTTCCAGGTGCAGCGCGGGCTGGCGTATCTGCGGCCGGACAACGTCTATACGCAAGACGGCATGACGCGCTATCGCGGGCTCGAGTTGAGCGCACGCGGCAAGCTTGCGCGTGACTGGACACTACTGGGCGGGGTGCTGTTCATGAACTCCGAGAACACCGAATCCGACGCCTCGGTGCTGGGCAAGCGCGCTTATGGGTCACCGCGCTTCAAGGCAACGGCCTATGTTGAGTATGCCGTGCCGCCAATGCCGGGGCTGGTGCTGTCAGCGGGCGGCCAGTACGTCGGCAACTCGGCGCTGGAGGCGAACAACAGCAATATCGTGCCGGGGTATCACACGTTTGATGTGGGGGCCCGGTATTCGACCAAGATGGGCGGCAAGCCCGTTACGCTGCGATTCAATGTCGACAACCTGACGAATGAGAAGTATTGGTTGCCGAGCTGGGGGTTCATTCTGGTGCAGGGTGCGCCGAGGACGTTCAGGGCCAGTGCGACGGTTTATTTTTGATTGTTTGGGGAGCCGTGGCCTTGGTGGTGCGTCCCTTGTTTCAGCCCAGGCAGGGGCCGAAACAGAGGCACACCACAAACACACCGGGCAATCCGCGTGAAGCGTCCTATACCTATAGAAAGCGCTGGCCTGCACCACACAACCACCCGGCAAAGCAGGCTTGTTTGCGAGTGCAGCAGTACACCAGCCACAAAACCATCAGGGGTCATCATGAACCGCATGGGTGCATTCTTCGCCGCCAGTTGGCTAGCCGCCGCGTTGCTGTATTTCGGTCAGCACTCGCTGGCATTGACGGCGCTGGCGGGTGTGGTGCTGCTCGCCGGTTTCGACCTGTTCCGCCCGTGATGCAACCCACCGTGCAATTACACGGCACCGCGCTGTTGCGCCCGATAGCGCAGCGGACTGCCTCCGTAACCGGCAGAAAACGCGCGGCTCAGTGCGCTGACGCTGCCGTAGCCGCATTCGTCGGCAATGTGATCGAGCGGCTGCCGCCCCGTGCGCAGCAGAAACGCCGCCAGTTCCAGCCGTAGCGCTGCCACATAACGCCGCAGGTTGCTGCCGGTGGCGGCGGCAAAGCGGCGCGTGAGGGTCCGCTCGCTCATCGCGGCTTGCGCGGCCAGTTCCGCCAAGGCAGGCGGCGCTGCCAGTTCCCGCTCCACGATCTCCTGGATGGCCAGCATGGCTGCATCGCCATGGCGCTTGAACTGCGCCGTCCACACGGCCATGTGCTCGTAGGACGGCAGCGATTGCGTGAGCGCCGTGCGCAGCATCCGGCGCGATGCACCCACCCCGCAGCAGTGATCGATGACGTACGCGCAGGCGTCCACAGCGGGGTTGATGCCGCTCACCGTGATGATGCGGCCATCCACCGCCAGTGGCTTGTCTGGCGCGTAGCGCACGTTGGGAAAATACCGCGCGAACCACGCGCGTTCGCTCGCCAGGCCGGTCGCGCGGCAACCATCAAGCAGACCAGCCTTGGCGAGCAGCGGCGCCGCATTCATGCCCACCACCAGCGCGCCAGCGTCATAGCGCATGCGCAGCCAACTGGCGATGTGTGCCTCTTCCTCATCCAGTGCCGTCTGCGGGGCGAACTGCGCCGGCACGATCACCACATCGTAAGCGGCATCGTTCAAGGCGGCGGTGGCGGGCACGGGCAGCCCGCCGAAGCTCAATACGGCAGTGCCATCGGCGGACAGCAAATCGATGTCGAAGAGCCGGCTGCCCATCACATCCACGCTGCGCGCCTGCATGGTGCCGGCAATCAGCAGCATCTCCTGCGTGAGAAACACGTAGCCGGCAAACAGGCGCGGCGGCAACAGGATGGCGATGTGGGCGCGGCTCGGGAGATCGGGGCGTTTGGAGGTGGCTTTCGGCTGGCGCTTCATATCAAGAATGTGGCTATCCAGATCAACCGCAATTGTCGCGGCCTTGCTGAAATACGGCAACACCCGCCCGCCTCATTCCGGAGCCGCCATGATTGCCCGCACGCTGTTCGACGCAGAGCACGAGACCTTTCGCGAATCCGTCCGCCGCTTCATCGAGGCGGAAGTCCTGCCCCACCACGAGCGCTGGGAAGACCAGGGCTATGTCGACCGCGCCGTCTGGGAGCACGCCGCCGCCGCGGGCTACCACTGCGCCAGCATGCCCGAGGCCTACGGCGGTGCCGGTGCCGACATCCGCTACAGCACCGCGCTGATCGAGGAGATTGCGCGCGCGGGTGCCACCGGCCTCGGCTTCGGGCTGCATTCGGAAATCGTTGCGCCCTACCTGCTGCACTACGGCAGCGAGGCGTTGAAGCAGCACTACCTGCCCAAGCTGGCCAGCGCAGAGATGATCGGCGCGATTGCCATGACCGAACCCGGCGCGGGTTCCGACCTGCAAGGCGTGCGCACCACCGCAACACGCAGCAGCGATGGCGAGTACTACCTGCTCAACGGTTCGAAAATCTTCATCACCAACGGCTGGCACGCAGATGTGGTGATCGTCGTGGCGCGCACCACGCCGGAAGGCGGCGCCAAGGGCACGAGCCTGTTCGTGGTAGACACAAGCATGGACGGTTTCAGCAAAGGCAAGCGCCTGAAGAAAGTGGGCATGAAAGCGCAAGACACCGCAGAACTGTTCTTCGACAACGTGCGCGTGCCCGCCGCCAACCTGCTTGGTGAGGAGCATCGCGGCTTTGCGTATCTGATGCAGGAACTGCCGTGGGAGCGCCTGCAGATCGCCATCAGTGCCATCGCCTCGGCCGAAGGCGCGCTCGACTGGACGCTGCGCTACGTGCGCGAGCGCCAGGCCTTCGGCAAATCCATCCTCGACTTCCAGACCGCGCGGCACACGCTGGCGGAACTCAAGACCGAAGTGCAGATCGGCCGCGTGTTTGTCGACCAGTGCATCGCGCTGAAGCTGGCCGGCAAGCTCGATGCCGCCACCGCATCGATGGCCAAGTACTGGACCACCGACCTGCAATTCAAAGTGATGGACCGCTGCGTGCAACTGCACGGCGGTTACGGCTACATGTGGGAGTACCCGATCGCCCGCGCGTGGGCCGACTCGCGCGTGCAGCAGATCTACGGCGGCACCAACGAGATCATGAAAGAGCTGATCGCCCGCACCCTTTGATCCAAGGAATGAATGCGATGGAAGCCTATATCTACGACGCCGTGCGCACGCCGCGCGGCAAGGGCAAAAAAGACGGCAGCCTGCACGGTGTGACGCCGCTGCGCCTGGCCGCAACCGCACTGCGCGCCATCCGGGACCGCAATCAGCTCGATACGGCATTGGTGGACGACGTGGTGCTCGGTTGCGTCGAACCCGTGGGCGAACAAGGCGCCTGCATCGGCCGCGTTGCCGTGCTCGCTGCCGGCTATGCGGAAACGACGGCCGGCGTGCAGATCAACCGCTTCTGCGCCTCGGGGCTGGAGGCCTGCAACATGGCCGCTGCACAGGTGATGGCCGGGCAAAGCGACTTCGCCATCGGCGGCGGCGTAGAGAGCATGTCGCGCGTGCCGATGGGCGCCAGCGGCGGCGCATGGCCGGTGGACCCAGCCGCCGCCATCCCGCTGTACTTCGTGCCGCAGGGCGTGTCGGCCGACACCATTGCCACCAAGTGGGGCTACAGCCGCCATGACGTGGATACCTACGCCGCGGAGAGCCACCGCCGCGCGCATGCCGCCAGCACTGCAGGCTGGTTCACGCGCTCCATCGTGCCGGTGCACGACCAGAACGGCCTGATCATCCTCGACCGCGACGAGATGATCCGCCCGCAGACCACCGTAGAAACACTCGCACAACTCAAACCCTCCTTTGCAGAACTCGGCGAGCAATACGGCTTTGACGCCGTGATCCGCCAGCGCTACCCGGAGCTGGAGCGCATCGAGCACGTACACCACGCCGGCAACAGCTCGGGCATCGTCGATGGCGCGGCAGCCGTGCTGATCGGCAGCCGCGAGGCCGGCCAGCGCGCGGGCCTCAAACCGCGTGCGCGCATCCGCAGCTTTGCAAGCATCGGCTCGGAGCCGTCGATCATGCTGACCGGCCCCGCCTACGCCGCCGAGAAGGCACTCAAGCGCGCGGGCATGCGCGCATCAGACATCGACCTGTACGAACTCAACGAGGCGTTTGCCTCCGTCGTCCTGCGTTTCATGGAGGTCATGGCCGTGCCGCACGACCGCATCAACGTCAACGGCGGCGCCATTGCGATGGGCCATCCGCTGGGCGCAACCGGCGCCATGATCCTCGGCACGCTGCTCGACGAGCTGGAACGCCGCGGCGCCAGCACGGGCCTGGCCACGCTGTGCGTGGGCGCGGGCATGGGCACCGCCACCATCATCGAACGCATTTAAAGGAGCGCCGACATGATCGACATCACCATCGACCGCGACGGCGACGGCGACGGCATCGCCACGCTCACGTGGAACCAGCCGGGCCGCGCGCAGAACGTGCTCAACGGCGAGACCTGCGCCGCCTTCTTCGCCGCCATCGACCAGGTGTGTGCGGATGCGAGCGTCAAAGGCATCCTCATCACCTCCGCCAAAGCGGACTTCATTGCCGGCGGCGATCTTGAATGGCTGCAGACCAGCGACGACGCAGCCACATTGTTTGATCGCACGTGCGAACTGCACCGCGCGCTGCGCAAGCTGGAAACCTGCGGCAAACCCGTAGCGGCTGCGCTGCCGGGCTCCACGCTGGGCGGCGGGCTGGAGATTGCGCTGGCCTGCCACTACCGCGTGGCCGCAGACAACGCACGCGCACGCTTCGGCCTGCCGGAAGTCACACTCGGCCTGCTGCCGGGCGGTGGCGGCACGCAGCGGTTGCCACGCTTGATTGGTGTGCAGAAGGCATTGCCGATGCTGCTCGAAGGCAAGCGCATCAAGGCTGCCGATGCACTCAAGCTCGGCATCGTTGATGCGGTGGTCAATGCCGGTGAAGAAATCGACGCCGCGCGCGCGTGGCTGCTCGGTCATGTGCAAACCGAGGGCCAAACCCACGCGCAGCAACCGTGGGACATCAAGGGCTACAAGGTGCCTGGTGGCGGTATCTCAAGCCCCGCCGTGCAGCAGCTATTCACTGCCGCCAACGCCATGCTGCGGCAGAAGACCTGCGGCAACTACCCGGCGGCGGCCAGCATCCTGTCGTGCGTGTACGAAGGGCTCATTACCGATCTCGATACGGGCCTGAAAACCGAGGCGCGCTACTTCGTGCAGGCCGTGCTCTCGCCCGAGGCGCGCGCCATGATCCGTACCCTCTTCTTCAGCCTGAACGCGGCCAACAAGCTGGCTGCACGCCCGGCCGATGTGCCGGTGCGCCGCTATGCCAAAGTGGGTGTGCTGGGCGCGGGCATGATGGGTGCGGGCGTTGCGTACGTCACGGCCAAGGCCGGTCTGCCGGTCGTGCTGCTCGACGCCACGCAGGAGGCCGCTGAACGCGGCAAGGACTACTCACGCAAGCTGGTCGAGAAACAAGTACAGCGCGGCCACCTGCATGCCGAGCAAGCGCAGGCGCTGCTCGCGCGCATCAAGCCCACCACCTCGTACGCCGATCTGGATGGCGCCGGGCTCGTCGTTGAAGCCGTGTTCGAGCAGCGCGAGATCAAGGCCGATGTCACGCGCCAGGCGGAGGCTGTGCTGTCGCCGGATGCCATCTTCGCGTCCAACACGTCTACGCTGCCGATCACCGGGCTGGCGGAGGCAAGCCAGCGGCCGGGCAACTTCATCGGGCTGCATTTTTTCTCGCCGGTCGACAAGATGCCGCTGGTGGAGGTGATCGTCGCCCGGCAGACTACGCCGGCCACGCTGGCGCAGGCGCTCGATTACGTGCGCGCCATCGGCATGACGCCCATCGTCGTCAATGACAGCCGTGGCTTTTATACGAGCCGCGTGTTTTCAACCTACGTGCTCGAAGGCCTGGCGATGTTGGCCGAAGGCACGGCCCCCGCGCTGATCGAAAACGCCGGGCTGCTGGCGGGCATGCCGGTCGGGCCGCTCGCGCTCATCGACGAGGTCTCGAGCGAATTGATCCACAAGGTCAACCAGCAGACCCGCGCCGATTTGGGCGTTGCTTATATCGAGCGCCCGGGCGAAGCCGTGGCCGAGCGCATGGTGGCGCTGGGCCGCATCGGCCGCAAGGCCGGCCAAGGCTTCTACGACTATCCGGAAGATGGCAAGAAGGCGCTTTGGCCGGGGCTTGCCACCGAATACCCCGAAGCCGCCGCGCAGCCCGATGTGCAGACGCTGGTCGATCGCCTCGTCACCGTGCAGGCCGTGGAAACCGCACGCTGCCTGGATGAACGTGTGGTGACCGACCCGCGCGATGCCGATGTGGGCGCGCTGCTCGGCTGGGGCTTCCCGGCGTTCCGGGGCGGGCCGGTGTCGCACATCCATCGGGTTGGGGTGGGCGCGTTTGTCGAGCTGTGCGATCGGCTGGCAGCGGAACACGGCCGCCGCTTCACGCCACCCGCACTGCTGCGTGACATGGCAGACAAGCAAACCGCGTTCTACGAGCGCTGACCCTCCGGCGCCGCGTGAGCAGGTTGCGCGCGGCGCCTCATCCTGTGCAAGCGTTGCGCCCAAACGCCAACCAACGGTAAGTCCGAGCCCCGTCCGCCGAAAGCAAACGATTGCGCACCTCCCAACTGGCCCAACTGTTCGGCTTCAGACACATGTGATCCGCTCCGATATAGAGTAGGAGACGGCATATTGAGTTGCCGACACCTTGGCACGCCGCGCATGTGCCCGCGACAACTGGACACGCAACGCTGGAGTGGGGATGCCCGCAGAGCAATTGAAGGCTTCTTCTGGTGGCACGGCTGGCACCGCGCCAGGGCAAGGATGGCGGCATGGGGTGTTGTCGCCGCTGAACGTCGGCGCGGTGGTGTGCCTGCTGTTCATCTGGTCCTTCACATTTCATCAACTCACCCAAGAACGCGAACGGCTGACCCGCGATGCCCAGGCGCGCACGCAGGTCGAAGCACGGGCGTTTGGTGAGTACTCACTCGGCAGCGTGCGTCGCGTGTCGGAATTCCTGCTCGATCTGCGCGCGAGCTGGCTCTCCGGCCGCGAAGTGTTCGAGCAGGTCATCCACGAACGGCAGGAGGTCGTGCGCGACCTGACCTTCCAGGTGGCCGTCATCGACGAGAACGGCATGCTCGTCTACTCCAGCATCGGCCCCGTGACAGAACGCATCGACCTGAGCCAACGCGAGCACTTTCTCGTGCACAAGGAATCGGGCGGACGCGACGCGCTGTTCATCAGCGACCCAGTGCAAGGCAAGGTCTCGAAAAAGTGGTCGATCCAGTTCACACGGCCAATCCTCAAGGCCGGCCGGTTTGCCGGTGTGGTGGTGGTGTCGGTGAGTCCCGAACAGTTCGCCAGCTTTGCCAACACGCTCACCGTCGGCAAGGATGGCGTGGCCACCATCATCCGGGACTCGGGGCAGATCATCGCCCGGGTGCCCAACCCGACCGTCGGCATCGAGAAGCCGCCGCGCCCGCGCCAGTTCAACCAGCCTGGCGCGCCCGAAACGGGCAGCTATCGGGTGGTCTCCGGCACCGACGGCATTGAACGCATCATCGGCTATCACCATGTGCCGGAGATCGAACTCTACTTCCTGGTGGGCGAATCGGTGGCGTCGGTGCTGGCGCCTTACGGCGGCTATCGGCGCACCGCGCTGGTCGAGGCGGCCGCCTCCACCCTGCTGCTCGCGCTGCTGTACTTCACCTTGCGCTACCAGGGGGCCGAGCGCAAACGGCACATCGAAGAGATGCGCCTGGCGTCGCTGGTCTATGCATCGAGCAGCGAAGCGATGATGGTGACGACGCTCGACGGGCAGGTGGTCGACGTGAACCCGGCCTTCACCGTCACCACGGGCTATACGGCGCAAGAGTTCAAGGGCCAGTCCAGCGACACCATCCGTTCCGAATGCAATGAGCGCACCGTGATCGACGCGATGCGCGAGAGCGTCTCAACCAAGGGCACGTGGAGCGGCGAATACCTTATCCGCCGCAAGGACGGCAGCGAGTTCCCCGCGCTGCTCACCATCGATACGTTTGCGGATAGCACGCTGGGCGAGCCACGCCGCGTTGCGCTCATCCACGACATGACAGAGAAAAAGCGCGCCGAAGAGGTCATCTGGCGGCAGGCCAACTTCGACGCGCTGACCGATCTGCCCAACCGGCACATGTTCTACAACCGCCTGCGTCAGGAGATCGTGCGGGCGCGGCAGTCATCCACGCAGCTGGCACTGCTGTTCATTGACCTGGACCGTTTCAAGGAAGTGAACGACACGCTGGGTCACGACCAGGGCGACATCCTGCTCAAGGAGATCGCGCGCCGCATCTCGGCCATCGTGCGCGGCACGGATACGGTCGCGCGACTGGCCGGCGACGAGTTCACCATCATCCTGACGGACATGCCCGATGCCGGGGTGGCCTCGCCCATCATCCGCAGCCTGCTCGCGCGCATTGCCGCGCCGCTGCGGCTTGGCGAGGAAAGCGTCGAAGTGTCGGCCAGCATTGGGTTGGCGCTGTATCCGCGTGATGCAGACAGCGCGGAATCGTTGCTCGTGCGCGCAGATCAAGCCATGTTTGCGGCCAAGAGCGCGGGCCGCAATCAATGGGCCGTTTTCACCCCCGCATTGCAGCGTGCCGAGCAGGAACGCCTGCGCGTGACAAGCGACTTGCGCGTGGCGCTCACGCAAGGCCAGTTTGCGGTGCACTACCAGCCCATCGTCGACCTGCGCACGGGCAAGGTCCGCAAGGCAGAGGCGCTGATCCGCTGGACGCACCCCATGCGGGGCGAGATCGAGCCGGCCGACTTCATTCCGGTGGCCGAAGACAGCGGGCTGATCGTCGAGATCGGCAGGTGGGTGCTGAACGAGGTGCTGGATCAGCTCACGCACTGGCACGCCACGCTCGACAATGCGCTGCAGGTGTCGGTCAACAAGTCACCGGTGGAATTTCGCGCACAGCAGTCGAGCGTCGATTCCTGGTCCAAGGTGGTGGAGCGCCGGGGGATAGCGCCGCACAGCCTGGTCGTCGAGATTACCGAAGGGGCGCTGATGGCGGAAAGCGAAGACGTGGCCGAACAACTCCGTGCCTTCCGGCGCACCGGCATCGACATTGCCCTCGACGATTTCGGCACGGGGTATTCATCGCTGTCGTACCTCAAGCGCTTCGACATCGACTACATCAAGATCGACCAGTCGTTCGTGCGCAGCCTCGCGCATGACCCGAAAGACATCGCACTATGCAGCGCCATCGTCAGCATGGCGCATGCGCTGCACATCAAGGTCATCGCCGAGGGCATTGAGACCGAGGAGCAGAAGGCGATCCTGATGGCGGCAGGCTGCGACTATGGCCAGGGCCACCTCTTCTGCCCGCCGGTGCCGCCGGCGGCGTTTGAGGCGTTTGTGCTCAAGGGGCAGCTGGCGGAAACCTGATCGCGTTTTTTAACCGCCGCGCACGGCACCCGCAAACGCTCGCACCACATCAGCAGACGCATCGGTGATGGCCCAGTAGCCCATGCCGGCGTTGCGCCACACCATCAGCTGGTAGCCGCGCTCGGTACGTAGCGCAGGCTCGGTATCGCTGCCCGCCTCGGGGCGTACGTACAGGTCGACGGGATGCTGCGCTGAGCGGTAGACCAGCACCGCCACCGGGCGGCCATCGATGTAGTCCAACCGCCCGCCGATGAGCGGGAAACCCCGCGCGGCAAGGTCGGTAACGGGCGGCGCATAGTCGATTCGGCCGTTGAACCACGGCTTGACGGTGTGGCGGTCCGACGACAGCACATCCGTCTCGCGCGCGCCCAGAAGTGCCCGCACATGGCTGGCGGTGATGTCGCGCGCGGTGAGTGCAGCCGTATCGGGCCGGCCGACCAGCACGCCCACACCCAACGCCACGGCCGCCAGCGCGCCGGCACCCAAACCCAAGCCGAGCCCCCGAGAAGGCGTGATCAACCAGTTGGTCAAGCGCTGCCATGGCGATTCTGCCCTGCGCGGCACGCGCACCGGAGCCAAGTCGGGCCGCACCCCCGCCTCCGTTTGCATGGCCTGCAATACACGCTCGCTCAAACCCGCCGGCGCCTTCCTGTACAGCGCGGGCGCACGCAGCCCCTGGCGCAGCGCACGCACCACGCCATCGTGGCGGGCAGCAATGTCGGTGCAGGCGTCACAGGCAGCCAGATGCGTTTCCATGCGCAGGCTGTCGGCCACACCGAGTTCGCCATCGGCGCGGGCAGCCAGCAGCGCGCGAATGTCGTCACAGTTCATGGCGGGCCTCCTTGGTGCTATTTCCCATGCCACCCGATGCGCCCGATGCGCCCGATGCACGGATGGGCGTCACGTTGGTGCGCGGTGGCGCGGTGTCTTCTGTCAACAGGCGCGCGAGCTGCTGCCGCGCACGCGCCAGCCGCGACATCACCGTGCCGATGGGCGCATCGACCACGGCGGCAATATCGCGGTACGGCAAATCTTCCAGCTCGCGCAGCACGAGCACCTCGCGATACGGCACCGGTAATTGCGCCAACGCGGCATGCACGCGGCGCACGTCGTCGATGCGGGCGAGCAGCGCGGCCGGGTCGACGCCGTAGCTGGCGCTGTCGTCACCCGTCTGGCCAGCAGCCGCGTCGTCATCCCACGGCTGGGCCGGTGCCTGCTTGCGGCGCGCGCATTCTGAGAACCACGTGTTGCGCACGATGGCCAGCAGCCACGGGCGGCCGTCTCCGCCACGAAACCCGGCAAACAGCCGGAACGCACGCAGGCAGGCTTCCTGGACGATGTCGTCGGCGTCCTGCGCGTCGCCCGAGAGCCAGCGCGCCAGGTTGTATGCCGCATCGACATGCGGCAGCACGGCTTGGGCAAAACGCTGGGCATCGTTGGGCACGTCGAGGGGGGAGTCTGGCAGGTCGGACATGGCGGCCTGAAGGCGGTTGACCTTTGTATACCTGGGTGCAATCCAGTTTATTCCTGCGCCGAGGAAATTTTCTGGAAACGCGAATCTTGTGGAATACGCGGGCAACGCAGCCGGTATGACAGGCAGGACCGGCGCCGCCTCCATTTCCATCGCGCTGGATCAACGACCTGATTGAGCTAACGACGGCAAGGAACACCCCATGAGCAAACAACCCGGACGACGCCAGTTCCTGCAACTGGCCGCAGTCGGCGGTCTGGTGTACGCATCCGGCCTGCCCGGCTGGCAGGCGATGGCCGCCACCACGCGCGCCGCCGGCAAGGCGGGCACCACGCAGGAAGACTTCTACTTCGTGCAGCTATCCGACACCCACTGGGGCTTCAAGGGCGCACCCAACCCCGATGCCCAGGGCACGCTGCCCAAGGCGATTGCCGCGGTGAATGCGCTCTCGCCCGCGCCGGACTTCGTCATCTTCACGGGCGATCTTTCGCACATCAGCGACGACCCCGCCGAGCGCCGCAAACGCCTGAGCGAGTTTCGCGACATTGCCGCCAGGATCAAGGTGCCGGTTGTGCACTACATGCCGGGCGAGCACGATGCCTCACTCGACAACGGCGAGGCCTACATCGAACTCTTCGGCCGCACGCATTACGCGTTTGACCACAAGGGCGTGCACTTCATCGCCATCGACAACGTGTCGGACCCATCCGCCCGCGTGGGCGATGCGCAGCTCGCGTGGCTGGCGGCGGATGTCCGCTCGGTGCCGGAGCACACGCCCATCGTTGTCTTCGCGCACCGGCCGCTGTTCGACCTGTACCCGCAATGGGACTGGGCCACGCGCGACGGCCAGCAGGTCATCGACCTGCTCATGCCGCACCCGAACGTGACGGTGTTCTACGGCCACATCCACCAGGAACACCACCACATGACCGGGCACATCGCGCACCACTCGGCGCGCTCGCTGGTGTTTCCGCTGCCTGCGCCGGGCTCGCAGCCGAAGGCTACCCCGCTCCCTTGGGATGCCTCACAGCCGTATCGCGGCCTGGGCTGGCGCAGCATCACCGGGCACGGCAAGCAGGACGCCGCCACCTGGGCGCTGGCCGAACAACCGATCCAGGCCAGCAGCGGGGCCAGCGCCACCACCAAGACACCGGAGACCACCTGACATGCCCAACGTCACTTCAGTCATTGCACACAACCCCAAGCGGCGCCTGGCGCTGCGTCAATTCACGGTGCTCGCGGCCGGCGCCGCACTCGCCTGCGTTGCGCACGGCGAAGGCCCGACGGTCATCCGTGTACACGCACGCAAGTTCACCTTCACGCCCGACAAGATCACACTCAAGCGTGGTGTGCCTGTGGTGTTCGAGCTGACGGGGCAGGACATCCTGATGGGCTTTTCGATTCCCGATTTCAACGTGCGCGCCGATGTGGTGCCGGGCCAGACCGCGCGGCTGGCGATGACGCCCGACAAGACCGGCACGTTTGATTTTCTGTGCGACATCTTCTGCGGCACGGGGCACGAGACGATGAATGGGACGGTGACGGTGACGTGAAACGCAAGGCCAAACGAAAAACGCCCCGACGTGTTCGGGGCGTTTTCATCTGCGCTGACCAACGCCTTATGCCTGCGCCTTCGGCGCACCCAGCGTCAACAGCAGTTCGTCGAGTCGTTCCAGGGTGGAGGTCATACCGTCCTTCAACCCCATGTCGATGACCTTCTGCACATCTTCCGGCGAGTTGTACAACACAACGGTCGTCACGAGGGTCCGTTCCCTCGCATCGGCAAAGGCGACATCCCAGCGTGCACGGGGCATATCCGGATTCACCACGCCGGCTTCGTCAGAGAAGCCATCCAGCGCCGCATAGCCATCGATCGGGTTGATCGTCTGATAGTCCAGGCGGCTCCAGAAGGTTTGCCCATCGGGGGTGCTCATCGCGTAGTGCCAATAGCCGCCTTCCTTGAACTCCATGTGCTTGGTCTTGGTGGTCAACGGCTTGGGCGCAAACCACTGGTCAAGCAATTCGCGCTTGGTGTGGCAATCCCACACAAGCTGCCGCTTTGCCGCGAACTCTCGCCTCACGGTGATGCTGTTCTTCTGCATGTCGACGAGGAAATCAAACCGAAGGTCAGGCTTCATTGTCTTCTCCTTGGAGTTTCTCTAAAAGGTTGTCCAGATTGCGGTACCGGCTCGCCCAGATCGCGTGCTGCTTCTCAAACCAGCGCTCGGCTGCGGCCAGCTTCTTGCGCTCGAGCGTGCACGTCCGGATTCGACCGCTCTTCTCCGAGCGGACCAACCCGACCCCTTCCAGCACCCGCATGTGTTTCATGAACGATGGCAGCGCCATGTCGAATGGCTCTGCCAACTCACTCACCGTCGCGGGCCCTTGACCGAGCCGTTGAATAACAGCCCTGCGCGTTGGGTCTGCAAGCGCGTGAAATACCGCGTCTAGCGCGATTAAATTGTTATCCATTCGGCTAACTATACTCTCGGGGAATCTTCGGCGCAACAGGGTTCAACCGCAGCGGCACGTTCGACTTTCTGTGCGACATCTTCTGCGGCACAGGGCAAGAAACAATGAATGGGCGTTGACCGTCGCCTGAAGCGCGCGCGATTCACCCCTCGGCCTCGATCTCCGGATTGGGTTCGCCATCCTTGGTGGCAATCAGCCCTTTCGGCGTCAGCAGAATCAAGGGCAGGATCAGCGCGTACACCACGGTCGTCGCGATCACGCAGTACGTGAACCCGTGCGTTGGGCTGCTGCTGTAGATGCGCGAGCCCAACAGATCGCCGGCGCGCGCCGAGAGCGCGAGAACGCCGTCCACCAGCATCATCAGCGTGCCTTGCAAGCCCGGCGGACAGGACCGCATCGCAAGGTCGAGATACGCGGCCGTGGCGACACCGCCCATCAACCCGATCGGCACCGCCAGGACCAGCGCGAGATCGGCTGAGTGAATGAAGGCCAGCGGAATCATCTGCGGCACGGCAATGATCGTTCCCCACCACAGCAGCGCATTCAGCGCGACCTTCTTGCACAGCCAGCCGTACAGCAGAAAGGTCGGGATGAACGCGGCGGCAAAGATCCCGTTGTAGTACGAGTAGACGGAATCCGATGCATGCAGCGTGTCGGTCAGATAGAACTGCAGTGGCGTGGCCGCTCCCGGCGCAAAGTTCCACAGGAAGCAAATGAGCACTGCCGGATAGACCGCCCGATGCTTCACCAGCCGCCGGACATTCCCGACGAAATCCTCGGCCCTGGCTTGCGGCTTCTCATAGGCACCACCAAAGACGGACGCGGGCCGCCAGAGCCCCAGCACGGCAATCGATAACGTAAACGCCGCCGCCAGAAAGAAAGCCCCCTTGGGGGCCAGATGGTCAGAGATGAGGCCGGAGGCGAAAGCCCCGGCAACAACCGGAAGGGCGCTGACCACGTTCAACAACGCGCTCAGGCGCCCGGACATGCGCTTTTCCTGGCCCACCAGCGCGATTAGCCCCTGATAGGCCGCTGCGACAAACCGGGAGGACAGCATGGCCAGCAGCATCCCGACCACCAGCGCCCGATAAGAGAACCCCGAGAGCGCCGTCCCGATGAATGCCAGCGCGGTTGCCGGCGCGAAGATCAGGAAGAAGCCGCGATCCCGCAATCCCAGCGGGTTCCATTGATCACGCGCCAGGCCAAAAACAAACGCGATGTACACCGGGATACCCGTCACCAGCCGGAACAGCGAGATCTGCGTGGCCGTTGCATGCAACTGGTTCTTGAGCAGGTACGACGTCTGGATGTCGATCAGATAGCCGGCCGGCGTTGCCAGCGTGATGAACAGGGTCAGGCAACCGAAATACAGCAGAGTCTGGTCGCTGCCCGTCGAACCCTGACCATCCAAACCCGCCGAAAAACGCGCAGGCCACACAGCGTGCCAGCGGTGGGCGACGGCTTTTGATCGGTCGGAGGATTTCGTTGCCACGGCACGCGCCCCCAGGGCGACAACTGGCTAAAAGCATGCGCTGTGTGAGCGCATCCGGTCAACACGCGCCAATGGAGGATCGACCTCAAGGACCAAGCGACCCCATGCTAGGATGACCGCTCCCCCCGCAGCCGCTCCTTCCGCCCATGACGACCATCTACGCCACGCTCGGCGTGCAGCCGGACGCCACCCTGGACGAAATCAAACACGCCTACCGCCGCGCCACCATGAAGTGGCACCCCGACCGCAACCCTGGCCGTGAGGCCGAAGCGTACGCAGCGTTTCAGGAGATCCGCGAGGCTTACGCCATCCTCTCCGATACCGAGCAGCGCCGCGTGTACGACGAGGTCTTCGAGCAGGAAATGCAGCGCTGGCAGGCCGAGCGCGAGGCGCAAGAAGCACAGGAGCGCGCCGCGCAACGCGAGCGTGAGCGCATTGCCCAGGAACACTACGAGAAGATGGTCGCCATCGCGATGCGCTTTGCCAACGACGGCCACAATCGGGACGTCCTCTTCGGCGTGCTGCTCGGCCAGGACTGCGAGGCGGAACTGGCGGCGCGCATTGCGAACAGCGTGTGGGCGATGCAGGAAGCGCGACGCACGAGCGCCGCGCCCGCCGCAGACGCGCAAGACACCGAGGCGGCCCTGCCACCCGACGAAGCAGCCGCACCTGAGCCGCACGAAGCGGCGCGACCCCGGCATCATCCCAGCGCCTTTGAATCGTTCTGGCATGGCCTGTTCGGCATGCGCCCGTAGCCCGTAGCGGTGTTCGGCGCAGAAAGGGGCCGCAGCGGAGTAAGTTGATCGTTTGCTACTGTCGGTTAATAAAGAAAAACCGCCCTTCTTGTGGGCGGCTTTCTTGTTAACCGGTGGTGTTGGGGGTGGTCTGTTATCGGCGAGGAGCGGTCGTTCGACAGCAACAGCCAAATCGTTGACAATCGACGCGATCCGGTATGCGGACGGAGATGTTGACAACTATTCGCGGACGCGCTCATGGCATCCAACCTCGACCGATTTAAAAATGACATTGCGAAGCTCATCAAGCGTGGTAACGATTTGCATATCTCTATGCAGTTCGCCTGTTTCCCAGATGCTATCAAAGAAAATTTATCGAAGCAGCTGAAAGACAAGGCCGACGAGTTCATAAAAAATCTTCCCTCGTTTGATGTCGAATACCAGAGTTGGTATTCGGAGGCTCTCGCGCTTTTGCGCCAAATTTTGCCAGACCGTGTTGCTGATTTTTTTCGCCATTATGAAAAACCAAAAACCCGAAAAGACATAACTTACGAAAGCTACAGAATTGAGGATTACCTTCAAGGTCTGAATGTCACTCGGGGGGCATACAAGGAGAAGGTCGTGGGCAAAGATGCCGCGATCCCACACTTCCGGCAACAACTTGCAATTGTGGAGGCAGCGCAAGACCGGTTTGATAGTTCACTATATGACATTCGGCACATGGTCCAAGCCGATCTGTTGGATTCGGAGTTGGAAGCCGCAGAGCATCTCGCAAAGTCAAAGTTCTTTCGTGCAGCGGGTGCGGTTGCGGGAGTCGTGCTAGAGCGCCACCTCGGCGAAGTATGCGTTTATCGGAAAATCCCAATTTCTAAGAAAAACCCAACGATAAGCGACTTCAACGAAGCATTGAAAGCTGGAGGGGTAATCGAAATTCCGCAGTGGCGATTCATTCAGCATCTTGCAGATATTCGAAATATCTGCGACCACGCCAAAACCCCAGATCCAACTCTAGAGCAAGTAGCAGATTTTCTCACTGGCGTTAAAAAGGTCATCAAAACTGTTTACTAGCCGCTAGTCGCCCACCAGGATCGGCACACTCCGCGCGCGGTAGCAGCCCGCAGGCTAGCGCCTTTGACGGGTTCAACTTGAACGTCCGCTATGTGGAGAAAACTGAGGGGCCGACGTGGGTCGGTTGCAGCCGTAGATCAACGGAGTGCCGGCAACCTATGGTGGGGCGTCCACGAAGGGCAAGGACAAAGGTTAGCCCGGCTTCGGCCAACTCAGGAGCGGCTCGGCAGGGCAGTCCGCTGTAGCGAATTGTTATGCACAGGCTTAGTCGGAGCCCGGCAATTCAACCCAAGAACCCCGATGACAATAGAAAATGGTAGATCCCTTGCCAATATAGGTATTCTCAATCCCCTCATGATTATTGCTCGGAGCCTTGGGGCCTCCGGCATATTGTTGGTACGCCGCAATTGACGATAGACGAGCCAAGTGAGCCTCGTCTATCGCACGTGAATACTCGAAGTCGCCACGGCTGCCGGTCTGTAAGTAGGTTTCGTCGCTCTGGGTGGAACCCGGCACAGGTGATGGGCATCTCGCGGTACCACCCCAAAAAACCTCTATTTCGGATGCTCCATCTCTGGAGCACAGTACCGCATAGTCCTTCTGCCCGGCCTTTGCAAAGCTGCCGGAAATGACGTTCAGCGGCGCCTTGGCACCCCAATACTGAGGGATTGTGCAGCCCCGCCTGTCCAGTTCCAGCTTGATGCTTGGCGGCAAGCTGGAGAACCTCGCTGGCGAAAACCGAACGATGCCCTTGTTTGTAGACTCCGGCGATTCAGCGCTTATAGCGCCAACGCTAGCAAAGGTCAGGAAAACAATCCCGAGCTTCCGTGCGTGCATGATTTGCTCCGCATGACTTTTAGATAGGGCGACAGTATTGCGCTCCCAACACCGGCAGCAGACTGTGCCAAGGCTAACTAGCCTAGCGGCAGTCGGCCGTCAGGGCCCCCGGGTGCTCAAACGCCGGGGCCGCCCGGCGAACGTTGGTTCGTTGGGCGCAGATGGACGTTGAAGCCTCGACGATTCCTCCGCGCGGATACTCAAAAGCCGGCCCTCGACAGCCCCACCTTCATCCCGCATCTGGCTTCGACTGACCTACGGTCGGCCAGTCACGCGCTGCACCATTGCGTAGAGCACCGACATCTGCAAGCCGTTCTTGAGTGCGTAGTTCGGGTCGTACTGATTGGAGTAGCCCCACCAGTCGAAGCATGCATTCGGGTTCGTCGTCCCTGGCGCAGACGACGCGATCGTATCGGGATACACGACCACGAGTTTGTTCGTGTCGGCCCATGCATTGATGCCCGCTTCGGTGACCCAGCGGTTTCCGATCAGTGATGCCTCCTGCAGACAGCCGTGGAGGGCGAGCACGAATCCGCACTTGTCGCCCTGCGCGCACGCTTTCGGAACAAAAACGCTCCCGGTTGAACTCATCGAAACGGTTGGCGACGCCCCGAACTCCGTTTGATCGAATGCAGCGAGCGTACCCGACAGCTTTCCATCGTTGCGCGGTTTCAATGGGCCGAGGAACATCGTCAGCCACGTTTTTACGGAATCGTAGACCGCGCCGTTCGCCGCGCAGCGCACCATGTAGGGGCTCCCGAGCGTGCCACATGCAAGTTCGCCGTCGGGCGATTCCCAGCCGTGCGCGGCGGGATACGTATTGTCGAAGTGAACATTGGCCCCATAACGCTTGTATTCCGAGTTGAGGTCGGCCACCTCAAGCGGATTGACGACGTTGTCTTGCGTGCCGGACCAGAGATAGACGGGCTGTCCACGCAGATTCGTCGCCGGATCGATGGTGCCGAGAGACGACTGCGCATCCAAATACGTCTCGGATGCCGCAAGCGTGCTGTTGTACGACGCCTGATTCGACGCAAGCGTCAAGCCGCCGCAGTTTGCCAACGCTGTCGCCGCGCCTCCGGCGCCGGCACACCAGTACACCCCGCCAGCGTAGACAGCGGCCCCCTTGAAGGTCGAAGAGTGGGCAACATGCATCTGCACTGCCGCAAAACCGCCAGACGAAATACCCGCGACGAAGACCTTCGCCGGGTCGATGTTGTAACCCTGGAGTTTTACGATTGCGGTCGATCCGCCGTCCGTGGTGGGACTCCCAGCGGCGGCTAACGTCTTCCCCCCGATGAGGCCGATTGCTAACACAGCGGCCAACGCTAACCGTTGGCCTAACGCCATCCTGATCATTGTCGTCTCCTCGAAGCCATCGCCGCGCGCATCGCACGCCGCAATCAACCTGCTCAATTTATTCCGCCCGGAGGAGCAGTACAAGCTCGCGAACAATTCAATCGTTAACGGAAAGACCGAACGACGCACTGCCTCAATTGCAGTTGGCAAACTTGAACGAAAACAGCCGCGTATCCCAATTGAAGTTGCCGGTGGCAACCAGGTATTCGTTGGTGTACCAGAACGTGCATCCATCCACCGGGTCCACGCTCATGCTTGAATAGTCGCCCCATCGGCTATAGGACGTTTGCGAGCCGCTGCCATAGATGTTCCCGTTGATGGCAGTCGTCTCAGCTTGCATGGTGTTGGGCGCGTCGGTCGACAAGCGGCCCGTATAGCGCAGGGTGGGTGGCATGCTGCCGCTTGAGACGCTGTATCCCATCGCCATGTTGCCGACCTTGTCCATTGCAAGGCTCGCCATCCAGCGGAATTTTGAATCCGGCGCGTAGGTGCCTTGCTGAAAGACCGTTGGGGAGCCGTTCGGATTGCGCAATTCATACCACCGCACGCCGGTGATTCCTTTTCTCGCCGATCCGACTTGCACGGTGTGGTTGACCACCAAAGACTCATACGCCCCGAAGTTCCGGTAAGCGAGGCGATACATCAAGCGGTCGCCCAGAGAATCGAGCTTCTGAGACGTGTTTGATTGAGGAATGCACGCCGCGCCGCCGCAGCCTTGATTGAAGGCCGCCACCGGGATGCTGGCCGGACCGCTCAGCGTGGTGTTGGCGGTATTGCTCCAGTCGACATGAAACTTCCAGAAGTTCAGCGCGTTCACGCCAAGGCTGAGCAGGAAGTTCGGGGAGCCGCTGGGCGGCGCCTGGGTGGGCCCGTCAAGATCGGCCGGCAGCAGGCCGGCAAAGCTCGACCCGAGCTGGAAACACTGCTGGGTTGCGGGGTTGCCCAACAGCATGCTTTGCCGGTCATAGGCGCAAACCCGGGCGCCGACAAAGCTGAAGGACGTGCCGAAGAACGACGGCTTGAACATGTTGAACGTCGTGTAATACGCGTCCGGCCATACGCCCAGCTTGGGGTAATCGGGAAAATAGTTGTAGGCAAAGGCGTAGCGATTCCACGTGCCCCTCGCATCCGACGTAGTGGAAACCGCAACGCACTGCAGATAGGGATTGGCCGCGCTGCCGTCGGCGCCGGTCACGGCAAACTGGGTCATGACCCAGCGGTTGGCGAGCTTGTCGTACTGGACGATCGGATCGCCATCGTTATCTTGCCCGCACAGCGCGCCCACGCCGGTCGGGGCAAAGCCTTGCCACAAGGTGTTGCCGGCCGCAGGGCCGTACAGCGCGACGCCCGTGCTCTTGTCGAACACCACAAACGATTCATTGACCCACTGTACGACCTGGGTCGCCCCAACGGCGGCATTGGGATCAGGCGGAATGCCGTTGACCGTGAACCCCGGATAGTGCTGGCCCAGCCCGAGCAGGTCCTGGCCTACCGTTACCGGCACGAGCAAGCCGGTGGTGGTGGTTTGCAAAACAGGATCCGTCTGGCCCGCCGGTGCCTGCGGCAACGGGAATCGCCCCAGCGGCTTGACGCGGTGGCCCGGCGCCGGCTTGAGCGGCACCATGTGCGCCAGCGGCGGCGAGACATCGTGGTGCACCGCATGTAATTGGGTCGCACCCTGTGTGTCCTGCGCCGCGCTCGGTCCGCTCCAAAGCAGCAGGCCCAGAACGCCGGCCAAAGCCGTCACAACGGCAGGTTTGTTGCTGTCGGCTGATTTCATGATCGCCCCTCCGCCGCCAATCCAACGGCCCTTACGCAGCCAGTCTAATTCCGGCGGATGACCCTGCATTGCGGATTTCGGCGGAGAGCGCGAACCGGATTCGCTGCCTTGCCAAGGGCTGTGATCGCCTGTGGATTTGGGGCCGACACATGGGCCGTGGCGTAACACCCACATGAACAACCCGAAAACGCCCTGACCGCTCAGGGCGTCTTCATTTTCGGCTGAGCCTAGCTGCGCTCAATTGCCGCCAGCACATCCCATGTGCTTAGGTCCAACTGGCACCCCTCCAGCGCGAGCAGCACATACGCGCCAATCGCATCGAGAAACCCCGCACGATATTCGAGCGGGCGCGCGCAAAGCACGTAGTCCAGCGTTTCGCGCAAGAGCGCGGGCTGGAACTCCCGATGCCGAAACATCGAGCGCTGCGTGAGCCGCAGAAAGCGTTGCGCGCGCAAGGCGCCGCATTGGTACGGCGTGCGGCGGGTTAGCGGAGGAGAAGGGAAAGATGCGGGGCGAAGCCCGCTTTGCTGGATTGCCATGACGTCTCCTGACGATCGACGGATCATGGACTCGCTCCTCGTCGCTAAACGAGGGTGGCGGGCCCGACGGCGAGGTTAGCGACTGGTGTCAGGACCCAGTAGACCTTGCGGTCTCCTCACCCGGCCCGCCTTTGAAAACGGACGTGAGTGTACACAATGAACGGATGTTCACTGTCCTGACCAGGTCGCTAAACCCAGGCCTTCGCTTGTGCGAAGGCGGGTGGATTCTATTGATCGTCTCGGGACATGAACATCGGCAAATTCTTAGAGTGCGATGGCCGCGCGTTTTTTCACCCAACCGCCTTCCCCACCCAACAACCGACACTCCGCCGACAACGCCAACAGATTCGGATCGCGCTCCCGATTGCGCTGCATCACCAGCACAATGTGCTGACTGATCGCATACCGCGCCGCCAGCGGAATCAACTGCACCTTGGGGCTGAAATCTGCCACGCGACGCGGCAGCAACGCGTAGCCGATGCCGCCACTCACCAGGTTCATGAGCGAGAAGATGTCGCCCACACGCAGCGCGATCTGCGGCGCAAAACCGGCCTTGTCAAAGGCGGCCATGAAGTCGTGATACGTCGCAAAGTCATCGCCGAGCGCGACAAACTTTTCACTGCGCACGGTTTGCAGATCGATTTCCGCCGACGATGCGTATGGCGAGGCAAGCGGCGCGGCAAACAGAATCTCGTCGGCAAACATCGGCACCGTCAGCAGGTCGGGATTACGCAGCGGCTCGCCCAGCGCAATGACGATGGCATCGAGCTGGCCGTCTTCCAGTTTGGCCAGCAGGCTGCGGTTGGAGCCCAGTGTGAGTTCGATGTCGAGTGCGGAGCGCCGCGTCTTCAGGCCTGCAAAGATGCGCGGCAGCGTGCCCACCGTCATCGAATACAACCCGCCGATCTTCAGCGTGGTTGATGAAAAACCCGCCGCTTCGCGCGTGCGGCGCACGCCGGCTTCGCATTCGGCCAGAATGCGTTCCACATGCTCGGCAAACACGTAGGCGGTCGACAGCGGAATCAGCTTGCGCCCGTCGCGCTTGAACAGCGGGCAGCGCAGCCCCTCTTCCAATGAATGCAGCGCGCGGTGCACGCTCACCGTGCTCTGGCCCAGCGCCTCCGATACGCGCGCCATGTTGCCCAGCGTCATGAAGGACTGGAACACCTCCAGCTTCTTCAACGTGATGTCTTCGTCGATTGCCATGGTTTGTCTCCGCCGGGCGTGGGCTTGCTGCCGCACTTTGCCGTGATCTTCTGGGGCTTTGGTGCATTGTTTCATTAACTTCAAGTTAATGAAACTGCGCCAAGGTTGATTGAAGTGCAGGTTTTTACGGCATACGGTACAGCCCATCGAGTCCACGGTTGGAGCTGTCCACTCATGCAAGCGATGTCCAACAATCCGGCCAACGCCGCCATCCCGCCCCAGTGGCGCAAGCGGCGCGACGAGAAAGAACGCCGCCTGGCTGCGGCGCGCCGGATCGCCAACGGCAAGGTCATCCCCACTGGCGATATCGTCGCCGCGCTCGAAGCGCTGCTCGCCCCGCGCGACCGCGTCGTGCTGGAGGGCAACAACCAGAAGCAGGCCGATTTCCTCTCGCGCTCGCTCGCCAAGGTCAACCCCGAGCGCCTGCACGATCTGCACATGATCATGCCGAGCGTGAGCCGCGCCGAGCATCTGGATCTATTTGAAGCGGGCATTGCGCACAAGCTCGACTTCTCGTTTGCCGGGCCGCAGAGCCTGCGCATCAGCCAGTTGCTGGCGGACGGCCTGCTGGAAGTCGGCGCCATCCACACCTACATCGAGCTGTATGCACGGCTAGTGGTAGACCTGATTCCCAACGTGTCATTGGTGGCGGGTTTCAAGGCCGACCGCCAGGGCAACATCTACACCGGCCCCAGCACTGAAGACACGCCCGCGCTGGTCGAGCCCGCCGCGTTCTCTGACGGCATCGTCATCGTGCAGGTCAACGAAATCGTCGATGACCCGGCCGACCTGCCGCGCGTTGATATTCCCGGCTCGTGGGTCGACTTCATCGTGCAGGCCGACAAGCCGTTCTACATCGAACCGCTGTTCACGCGCGACCCGCGCCTCATCAAACCCGTGCACGTGCTGATGGCGATGATGGCCATTCGCGGCATCTACCAGCGGCACAACGTGCAGTCGCTCAACCACGGTATCGGCTTCAACACGGCAGCCATCGAGCTGATCCTGCCAACGTACGGCGAACGCCTGGGCCTCAAGGGCAAGATCTGCCGCAACTGGACGCTCAACCCGCACCCGACGCTCATTCCGGCCATTGAATCGGGCTGGGTGGAAAGCGTGCATTGCTTCGGCACCGAGCTGGGCATGGAGCGCTACGTGGCCGCGCGCCCCGATGTGTTCTTCACCGGTCGTGATGGCTCGCTGCGCTCGAACCGGATGCTGTGCCAGCTTGCAGGTCAATACGCTGTCGATCTCTTCATCGGCGCGACGCTGCAGGTGGATGGCGATGGGCATTCGTCCACTGTCACGCGCGGTCGGCTGGCGGGTTTTGGCGGCGCGCCCAACATGGGCCATGACCCGCGCGGCCGCCGTCACGCCACGCCCGCGTGGCTCGACATGACTGAGCCCGTGACGATGCTGGAGCGCGGCAAGAAGCTGGTCGTGCAGATGGTCGAAACGTTCCAGGAAGGCGGCAAGCCGACCTTTGTCGAAACGTTGGATGCGGTATCGGTCGCCAAGCAAAGCGGCATGCCGCTCGCGCCCGTCATGATCTACGGCGACGACGTCACCCACCTGCTGACCGAAGACGGCATTGCGTATCTCTATAAGGCACGTTCGTTGGAAGAGCGCCGCGCGATGATTGCCGCTGTGGCAGGCGTCACCTCCATCGGCCTGCGCCACGACCCATCCAAGACCGAGCAGATGCGCCGCGACGGCCTGATCGCCCTGCCCGAAGACCTCGACGTGCGCCGCAGCGATGCGAGCCGCGAGCTGCTTGCCGCCAAGAGCATCGCCGACTTGGTTGAATGGTCCGGCGGTCTGTACGACCCGCCTGCACGCTTCCGGAGCTGGTAATGGAGAAAACACTGCATCGGCCCCTGCCGGCCAGTCCGAAAGCGCGTGCCAGACGGCTAGCCGCGCTGGTGGAATCCGCCCTCATCGACGAGGTGACGCTGTCGCCCAAACCCGGTCTCGTGGATGTGCGTGGCAACGGCGCGCATCACGATCTCGACTGGACGTTGATGGTGCATTCCGCGCAAACCCTGCGCCCGGCATTTGAAGCCATGGCACTGGCTGGCGCACAGATCGAAACGCAAGTCGGCGCACAACTTGCCCTGCGCGAGCGCATCGGCCGCCTGGGCCGTGAAGGCGAAGCAGCCATGCTGGATGCCACGAGCGGCATCAACACGCACCGTGGCGCGATCTGGGCACTCGGTCTGTTGGTGACAGCCGCCGCGCAAGCACCGCATGCGTTGAACGCAACCGCTGTTGCGAGCCGCGCAGCACGCCTGGCCAATATTCCTGATCGCTTTGCGCCCGTTGCCACCGGCCACAAAGGCGAGCGCGCCTGCAACGACTACGGCGTCGGCGGCGCCAAGGGCCAGGCCTGCGCCGGCTTTCCGCACGTAACCAAGGTGGCGCTGCCCGCATTGCGCCGGGCGCGCGCCGCAGGCATCCGCGAAGACCACGCACGCGTGGACGCGCTGCTCGCCGTCATGGCCACGCTGGACGACACCTGCGTACTCGCACGCGGTGGCGCCGATGCATTGCGCGTCGTGCAGACCGGCGCAGCCACTGTACGCGCCGAAGGCGGGCTCGCAACACCGCAGGGCCGCCGCGCGTTCCGCCTGCTCGAACAAGACATGCTGGCACTGCATGTGTCACCCGGCGGTGCAGCCGACCTGCTGGCCGCCACGCTATTCCTCGACCGCCTGCCCGCCAGCGCGCACGCAGTGTCCGATCTCGAATCCGCTCATCAGGAAACCGAACATGGAGCATCTTGATTTTCAGTTCACCGGCGGCGCACCCGCCGGGCGCCGTGCGTATGCCGGCGTGGTCGGCTCGGGCGACCTGGAGGTGCTGCTCACCCCCGGCAACGCCGGCCAGATCGACGTGGCCATCACCACCTCCGTCAACGGCATGAGCGCGACGTGGCAGGCGCAGCTTGCACGCGTGTTCGGCTCGCATGCGTGGCCAGCGGCCAAGATCACCATCAATGACTTCGGCGCGACGCCGGCCGTAGTGCGGTTGCGGCTCGAGCAGGCGCTTGAAGCGCTAGCCCAAGCGTAAGGAGGGAGACGCCATGTCACGCAACCCGATTGAACGCGACAGCTTTATCGAACGCGATGCGCGCCGTCGCGCCATTGCCCTGCTCGACCCCGGCACCTTCCGTGAACTGCTCGATCCGTTCGAGCAATTGACGTCACCGTGGCTGCCGCGCCAGGGCATCGTCACGCAGGCTGACGACGGTGTGGTGGCGGCACGCGGCACACTGGGCGGGCAACCCGCCGTGGTGCTCGCCATTGAAGGCGCCTTCCAGGGCGGCAGCATGGGCGAGGTGTCCGGCGCCAAGATCGCAGGCGCGCTGGAGCTGGCAGCGGAAGACAACCGCAACGGCATTCCCACCCGCGCCGTGATCGTCTTCGAGACCGGCGGTGTGCGGCTGCAGGAGGCCAACCTTGGCCTGGCTGCCATTGCCGAGATTCACGCAGCCATCTGCGCATTGCGCGCATACGGCCCGGTGATCGGCATCACGGCGGGCGTGGTCGGCTGCTTTGGCGGCATGAGCATCGCGGCCGGCCTGTGCAGCTACCTGCTGATGACACGCGAAGCACGCCTTGGCCTCAACGGCCCGCAGGTAATCGAACAGGAAGCCGGCATTGAGGAATACGACTCGCGCGACCGCCCCTTCATCTGGAGCCTGACCGGCGGCGAGCAACGCAACGCCACTGGCCTGGCCGACGTTTGCATCGAAGACGATTCCGTGACGATCCGCGCGCAAGTGATCGCATGGCTGCAGGCGGGCGCGCCAAAGCACCAGCGCAGCGAGCAGATTGACCACTACCTCGCACAGCTCGCCGCTGTTGACACCTCACGCCAAGCCACGGCCGAAGATGTGCGCGCGCGCTACTCGGCCAATTCAGCAAAGGATCGCGCATGAGCCAGAACGAACTTTCCACGCGCGGCGCGACCTGGATGCGCGCGCTCACCAACGGCACGCCGGTTGCGGGCTACGGCAGCACGCTGCAAATCGTCGACGCCACGCTGGCGGGCCAACCCGCACGCTACATCGCCGTCGTGCCCGATGCCCAGAACCGCTTTCCGCGCGCACGCAACGGCGAAGTCGGCCTGGTTGAAGGCTGGCAGCTCGCGCGTGCCGTGCGCGATGCCATGGCCGCAGATGCCGGACAGGCCACAAAGCGCGCCATCATCGCCGTGATTGACGTGGCAAGCCAAGCCTACGGGCGCCGCGAGGAAGCCTATGGCATCCACCTCGCACTGGCCGCAGCGGCGGATGCCTACGCCACCGCACGCTTGGCCGGCCACCCGGTGATCGGCCTGATCGTCGGGCGTGCCATGTCGGGCGCGCTGCTGGCACACGGCTATCAGGCCAATCGCCTGCTCGCACTGGACGATGCCGAGGTGATGGTGCACGCCATGGGCAAGGCAGCCGCCGCACGCGTGACACTACGCTCCGTAGCGGATCTGGAACGCCTCGCACAAGAGATTCCGCCCATGGCGTACGACATCGCCAGCTTCGCATCGCTCGGGCTGCTGTGGAAACTGCTGAAGGTCAAATCGGCCGACGCGCCCGACGCGGGCGACGTCGATACCGTGCAGACCGCACTTGCCGCAGCGCTGGCCGACATTGCCGCAGACCCATCGCGCGGATTGGAAAGCCGACAAGGTGCACCGCTGCGCCAAGCCTCATCGCAAGTGCGCGAACGCCTGCGCGCGCAATGGAACACACAAACGCAGGGAGCGTAGCGAATAGAAAAAATGCCATCTGAGCGCCAACACATGCGCCGCGATGGTGTGGCCGTACCCTGCCCTAGATGGCGCCTTGAATTTCTGTTGCAGGGAGGAAAAAGAAGGGAGGCTTGTTTGAGCGCAGCGAGTTTGCCTCCCTTCCCTACCTGCGACATAAATTCAAGGGGAAGTCGCCATCTCGGGCGCGCCTTTCTTTGCTTACTTTCTTTGGCAAGACAAAGAAAGTGAGTCAGCCCCGGCAGGGGATGAAACAAGGGATGCACCACTAACAAAAAATAGTTTCCAACCCTCGATCACCCAAAAACCCACTACAGGCGATCCATCGCCGTTCCTTCAGGAGACAAAGACGTGATCATTTACGGTACGACCCTGCTGGCGCTATGTCATATCGCCGGCCTCTTCCTGGGCGACTTGCTCGGCCAGGCCATCGGCGTAAAGGCCAATGTGGGCGGTGTGGGCATCGCCATGCTGCTGCTGATCTTCGCGCGGCTCTACCTGCACAAGCGCGGGCTGATGCCAGCCGCCACCGAGGCAGGCGTCTCGTTCTGGGGCGCGATGTACATCCCGGTGGTGGTGGCGATGGCGGCCACGCAGAACGTGGTGACGGCACTGCGCGGCGGCCCGGTTGCGTTGCTTGGCGCGATTGGCGCGGTGGTGGTGTGTGGTGTGTGCATCGCGCTCATCAACCGCACGGGCAACGCGGAAGACCGGCAACCCCTGCCGCCGATGCCTGAATCCGAACAAGCCCGCGCTTAAGGAGCCCCGCCATGCTGTCAATGCTAGAAAAAGTTCTGCAACACAACGGGCTGGTGGCGGCGTTCGCGCTGGTCGGCATCGTCATGGGCCTGTCGATGTGGGCGTCGAAAAAGCTGACCTTCGGGCGCGTGCACGGCTCGGCCATCGCCATCATGATCGGGCTGGCGCTCGCCTATTGGGGCGGCATGCAGACCGGTGGCGAACGTGGTCTGGCCGACCTGAAGCTGTTCGGCGGCATCGGCCTGATGGGCGGTGCGATGCTGCGCGATTTCGCCATCGTTGCCACAGCGTTTGAGGTGCAGGTGACGGAGGCACGCAAGGCGGGCATGATCGGCGCCATCTCGCTGCTGCTGGGGACGGTGCTGCCGTTCATCGTCGGGGCGTGCGTTGCCTACGCCTTTGGGTATACCGATGCGGTGAGCGTCACCACCATCGGCGCAGGTGCCGTCACGTACATCGTCGGGCCGGTGACGGGCGCGGCGCTGGGTGCCACCTCGGATGTCATGGCGCTGTCGATTGCCACGGGGCTCGTCAAGGCGATCCTGGTGATGGTCGGCACGCCCTTCGCGGCCAAGGCGTTGGGCCTGAACAACCCGCGCGCGGCCATGGTGTTCGGCGGGTTGGCGGGCACGGTCAGCGGCGTGTCGGCGGGCCTTGCGGCCACCGACCGGCGCCTGGTGCCCTACGGCTCGCTGGTGGCCACGTTCCATACGGGCATCGGTTGCTTGCTCGGGCCGTCGGTGCTGTTCCTGGCCACGCAAGCACTGTTGCGATGACACACACGCCACCGCGCGCGCACGATCTGCTGTGGGTGTCTGAGACACCCACGGCGACGGACGGCGCACTCTTGCCAGACTGGGCCATCACGGCATGCCAGCAAGGGGCGCCAGTTGTCGTGCGCCGGGCACCGCGCGGTGCGGATGGGTCGATCCCGGTAGGCCTGCGCGGCAGCGCGCGGAGCGAGCGTTTCGCGGCCACCGTGGCCGTTGCCACCATCACGCGCGTGATCTCGCCCGAAGCACTGGCGGCCACCATCATCACCCTCGCCCACGACGCGCCATTCGCAGCGCTGCGTACCTTGCGCGCGCTGGCGCCCCGGCTCAACGCACTCGGCTGGGCCTGGGGGCCGACTGGCGGCACGGGCTTTGCGCTCGCCAGCGGCTTGCCCGTGCTGCATGCAGACAGCGATCTCGACCTCGTCGTGCGCATGCCGCATGCCCCATCGGCCGCGCAGCGCGATCAGCTCGTACATCTGCTGAGCGATACCGAATGCCGCGTCGATTGTCAGATCGACACGGGCCACGGTGGCTTCGCGCTACGAGACTGGTTGGCATCGCCGCATCAAACGTTGCTCAAGACCGACCACGGCCCCCGCATCGTTGCAGACCCATGGAGCGATGTGGCATGAGCATCCTCTTCATGTTCCCCGGCCAAGGCAGCCAGCGTGTGGACATGCTTCACACGTTGCCCAACGATCCCGCCGCCGCGCAAACCTTGGCCGAGGCGGGCGATGTGCTGGGCGTTGATCCGCTCACGCTCGATACCGCAGAGGCGTTGCGTTCGACCGTGGCCGTGCAGCTCTGCCTGCTGATTGCCAGCGTGGCCGTGGCGCGCACGCTGGTTCGGCAAGACGCGGCACCCGACATGGTGGCGGGCCTGTCGATCGGTGCGTGGCCCGCAGCCGTTGCAGCTGGCGTGCTGGGTTTCAGCGATGCGCTGCACCTCGTCCGTCTGCGCGGCCAGCTTATGGAAGACGCCTACCCGAGCGGCTACGGCATGGCCGTCACCGCCGGCCTGACTGAACCGGAAGTGGCGGCCATCGTCGCGCAGATCAACTCGGCGGAAACGCCGGCCTATGTCGCCAATCTGAATGCGGAGCGGCAGATTGTCGTGGCCGGCAATGATGCCGCGCTCGCGCAAGTCATGGCCCGCGCGCAAGCAGAAGGGGCATCCACCGTGGCGCGCTTGTGCATGGCGGTGCCGTCGCACTGCCCGTTGCTCGACGCACAAGCCGCCGCGCTGGCCGCTGCCGCCGCAAAGGTGCCAGCCCACGCGCCGCAACTCACCTACGTCAGCAGCAGCCGCGCGCGTGCACTGTTTCGCGCAAATCTCATCGTTGAAGACTTGGCCTGGAACATGGCGCGGCCGGTGCTGTGGCATGACACGATGCGGCACGCGTTCGAGCGTGGCACTCGACTTGCGGTGGAGATCGCAGGTAACGGTGCGCTGAAGCGCCTGGCGCAACCCGTCTTTGCGGACGATGCGGCGTTTGATGCCAGCAGCGGGCTTGATGCGGTGCGGGTGCGGATACAGCGTCAGCAGCGCGCGGACGGCCAGTAGCGCTCAAAGAAAAACGGGGCATCGCGCCCTAATGCCGTTCAGTTAAGACCTGAACGGCATTTTTGTTTTTAGGGTTGGAGTTG
>CAUPMS010000041.1:0-38923 GCA_963512445.1 uncultured Ralstonia sp.
ATAACTGCCCGGGTAGTAGTACTGCAGCACGCCCACGTCGATGGGCACGTCCTTGACGATCTCGGTCTTGTAGCCGCCGTAGAAATCCATCTCGATGGGGGCGGAGACGTTGGGGTTGGAATCCCCCAGCCAGCTGATCGACGAGTTCCAGTTGCCGATGTAGAAGCCCTCGGGCAACACGCCGCCCGGAATGGCGTAATCAAAACCGCCCTGGATGGCCGGCTTGTTATTGGTCTGCATGATGCCGCGATAGCGGTACTGGCTGGCCAGCGTGACGTTGGCCGTGAGCGCGGCTGGCGCAGGCGCGGGTGCATCAGTGGCTGGCGCGACCGGCGCCGTCTGTGCAATGGCGGTTTGACACACACCGGCTGCGGCACCGGTCAGCAGCACCAGACTGGCTGCGTACGCAAACTTCTTCATAACGGCTCTCCCCCTTTAGACAGTCGCAACGGAACGGAAAAAAAATCGCACCGGTTCTGCAACTGTCATGCCATGTTGATGCCGCTCAGTTGGAGGCCCCCTTCGATCAAGCCGTCTTACGACGCTCACGGCGGAAAGCGCGGGAAATTGGGGACGGGTCGCCCAGCGCAACGTACGCTGCCCGCCAACGGTTGCCGCAGGCGGGTTCATGCGCCACCGGCCGACACCGTCACGGCGCGATAAAAACCATGTGATAGAGTGATTTCAACCCCATGCCGTGGCCTGCAGAGCCGGGCGCAGAAACTACATCGACTGGATCTGTCCCCGATTGCGTGGTGCCGCCAATGCCGCATCGCAGCGAGATTTGACGCAAGGTGTGCCGTTCAGGGCGCTCAACCGGTACCATCGCGGCCGGCAGCACCGAAACCACGCGCCAGACACAACCCTTCGCACCACGGCACAGCAATTTCCACGCACAGTTGCGGTGCATGCACCGGCTTGGCGCAGACAGCACGACCACACGGAGCAAACAACATGAAACCGACCGATCTCTTTTCTGACTTCCAGAACCGCGTAAGCGAAGCGCTGCGCAACTCGCCGGCGGCCGACATCGAGAAGAACGTGCGCGCGATGATGACCCAGGGCTTCTCCAAGCTCGATCTGGTCACGCGCGAGGAATTCGACGTGCAATCGCAAGTGCTGGCGCGCACGCGTGCCCGCCTGGAAGACCTCGAAACGCGCGTGGCCGCGCTGGAAGCACAACTCAAGTCTGCCGCTCCCACGGACCAGTAACCCGCCGCCCGGTGTTGCGGCGGGCGCGCATCTATGCTGAAGCTGTGCCGACCGCTGCACCCTTGCTGCGGCGCACAGCGAAAAGATCAATGCGCCGCCTTGTTGCGGCTGACGAACTGATCTAGAACGTCCTTAAGACGCACGCGCAACCGCGCTTGAGGAGAAGATCATGCAGCATCGCCTCTACTTCCTGATGCCGGACGTCGCCAGCGCCCGGCGCGTGATGAACGACCTCCTGCTGGCGCGCATCACCGAGCGCCACATCCACTTCGTCTCCAGGCCCGGCGTCGATCTCACCGGCTTGCATGAGGCCAACATCCTTCAGACTTCCGACATCGTCCACGCCACCCAGAACGGGCTGGTGATTGGCGGCGGTGCGGGCGTGCTGGCGGGCATCGTGGCGGCGATCTTCCCGGTCATCGGTGAAGGGCCGCAGTGGGGCATGGTCGGCATTACTACCGTGGTTGGCGCGCTGTTTGGCGCGTGGGCCTCAAGCATGATTGGCAGTTCGGTGCCGAACAGCCGCCTCAAACCATTCAAGCAGGCAGTGGAGGATGGGCAGATCCTGCTGATGGTGGATGTGCCGCGCTCGCGCGTGAAAGAGGTACGCGCGCTGCTTCAGAAGACGCACCCCGAAGGCTACTTCAGCGGCGAAGACACGGCCATGCCGGCCTTCCCCTGAATTGATTTGCCGACAACAAAACCGGAGCCTTGCGCTCCGGTTTTTTTTTTGCGTGTGCGCAACGCACGCATGCTCGATTCGCCACCTCGCTTTCATTTTCATTCCCGCCCCCCCCCGCATCGCACTGCGCTGCAAAAAAACCACAGACCGGCAGGTGATCGGAAAGCGCGCCGTTACGGCAGCGCATGCGCAAACCTTTGTTGTGGCGAACACACCCCACCCTGAAATGTGAAAAACGCGCTAGGGAAGAGTCACTTCTCCAAGCGCCATCTCTGTCAAAGACGCGCCCCGGCGCGCCGCTACCGTCCGGCCATCGCAATCACGCCCAGCAGGCGACCGATCAAGCGCGGCCATCGGTTTGGGCCGCACGTCAGGAGAGAACGCATGACAGAAGAACAATCCCCGGAATACTTCCGCACGCGCCGACGGCTGATCGGTGCAGCCGCGGCCACGCTGGCAGGTGCAGGACTGTCTGCCTGCGGCGGTGGCGGCGCAGACGGCACGGGCAACAGCAGCAACAGTAGCGGGCCGGCCAATGCAACGCCGTCACCCACGCCAGCTCCGGCACCCGCCTCGTCAGCGCTGGTCCCGCCGGTCTTGCCGGACCCGCAACAGGCCGGCATCGACCACGTGGTGATGGTGGTCATGGAGAACCGCTCGTTCGACCACTACTTCGGCTGGCTGCCTGGCGCCGACGGCAAGCAGGCCGGCCTGCAATTCACCGACGCATTCGGCAACCTGCAGAACACATTCCGCCTGGCAACCGAGCCGAAGTACGGCTTCCAGGGCTGCGGCTTTGCCGACCCCGACCACAGCTACGAAGGCGGCCGCACCCAACTGAACGGCGGCAAGATGGACGGTTGGCTGCGCACCGCCGACACCAACAAGACCCCCGGCGACCTGTTCCCGATCGGTTACTACCTCGCCGAAGATCTGTCGTTCTTCGGCCCCGCTGCACAGCACTGGACCGTCTGCGACCAGTACCACTGCGGCATCCTGGCAGAGACGTACCCGAACCGCTTCCACCTGATGTGCGGCGAGACCGATCGCCTGCACAACTCAAACGCCACCTGCCAGTTGCCAACCATCTTCGACCGCTGTGCGGAGAAGGGCGTCTCCGCCAACTACTACTTCAGCGACGTGCCGTTCACGGCACTGTTCGGCAACAAGTACCTCGGCATCTCCAAGCCGTTCGGGAGCTTCCTCACCGATGCCGCCGCCGGCAGGCTGCCCGCGTTCTCCTATGTCGATCCGCGCTTCACCGGCGAGAACCCGCAGGGCATCTCCGCAGACGACCATCCGAACTCCGACATCCGCAACGGGCAGGCCTTCCTGAACCAGATCTACGACGCAGTGCGCAACGGCCCCGGCTGGCAGAAAACGCTGATGGTGATCACCTATGACGAATGGGGCGGCTTTTTCGACCACGTGCCGCCGTTCAAGCGGCCCATCTCTGCGGCCGAGTCGCTGCTGGGCAACGACGGTTACGTCGGCTTTCGCGTGCCGATGGTGCTGATCGGGCCGCGCGTGCGGCGCGGGCATGTCAGCCACTGGCCGCTCGATCCCAGCTCGATTCACGCGTTCCTGGCGTGGCGCTTTGGCCTGAATAGTCTGGGCGCGCGCGGTGGGCTGCGAGAAACGAACTCGATTGCCTACGCGCTCGATTTCACCTCGCCACTGAACCTCGCCGCGCCGGCCATCAGCGTGCCGCAAGGACCGTTCGGCGGGCTGTGTCCCGGCTCCGTCACCGGCAGCGTTCCCGGCGTGAACGGCATAAGCGGCGTGCCCGGCATGCACGAATTGCGCACGATTGCGAGTGCGCTGGGTTTTCCTCTTCCCTGATCCATCGCACCCATCATGCAACGCTTCTTCTCTGATCGGCTGTCTGCCTGCCTGCTGGCCGCCACCCTCATCTTCCTGCTGACCGCTTGCAGCGGCGGCGGGTCTGCCGACAGTGGCACGCCCACCTCCTCTGCCGCAACAACGCCCGCCCCCGCCACGCAGCCGGTGCAGACGCCGGCCACGCCTGCGGCCAAGCAGATCGGCCACGTCTTCGTGATCGTGCTGGAAAACAAGGGCTATACGCAGACCTTCGGCGCCGGCAGCCAGGCGCCGTATCTGGCCAACACGCTCACCGCCCAGGGCGCGCTGCTCACGCAGTACTACGGCACCGGCCACAACAGCAACGACAACTACCTGACCATGATCAGCGGCCAGGCGCCCAACGTGCAGACGCAGGCGGACTGTCAGGTCTATACAGACTGGCTGGGCACCACGACCCCGGACGCGAACGGCCAGGTAACCGGCAGCGGCTGCGTGTACCCGCCGGCGGTCCTGACCGTGGCCAACCAACTGGCCGCCAAGGGCCTCGCCTGGCGCGGCTACATGGAAGACATGGGTAACGATCTGACCCGCGACGGCAGCGCCACCTGCGCGCACCCGGCACTGAACGCCAAGGACGGCACACAGACGGCCACCGCCACCGACGGCTACGCGACCCGGCACAACCCCTTCGTGTACTTCCACGCGATCATCGACAACGCCGCCGACTGCAACAGCCACGTCGTGCGCCTGGACACTCTGGCCACCGACCTCGCCAGCGCGGCCAACACCCCGGCGTTCTCCTTCATCGTGCCGAACCTGTGCAACGACGGCCACGACGACCCGACCTGCGCCGATGGCAAGACCGCCGGTGGCCTGCCCGCCATCGACCGCTTTCTGCGGGCATGGGTGCCGCAGATCACCAACTCGCCCGCGTTCCGCAAGGACGGATTACTGATCATCACCTTCGATGAAGCCGACACCAACGACAGCACCGCCTGCTGCGGCGAGCCCACCGGCCCGAACACGCCGGCCCCCGGCCTGACCGGCCCCGGCGGCGGGCGCATCGGCGCGGTACTGCTCTCGCCCGCCATCCAGCCGGGCACGGTCAGCAACACGCCGTACAACCACTATTCGATGCTCAAGAGCGTCGAAGACATCTTCGCGCTGACGCATCTCGGCTATGCGGGCATGGCCGGGCTGCAAGGCTTCGGCGCCGACGTGTACACGGGCTGGCATTGACGCTTCGGGCATGAACGACGATTCGCCGCCCACACCGCGCGAATCGTCAAATTTGGCTGCGGGCGGGTATGACGGCGTAACACGGCTGGCACAGTGGCGGGCTTCGCCACCGTTACGCACTGTCACGCCATGCCACGATTCACTGCTCCTCTCCCCGCTCATGAACGCACCCGGGAGGCCGCGCGATGAGCCTGGCCGTCCTGCGTTCGCGTGCACTGTCGGGCATCGATGCGCCCGCCGTCTCGGTGGAAGTGCATCTGGCAAATGGGTTGCCGTCTTTCACCATCGTCGGGCTCCCGGACACCGAGGTGAAGGAAAGCAAGGACCGCGTGCGCGCGGCCATCCAGAACAGCCGCTTCGAATTTCCGGCACGGCGCATCACCGTTAACCTGGCGCCGGCCGATCTGCCGAAAGAATCCGGGCGCTTCGACCTCGCCATCGCGCTGGGCATCCTCGCCGCGAGCCGGCAGATTCCGCACACGCATCTGGATGCGCACGAGTTTGCGGGAGAGTTGTCGCTGTCCGGCGATCTGCGGCCGATCCGCGGTGCGTTGGCAATGGCGTACGTGTTATCGCGCAATCCCGTACCCGCCGATGGCGAAGCGCCCCTCGCCCGCGCCTTCATACTGCCCGCCGAAAACGCCGCCGAAGCTGCGCTCGTGAGCGGCACCAAGGTGTTGCCCGCGCGCACGCTCATCGAGGTGTGCGACCACCTGAGCGCGCCCGACCGCAAGCTCGCACCCGCGTTACCCGCGCCAGTTGATGCGGATATCAGCTATCCCGATCTGGCCGACGTGCGCGGCCAGCCGCAGGCACGGCGCGCGTTGGAGGTGGCGGCCGCAGGCGGCCATTCGATGCTGATGATCGGCCCGCCCGGCACCGGCAAGTCGATGCTCGCACAGCGCTTTCCCGGCCTGCTGCCCGACATGAGCGACGACGAAGCGCTGTCCGCCGCCGCCGTGATGAGCCTGACCACGCGCGGCTTCGACGCACGGCGCTGGAAGGTGCGGCCGTTTCGGGCTCCGCATCACACCGCATCGGCCGTGGCGATGGTCGGTGGCGGCAACACGCCGAGGCCGGGCGAAATCTCACTCGCGCATCAAGGTGTGCTCTTTTTGGACGAGTTACCCGAGTTCGAACGCCGCGTGCTCGAAGTCCTGCGCGAGCCACTGGAGACCGGCCACATCACCATCTCGCGCGCCGCACATCAGACCGATTTCCCTGCCAGCTTCCAATTGATTGCCGCAATGAACCCCTGCCCGTGCGGCTATCGCGGACACCCATTGCGCGCCTGCCGCTGCACGCCGGATCAGGTAGAGCGCTACCAGGCGCGCATCTCCGGCCCGCTGCTCGATCGCATCGACGTGCAGATCGAAGTGCCGACGCCCTCGCAGGAAGAGTTGCTCGACGGCCCGCCCGGCGAGCCCACCGTGAATGTGGCCGAGCGTGTGTCCGCCGCGCATGCGCGGCAAATCGCACGGCAAGGCAAGCGCAACGCGCTGCTGGCCGGCCACGAGATCGACCTCCATTGCGCCCGCACCGACGCCGCCGATGGCCTGTTGCGCCACGCGATGACGCGCTTCTCGTGGTCCGCCCGGGCGTATGCACGCGTACTCAAGCTCGCCCGCACCATCGCCGATCTGGCGGGCGACGCGCAGATCGACGCGGCGCACGTGGGCGAGGCGATCCAGTATCGGCGTGGGGTAAAAGCGGATTAACGGAACGGATCAGGCAGTCTGCCGCTTCACAAAAAACAGCGCCGCGCCGATGCTCATCAGCATGCCGCCGAAGAAGCGGCTCTGCCAGCGCAGCGCACGCGGATTGCGGAACAGGCGCTGCGCCCGCGAGGCCAGCAGCGCATAACCGTGCATGACGATCAGGTCAACGAACACCATCGTCGCCGCCAGGACGCCAAGCTGCGAGAGCAACGGCTTGGCCGGATCGATGAACTGCGGCAGCACGGCCACCATAAACAAGATGCCCTTCGGGTTCGTCAGGTTGGTCAGCAGACCGACCAGGAAGCGACGGCGCGCGCCGCTGCCCGACACTTTCACGGGTTCGCCCTCAGCGGGCTTGGCGATCTGGATGGGCGTACGCCACTGCACGATGCCCAGATAGATCAGGTACATCGCGCCGACGATCTTGATGGCCGTAAAAGCGTGCTCAGACGCAATCAGCAGCGCACCCAGCCCCGCGCCCGCAATGAACAGGATCACGACAATGCCCAGCTCCAGCCCGGCAATCGTGACCGACGTGCGGCGTACGCCGTGCGTCAGGCCGTGACTCATGCACAAGATGGCGCCCGACCCCGGCGAAATGGCGATCACCCAGGCGGCCAGAAAAAACGCCAGCCAAACTTGCAACGTCATGATGGTTCCCCGTGATGTGGTGGTTTGGTGAGTTGTGTGGCGGTCAAGCGGAAGACGACGATTGTGCACCGCCTGCGGCCAGTGCGCTTGTGCCCGTTCTGGCCTGCCGGGGCCTAGTACGGGTGAAAGCTGGCGAGAAACTGATCGACCTGCTCCTGCTGGCGCGCGTCGCGCGCGGCATCGCCCGATTCCAGCACAACAGCCTGGTAGGCCCGCTTGCCCGTGGCAACCACACGGGCGGTCAGCCGGCGCGGCGCGGGGTCATCTCCGCCGGCGCCCTGGGCGATCAATTCCACCGCCGGTAATGACAACGGCGGCTGCGCGGCGGTTTGCACAGCGATGTCGCGCTCGGTCACCTTGCCCTTCAGGTTGGCCGACAGGCCATTGCGCAGCGCTTCCACGGCGCGCTGGCGCCAGACCGGATCGTCCGCCGGCAATTCCACCACGCCGATGGCGAACAGCGTGCTGTCGACGCTGGCCGCCTGCATCGTCATCGGCATGCGCTGGCCGTTGATGGCAATGGGGCGGGCTTCGGCGGTGGGCTTGGCGGGGTAGTCCACGGCGTAGGCGCCTTCGTTGGAATGGACCGTGCGCCAGTCGTACTTGGGCGAGCAGGCCATCAGCAGCGCACACGCCACCACGCCCAACCCGATCCGCCAGCCTGCCGTTGCTGTGACTGCCACATCGCCTCCTGTATGTTGTCGGCCCGCATCTCGGTCCGCTTCTGCGCCGCCTATTATCGGACAGAGATGTCCGCTCCCCACTCTTCAAGAACCGCGCCATGCCACCCCCGACCATCACCTTGCATGCCCTGCGCGCCGACATCACCACGCTCGACTGCGACGCCATCGTCAACGCGGCCAACAGTTCGCTGTTGGGCGGGGGCGGCGTGGATGGTGCCATCCATCGTGCGGCCGGGCCGGAATTGCTCGAGGCGTGCCGCGCACTCCATGGTTGCCGCACCGGGCAAGCCAAGCTCACGCCGGGCTTTCGCCTGCCTGCGCGTCACGTCATTCACACCGTGGGGCCGATCTGGCGCAACGGCCGGCAGGACGAGGCGGCGTTACTGGCCGCGTGCTACCGCAACAGCCTCGAACTGGCGCGCAAGCACGGCATGCGCAGCATCGCGTTTCCATGCATCAGCACCGGGGTGTACGGCTTCCCGCCGCAACTGGTCACGCCGATTGCCGTGCGTGCGGCGCGCGAGCATGGCGCAAGCCTGGACACCATCACCTTCTGCTGTTTTTCCGCGGCTGACCTGGCCTTGTACGAGGCGGCCCTCGCCAACGGAAAGTGACGACCACATCGCGCCACGGACGGATTGTCGCGGCCGGCGTGCGGCGCTGGCATAGCGGGCCTACAATAGACATTTGTTTTCGCGTCCTTCCTGACCCGTTGCCGACATGGCCTCGACCCTGACTTCCTCCGCAGCCGCGGCACCCGCTACCGCCACGTCCGGCGGCCGCCGCTGGCTGCTGCCCGTGATCGTGCTGGTAATGGCCGTGGCCGGCTGGTTCGGCTGGCGTGCGTTCTCGCCGTCCCAACAGGTGCCCGCCGCCACCTTCACGCTGCTCGATGGGCAAAAGCTTTCCACGCACGACCTGAAGGGCAAGGTCTACCTCGTCAACTTCTGGGCAACGAGCTGCGCCACGTGCATCAAGGAAATGCCCAACATGGTCCAGACGTACAACAAGTACAAGGGCGAAGGCCTGGAATACGTGGCCGTGGCAATGAGCTACGACGCACCGATGTACGTGATGAACTTCAGCCAGACGCGCCAGTTGCCCTTCAAGGTGGCGATGGACGCCGACGGCTCCGCCGCCAAGGCCTTCGGCGACGTGCAGCTCACGCCGACCACCTTCCTCGTCGACCGCGATGGGCGCATCCTCAAGCGTTACGTGGGCGAGCCGGAGTGGTCGTCGTTCGACGCGCTGCTCAAGCAGACGCTGGGCAAGCAGGCCTGAGCGACTCGCCCCCCATCCAAGCAAAGCGCCCGGCATTTGACCGGGCGTTTTTGTTTTCGGACGATGCGCGTTCCACACTAAGTTCACGCGTGCCTGCTGCAATGGCGGCTCGTGAACACACTGCCGGATGGAGCGAGCGCATGGCCAATCACTACTGCATGTTCAAGGGCAAGCTGAAGTTCGGCGTGCCGTATCTGGAGGGCTACAACGGCAATCCGCACTACGCAATCGTGGTGGAAGCGCCGGATGGCTCTGAGTTTGTCGTGCTTGCCAACGTGAAATCCGATTCGAGCATGCCGGGCGCTGGCGCTGCGGGTTACCACGTGCTGTATCAGTGGACGACAGATCTGCAGTGGCCGATCACCGCAGCCCTTGCCGCGCTCGCACCCGGCTTGCACCAGAGTGATTTCCCGCGCCTGGACTACGTACGTGATGCGGGGCTGGTCGACTTCCCGAACATGCGGCCAATCGCGCTCGACACGGCAACGGAGCACAACGACATCAACGCGCTCGTCGACGACATGCTGATGCTGGATCGCACCGCCGCGCCGATCGACTACGTCTACCACGGCAACTCCGGTGACGATGATCGCAAGGGCTGGCCGCCACACAGCGATGTCACCGTGTACGGCTTCGGTTACCTGTTCGAGCCGCAGCAGGACGGCCTGCACGAAACGCACATGAACCAAGGCAACCCCGTCGTGCACACGCCGGGTGTGAAAGACCATTCGCGCGAGAACGGCACGCATCAGGACGGTGCGGTCATCGTGGAAATCGACGGCAAGTTCCAGGCGCTGCTGATCGCGTTCCAGACACAGCGCGTTCCAACGGATGAGCGTGGGTATCCGGTGGCGGGGGGCCATCCGATCCTGGGTTGAGCGCCCAAAGCATGTGCCGTCTCGCCGCTCTATAGCACCACTCGCAAAAATGATAGCATTGCTATCATTTTTGCGTTATTTCAGGAGCGACGATGGCAAACCTGATTGTCCGAAACATCGATGAAGGCCTGGTCCAGCGCCTTCGTGAATTGGCTGCCGCGCACGGCCGAAGCGCCGAAGCCGAGCATCGTGACATCCTGGCCAAGGCGCTCGGCGGCACCCCACGCAAGAGCCTTGCGGAAGTTCTGATGGGCATGCCCAACGTCGGCAGCGACATGGACTTCGCCCGGGTCAACGATGCCGGAGAAAGCTCGCGTGTATTTGATTGATACCAACGTCATCAGCGAGATTCGCAAGCGCGATCGTGCAAACGCTGGTGTACTGACGTTCTTCCGTCAGGCCCAAGGCAGTGGCGTGGCGCTGTATCTATCCGTGGTTACGGTTGGCGAGCTACGACGCGGAGTGGAGTTGATCCGGCATCGCGGAGACGCCCTGCAGGCTGACTCGTTGGAGGCGTGGTTGACCTCAGTGCTGACCGACTTCGCGCAGAACGTCCTGCCGATTGATCACGATGTCAGCCAAGTGTGGGGACGCCTTCGCGTGCCGCACCCTGAACACGCTCTCGACAAATTCATTGCGGCGACCGCACTCATTCATGGGCTTACCGTCGTCACGCGCAATGTCGATGACTTCTCAGGTTGCCGGGTTCCCGTCCTGAATCCGTTTGATTGAGGCAGTCGATGCCTCAAAGGCCGTACCGCTTGATCTTGTCGTACAGCGTCGCGCGCCCCACCTGCAGAATGTCCGCCGCCTGGTGCACCGAGCCGCCCGTGCGCGCCAGCGTCTCGGCAATCACCGTGCGCTCGTAGCGCTCGACACGCTCTTTGAGCGGCATGCCGTCTTCCGATGCATCCGGCACAACAGGCGTGCGGCCGACACCGAGCACGAGGCGGTCGGCCGCGTTGCGCAACTCGCGCACGTTGCCGGGCCAGCTCGATTGCATCAGCTCGTGGCGCTGACGCTCGGCCAGCATCGGCAGCGGACGCTGATAGCGCACGGCGGCTTCGAGCAGGAAGTGCTCGAACAGCGGGATGATGTCTTCGCGGCGCTCGCGCAGCGGCGGCAAGTCGATAGCGACGACGTTCAGGCGGTAGTACAGATCGCGCCGGAAGCCGCCCGCGTCGATCAACGCTTCCATGTCGCCCTTGGCGGCCGCGACGATCCGCACATCGATGCGCACCGAGGCGTTCGAGCCCAGGCGCTCCAGCGCGCCTTCCTGCAACACGCGCAACAGCTTGACCTGCAGCGCAATCGGCATGCTCTCGATTTCATCGAGGAACAGCGTGCCGCCGGATGCGTGCTCCAGCTTGCCGATGCGCCGCTTGCCAGCACCCGTGAAGGCGCCCGCTTCGTGGCCGAACATCTCGCTCTCGAAAATCTGCTCGGGCACCGCGCCGCAATTGAGCGCGATGAACGATTGATCGTGACGCGGCGACAGCATGTGCAGACTGCGCGCCACAAGCTCCTTGCCCGTGCCGGTTTCGCCGTTGATGAGCACCGGCGCATCGGTGGTCGCCACGTTCTCGATCAGCGCACGTACCGCGCCCATCGCGGGCGAGCGCCCGATGATGCGCGTGCCGGCTGCCGGCCCGGCCAGCTCGCGGCGCAGCGCGCGGTTTTCCAGCTCCAGCGCGCGACGCTCAACGGCACGGCGCACGGTCTCGGTCAGGCGCTCGGCGGGGAACGGCTTCTCAATGAAGTCGAACGCGCCGTCGCGCATCGCCTGCACGGCCATGGTGATGTCGCCATGGCCCGTCACAAGCACCACGGGAATCCCCGTGCCGAACGACTGGCAATGCGCGAGCACGTCCAGGCCGCTGGCGCCCGGCAAGCGCAGATCGCTCACGACCACGCCGGGAAAATTGGCGTCGATCTTGCCGACGGCTTCTTCGGCGCTGCCGAACGCCTGCACGTTAAAGCCGGCCAACTCCAGGCTTTGCGCGGTGGCCTGACGCACAGGCGGGTCGTCTTCGATGAAGAGAACGTTCAAGCCTTCGGACATGGTTCGTATCTGTGTGAAAAACGGATCAGGTGGACGCCGCGGAGGTGACTTCGGCGCGTACCAATGTCAGCGTAAATTGCGCCCCGCCGCCCGGCATGTTCGCCGCCGACAGCGAGCCGCCAAAGTCGCGCGCGATGCTGGTGGAAATGGCCAGCCCGAGGCCCAGCCCCTGGCCGATCTCCTTGGTAGTGAAGAACGGCTCGAACAGGTGCGGCATGGCGTCGGGCGCAATGCCGGGGCCGTTGTCACGCACCGTAATGCTCAACTGCGTGCTGAGTTGCGACGATGCGCCGTCTGCGGGGCCGATGTCGATGTCGATGCGGCCTGAGCGTGCGTTCTCGTTGGCGCTGATGGCATCCAGTGCGTTGCCGACGAGGTTGATCAGCACCTGCTCGAGCTTCAGCTCATCGGCACGCACAATGGCTTCAACCTCAGCAATGCGCCAGCGCAATTCCAATCGCACATCGCCCAGCCGCGGGCGCAGCAGCGCCAGCGTGTGATCCAGCGCGACGCGCACCTGCACATCCACCACCTTGCGACGCGAACGGCCCGCAAACAGCTTGAGCTGCGCGGTGATCTTGCCCATGCGCTCGGTCAGGTCGGCAATCGCCTGCAGGTTGTCGGTGGCGGCACCGTGCTGACCGCGTTCGAGCAGGATGCGCGTGTTGTCGGAGAACGTGCGCAACGCGGCCAGCGGCTGGTTGAGTTCGTGCGTGATACCGGCGGCCATCTGGCCGAGCGCGGCGAGCTTGCTGGCCTGCACGAGTTCGTCCTGCGTGGCGCGCAGTTCGGCTTCGGCGCGCGTGCGATCGACAATCTCGTGCTGAAGCTGCTCGTTGGTCGCCATCAGGTCTGCCGTGCGGTCTTCGACGCGGCGTTCGAGCTGGTCATACGCTGTTTCGAGCATCCTGCGGCTGCGCAGCATTTCCATCATGCGCAAGCGGCGCTGGCGCCAGTAGAACAGCAGCAGACACGCAAACGCAAAGGCAAACGCCGCTGCCACCGTAGCGCTGCGCGCGGCGCTCATCACCGGGTCGACTGGGGTGAGGTACATCAGCGTCCAGTCGGGTTCGACCAGATCGCGCGAGACCTGCAGATAGCGCGTGGCGTTCGTGCGCTCGCCCACGCGGATTAGCTCGGCGCCTTCCGGCAATCGGCCGGTCAATCGCAGAAAGGCCGGCGTTTCGGGCTGCAGCGGCAGCGGCGTGATCTGCTTGCGGAAGTACTGGCGCGTCGCTTTCAACTGCGCCTGCAACTTGGGCGTGAGCGGCTCGACGGTGTGGTACTGCCAGGCGGGCACGGACGACAGGAAGATCACGCCGTTCTCATCGGCCACCATCACGGGTTCCGATGCATCGTGGCTGGCGCGGCCGAACCATTCGAGGTTGAGCTTGACGACCGTCACGCCAATCACGCGGCCGTCCTGCATGACGGGCTGCGAGATGTAATAGCCAGGCTCTTCACGCGTGATGCCGATGCCGTAGAAGCGCCCGACATGGCCATCCGCTGCCTGCTGAAAATACGGCCGGAACCGGTATTCTGCGCCGACAAAGCTGTCGGGCTGGTTGTAGTTGGAGGCAGCCAGCGCCTTGCCGCTCGGGGCGATCACGTAGGTGGCGGTCACGTGCGCGCGGTCGTTGACTTCGCGCAGATAGCGGTTGGCGCGCTCGACGTTGGCGGGCGTCGGATCGGCCAGCAGATCGTGAATGAACGGATGCAGCGCGACGAGCGCCGGCAGGTATTCGTAGCGGTCGAGCGTGCTCTTGAGGTTGGCGGCATAACGGTCAACCCGGCCACCGGCGGCCTGCTGGGCCTGCGTGAGGCCCCGGTTCCACGCCACGACAAAGGTGGTTGCACACACCAAGGCCATCACCACCACAAGCCCGAGCGCCACCAGCCACCAGAAGCCGCGTCGCGAGCCGGGAGCGCTGGTGAAGGAGAAATCGGGATCGGACATCGGCTGGAGATCGGCGGCGGAGGGTGTTGCCGTGCCTTCCAAGGCTGTGTTGGCCGTCGTGCGTGTCACGAGGCGCTCCAAATAAGAAGCGGGGCCGTCTGGAAGACAGGCCCCGCAATCATACGCGCTCAGCCGGTGGCACCTGCAGGGCCCACCAAGGCTGATCGATCAAGCTGCCGGAGCGGCCGGCACACTTACACCGCGCTTGCCCGACATCACTTGGGCCAGCTTCGTGCGATCCAGCTCGCGTTCCCAGGCCGAGATCACCACGCAGGCCACGCCATTGCCGGTGATGTTGGTCAGGGCGCGGCACTCGCTCATGAAGCGGTCGATACCCAGGATCAGCACCATGCCCGCCACCGGAATGTCCGGCACCACGGCCAGCGTGGCCGCCAGCGTGATGAAGCCCGCACCGGTGATGCCCGAAGCGCCCTTGGAGGTCAGCATCGCCACCGCCAGGATGGTCAGCTGCTGCGTCCAGGTCAGCTCGATGTTCAACGCCTGCGAGATGAAGATCACCGCCATCGTCATGTAGATGTTGGTGCCGTCCAGGTTGAACGAATACCCGGTCGGAACCACCAGGCCCACCACCGACTTCGAGCAGCCCAGCTTCTCCATCTTTTCCATCAGGTGCGGCAGTGCCGATTCCGACGAGCTCGTACCCAGCACGATCAGCAGCTCTTCTTTGATGTACGCCACAAAGCGGAAGATGTTGAAGCCCGTCAGCTTGGCGATGGTGCCCAGCACCACCACCACGAAGATGATGGCCGTCAGGTAGAACGTGCCGATCAGCTTGAGCAGCGGCACCAGCGACACCACGCCGTACTTGCCAATGGTGAAGGCCATGGCGCCGAACGCGCCGATCGGGGCCACGCGCGTGATGACGTGCACGATGCGGAAGAACACGTGCGCAATCTGGTCGATGAAGTCCGTCACCATCTGCGCGCGCTCACCCATGGCGGACAGCGCACCGCCAAACAGCAGCGCGATCAGCAGGATCTGCAGGATGTCGCCCTTGGCGAAGGCATCCACCACCGTGCTCGGAATGATGTTCAGCAGGAAGTCCACCGTGCTGGCCGAATGCGCCTTGGCGGCGTACTGCGCCACGGCCTTGGCGTCGATGGTGTTCACATCAACGTTGAAGCCCGAGCCCGGGTTGAAGATATGGCCGGCTGCCAGACCGATGATCAGCGCGAATGTGGAAACGACCTCGAAGTAGAGCAGTGCCTTGCCGCCCACGCGGCCCACCTTCTTCATGTCGCGCATGCCGGCAATGCCGGAGACGACCGTACAGAAGATGATCGGCCCGATCACCATCTTGATCAGTTGGATGAAGCCATCGCCCAGCGGCTTCATCTTCACGGCCAGCTCGGGCGAGTAATGGCCCAGCAGAATGCCGATAACGATGGCCGCCAGCACCTGTACGTACAGGATTTTGTAGAACGGTTTTTTCATGTCTTCCTCGAGTGTCACAGACCGGCCGTGCGCTCGATTGCTCGCCCGGTCCGACCCGCCCTGGTGTGGTCTCTCTCCTGCCTCGATGCGCCGATGCTTCCGGCCCGATTCTTCCAAAGCGCCGCAGCAGGTCGCTCTTTATTGCAAGGGCTATGCCAATGTTGAATTTCCTCACCGGCGGCCCGCCAGCCCTTGTGCCAGCTTGGTGTGACTACGATGGCACCCGGCCTAGCCGTCGTCAATCCCGGAATCCGCGCACGGAAGGCGTCCAGATATCCGGAAAACATGTTGCGACGCAGCATCGCGCCGTTCGCCGTTGTTTCGCACCCACGCCAGCACCCGGAAGGCACGGGGCATCGGGGCCGTATAATGCCGGCTCGTTACGCAAATCCACATGTGTGCGCAACGCCAGGATGCCTTTCCCGCCCTGCCCGCGCGCCGCCAGCTCCGCCCTCCCAGTCCTCTCGGTCCGCCCATGAGCAGCCACTACCAGCATCACGTTTTCTTTTGCCTGAACGAACGCGAGGACGGCTCGCGCTGCTGTGCCGATTTCGGCGCCAAGGCCATGCAGGAATACGCCAAGAAGCGCTGCAAGGAGCTGGGCATCAACGGCGAAGGCCGCGTGCGTATCAACAAGGCCGGCTGTCTGGACCGCTGCGAACTCGGTCCGGTCATGGTGGTCTACCCCGAGGCCGTCTGGTACACCTTTGTCGACAAGGAAGACATCGACGAGATCATCCAGAGCCATCTGATTGAAGGCAAACCGGTCGAACGGCTGATGATTGATCGCCCTGCCTGATCACAACACTGAGCGTGAGCCAGCGCTTTACTGCATCTGCGTTTCCATGAACGTTCATACCGAAGAACGCCTGATCCCCGGCCCGGTCGGGCAGATCGACCTCTCGATCGACTTGCCTGACACCGCCCCGCGCGGCCTGGCGCTGATCGGCCATCCGCATCCGCTGTTTGGCGGCACCAAGGACAACAAGGTCGCGCAGACATTGGCACGCACTTTCGTCGGCCTCGGCTACGTGACGGTGCGCCTGAACTTCCGTGGCGTCGGCAAGACCGAAGGCACGCATGACAACGGCATCGGCGAGCAGGACGACATGCTGGCCGTGCTCGACTGGATGCGCACGCAGACTGAGTGGTCCGCCGACGTGGCCACGCTGCCGCTGGCGCTGGGCGGTTTCTCGTTCGGCAGCTTTGTCGTGTCGCAGGTGGCACGCCGCCTGGCCGAGGCCGGCAAACCCGCCGAGCGCCTGGCGCTGGTTGGCACCGCCACTTCACGCTGGGACGTGGCGCCGGTGCCGGCTGACACCATCATCATCCACGGCGAACAGGATGACACCGTGCCGCTCATCGACGTGCTCAACTGGGCGCGGCCGCAAGAGCTGCCTGTGATTGTCATCCCGGGCGCCGATCATTTCTTTCACCGCAAGCTGCACCTGATCAGGCAACTCATTACCGGCGCCTGGTCGCCACGGCCGTAACTTTCACCTTTGACTTTCCGGATGCCGCGCCTCCCCCGGTGCGCGGTGTCGCAGAGCCCCCCTCCCCTAAGCAGACAGCAGGACCCGACATGCAGACCCGTTTCACGCCTTCCGCCTTCCATTCCGCCGCCGCTACCGTCGTGGCCGCCGCCGTGCTGGTCACGGCGTTGCCTGCCGCGGCGCAGCCTGTGCCCGCCCCACAGGTCGCGGCCCGCTCGTGGATGCTGACCGATGTGACAAGCGGCCAGGTGCTCGGCGGCGCCAACGCGGACGAGCGCATCGAGCCCGCCTCGCTCACCAAGCTGATGACGGCCTACCTGGTCTTCGAAGCCGTGCGTGACGGCAAACTCAAGTACGACCAGATGATCACGCCCACCGAGACCGTGCGCACCGTCAAGACGGACGAATCGCGCATGTTCCTGCAAGCGGGCAAGCCCGCCTCGGTGCGCGAGATGACGCAAGGCCTGATTATCCAGTCGGGCAACGATGCGGCACTTGTGCTGGCAGAAGCCATCGGCGGCACCGAGACCAACTTCGTGATGCTGATGAACCGCGAAGCCGAGCGCCTTGGCATGAAGAACACACACTTCGCGAATGCCGCCGGCCTGCCCGATCCGAATCACTACTCCACCGCACGTGATCTTTCGATCCTGACCGCGGCGCTGATCAAGGATTTCCCGCAGGACTACAAGTTCTACTCGCAGAAGGATTTCACCTATAACAACATCAAGCAGTCCAACCGCAACCGCCTGCTGTGGCTTGATCCGACCGTCGACGGCGGCAAGACGGGCCACACCAAGTCGGCCGGCTACTGCCTCGTCACATCGGCCAACCGTCCGCTGCCGGACGTGCCGGGCGCGAACCGCCGCCTGCTGTCGGTCATCATCGGCACCAAGAGCGACGCCATCCGCACGCAGGAAAGCCTGAAGGTCCTGAACTACGGCTACCAGTTCTTCGACACGGTCCGCCTGTATCAGGCCCAAACTGCGCTGCAGACGCCCGACGTGTACAAGGGCCAGGCCAAGAGCGTGAAGCTGGGCGTGCTGCAAGACAAGTGGATCACCGTGCCCAAGGGCGCGGGCGCCCGCCTGAAGCCGGTGCTCGAGCGCAAGGATCCGCTGATCGCCCCGATCGCCCAAGGCCAGCAACTGGGCACGGTCAAGGTGATGGACGGTTCGACCGTGGTGTCGGAATTCCCGGTGGTGGCGCTCGAAGGCGTGCCCGAGGCCGGCTTCGTCGGCCGCACGATCGACGCGGTCAAGCTGTGGTTTAAAAAGAAGTAATCGTCCCTATTTACTTCGACATGACCTCCTCTCACACCCCCCCGCCGGGCCACATCCCGCCCGAACAATCGCTCATTGAGTACCCGAGCGATTTTCCCATCAAGGTGATGGGGCCGATGCACGACGACTTTGCCCAGACCATTATCGAGGTGGTCCGCCTGCACGATCCGGAGTTCCACGAGGGACGCCTGGAAAAACGCCCGTCTTCCAGCGGCAACTATCTGGGCCTGACGGTGATCGTGCGAGCGACCAGCCGCGAGCAGCTCGATGCGCTGTATCAGGCGCTGACGAGCCATCCGATGGTCAAGATCGTGCTGTAACGCACTTCTGCGCAACCACGCAAAACGCCCCGGTCCTGCCCGGGGCGTTTTCTCTTGTACGACGCCAAGTCTTAGCCCTTGGGCACGTGGCCCAGACAGACCGTGTTGTCGTTCATCAGCCCCGCCAGTTTGAGCCTGAAGGCCGCAATCTCCGGCAGCAGCCACGTGCGGAACGCCTGCATCTTGGGCGTCTGCAGCGCGCTGTGCGGGCACACGAAGTAGTAGTTCCACGGGCAGGGGATCGTCGTCTCAAACAGGCGTACCACGCGACCGGTCAACAAATCATTGAAGGCCAGCGTCGGGCGGATCAGCGCAATACCCTGCCCCGCTGCCGCGGCCTGCAGCAGCAACGACGAATCCTGGAACATCAGCCCGCCGCGTGGCTCCACAAACCCCTCCACCCCGGCCGCATCAAACCACGGTTTCCACGCCTCGCCCTCACTGCGCAGCAGAGTCATGCTCGCCATCTCGGCCAGCGTGCGCGGCAGGCGTCCACCGTTGAACGATGGGCTGCAGATCGGGAAAAACACGTCGTCGAGCAGCTTTTCCACGTACAGACCCGGATAGTTGCCCGACCCCATGCGCAGTGCCACGTCCATCTCTTCGCGCGCAAAGTCGACCAGCGCGGGACTGGAGAACAGCTCCACCTCCAGCTCGGGATGGCGCTCGATGAAGGTACCGATATGCGGCGTCAGCCAGCGCGCCGCAAACGACGGCATCGTGCTGATAGCCAAGCGGTTGTCGCGGTTGCCGGCGCGCAACTGATGCGTGGCCTGGGCGATCTGGTCGAGCGCCTCGCGCACCCGATCGGCATAGGCACGGCCCGCGTGCGTAAGCACGACGCGCTTGCCGCGCCGCTCGAACAGCGGCACACCCAGTTCCTCTTCCAGCGTGCGCATCTGGTGGCTGACGGCGCCGTGCGTGACAAACAACTCCGTCGCCGCACGCGAAAAACTCTCATAGCGGGCCGCCGCCTCGAACACCCGCAGCGCGCCAAGTGATGGCAAGCGCATGGGCTCGCGGATTTCGGTCATCTTTCCCTCCGGATTTTCGTAGCGCTGCGTGTTTTCCTATGTGAGCTGCGCTATCAAGAAACGCAATATATATCGTTTGGTACAAGGCAACCAAGCGCCTAGACTTCCTTCAACGGCAAGGCCCCGTCCCATTGCCGTGAAGGAGCCGATCATGAAAGCTGTACTAACAAAAATTGTATTCACCCTGCAGCCCGGCGAAGTCATGGCATTGCGCATGCCGGCCAACCAGAATCTGCGCGTCGAAGAAGCCTACGGGCGCGACGTATGGATCACGCACGAGAATAAAGCCGGCGACGAATGGCTGCATGCGGGCGGCAGCGTTGCCGTCAAGCGCGGCGAGGAAATCGTCGTTTCGGTGGACCCGAAAGCCCTCGGCCCCGTCGCACTGGCCGTGGAAGCCACCGGTGGCCACTTGCCGCGCAAACCGTGGCACGTCACGAACGGCTGGCGCCATACGCTCGCCGCGCTCGGCTGGAATGAGCACGCAGATACGCCCGTCGTAGCCGCCTGAGCCCCAAACCCGTTTCAGCCTCCTTTTGCGGCATCTGCCGCAAAAGCCCGATGCCGACGCCGATGCCCCACATCGCGTCGGCATCGTCTTTTTTGGCCCGACCCTGCGAGCGAAGCGGGCAAAGGCGCCGGGCAGCTTGGGCGGCCCTGCGCTACACTCGCGGGCATGATTCCGATTGACATCGTCGAACGCGGTTTGCAGGACTACGCAGCCTGCTTCGACGCGATGCAGACGTTCACCGCTGCGCGCAAACCCGGCGGCCCCGACACCCCCGACACGATCTGGCTGGTCGAACACCCGCCGGTGTTCACGCTCGGTCTGGCCGGCGATCCGGCACATCTGTTGGCGCCAGGCAACATCCCGTTGGTGAAAGTCGACCGTGGCGGGCAGATCACTTATCACGGCCCCGGCCAAGTCGTTGCCTACCTTTTGCTGGATCTGCGCCGCCGCGGGCTGTTCGTGAAGGCGCTGGTCGACGCCATCGAGGCGGCCGTCATCGAGACGCTCGCCACGTATAATGTCGCCTCCGAACGCAAGGCTGGTGCCCCCGGCATCTATCTGTCGAGCGGGCCGCATGCTGGCGCCAAGATCGCCGCGCTGGGGCTGAAGATCCGCAACGGCTGCAGCTATCACGGCGTGAGCCTGAACCTGGCGATGGACCTGTCGCCCTTCACGCAGATCAATCCGTGTGGCTATGCCGGCCTGGAGACCGTCGACATGGTGACCGCCGGCGCCCGTAATGCGTCGGGGCGTGCCGTGGATGCAACCGACTGGCACACCGTTTCCCGCGACCTGGCCGATGCGCTGGTCGCCCAATTGCAGCAACGCGCGCAAGCGCAACCCGCCGAGGCCGCTTTCAGCTAGCGACTGGCAAGCAGGACTGACTAGCGTGTGTCACAAGCACACGCGGAGAACACGATGACCGATTCCGCCACTGGCGCCGCAGTTGACGCTGCCTCTGCCACAACCTTGTCGAACGAACCGTACGACGCCACTCGCAAGCAGAAGTCGCTCGACAAGACCGCACGCATCCCCATCAAGATCGTGCCGGCCGAGAAGCTCAAGAAGCCGGACTGGATTCGCGTGCGCGCCGCCACCGGCAACTCGCGCTTCTACGAGATCAAGGACATCCTGCGCGCCAACAACCTCGTGACGGTGTGCGAAGAGGCAAGCTGCCCGAACATCGGCGAGTGCTTCGGCAAGGGCACCGCCACGTTCATGATCATGGGCGACAAGTGCACGCGCCGTTGCCCGTTCTGCGACGTCGGCCACGGCCGCCCGGACCCGCTCGACGCGCGCGAGCCGGAGAATCTGGCCAAGACCATCGCCCAGCTCAAGCTCAACTACGTCGTCATCACCAGCGTCGACCGTGACGACCTGCGTGACGGCGGCGCCCAGCATTACGTCGATTGCATCTCGCGCACGCGCGCACTGTCGCCGGCCACGCGCATCGAAGTGCTGGTACCGGACTTCCGCGGCCGCCTTGAGAAGGCGCTGGACATCCTCCAGGAATGTCCGCCGGACGTGATGAACCACAATATGGAAACGGTGCCGCGCCTGTACAAGCAGGCCCGCCCGGGTGCCGACTACGCGCACTCGCTCAAGCTGCTGAAGGATTTCAAGGCCTGCAACCCGAACGTGCCGACCAAGTCCGGCCTGATGGTCGGCCTGGGCGAGACGGACGAGGAAATCCTGGAAGTCATGCGCGACATGCGCGAGCACGACATCGACATGCTGACCATCGGCCAGTACCTGGCACCGTCGGGCCACCATCTGCCGGTGTTGCGCTACGTGCACCCGGACACCTTCAAGATGTTCGAAGAGAAGGCCTACGAAATGGGCTTCACGCACGCTGCCGTGGGCGCCATGGTGCGCAGCTCGTACCACGCCGATCAGCAAGCACACGAAGCTGGCGTGGTCTGATCGAAAAGCAAAAACGCTGCACAAGCAAAAAGGGCCTTGGGTTCAACCCCAAGGCCCTTTTGCTTTGGTGCGGCTCGATCAGGTGCGCAGATCAGCCACGTGAAGCGGCGTTCGGATACGAGGCATCGCCGTTCCACGACAGGTAGCCGTAGGTATCAGCCTGGCGGTCGGCACCTTGCGTATAGACGTCGTACTTGGCGGCGGCGCCATCGGTGTACGCATCAGCCTTGGCCAGTGCGCCATCGGTGTAGGGGTCAGCCTTGCCGACAGCACCTTGGGTGTACGGATCGTACTTGGCGGCAGCACCGTCGGTGTACGGATCAGCCTTGGCCAGGGCACCTTCGGTGTATGGGTCGAACTTGCCAACAGCACCTTCGGTGTACGGATAAAAGCGGTCGTTCTTCCACGACTGGTAACCGTAGGTATCGGCCTGACGGTCGGCACCTTGCGTGTAGACGTCGTACTTGGCAGCGGCGCCCTGGGTGTACGGGTCCGCCTTGGTGACAGCACCTTGCGTGTACGGATCAACGTTGGCCTGCACGGCAGCGGCAGCCGGATGGGCCGACAGCAGCGCGGCAGAGGCGGAAACCGTGGCTACCAGGGCCAGCAGGCTGCGACGGGAAAAAACGGATGCGAGACGGGTGTTCATGACGGGCTCCTGATGGTTCTGGATGTTCGGTTGCGCTCAGTTCGTTGCGCTTGAGACCAGAATAGATCGTTGCCTTATATGAATAAATGTTAATTCAAAGAAAATACTGTTCTTTAATTATCAACAATTGACGATTACGTGAGAGTGCCGCCTCGAAATGTGCAGCTTTCGCCATGCACGACCTCATGTCGGCGCGGAGCGTGTTCCCTTAGCCCAGTGATCACCGCTCGACGCCTTACCCACAAAAAACCGCGCACGATGGCGCGGTCTTCATGGTTAGGCACGAACCCGTTACTGCGCGGGTTGGCCTGGGCGCGGCGCACTTGGCGCCTCCATCACCTCCCGTCCCGCCTGTTTGTTACGCCACCAGCCCATCAGTGTCAGCGCCAGCCAGAAGAATTGCGTGAGAAACGACGCGAGGTTGAACGAGCCCATCAGTGAAATCAGGATGCAAGCTGGTCCAAGCAGGTTGAGACGAACGGCAAATGCGCCGGTCGGCGGCTTATGCAAAACCTGCACACCGAAGTGCGCGGAGACATAAGCGGCAACGCCGACCAGACCGACAACGTCGGTAAAACCCAGGGAGGCCATGGTGTGTGCTGTAAAAGCAGCGGTTGTGGGAAAAGGTTTTCAGGTAGAGCGCCGGCGCCCGCCGCTCAGTACGTCGCTGTCAGCTTGAGCGCGACCGTATGTCGGCCGAGCGTCATGCGGTCGATGCCGTTGCGCGCGGAAAGCTGATGGGCGTAAGCAGGCGCGTCCGCACCCGTGAAGGCAGCGGACAGCGTCAAGAATTTGTTGATGGGCCGCGAGAGTTCAACGCGGTAATCGGTGAAGCTGAATGCGCTGTGGTTGCGCACGTGCTCGTGGCCGATATGCAGGCCGAGCGTGAAATCGTTAGGCAATGGCACGTTCCAGTTGGCCTCGGCATAGGTCGAACCACGGCTGCCTTTGTCGATGCCGTCAGCTAGCGAGTTGCCATCAAAACCGAAGTAGTTCGATAGCGTGGTCCACAACCTGACCGACACACTGCGCCAGCCCGCGCCGACCATCCATTCCGTGTAGTCGTAGCCGGTGGCCGGGCCGCCCGCGAAGGCCTTGTCATAGCGGGCACCCGGATACCAGTAGCGATAGAGGCCGGTAGTCATAGTCAGCTCGATGTCGTGCGCAACGGTGGTGGCATAGCCGAGGTACGTGTCGATCTCGGCATGCGCGCCGGCGATAACGTGGTTACTCACCTGCGAGCCCCAGACGCCGGCATAAAAGCCGCTCGGTGCCGTGTAGTCGATACCGGCTTGCAAGGCGGGCTTTCCCCAGCTCTGGCGTAAGCCGCGCGACACGTATTGCGACACGACCGATGTGTTGGCTGACCAGCGCTTGTCCTCGTCAGCCGATACTTCATCAGCCAATGCGGGCAGCGCGGCAGCGCATGCAGTCGCTCCGCCCAGCATCGTCGCGACCTCGCGCCAGCGCATCAGGCCGTCACCAGTTCGTTGGCCACCAGCGGCTTGGCCGGCGCCTGCAACGGCGATTTGCCATGCACGTAGAACGCCGCATCCGAACGCTCAAGCGGCGCCACGCCGCGAATGCGGTCGGCGATCTTCTCCGCCATCATGATCGTCGGCGCGTTCAGGTTGCCGGTGACGATGCGCGGCATGATTGACGCATCGACCACGCGCAGGCCTTCGAGCCCATGCACACGGCCTTCGTTGTCGACCACGGCCATCGGATCGGAAGCGTCACCCATCTTGCAGGTGCAGGATGGGTGCAGCGCGGTTTCGGCGTGCTGGCGCACGAAGGCGTCGATCTCGGCGTCGGTCTGCACGCTCGGGCCGGGGCTGATTTCGCGGCCGCGGTACTGGTCGAACGCACGCTGCGCAATGATGTCGCGCGTGATGCGCACACCCGCGCGGAACTCGCGCCAATCCACGTCATGCGCCATGTAGTTGAACAGGATGCGCGGCTTGTCACGCGGATCGCGCGAGGCGAGCTTGACGTAACCCGTGGACGGCGAGCGCATCGATCCAACGTGGCACTGGAAGCCATGCATCTTCACCGGGTTGCTGCCGTCGTAATTCACGGCCAGCGGCAGGAAGTGGTACTGGATGTTCGGCCACTCGAAGCTGTCGTCACTGCGGATGAAGCCGCCGGCCTCGAAGTGGTTGCTGGCGCCGGCACCCGTGCCGTTCAGATACCACTCCAGACCGACCTTCGGCTTGTTGTACCAGAGCGTCGACTCATAGATCGACACCGGACGCAGGCACTCGTACTGGATATACATCTCCAGATGGTCCTGCAGGTTCTGGCCCACGCCCGGCAGATGCGCGACCGAGTGGATGCCCATCGCGCGCAACTCATCGGCATTGCCCACGCCGGAGCGCTGCAGCAACTGCGGTGAAGCGATGGCGCCGCTGGCGACGATCACCTCACGACGCGCCCGCCAGGTTTCGCGGTTGCCGTCCATCAGCGCTTCTACGCCCGCGGCGCGCGTACCCTCGAAGATCACGCGATCGGCCAGCACGCGCGGCAGCACCGTCAGCGTGGCACGCTTGCGCGCGTTGTCGAGATAGCAGAGCGACGTGCTGGCACGGCGACCCTTGGCATTGACGGTGCGGTCCATCGGGCCGAGACCTTCCTGGCGGTAGCCGTTCAAGTCATCCGTCGCTGGAATGCCGGCTTGCTCACCTGCCTCGATGAAGGCGTGGAACAGCAGGCTGTTATCACGCTTGGGCGTGGTGACTTGCAGTGGGCCGGAATCGCCGTGCCAGTCGTTGGCGCCCTTGTCATACGTTTCGGATTTGCGGAAGTACGGCAGGCAATCGGCATACGTCCAGTCATCCAACTGGAAATCGCTCGCCCAACGCTCGTAGTCCATCGCGTTACCGCGGATGAAACACATGCCGTTGATGAGCGACGAGCCGCCCAGCCCCTTGCCGCGCCCTTGCGACATGCGGCGGTTGTTCATGTGCGGCTCGGGCTCGGTCTCGTAGGCCCAGTTGTACGCCGTGCCCTGCAGCGGATACGCCAGCGCGGCCGGCATCTGCGTGCGGAAATCCCAGCGGTGGTCGGGGCCGCCGGCTTCGAGCAGCAGCACGGTCACGTCCGGGTCTTCGGTCAGGCGCGCGGCCAGCGTGCAGCCAGCCGAGCCCGCGCCCACGATGATGTAGTCGTATTCCTGTACGGTGTTCGTCGTCAAAACATGCCCTCCCGTTCTTACTCAGCGTCCGCGCCGAACCAGCCCATCGGCTGCGGTGCAAGGTTGATGTAGCTGTGCTTGAGTTCGGTGTACTCGTCCAGGCCGCCGCGGCCCAGCTCTCGGCCAATGCCGCTGGCCTTGTAGCCGCCCCACGGTGCCTCGGGGAAGTACGGGTGATAGTCGTTGGCCCACACGGTGCCGAAGCGCAGTGCGCGGGTCACGCGGTTGGCGCGGTTCAGATCGGCCGTCCAAACGGCGCCGGCCAGGCCGTACGGCGTGGCATTGGCGCGGCGCACGGCGTCTTCTTCGGTAGAGAAGCGCTCAATGGTGAGTGCCGGACCGAAGATCTCTTCTGTGGCGATTTTCATGTCGTCGCGCACATTGGCCAGCACGGTCGGCTCCAGCCAGAAGCCGCGCTCGAATGCCTTGCCTTCCGGCGCCTTTCCGCCGCAGCGCAGCACTGCGCCTTCGGCCACGCCGCCTTCGATCATCTTGAGGATCTTGTCGCGTTGGAACGCCGACTGCACCGGGCCCATCTGAGTACCCTCGGCAAAGCCGTTGCCCAGGCGGATGCGCTTCACGCGTTCGACCAGCGCATCGACAAAGCGGTCGTGAATGCCGTCTTGCAGCATCAGGCGCGAGCCTGCCGAGCACACCTGCCCCGCGTGGAAAAACGCCGCGTTGACCGCGTAATCAACCGCCGTATCAAAGTCCGCATCATCAAAGATGATGTTCGGGTTCTTGCCGCCCAGCTCCAGGCCGATCTTCTTGAAGTTGCCGATGGCGGCATTCATGACGGCCGCGCCGGCAGCAGCACCGCCCGTGAACGAGACAAGATCAACGTCCAGATTGCGCGACAACTCGGCACCGGCTTCACCCGCGCCCATGACGAGGTTGAACACGCCCGCCGGCACGCCCACTTCAATCAGCAGCTCGGTAAAGCGGTGCGTGGTCAGCGGCGTCAGGTTGCTCGGCTTGATGATGATCGTGTTACCCGCGCCCAGCGCCGGCGCGATCTTCCACGCGGCTTGCAGCAGCGGATAGTTCCACGGCGTGATCAGGCCGCACACGCCCACCGGCTCGCGCAGCGTGCGGCTGATGACCGTGTCCGGCGCTTCGTTGATGAGGCCCGATTCCGTGGCGACCAGCCCCGCGAAATAGCGGAACGTCGCGGCAATGCCGTCCATGTCCCAGCGGCTTTCGATGAGGGTCTTGCCGGTGTTCAGCGATTCGAGCGTGGCGAGGTTTTCCGCATCAGCGTCGATGGCGTCGGCAATGCGGTTGAGCAGGCGGGCGCGCTCGCGCGTGCCGGTGTTGCGCCACGGGCCTTCGTCAAATGCGCGGCGGGCGGCGGCAATGGCGCGCTGCGCATCGGCCACGGAGGCGTCGGCGGCCTGCGTCAGGACGTTCTCAGTGGCGGGATCGACGATGTCGCGGTACACGCCGCCTTCGGGCTGCTCCCACTGGCCGTCGATGTACAGATCAAGACGAGGAGCCAGTGTGGCGGAACGGAAGTCAGTAGAAAGGGAAGCTTGCGTCATATCCAGTACCCCTTTGGATGGCTGGCGCACAAAGAAGACGGCGCCCGAAATGCCGACACCGTAGCGTCTTGGCAGACGTCATTCGGCGCGGCGACCCATAAATTCACTGTTGGTGTTTTTATTTACCTTTAGAGAATTCAAGGATAGTCTAGAAAAAATCAGCTGCCCCAGGCCAATCGTTAAGACCTAATGATTGTGCATATCGATAAATTTTTGCTATTCTCGGCGCGCTATACTGTCGCGAATTACTCTCAGTAAATTCCGCTCCATGACTGCCGCAGCACTTCCGCCGCCCGACGGCCCGCTTGATGACGACAGCTTTGCCGGCCGCCTCAAAGGCGTGCTGACACGCGGCCGCATTCAGCTCAAGCAAGTCGCGGCGGCACTGGGCGTGTCACCCTCGGCAGTCCACAAATGGACACGCGGCGGCGAGATCGAATACGCCAACCTGCTCGCGTTGGCGCGGTTCCTGAACGTGAACTGGCTGTGGCTGCGCTACGGTGACCGCGCCCTTGCCGATCTGGAAGCGAGCCTGAACACCGACGCCCGCGCCCGCGAAGGCCGCCAGAAACACCTGGCCGCCATCATGGAAAGCGAGGCACGCATGACGTTCGCGCAGGAGATTTCCGGCGTGGTCACGTGGGAGTGGAACCTGCTGACCGATGCGGTGGCGTATTCGCCAAATGCCGCGCGCCTGTTCGGCCGGCCAATTCGCACGCTGGAAGACTTCTGGCAGTGCGTCCTCTCCGAAGACGTGCCCAGCGTGCAGGCAGCCATTGCGCAGAACCTGACCGCGGGCGGCGTCTACACGCATGAATTCCGCATTGCGCCAGCACCGGACACGGTGCGCTGGATCGTCTCGCGCGCCACGCTCGTGCGCGACGCGCAGGACCGGCCGGTCAAGATGATCGGCCTGAGCCTGGACACCACCGAACGCCATACAGCGGAAGCCGCGTTGCGCGATTCGGAGGCGCTGCTCGCCAAGGCGCAGCAGATCGCACGCCTCGGGAGCTGGGTCTGGGAACCCGGTAGTGACGTCTGCCGCTGGACGGACGAGGCTTATCGCATCTTCGGTTGGGCACCGCAGTCCACGCCGGTGACGATGGCGCGCTACCTAAACGCCATCGCACCAGCCGATCGCGCCCGCGTGCAGGCCGTGCTGGACCACGCCGTCGCCACGCGGCAGCCGTATCGCGTGGAATACACCATCACCCTGCCCGGCGGCACGCATCGCCATCTGCGCGAGGAAGGCGAGGCACAGGACCCGACAGCCGCCACGCCGACGATGATTGGCGCCGCACAGGACATCACGGCGGAAGTGGAAGCACAGGCCGCCTTCCGCGACAGCGAAGCGAAGCTGCGCACGTTGTTCGAGCAAGCGCCCATCGGCATCGCGCAGATCAGCCTGGAAGGCCGCTGCCTGCGCGCCAACCCGTGGCTGTGCAAGCTGCTGGGCCAGCCGGAAGCGGCGCTGCAACAACGCACACTGCTCGACCTCACACACCGCAGCGACCTCGCCCAACACCTGCGCCAATACGGCGAGCTGCTCGCCGGTACGGTGCCCGCGTATGCGCTCACGCTGCAATTGGTACGCGGCGATGGTTCAGCCGTACCGGTACGCATGACCACCTCCTTGGCGCGCGACCCGGCCACTGCGGCGCCGCTGCATCTGATTACCGTGGTCGATACGGTGCCCGAGGCGGGCGCGTCCTAGCGCGCCGCCGTCACCTGACGTCACAGACGTCAACTTCTGACAATCCCGTCAATCGTTGCGACTTTTTCCGGCACGCCTGGAGGGCTGGCATAGACTTCAAAGAACCATTAGTTAATTTTTATACCTCTAGTAACTCAAGCGTCATCGGGGTTTTCGCCCGTGGCGCGCACAGAACAAGGAGACCCGGTTTTGGCTTCTTCCTCCGCCGCCCGCGCGGCACATCACAAACGCACGCTGCAGTGGGGCTACCGCTGGGCGCTGTGGGCCGCCATCCTGTGGGGCGCTTGGTACGTGCCGGGCACGGCCGTCTGGCATGAACGCCCGTTTGCGTCGCTCGATCTGTCCGACCCGCATGTCTTTCTGGTCTGCGCAGCCGTCATCACGGCGTTCAACAGCGTGCTGGTGATGGCGTTCCAGTGGCTTTGGCTGGCCGTGCTCGGCAAGCTGGGCGACTACTTCCGCACCCTGGGGCAGTTCCGCCACATTTCGCGCTGGTACGTGATTGCAGCGATTGCCGGCGGGCTGATGGCGAACTTCGGCTCGTATCTGGCGATGGGCTACGTCGGTGCGGTGTTCGCGGCGGTGGCGGGCCTGCTGTATCCGGTGGTGGGTGCCACGGTGGCCAAGCTTTGGTACAACGAGCGCATTAGCGCGCGCGCTGCGGTGGGCATTCTCATCATCATCGGCGGCGGCGTGGCGATCTACGCACCGGCATTGCTGGCCGAGTCGCACAGTGGCGGCAACCTATGGATCGGCTATCTGGGCGGCGCCATGGCGGCCATCGGCTGGGGGCTGGAAGGGGCCATCGTCGGCCGCGCCATGGATGTGTCCGACCCCGACTGCGGGGTTTCCATCCGCTACACCGCAGAGGCCATCATCTGGGTCGTCTTCGTGCTGCCGGCCATCGCGCTATTTGCACACGTGCCGGTACCGGTGATGGACATCGTCTCCGGCGTTGCGCACAGCAAGGCGCTGCTGTGGCTGGCCGCAGGCGGGCTCACCTTCGCGTTCTGCGCGGTGGCCTGGTACAAGTCGTTCCCGCTGATCGGTGTGGGGCGCGGGCAGGCGCTGGGGGCGTTCTATGCGATGTTTGCGACGATCTTCACCGCCATCTTCACGCTGCAGTTTCCGGAGTGGTACTTCCTGATCGGGCTGGCGCTGGTGATCTTCGGGGGCTTCGTGATGGTGTCGGAAAGCTCGAAAAACCTTGAAGTGATTCGCGGCGGTGTGCCCCCCGCAACAACGGAGACGCACGCATGAAACTGCACATGAAGGGCTACATCCTGCAACTGCTCGCGGGCGGCAGCACGCTGTGGGACAGCGACATCGCCCATCGCACCTGCATCGAATACGGCAAACCCGAAGACGCGTACTGGACGGGCAGCATCCGCGCCATCCTGGCAGACCTCTACTCCGGTGGCCTGGTGCAGACGCCCGAAGACACGCTGGACGACGCCACCGGCAAGGTGCATTTCCGCTACGCAATCACCGCGTTCGGCCGCCAGCGCATGGCCGACACTGGCCTGCTCGACATCGAACCGAAGGAGACCACGCAATGACGCACTACTGGGGCTATCCGTTTGCCGATGTGCTGGCGATCGTGATGATCGTCGGGTTGAGCGCGCTGGCGCTGTATCAGGCACGCACGTATACAAAGCAGCTCTGACGCTGAGCGTCGCGCAATGAAAACGGCCCGCTGGCAGACCGCGCCAGCGGGCCGTCTTTGCTTGGATACGACTTACGCGCTCAGTGCCGGATCGGACACACTGACGCGACCGGTCTCAACGTGGCCGGCAAGGCGGCGCTCGAAACCGGCGTCGGTGCTGGCCGTGACGGTCAGGTCGTACCAGGCGTGCTGGCCGCGCAGGTCCAGGTACACCGAGGCATCGTCACCGCCACGCACTTCGCGCTGCACGCTCTCGCCCGTGTAGGCGCTCTTGATGGTGAAGACCGTAGGCGTGCGGCCGTGGTTGATCAGGCGCAGCTCCAGGTTGCCGTTGGCGACGTCGTAGCCTTCCTTCACTTCCAGCGCGAGGCCGTGCGGACGCAGCAGGCCCGACAGCGTGAGCTTGCCGACGAAGCGGCGCAGGAAACCGTTCGGGCCGTGCACCGTGAAGTTGTAGGCACCGCCGGGGCCCACGGGCAGCTTGTCCGAGAGGCGCTTGTCCGCTTCCACCGTATAGGTGCGCGGTGCATCCTGGCTGCCGCCGGTGTAGACGAGGAAGGCCGCGCCCACGTCGCCCTTGTTGACGAAATCGAGCTGGAACTTGCCAGCGGCCTCGTCATGATGGCCGCGCACGAACAGCTCGTACGGCAGCGCACGTGCCGGGCGCACGCCGGTTTCCTGCTTGGGCACGGCTTGCAGCAGCGGCGGCAGCGGCTTGTAGTCCGGATGGCGCGCGTGGTCCTTCGGTACGTAGGCTGCGGTGCTCGGCAGCGCGGGCACCCCATCGTTGGGCGTGGCGAAATTGAACGCCGACGTCAGATCGCCGCACACCGCGCGGCGCCACTTCGAGATGTTCGGCGACGTGACGTTGTGCGTGCGCGCAAAGCGCTGCTCGATGAAGCGGATGATCGACGTGTGGTCGAACGTCTCCGAGCACACAAAGCCACCCTTGGACCACGGCGACACCACCAGCATCGGCACGCGCTGACCCAGGCCGTAGTTGCCCGCGACAAAATTGCTGTTGCCCGGGAAGTACTCGCCCGTGGTGTCCACGGTCGACAGACCATTGCCGCCCGATGCAGCAAACGGCGGTACGAGGTGATCGAAGAAACCGTCGTTCTCGTCGTAGGTGACGAACAGCGCCGTCTTGCTCCACACCTCGGGGTTGGAGGTCAGGATCTGCAGGACCTGGTCGATATACCAAGCGCCGTAGTTGGCCGGCCAGTTCGGGTGCTCGGAGAAGGCTTCCGGTGCGGCAATCCACGACACTTGCGGCAGCGTGCCGTTCTTCACGTCGCGCTTGAGGATGTCGAAGTAGCCCTCGCCGGCTGACACGTTGGTGCCGGTGCGCGCCTTCTCGTACAACGGGCTGCCGGGCTGTGCGTTCTGGTACTGGTGGAAATACAGCAGCGCGTTGTCGCCGTAGTTGCCGATGTAGGCATCGTTCGTCCAGCCCCACGCGCCAGCGGCGTCCAGGCCGGTGCCGATGTCCTGGTAGATCTTCCACGAGATGCCGGCAGCTTCGAGCACTTCCGGATAGGTGGACCAGCCGTAACCGGCTTCGGCGTTGTTGATCACCGGGCCGCCGCCCGCGCCGTCGTTGCCGAGGTAGCCCGTCCACATGTAGTAGCGGTTCGGGTCGGTCGAGCAGGGCGTGGCGCAGTGATAGGCGTCGCAGATGGTGAAGGCGTCGGCCAGCGCGTAGTGGAACGGGATGTCGTGGCGCGTGAGATACGCCATCGTGGTGGTGCCCTTGTTCGGGATCCAGCCGTCATAGCGGCCACTGTTCACCGCGCGGTGCGTGTCGTTCCAGCCGTGCGGCAAGTCTTCCAGGAACTGCAGGCCGAGGTCCGGCGCGCTCGGGCGGAACGGCAGCACTTCGCCTGCGCCCGCTGCAATCGGCTGATGCCACACGCTCTTGCCGGTGGGCAGCGTGACAGTGCGCGTATCGCCATACCCGCGCACGCCCTTGAGCGTGCCAAAGTAGTGGTCGAACGAGCGATTTTCCTGCATGAGGATCACGATGTGCTGCACGTCCTCGATATTGCGATGCGCGTTATGGGCGGGAATCGCCAGCGCCTGGCGAATACCTTCGGGCACCGCGCCCATGGCTGCAGATGCAGCAGCCATCTGAGCGGCGGAACGGAGAAAACCACGGCGGCTCTTGGAAGTCATGTTCTCTACCTGTCTGTGTTTGTGCTTTGGGGGTTGGGGGAACAACACGGGGCAGCACCGAACTGACGGAAACAGGGTCAGTCGACGGTATGCATCACGGGTGGTGCCAGACCGTTCTGCACAGCAGCGGCCTGATTAGAAAATGGCAAGGATGGAGATGGAGATAACGGGGAAGCCGGTGCCCGCACCACGGCAGGCACATGCGGATCGGCCGCATTGCAGCCGCCCAGCGCAAACGCAAACATTGCCGCGAGGGGAATGGCGGCATGAAACGGCAGTCGACTGGCAGCGCGGCGCCCACACATGGATGGCCTCCTGATGACAGGCCAATGCAAGCGGCGCCCGTCAGTAGTCAGGCGCTAAGGTAGAAAGAATTCGTGTCGGGCGCGTGACGAAACATCACGGCGGCGGGATGCATTGCCGATGCCTCGCACAAATGGATGAGGGACGTTAGTTGCCGCGCTTGCCGGCGCGCCGCAGAAGCTGCGTCTGCTCGGCACGCCAGGCAAGGTAGCCGAGGCCCAGAAACGGCCACAGCCAGCCGATCCACTGCGACAGGCTGTTGAAGTGGACGAAGCGCCCCAGCCGCCAGGCCTGCGCCGACACCCATGAATACGGGCTCGGCGGCAGCACGTTGGACAGGATGATCAGCGCGATCAGCAGCGTCATCGCCAGTGCGCCGCGCAGCCAGCGCGGCAGGCGCACCAACAGCACCAGCACCAGCGAGCCGACGACCAGCCCGAAGCGCGCGCCGGACGACAGCCAATCCCACGCGCCGCCCTGCGGAAACTGCAATACCGTCGCCCCCGCCTTCACCAGCAGCGCGCCGGCCAGCAATGCCGCCAGCAGGCGCAGCACGGGCGCGCCACGGCGCATGGCTACGGTGGCCAGCAGCCCCGTGCCGATCCAGCTGCAGGCGGTGATGAGCGCTTCCAGCAGTTCCTGGCGCTGCAGTGCTTCCGGGTGCGCCGTCAGCTTGTCGTGCCAGTCGAACAGCTCCGGAAACCAACCGTTGACGAGGTTGACCACAAACGCATCCGGCGACGGATCGAGCAGGATGCTGCGGATCACCCCGCCCATGCTGAACAGGAACTCCTGCGGAAAGATCTGCGCAAACGGCCACACCAGCAACAACAGGATCGCAAACGTGGCATGCGGCTCGAACCAGCGGCGGCGCAGGCGGCGCAGGCCGCCACGATCAATCAGCCGCGCAGCAAACGGCGCCATGAGGATGGCGCCCAGCAGCGCGCCAAGCGTGTTGGTCGCCAGATCGACGTTGGAGGAGACGCGCGTGGGCAGATAGGTCTGGGTCGCCTCCATGGTGCCCGAGAGCAGCAGCCCAGCCAGCAGCGCCAGGAGCACCGCCCGCCAGCCCGTGATGCGTGGATGCAGCGCCAGCACCGTCAGCATGCCCAGTGGCATGTAGCCCCACACGTTGGTGAGCATGTCGAAGCCGGTGTTGTAACGCGGCAGCGGCGCCGTCAGAAAGGCAAACGGCGACACACCGGTGTCCGTCCAGCCAGCAAACGGGTACAGGCTTGCGTAGATGACCAGCAGCACGAACCACCCCAGCCCGGCGCGTGCAAGCGGCGAGTGGCGATGCGCAGTGGGTGCGGCGGGTTGCGAGTGGAAGTCCGTCACCGGAAAGGAGCAGCTATGTAGAAGGAGGAGCGGACGTGCTCGGAAGAAGCCGCCCATGATAGCGTCCGATACCGCACATCACGGATGGTTCCTCCATCCGGTGGAAGGGTTAGCGCCGGCGCGTACCAAATGCGGCACCAGGGGTTGCTGGTGTCGCCGACGCCCCCAGCGGCAAGCCCGCCACCCAGTCGAGTACCTCGCCGATGGCCTTGTCCGACGCTTGCGTCAGCGCCGTCACGCCACCTGCGGCATCAGGGCTGGGTGCGGGCGCATCAGCCTGCACCACGCGCTGATCGATCACACCGCGCGCCAGCGACACCGTTGCCCGCAGCCGCACCACACCGCGGCTGGCCTCGGGCCGGTCGAACACCTGCGAAAAATCGACCAGTTCGACGCGCAGGCTCGGCACATCCGGCGTGGGGTGGCCGACCACGTGCCCACGTGCGGCCGCTGCGTTGCGCAGGCGCGCATCGAACAGGTTCACGGGCGATTCCACCCAGCGGCTATTGGCATACGCATCCGTGCGCTGGCTTTGCGCATAGGCGAGACGGTAGTAGATGGCGTTGCCGTCCATCCAGCCCGGGCCGGCCACGTCGGCCACGCGCAAGGCGGTCGGCAGGCGCGCGCCGGCAGCGGCAGCCGGGGCGAGCCCGAAGTCGTACAGGGCTGTCGGCGCGACAGGGGCGCTGGAACAGGCCGCCAAGAGCGACAGCGCCGTCAGCGCAAACAGCGCAGGCGCGCGGCTGAGTGTGTGACGCAAGACAGCAGACAACATCGGCATGGAATCTCCTCAGGGCTGGCGGGCTGCGGGCGCGGTGAAGCCGGTCTCACCGGGGCCGGGCACACCGGGCGCGGGGCCAAACAGCACGCTTTGCGGCCGGGCGTTGAAATCGGTGACGGCGTGATCGAAGCCGCGTACGGCCTGACGGGCTTCGCGTGCAAAGCCGTTGAGCTGCGGCAGCGTTTCGTAAGTCAGCACATTGGCGGCGGATTGCATCGACTGCGTGGCTGCGGTCAGATCCGTCCCGGCACCGGCCAGCGTGCCCATCAGCGGCCCCTTCGGGTCAGCCAGCGATTGCGTCAGCTTGCGCGTGGCCACCAGCGTGGAATCAAGGTTGTCGGCAATCTGCGGCAGGCGGCGCATGGTCGGCTCGGCCTGCTGCGCAAGCGTGCTGTAAGCGTCCATCGTCTTCTGGAACGATTGCAGCGACGCCGTGATCTGCTGGCGGTGCTCGTCGTCAAACATGATCGACAGCGAATTCAGCGTCTGATCCAGCTTGGAGAGCATCTGGTCGCCGCGCTTGTCCAACTCGTCGAGAAAGCCGGCTTCCATGCGGATGCGCGCGGGGTTTTTGTCCGACGTGGCCAGATGCGCGGGGGTCGGCACGCGCTTGCTGCCGCCGTTGGCCTGATCGAAGCCGCGATCGTCGAACTGCACATAAGCGAGGCCGGTCACGCCCTGATAGGCCAGTCGCCCGTACGTGGTGGTGGTGATGGGCGCGTCCTTGTCGACCAGCACGCGCACCACGATCTGCCCGGGCACCTTGTCGTCAAAGCGGATGCTGTCGACCTTACCGACGTCCAGGCCGCGGTATTTCACGGCGGCCTGCGGGTTCAGCCCGTTGACGGTCGAACGCGTGACCACTTCGTACGGCACCCGCACGGTCTGGTCGCGGTTGAACCACATCACCGCCAGCCCGACGAAAATCGCCAGCCCAATCGTGAACAGCCCGGCCAAGAATGCGTGGGCTTTGTTTTCCATCAATCCTCCTGCACTGCCAGCGTGGCGGCGGCCACCGCTTCGGTCATCTGCGGGCCCAGTGCCATCAGGGCCCGTTTGCCCCGCTCACCCAGGAAGTACTCCTTGACGAACGGATGGTCGATCTGAATGATCTGCTCCACCGGCTTGGCGGCCAGCACCTTGCGATCCGCCAGCACGGCAATACGGTCGGACAGGGCCACCAGGGTGTCGAGATCGTGCGTCACCATCACCACGGTCAGGCCCAGTTCCTGGCGCAGCTCGCGGATGAGCGCGACGTAGTCGTCCGAGGCGCGCGGGTCCAGCCCGGCGGTTGGCTCATCGAGGAACACCAGCTCCGGCTCCAAGGACAACGCCCGCGCCAGTGCCACGCGCTTGATCATGCCGCCGGACAGGTCCGACGGCATCTTGTCGGCATCGGTCGATTTGAGCCCAACCATCTGCAGCTTGAGCATCGCCACGCGCTGGACGAACGCATCGGGCAGCGTGCGCAGCTCGCGCATCGGCAAGGCCACGTTGTCGATCACCGACAGCGCCGAGAACAGCGCGCCGTGCTGGAACTGCATGCCCCAGCGGTTGCGCATCGACTGCAGATCGTTGCCGACCTGGCAGGTCAGCTCTTCGCCAAAGATGTGGATCGTGCCCGAGGTGGGCTTCTCCAGCCCGACCACCTGGCGCAGCAGCGTGGTCTTGCCACTGCCCGAGCCACCGACGATGGACAGCACCTCGCCGCGAAACACATCCAGATCGATATTGTCGAGCACCGTCACCTTGCCGTAGCGCTTGGTGACGTTGCGCACCTCGATCACGCGTTCGCGCGCGGGTGTGAACGGCTCCGAAGCCGGCAACGGATGATCGACGTTCGTATGGCGGGGTCGCGTCATATCCCGATGTCCTTGAAGAGGATGGCGAACACCGCGTCGGCCAGGATCACGATGGTGATCGCCACCACCACCGAAGTGGTCGTGCCCTCGCCCAGGCTCTGCGTGTTGGGCTGGATGCGCAAGCCGAAGTGGCACGCCACCAGTGCAATCAGCATGCCAAACACCACGCCCTTGCCGATGCCGAGCCACAGATTGGCCACCGGCACCGCATCGGGCAGCGAGGTGATGAAATACGTCGGGCTGATGTCGAGCTGGAACTTGGCCGCCAGAACGCCGCCGCCCAGCGCGAGCAGATCCGTCCAGGCCACCAGCAGCGGCATGGCAATCGCCAGCGCAATCACCTTGGGCAGGATCAGCCGGAAGCCGTGCGAGATGCCCATCACGCGCATCGCGTCGAGTTCTTCGGTCACCCGCATCACCCCGATCTGTGCGGTGATGGCCGAGCCCGACCGCCCCGCCACCAGAATGGCCGCCAGCACCGGCCCCAGTTCGCGGATGATGGCCATCCCCAAAATGTTGACGATGAAGATACTGGCCCCGAACACGCGCAACTGGTTGGCCGACAGGTAGCTCAGCACGATGCCGATCAGAAAGCCCACCAGCGCCGTGATGCCTAGCGCCTTGTAACCCGTGCTGTAGATGTTGGCGGAAATCTCACGCCATGGGCCGCGATGCGGCGCACGCAGGAACCTGCCGAAATCGAACACGAGTTGGCCGACCATGGCGATGCCGTTGCGGGCGTGGTCGAAGAAATCGAGCATGCCCTCGCCCAGGATCGCCACGGGGTTGATGCGCGGCGCCAGACGCTGCTTCCAGCCACCGGGGTCGAGCTTGGCCACGCGGTCGATCATGCGGCGCTGGTCGGGGCGGGCGTCGAGGTGCTCGGGCCATTGATTGCCCCAGGCGCGCCAGAGCAGTTGGGCGCCAAAGTGGTCGATGCGGCCGACTTCGGTCAGGCACCACGCGTTGGCATTGTCCAGCCCCGCGCGAATCTGCTGGCGCGCGCCGCGCACGCCGGCGCGTTCGGCCAAGGCAAGCGTGGTCCAGTCGCCAGAGAGAAAGGCGACGGAGCGTCCTTCGACAACGCGCACCTCAAGCTGCGGTGTACGGCAGGTGATCAAACGGTTCTCCGTAAGCGGTGATGCCGGATATCGGTCGAATTGTAGCCAACGCGCCGCCAAACACTGTCACACTGGCTGCCACACTGTGAGGCCCGCGCCCCTTTTAGGTCGCTTGAAGCAAGCGCCAGGCCCCTGTTTGCCGCCCCGCTCGTACAATGCGCGCATTCTTAGCGCGAACTTGATCGCCCGCTTTTTATGTCTCTTGCCGAACCCTCCGCGCGGTGGCGCCTTGCGCGCGAGCGCATCCAGCCCAGCGGCCCGGCTGCCGGCTGGCCCGTCGATGTGGTCGAGGCCACCGGCTCGACCAGCGCCGATCTGATGGCCGCCGTGCGCGATGCCGCCTGGCCTGCCAACGCGCCGACTCCCGCCTACCC
>CAUPMS010000042.1:0-38750 GCA_963512445.1 uncultured Ralstonia sp.
AGCCAGAAAACGCGCTGATTGCGAGCCCGGACGATTTCAAATGCGAGCCACTACACTTAGCGGCTGCGGTCAAAAAGACGGCGAGCACTTCCTTGGGAAGTGGGGAAGTCAGACCCGTAAGGGCATGGTGGAGATCACCAGGAACGGAGATGGCTTCTTGATCGCTGATACTCACCCGGACTTCATGACCGGCGCTTTGACCACAGATAAGGTCCCTGCGACCTATCACGATGGGGTGCTGCAGGTATCAACCGGGATGGGTTCTGCAGACGTAGGCTATGACAAGGCACATGACACTTTGCTGATGCCCACAATGGGTGGAAGCTCAGAGCTTTCCCGCATTAAGCAGTGAACTTGTTTGCCATCGGCACCGTCGATTTTTCGCCTAGGCGAAAATTGACATTCGAAGCGGCGCCATGGCTTCCAGCGCTTCTCTAAGGTCGCTTACGAGCTCGTAGCTACCGGGGACACGCTTGCGTCCTAAGGACCCAGCTCCATCCGGTCATTGCCGGTTTGACTGCGGCCGTTTCTCCTGTCGGGGTAGTCGTCCTTTTCGTGCATTTTCTTACGGTTTCGTCTCGAATCCCCTTTCTATTCAATGACTTGCGGATTCAGTGATTTCGCGTAAGCCGTCCTTTTCATGCGATTTCTTACGGTTTCGCGACTCTGGCCGGTTGGACTAGGTTGGCGAGGGCACCAAATTCACTGCGCAGTGAATATGGCGTTTCTGCTGAATATTGGCGCTGGCAGAGCCTCCCGCCCGACGTGCGGCGGCTCGCTCGTTACGCTGCCGGGCGGGCCACGCCGAGCTGCGTCCGGTAGTCGGTCAGCATGACTTGCTGTGCTTCGAGAAGCGCGGAAAGCTTGGCCAACTCTCCAACCATGTTCTCGCGTTCCTTTCGTGTTGCCGCCAGCTCATCCACTTGCGCCTGGGCGGTGGCGCGCAAGGCATCACGCTCAGCTTCCATTCGAGCTCGATCGGCACGCGCCTGGTCGAGTTCGAGTTGGGCGTGTTCGCCGCGCGTCTCCAGTTCGCGAACGCGCTTCGTCGCGGCCCCGGCTTCGGCGACGAGTCTCGCGCCATCCTTGTTCAACCGCGTGATCTCTTCCTGCTTGATGATCAACGCCTGATTGGCTTGTCGGATTTCCGCTTGCAGCTGTTGGACCTGCTGCTCGTGCCGGCGCGCGTCCTGATCCCGCTGCTCCTTGCTGGCATTGCGGAAATGGTCCAGTGCTTGGTGGGCGTGCTGCAGCTTCTGCTCCAGCGAGCGGCGAAAGCCGTCATGCTCGGTCAGTCGGGCCGTGAGGTCTTGGATCTGCTGTGCCGAGCGCTCAGCCTCGATGGTGCGCTGCTGTAGCGCCGTCTGAGTGTCACTGTGCGCGGCCCGCACGTTGGCAATGGTGGCGTGAGCCTGCGCCAGCTCGGCGCGCAGCGCAGCAAGATCCGCAGACAGTTTGTCGGCCTCTGCTCGAACTTGCTGGCGCTGTGCGCTGGCGGCCGCCGCTTGCTGGTCGACCACGGTCTGCGCTTCTTCATGCAGGCGCGCGGCCAGCCGACCCACCAGATCCAGGATGGCGTCGGAGGTCGAGCCGGCCCGCTTGAGCGCCGTGCCTTCCTCTTCCTCCAGTTCTTTCAGGTAGCGGTGGATCGTCGTTTTCGAGCCGGTATTGCCCAGCGCGATACGTATGGCGTCGATGGACGGGTGCTGTCCCTGCGCCAACAGCGAATCGCGGGCGCGTTTGACATCCAGGCGGCTCAGTCCGGCGCGGGCCATGGTGCTCCTACAATTTGATACCGTATTACGTACTATGTATATACGTACAATTTTACGTCGTCAAGCTGGCTGCCGGAAGCAAATAATCACACGTGATAATGGCGAATTATCACGTGTGAGAGTCCGACCAGTTGGTCGTCGGGCTCGCTTTCAGTACGAAACGACCAAATCCCGGGGAGTCGCGACGGAACCAAAAGGAGCCGTGCACTAGCCGTTGGCCGCCCCGTCCGAGTTGCTCGATTGGGAGCAACAATCCGCGAGCCCTTGCAGAATCCCGCACGCCTCGATGGATCGGGCACCCGCGCACATCTCGCGTAAGGCCCCCAGTTGCTGCTTGAGGTGCAACAAGGCATCGATCCGCGTTTCCACCTGCTGAATATGCGCATCCAACAAGGCAGTCACTTCGCCGCAATCCCGCAAGGGCTTATCGCGCAGTCCCAGCAACGCACGAATCTCCCCCAGCGACATATCCAGCGAGCGGCAGTGTCGAATGAACTGCAAGCGCTCGATGTGAGCCTCGCTATACAGCCGATAGTTTCCGCTGCTGCGCGCAGGTGCGGGTAGCAACCCTTCTTTCTCATAAAAGCGAACGGTCACCACCTCGCACCCCGTGCGCTGGGCCAGTTCACCAATCCTGATTTCCATACTGCCCCGCTTGCTGTTGACTCTATAGTGACTATAGGGATTCTAATTCGCTTCACGAACAGCAAGGTCAAGGAGTCGCTAGCATGAGCAATTGCGGATCAACTGGGTGCGGCTGCGCAGCTACGCCCGTTCAGAAAATCGAAGCCCAGGCCGCGTCCTCGACCGCAGATGCGTCTGCCCGCTATCGCATCGAGAACATGGACTGTCCCACGGAAGAGGCGCTCATTCGCGGCAAACTGAACGCCCTGCCGGGGGTCGTGGGACTGGACTTCAACTTGATGCAACGCACGTTGACCGTGCGCCACGCGCTGCAATCGTTGAGCCCGGTCGAAGAGGCCTTGGCGGCGATCGGCATGCGAGCGCAACGCATTGATGGCGTCGCCAGTGCAGGCGCAGTCACGCGATTGGCGATCGCCAAGATGGATTGCCCGACCGAGGAGGCGCTGATCCGCAATAAGCTCGCAGCCGTCGCAGGTATCGCCCATCTCGATTTCAACCTGATGCAGCGGACGCTGACGGTCAATCACGCCAGCCACACCCTCCCAGACGTGCTGGCTGCCCTGCAGTCGCTGGGCTTTGAAGCGAAGGTGCTGGAGGGAGCCAGCGCCTCGGCCGCAACGCCTGCTCCCGAGCAGACTGCGATCAACTGGTGGCCACTCGTTGTTTCGCTGGCGGCGGCCGTGGCGGCGGAAGTCGTGTACTGGCTGCACGGCGGCAACCACTGGTCGGTGATGGTTCTGGCGCTGGTCGCCATCTTTACCGGTGGCTTGTCCACCTATAAGAAAGGCTGGATCGCGCTGAAGAACCGCAACCTCAACATGAACGCGCTGATGTCCATCGCGGTCACGGGGGCCGTGCTGATCGGGCACTGGCCGGAGGCGGCGATGGTGATGGTGTTGTTCGCCCTGGCCGAAGTCATCGAGGCCAAATCGCTGGATCGTGCACGCCATGCCATTCGCGGCTTGCTCGATCTCGCGCCGGAACAGGCGACGGTACAGCAATCAGACGGGACGTGGCAGGAGGTGAATGCGAAGCAGGTCGCTGTTGGTAGCCGGGTACGGGTTAAGCCGGGCGAACGCATCGCCCTCGATGGCCAAGTCTTGGATGGGCGCTCAACGGTCAACCAGGCACCCATCACGGGAGAGAGTCTGCCGGTTGAGAAGGGCCCGACCGACCCGGTGTTTGCCGGCACCATCAACGAATCAGGCTCGTTCGAATACCGTGTGACGGCTGCTGCAAGCGACTCGACATTGGCCCGCATCATCCATGCAGTGGAAAGTGCGCAAGGCAGTCGCGCCCCGACCCAGCGCTTTGTCGATCAATTCGCCCGCTGGTACACGCCGATTGTGTTCGGCGTGGCCATCGCCGTGGCCCTGGTGCCACCGCTCTTCATGGGTGCGGCCTGGCTGGACTGGATTTATCGGGCGCTCATCCTGCTGGTCGTGGCTTGCCCGTGCGCCCTTGTGATCTCCACGCCCGTGAGTATCGTCAGCGGCTTAGCCGCCGCTGCACGTCGCGGCATTCTGATCAAGGGTGGCGTGTATCTGGAATCAGGCCGCCAACTGCGCGCTCTGGCGCTGGACAAGACCGGCACGATCACGCACGGCAAGCCCTCGCAGACCGATTTCATCCCGTGGGGGAACGTTGTCCCCGACGAGAGCCGCAGCATTGCCGCCAGTCTGGCGGCACGCTCCGATCACCCGGTGTCCAAGGCTATCGCCCAAGCCGCTGATGGCATCAGCTTGCGTGAAGTTGCTGACTTCGCCGCGCTGCCGGGCCGGGGCGTGCGCGGGCGCATTGACGGTGTGACCTATCAACTCGGCAATCACCGGCTGCTGGACGAACTGGGGCATTGCACCCCGGAGCTGGAGCAGCGCATCACGGCGTTGGAGACAGAGGGAAAAAGCGTCGTGGTCCTGATCAGCGACGCTGGCGTGCAGGCCATACTGGCCGTCGCAGACACCATACGGGAGACCAGCCGGAAAGCCATCGCCGAGCTCCACGCGCTGGGCATCCAAACCACGATGCTCACAGGAGACAACTCCCATACAGCCCAAGCCATCGCTGTGCAGGCCGGCATCGACCACGCCCAGGGCAACCTGCTGCCGGACGACAAACGACGCGAGGTCGAGCGACTCGCCCAGTCCGGCAAGGTCGGCATGGTCGGCGATGGGATCAACGATGCGCCGGCGCTGGCGCGCGCGGATATTGGCTTTGCGATGGGTGCGGCGGGCACCGACACGGCCATCGAGACGGCCGATGTAGCGCTGATGGACGACGACTTGCGCAAGATTCCGACTTTCGTGCGGTTATCGCGCGCAACAGCTCAAGTGTTAATGCAGAACATCGTGCTGGCCCTGGGCATCAAGGCGGTGTTCTTGGTGCTCACGTTCACCGGCGGTGCCACGATGTGGATGGCGGTGTTCGCCGACATGGGGGCAAGTCTTCTGGTCGTGGGCAACGGCTTGAGGTTGCTGCGCCGATGAACTGGAAATTCGTGTTGTATGACTGGGCCGGCCTGAATCTCGCGCTGTTTAAATCGATCAACACGGGGACGCCTGCAGTCCTGTGGCCACTGGCGTCTTTCTTCAGCCTGATCGGCAATTACTGGACCGCGCCCCTGACCCTGCTGGGTCTTTGGGCATGGTCGAAGGCGTCGCCCGATCCGGGCCGCGCTCGAATGATACGGAGTCGCGCGCTGCATTTTGGCGTGGCGTTTCTGCTGGCCTTTGCGGTGACTTCCGCCTTGAAGCTATGGCTGAATTTTCCGCGCCCACCGGCGGTACTGGGCGCGGAGGTGCACGTCATTGGCATAGCGGAGCTGCAATACAGCTTGCCCAGCGGACACGCGACCTACGCGGCGCTCGTGGCCGGTGCGCTGTGGCCGCTATTGGGGTGGCGGGGGCGCCTTGGCCTGTTTGCCTATGCCGCGATGGTTGGCTGGTCGCGTGTGGCGGCAGGCATGCATTTCCCAGCGGACGTACTGGCAGGCTGGGGAATGGGCTTGGGCAGCATGATGCTCACGAGGTCGCTGCTTGCGTTCGTAGCAGGCATGCGCGGCGACGGACTGCCCGCCGCGACTTGGCCATGGTATGCGGTCGCTACGGCAGCAGTGGCTATCGATCAGGGCTCCAAGCTCACCGTCACCCGCATGCTAGTCGATGGCGGGCGGGTTGAAATCACCCCGGTTCTCAACCTCGTGTATATGCTCAATCCTGGCGCTGCGTTCAGCTTTCTGGCGGGGGCGGGTGGCTGGCAACGCTATCTCTTCATCGCCCTCGCGTTGTCGGTCGCCATCTGGCTCCTTTGCCAATTGCGGCAGAGGCTGCCACACCTTGAGGCGCTCGGATATAGCCTCATTCTCGGCGGAGCACTCGGGAACGTGACGGATCGCCTGCTACGCGGCCAGGTGGTCGATTTCCTCGACGTTCATTGGCAGGGCATGCACTGGCCCGCGTTCAATTTTGCCGACACAGCGATCGTCATCGGGGTCGGATGCTTGATCGGCGCCTCCGTCATCGCTCGCGCCAAGGTAGCAAGCATGACGTGCCGCGGGTAGGGGTTGGATGCCCGCATGAGGTCTCCCAAAGTGCGATCGGTCCGTGCCCGACGCACAGCACGATGCTCTCGCGGAGAGCGGCATGCTGTGCGTGTGTCCGAAGGCATGCGCCTCGCTTGACCTCCATCAACCCACGCATCCGTGCACAACTTAACCTGAAATGGACCTGCGGTAGAGCACTCTGCAACCGCGTCGGCGTTCATCTTTTGGGAGAAGTTGTGATGCGAAAAGATCTTCTCAGGCGCGGGCTGTTGGCCATAGCCCTGATAGCCCTGCAAGGCGTAAGCCCCGCCAACGCGCAACAATACTACGGTGGGGGCTGGGGCCCCGGCATGATGGGCGGCTGCGGTCCTTATGGTGATGGGATGATGGGGCCAGGCATGATGATGGGCCCTGGGATGATGATGGGTCCCGGCATGATGATGGGTGGTGGTTACATGGGTGGGCCAGGCATGTGGGGGCAGGCCCAACAGGCCGATCTCAACCTGAGTATCGATCAGGTCAAGGCCAACATGGAGCTCTGGCTGAAGAACAACGGAAACCGCCACCTGAAACTCGGGAAGATCGCCGAGCGGGATGCGAACACGTTCACCGCCGACGTTGTCACCGCCGACAGGGAGTCGCTGGTGCAACGTTTTGCGATCAACCGACATACTGGATTCATCCAACCGCTGCGTGACTAAGCCATGCACTGGCTGATTGCGGCTGGCTCGTATCGACACTTGGCACCGATGGCCACCACCGTCAACAACTGGTCGCGGGTGGCCAAGTGCATTGCCGCTCTTCTGGCAGGATTCTGCTCGCAACCGTCCCCTGGGCAAGTGCTGCCGGGCCAGCCCTATATGCAAGGCCCTCGCCACAACAATTCAGCGGTGGGCGACCCGGATTCGGGCATGCGTGTCGCACAGGCCAAGTGTGCGACCTGTCACGGGGCGACAGGTAATAGTCCCGACGCGAGCTTTCCCAAGCTGGCAGGACAGAACCCCGCTTACCTGTACTGGCAGCTTTGGGCGTTCCGGACGGGGGCACGTCCGTCTGAGATGATGACGGAGATTGCCACAGGGCTCTCCGACCATGAGATGGCCGACGCGGCAAGCTTCTACAGCCAGCAGAGCATGCAACCCGACCCGATCAGGAACCCACAGATGCGCGCCGATGGGGAACGGATTTTCTTCGCAGGTGCTCGTGGGAGGACGCCGGCATGTGCCATGTGCCACGAAGTGTCAGGGCGAACCCGAATGCCAATGATGGGGATGATGGGGATGACAGCCAACACGCCCACCTTGAACGGCCAGCATGCGGACTACACGTCGATCAGTTGAACCGTTTCGCGCGCGGCGAACGTCAGGCAACGGTGATGGGCGCGATTGCCGCGCGCCTGAGTGAGGCCGACAAACGCGCCGTCGCAGAATTCCTATCCGGCCGGCCTTGAGAAGCGACGTTTGGGTCCTTTTGCGGCCTCCCAAAGGCCGCAGCTCTTTTCACAAGGAATGCGCTGTACGTGCGCCATTGCAGCGGCAGTAGCGAGTAGCGCCGCTGCATGCCTCGATTTCGGCGCCGACGCGATCACGCAGCCGACGCGCGAGATCGAGCAAGGTGGTGAAGCAATACGTTCAAGTGCTTTGTGCTGCCGTCGGCCTTGCCGAGCGCGTATTGACAATGAAGGCGACAACCACCGCCAGCAAAACAACGGCCTGCGCGAGCACCGTTTGCCAGGACGGATAGATGCCCAGAATGTCGATGCGCGGGATCGCAATCGGGCTGGTGTGGAGCAGCCCCGCTTCCTGCAGGCCTGCGATCCCCTTACCGGCCAGCACCACGGCGAGCACGGCTACCAGGAGAGAGCTGGCCGCGAAGAACTGCCCAATCGGCAGACGCGCGCTGGTCCGCAGCAGAATCACGGCCAGAAGCGCCAGCAGCGCGATGCCCGTGGCGAGCCCGGCCAGCAACGGCATGCCATTGCCATCGCTCCACAGTGCCGCGTAGAACAGAACCGTCTCGAACACCTCGCGGTAGACCGCGATGAAGGCCAGGGAGAAAAGGAACCAGGCCGTGCGCTTGTTGAGCGCCGACGTGAGTTTCTCCTTCAGATAGACCTGCCAGCGGCCGGCCAAGCTCTTTTGGTGCATCCACATGCCCACACTGAGCAGCACCACTGCTGCGAACAGAGACGAGAAGCCTTCGGTCAGTTCGCGGCTCGCTCCGCTGACGCCGACCAGGAAGGTCGCGACGGCCCACGTCACCCCGCCCGCGGCCAGCGCCACGATCCAGCCCGCATGCACGTAACGCACGACGTCATGGCGTTCGGCCTTTTTCAGGAACGCGAGCATCGCCACAACCACAAGCAACGCCTCCAGTCCCTCGCGCAGCAGGATCGTCAACGCACCCACGAACGTCGCGATGGCGTCGCTCTCCGACGGCGCAAGCGCGTGTTCCGCCTCATCGAGTAAGCCCTGCAGCGTCTGTTCCGAGGCTTCCACGTCAGCAAGGTTGCCCGAGGCAATCTTCGCGCGGTACGCCACCATGCCGGCTTCAATGCGCTCGAAGAGCGAGCGATTGTGGGTGGCCAGCGCCGGCTCCACCGGCTCGAAGCCGTCGAGGTAGGCGGAGAGCGCCAATTTGGTCGCACCCGGGCGATCGCCTGCCTTGAGCGCTGCCACGCTCTGCGCCAGCTTGGTCTTTGCAATCGAGGTGCCGCCGGACTTGGCAGCCGTGACCACCTGCGGCGTAGCGCGCAGATAGGCCATCACGGCACGGGCGGACTCGCCATCGAGCCGCTCAGCCAATCCGTGTTCAGAAGCCTGCGTCAATGCTTCCAGCGTCGGCACCGCCTGCCGGACCGATTGCGAGGTTTGCCAAAGCTTGGCTCCAGCGGCGCGGTCGGCATCCGTATAGGACAGCGAGCCGACAAAGAAAGCGAGCGCCCAGCGATCGTCTTCGGGTAGCGCGGCGAAGCTGGGCATGGCGGTCCCCGCAACGCCATTGCTCAGCACCTGGTGCAGGGCGAAGAGACTGCGTTCCTGGGCGCGCATGCGGTCGGCCAACGCGGTCGGCTTGGGGTCGAGTGTGGCAGCCAGAGGGCCATCACCGTGGCCCTGGGCACCGTGACACGTCGCGCACTGGGCTTGGAACAACTGTGCGCCACGGCTCAAATCAGGGACTGCTGCAGGAGCAACGGGGAACGGGTAGGCGCGCTGCACCGCGCCAGCGAGATCATGAGCGATGCGACCCACTTCGGCAGGCGCCGCTTTGTTCGCCACCGCTTCTCGCAAGGACGCAGCCTGGCGTAGCAGGGTCTCGCTCCCAGCTTGCCTGGGCAACTCACCGAGCTGCCGCTCCGCGGTGGCCGCAAACTCCTGCATTTCCGCATACTCGGTGTCCTTCACAACGGCCCCGTTCGCCACGGCACCGCCATAGTCCACGGCGACATAGTCCAGCAGTTGCCAGACTTGTTTGGCCTTGGCCTCGGGGGCATCAGCAGCGGAAGTCGGAGTGCTCATCCACGCACAAGCGCTCAAGAGCAGGATTAGAAGGCAGCGGGACGTTGGCCAACGCATAAGACACTCGTTCACATCGAATTCAATTGATAATGATTGTAATTCCTATTCAGTCTCAAGCCAATGCTGGCTTTTCTTCCCCGATTCGCAGGTGATGGCCGCCTTGCGGTCAGACCGTCTTACTCAGAAGCGTTGGGAATTGTCCTTGACCTTCCCTCCATGGGAAGCCGAATACTTCGAAGCGTTGTGGATCAGCAAGGGCTATCCGCCCGAACACGAGGCCTACTGGCGGGGCGGCGAAGATGGCGCTGTGTCAATGGATGATGCAGCGGTCCAAAAAAGGAACCTTCCACTGCAGCGACATTCAGGCTGCGCAAAGCCAACGTGGCAGAGAGTCATGGGGTAGCTCGCCCCAGGGATAACTACTGCACGGACTGCACATACGCTGATACCATTTCGCGAACCTCGATATACCCAACGTGCGCCACCCAAAGCGCCGGCTCTGGCTTGCCGGCTTCCTCGTCCTGACGTTCCTAACCGTGCAACTGGCGGCGGTGGCCTACGCCTGTGCGGGCGGCCGGTATGCGGTGCGCACGACGATGGACGTGGGCGCGATGGATGGCATGGCGGATATGGCCGAATCGTGCCCAGAGATGGCGAAGAACGCGGCGCAAGACAGCGGCCAGCACGACGGTCTGTGCCTGGAGCACTGCCAAGCCGGCGCCAAAACGGCGGATCACGTTACACCACAGATTCCGGCCTTCCTCCCGATCCTGGTCGGGAAGATCGAGCCGACGCCGATTGCTGCTACGGTGCCGCTGTTCCTGGCACAAAGCGACGCGATCGCTCGCGCACCACCCCCACCGCTGTCCATCCTCCACTGCCGTTTCCGAACGTAGCCTCCGAAGCAACGCGTCTTTCGTGCCCTGCCACCTGCGCGGCGGGGTGATCGTTGCTTTCCGGAGGTTCTATGCATTTGTGCTTTTCTCAGCGCGGTGGGCGCTGGCGTGCGCCTACCAACGTTCTGATTGCCGTCTTGCTCTTCGGCAGTCGATTGGCATATAGCCAGCCTGCTGACACGCTTTCCATGCAGGAAGCGGTCGGCCTCGCATCGGCCCGTTCCGCCGATGCGGAAACATCCCGCGCGTCCATTCAAGCTGCCAATGAAATGGCCGTCGCTGCTGGCCAATTGCCAGATCCGGTGCTCAAGCTAGGACTCGATAACGTCCCGCTGAACAAGTCCGATCAGTTCTCGCTCAGCCGAGATTTCATGACCCAGCGCTCCATCAGCGTGATGCAGGAGTTCACGCGCGCGGACAAGCGCCGCGCCCGAGCTGACCGCTACACGGCCGAAGCCGCCGCCGCCGAAGCGCGCCGAAATGCCGGCTTGGCCGAGGTACAGCGCAACACCGTCACCGCGTGGCTGGATCGCTGGTACGCCGAGCAGACCGGCGTGCTACTCGGCCACCACGGACACCCGCTTGAACTGGCGCGGGAGGCGGCCATGGCCGCGTACCGCAGCGGTCGCGGTACCCGCGCAGACGTGCTGGCCGCCGACCTGGAGGTCCAGAAGCTGCACGACCGCCAGGATGAAAATCGCTCCGCGATCGAGACGGCGACGGTGAGCCTGGAGCGTTGGATCGGCCCCGCGGCACGCCGTCCACTGGGCGACCACCCGCCGTTGGAGGTGCCGGCATCCGCGCAGCACCTTGCAGCGGATGCTTTCAATGCCGTGCCCGAAGTGGCCGCCGCCCAACGTGACGTGGCGCTCGCTGAGTCGGAAATCCGCGCGGCGGCCGAAGCCAAGAAGCCGGATGTGACGGTCGAGCTGATGTACAGCCAGCGCGGCGCGGCGTACTCGAACATGGGGTCGCTCAACGTCAGCTTCCCGGTCCCCTGGGACCAGGGCAACAGGCAGGACCGTGAGGTGGCGGCCAAGCTGGCGCAGGCGCAGGAGGCACGCGCCAAGTCGGAGATCCTTCGGCGCAATACGCAGGCGATGGTCGCGACCCGGCTGGCCGAACTGCGACGCAACCTGGACCGCCTCAAGCGCTATGACGAGACGACGCTGCCACTGGCCAACGCGCAGGCGGACGCTGCCCTGACTGCCTATCGCAGCAACACTGGCTCGCTGGCGGCCGTGGCCGAAGCCAACCACCGCGCCATCGATATCGCACAGGAACGCCTGGCGCTGGAGGCCAAGACGGCCAAGCTGTGGGCCGACCTCGCTTTCCTAGTGCCACTGCCCACCGCCCAGACTGTGCCCGCAGCGGGGAGCCTTCAATGAACAAGACGCTAATCGCCACGGTGGCCGGCGCCCTGCTGATCGGCGCAGCGGCCTATGGCGGCTACCGCATCGGCCTGTCGCACGGCACGCAGCCCGCCCGGGCCACAACGCCTGCATCGAACTCGACTGGCCTCAAGGCCGGCGACGTCGACCCGCAAACGGGCAAGAAGGTGCTGTACTGGCACGACCCGATGGTGCCCGGCCAACGTTTTGACAAGCCGGGCAAATCGCCCTTCATGGACATGAAGCTCGTGCCCGTCTATGCGGATGGGGATGCGGGTGGCAGCGGTGTCGCCATTGACGGCCGCGTCGCGCAGAACCTGGGCATCCGCACCACTGAGGCCCAGTTGGGCCACCTAGGCAGCGTGCTGGAAGCGCCAGGCAACGTGGCCGTGGATGAGCGCAGCGTGCAGGTCATCCAGGCGCGCACGAGCGCGTTCGTGCAGCAGGTATCGGTGCGCGCCATGTTCGATCCAGTACGGCGGGGCCAGACGTTGGTGTCACTGTACTCGCCGGATTGGGTGGCGGCGCAGGAGGAGTATCTGGCGGTATCGCGTCACGGCGTGCACGGCGAGTCCGATCTTGCAGGTGCGGCCAAGGCCCGCATGCTGCAGGCTGGCATGACACCAGGCCAGATCAGTGCCGTCAGTGCGTCGGGCAAGCTGCAACCGGCGTTGGCAATTGCTAGCCCGATCGACGGCTTCGTCACGGAGATCGCCGTGCGCGACGGCATGTCGGTCACGCCCGGCACGACACTGTTCCGGCTGGCTGACCTCAGCCGTGTCTGGGTCATCGCTGATGTACCGGAGGCTCAGGTGCGCGCGGTGGCACCGGGTGCGCCGGTCAAGGTCTCCGCCGCTGGCCTCGCGGAACCGGCAACGGGCAAGGTCGACGCCATCCTGCCCGACGTGAATACGGCCACCCGCACGATCAAGGTCCGCATCGTGTTGCCCAACAAAGACAAGCGACTTGTTCCGGGCATGTTCGCCACCGTTCGGTTCGATGGTGGCCAGGACAAGGAAGCGCTGCTGATCCCGTCCGAAGCGGTAATCCGCACCGGTGAGCGCAGCATCGTGATGCTCGACGGGGGCAAGGCCGGCTTCGTGCCCACGGAAATCCGGACCGGGCGCGAAGCCGAAGGCAAGGTCGAGGTGCTGCAGGGCTTGCAGGCTGGGCAGAAGGTCGTGACCTCCGGCCAGTTTCTCATCGATTCCGAGGCCAGCCTGCGTGGCGCGACGGAACGGATGACAACGCCATCGGCCGCCTCCGTGCCCGCTGCCGCTGCCGGCGAACACGAAGGCACCGGCCGCATCGAAGCCGTGAACAGCGACGGAGTCACCATCTCGCACGGGCCAATCCCCTCGATCCATTGGGGCGCGATGACGATGGACTTTGCGTCGCCGCCCACCGGCTTACCCAAGGGCCTGAAGCAAGGCGACCGCGTGCACTTCCGCTTCCATCTGGACAAGGACGGCATGGCGGTCCTGTCTTCCGTGGGGCCGGCTGCCGACGGCACGGGAGGCAAGCCATGATCGCGCGCCTCATCTTCGCTTCGATCCGCAACCGCTTTCTGGTTCTGCTGGCGACGGTTCTGCTGACGGCATGGGGGCTGTGGGCGGCACGCAGCACGCCGCTCGACGCGCTGCCCGATCTGTCGGATGTGCAGGTCATCATCCGTACGCCGTTTCCCGGCCAAGCGCCGCAGATCGTCGAGAACCAGGTGACTTATCCGCTCACCACCACGATGTTGTCGGTGCCGGGCGCCAAGACGGTTCGCGGCTATTCGTTCTTTGGGGACTCGTTTGTCTATGTGCTGTTTGAAGATGGGACGGACCTGTACTGGGCGCGCTCGCGCGTGCTGGAGTATCTGAATCAGGTGCAGTCGCGTTTGCCGGCGGCAGCCAAGCCAGCGTTGGGGCCGGATGCCACGGGCGTGGGCTGGGTCTACGAATACACGTTGGTCGACAAGACCGGCCGGCACGATCTGTCCCAACTGCGTGCGCTGCAAGACTGGTTCCTGCGCTTCGAGCTGAAGGCGCTGCCGAACGTGGCGGAAGTCGCGTCGGTGGGCGGCATGGTCAAGCAGTTCCAAGTGGTGCTGCAGCCCGACAAGCTGCGCGCGTACAACCTGTCGCAAGCCAAGGTGTTGGCTGCACTGAAAGGCGCCAACCAGGAGACCGGCGGCTCCGTGCTGGAGCTGGGCGAGGCCGAATACATGGTGCGCGCCAGCGGCTACCTGAAGACGCTCGACGACTTCCGGCAGATTCCGCTGGCAACGAGCGATGCCGGTATCGCCGTGCGGTTGGGCGATGTCGCCACCCTCCAGCTCGGGCCCGAGATGCGACGCGGCATTGCCGAGTTGAATGGTGAAGGCGAAGTGGCCGGCGGTGTGATCGTGATGCGTTCCGGAAAGAACGCGCTGGAGACCATCGACGCCGTCAAGGCCAAGCTCGCGACGTTGCAGAAGAGCCTGCCGGATGGCGTGGAGATCGTGCCCGTCTACGACCGCTCTGCGCTCATCCACCGCGCGGTGGACAACCTCACGCACAAGCTGATCGAAGAGTTCATCGTCGTGGCGCTGGTGTGCGTGGTGTTCCTGTTTCACCTGCGCTCTGCACTGGTGGCCATCGTCTCGCTGCCGCTGGGCGTGCTCGCTGCGTTCCTGGTGATGCGCTATCAGGGCGTGAACGCCAACATCATGTCGCTGGGCGGTATCGCCATTGCGGTGGGCGCCATGGTGGACGCGGCCGTGGTGATGATCGAGAACGCGCACAAGCACCTGGAACGCTGGCATGAGGCGCATCCGGGGCACGATCTCACCGGGCACGAGCGCTGGGGTGTCATCGGCGAAGCGGCTGCGGAGGTGGGGCCGGCGCTGTTCTTCTCGCTGCTGATCATCACGCTGTCGTTCATTCCGGTATTCACACTGGAGGCGCAGGAGGGGCGACTGTTCTCGCCGCTGGCCTTCACCAAGACGTATTCGATGGCGGCAGCAGCCGGGCTATCCGTCACGCTGGTGCCGGTGCTGATGGGCTACCTGATTCGCGGACGCATCCCGAGCGAGCAGTCGAACCCGCTCAACCGGTGGCTGATCCGCCTGTACCAACCGGTGCTGGCCCGTGTGCTGGCGTATCCGAAGGCGACGGTGGCGATTGCCCTCGTGCTGCTGGCGGCGACGGCCTGGCCGATCCTGCGCACGGGCGGCGAGTTCATGCCACCGCTGGATGAGGGTGACTTGCTGTACATGCCGTCGGCGCTGCCAGGGTTGTCGGCCGGCAAGGCGGCACAGTTGCTGCAACAGACCGACCGGCTCATCAAAACCGTGCCCGAAGTCGCCAGCGTGTTCGGCAAGGCCGGCCGCGCGGACAGCGCCACCGACCCGGCGCCGATGGAGATGTTCGAGACCACCATCCAGTTCAAGCCGCGCGACCAGTGGCGGCCCGGCATGACGGCGGACAAGCTGGTCGACGAGCTGGACCGCATGGTTAAGGTGCCGGGCCTGTCCAACATCTGGGTGCCGCCCATCCGCAACCGCATCGACATGCTGGCCACCGGCATCAAGAGCCCGGTCGGCATCAAGGTGGCGGGCACCGATCTGCAGCAGATCGACCGTCTCACCACGCAGATCGAGGCAGCGGTCAAGACCGTGCACGGCGTGACCTCGGCACTGGCGGAGCGACTTTCGGGCGGGCGCTACATTGATGTCGACATCAACCGTGTGGCCGCTGGCCGCTACGGCCTGAACATTGAAGACGTGCAGAGCATCGTGGCCTCCGCCATCGGTGGTGACAACGTGGGCGAAGTCGTGGACGGACTGGCGCGCTTCCCGATCAACCTGCGCTACCCGCGCGACTACCGGGATTCCGTCGAGCAATTGCGCCGCTTGCCGATCGTGACCGACCGGGGCCAGCAGATCGTGTTGGCTGACGTGGCCGACATCCGCGTCGTGTCAGGCCCACCGATGCTGCGCAGCGAGAACGCGCGGCTCTCCGGTTGGGTGTATGTCGACATTCGCGGGCGCGATCTGCGCTCGGCGGTACGCGACATGCAGGCAGTCGTGGCCAAGGCGGTACCGATGCCCGCAGGCTACGCACTCAGTTGGTCGGGCCAGTTCGAATACCTGGAGCGCGCTACCGCCAAGCTCAAGGTGGTGGTGCCGTTCACGCTGCTCATCATCTTTGTGTTGCTGTATCTGGTGTTCGGCCGCATCGACGAGGCATTGCTCATCATGGGCACGCTGCCGCTGGCGCTGATTGGCGGGTTCTGGCTGCTGTATGGGCTGGGCTACAACCTGTCGGTGGCGGGCGTGGTCGGCTTCATTGCGCTGGCGGGTGTGGCGGCGGAGTTCGGCGTCATCATGTTGCTCTATCTCAAGCAGGCCTGGACCGAGCAGCAGGAACGCGGCCAGACCAGCACCGACGCGCTGCTCGACGCCATCCAGGAGGGCGCTGTACTGCGCGTCCGCCCCAAAGCCATGACAGTGGCCGTCATCCTCGCCGGCTTGATCCCGATCATGTGGTCACACGGCACCGGCTCCGAAGTCATGCAGCGCATCGCCGCTCCAATGGTGGGCGGCATGGTGACGGCGCCCTTGCTCTCACTGTTTGTTGTTCCCGCTGTCTACCTGCTCCTGCGCAGGCGCGGCACATCCTCTCCTTCCCAACCCCACGCTCAACACGAGGTCTCAAGATGACTTATGCATCCGCTCTGGCGTTCACCCTGGTGCTCGCCACGTCGCCCATGGCATTCGCTGCCAACCCAATGGACGGCATGGACATGAAACCTGCCGCCCAGTCCAGTCAGTCCAAGCAGGCGCCCAAGCCCGTCGCGGCAGAAGTCCGCAAGATCTACCCCGACACTGGCAAGGTCACGCTCAAGCACGGCGACATTGACAACCTCGGCATGGGCGCCATGACGATGACGTTTGCCGTGAAGGACAAGGCTGCGCTCAAGAATTTCAAGGAGGGGGACAAGGTGTCGGCGGTCTTTGACATAGTCAATGGTCAGGCGACGGTGATCGAAATGCGTCACCAATAAGCGGTCAAGGCTTGGCTGCCGAGACGGCAGCCGGGGCACTGTAGCGGCGCCACAATCCTCAACTAGCAGCCGAGGCTCGGTAAATCAGGCAAGTGGAAATTGCAGCGAGAACCGCGTCACATCACCAGGCAACGTCGCTGCATAGGCCCTACCATCGTGTAGTTCCATGATGGAGCGCACGATTGCCAGCCCGAGGCCGGTTGACTGGTCAGAATTGCTCCGCGCCTGATCACCGCGATAGAAACGGTCAAAAACCCTCTCCAGGTCGGTATCCGGGATCGAGCTTCCTGTGTTCGCCACGTGGATCGTCACGCTGTCGCGCTCGCGTTCGGAACTCACCACGACGGTCGAACCAGGCTCCGCATGCCGAATGGCGTTGGACAAAAGATTGCCGATCGCGCGCCGGAACATCATCAAGTCGGCGTTCACCCAGCCCGAGGCGGCGACGGTGATTGTCACGCCCTTGTCTTCGCTCAGTACGGTGAAGTACTCGGCAATCTTGGAGAGCTCGGCGCCCAGATCGACTGAAACACGGTCCAGCTTGGCGGTCGCCGCATCGGCGCGGGCGAGAAACAGCATGGCGTCGATCATGCGAGAGAGCCGCTGATATTCCGCCAGATTGGCGTCCAGCAGCGCGGCGTACTCCGCCCCGGTGCGTTCGCGGGATAACGCCACCTCGGTATGACCGATCAGGTTGTTTAGCGGGGTGCGCAGGTCATGTGCGAGATCCGCAGAGAACCGATACAGCCGCTCATATCCCGCCTCCATCCGTTCCAGCATGGCGTTGAAAGCGACACCAATTTCATGAACCTCCGTCGGCGTAACAGGCGCGCTCACACGATAGTTCAGTTGCTCGACGTTGATCCGGTTCACCTGCTGAACGAGCGATTGAGCTGGCTTGAGCTCTCGGCGCGTGATGAAAGCGCCAAGGAGTGTGGTCAACACGACGCTCACCAGCACGCCAGCCGCAATACTCTTGCCGAACCTGCCGACGACTTGCTGTCGATCTGCGCCACGCCTGGCCACCGAAACGTAAGCGGAGGATATCCCTGGCAGAGTGTCGACAGCGCGCTTGCCGGTGACCCACATTCCTTCGTCGCGCACGCCTTCTGCAGGCAGGCCGCGATCGAAATCAAGCGGCAGAGTGTCGCTCGTGCGGAAGACCAACTTGCCCTCGAGCGTGCGCACCCGCAATGCCAAGCCTTCATAACCTCTCATCAGGTCGGCAACACTGTGCTCGATGTCATGGCTCCACACGCCACTGCCGGCATCCCGCATCGCGTGCGCCACCTGGGTCAGCTTGGCTTCAACGATCTCGACGTCGCGCGAACGCAGTTGCGCATCGAGGGAGTAGTACGCATAGGCTCCCACGCTGGCCAGCGCAACCGTGACCAGGATCGAAAACAGCATGGCGAGCCGTCCAGTGAGCGAACGCATTACGCTGGCTTCCCTCGGTGCGGATCAAGAACGTATCCCATGCCGCGTACGGTGTGAATCAGCTTCGTTTCGAACGGATCATCCACTTTCACGCGCAACCGACGTATCGCCACATCCACTACGTTGGTATCGGTATCGAAATTGACATCCCAGACATGTGAAGCGATGGTTGTACGCGAAAGAACTTCGCCACACCGGCGTGCGAGCAGATGCAGCAATGCAAACTCCTGGTTCGTCAGGTCGATCTTGGCGCTGCCGCGCACCACCTTGCGGCCAAGCACATCTATATCGAGGTCTTCGATGGTCAGCCGTTCAGACTCTCGCCCGCCGCTTTGCCGCAAGCAGCGCCGAATCCGTGCAAGCAATTCGGCAAACGCAAACGGCTTGACCAAATAGTCGTCAGCACCCAGCTCGAAACCCCGTACCCGGTCGGAGACATCGTCCCGCGCGGTCAGAAACAGGACGGGAACATCTCCTTTCTGGCGGATTTGCTTAATCACGCCCCAGCCATCCAACCCGGGCAACATCACATCGAGCAAGATGAGGTCGTAGAGCATTTCCTGCGCGAGGTGAAGACCGTCAGTACCGGTGGATGCGATATCGACGATGAACCCGGATTCAGTCAGGCCCTTATGCAGGTACTCGGCCGTCCGAGCTTCGTCTTCGATGACAAGAATTCTCAATGCGAATGTCCTTGATTGGCGGTGTGTTCGCTATGGGAGTGGCCTGACGCCGATTGGGGGCGCTCGCCGGGGAGAAAGTGCGTTTCAGCGTCGGCCTGCTCACAGGGAGTCAACTCAACCTGGATGGTGATATGCCGAATACCGAAGCGTTCGGCCAGCAGATCGCGCGCCTTTGGGAGAATATCGGTCTCCGGATTGACAGCGGGATCATTGACGAGATGCACCGTCAGGCTGACTTTCCCGCTGGTCACCGCCCACACGTGTAGATCGTGCAAACTCTGAACGCCGGGAATCGAACGTAACGCGTCTTCCACGGATGCCAATTCAATGTCCTCGGGCACACCTTCCAGCAAGATATTGATGCTGAGCTTGAGCAGCAGCCAGGTCCGAGGCAGGACCCATAGCCCGATCAATACAGCGATGGCCGAATCGACCCATTGCCACCCTGTGAAGCGAATCACGATGGCGGCAAAAATGACGCCCACCGAACCGAGCAGGTCACTCCACACCTCCAGGTAGGCGCCCTTGACGTTGAGGCTTTGGTCTTGGCCGGCCGAGAGAATCCGCATACTCACAAGGTTGACAACCAGCCCAATCACTGCGATGACCAGCATGCCAAGCGACTGTACCTCTGGCGGCGTACGAAGCCGTTGGTAGGCCTCATAGAGAATGTAGATCGCAACCCCAAACAGCATCATTGCGTTAAACGCCGCGGCCAGGATTTCGAACCTGTAGTACCCGAACGTGCGGCGCTTGTCCGCTGCTCGCCGGCCAATCTGGATTGCCGCCAGCGCAATCGCCAGCGCTGCCGAGTCGGTGAACATGTGCGCGGCATCGGAAATCAACGCCAGACTCTTGGTCAGGATCCCGCCCACGAATTCGGCAATCAAAAATGTGGTGGTTAGACCGAGCGCGATTTTCAATGCGCGCTCATTTGCAGTGCCGTGGCTGTGATCGTGTCCAGCGCCCATCGCAATTGCTCCCTATGTGATTGGTGCGGGATGACGTCCCGCACCGTCAGAACGATCCTGTTATGCCACGCGCGGCGATATCGCAGCATCGGGCTGCGGCTCTTCGTCCTCATCCTTGCGGTGCGCGAGGCGGTAGAGAACCGGCAGAACCAAGAGCGTCAGCGCCGTTGAGGACAGGATGCCTCCGATGACTACCGTCGCCAAGGGGCGTTGCACTTCCGCGCCCGTACCCGTGGCAATAGCCATCGGGACGAAACCCAGGGAAGCGACCAATGCGGTCATCAAGACCGGGCGCAGCCGGGTCATCGCCCCGATGCGAATCGCCGATTCCAGCGGGTTGCCTTCCTCTCGCAGGGTCCGAATGAACGACAGCATCACCAAACCGTTCAGTACCGCCACCCCGGAGAGTGCGATGAACCCGACCGCCGCGGAAATGGATAGCGGAATACCGCGCAACCACAACGCCAGGATGCCGCCCGTCAAAGCAAACGGAATCCCCGTGAACACCAGAAGGCCGTCCTTGATGTTGTTGAACATCGCGAAGAGCAAAACGAAGACCAGCAGCAGCGCAACTGGCACTACCACCTGCAGCCGCGTGGTCGCCGATTGAAGCTGCTCGAACGTACCTCCCCACGTCATCCAGTAACCGGTGGGAATCTTCACTTGTTGCTGAATCGCTGCGGCCGCTTCCGGCACAAACGATCCGATATCGCGACCGCGCACGTTGGCGCTGATAACAATACGGCGCTTGCCGTTCTCGCGCGACACCTGATTCGGACCTGGTGCCAGATCCAATGAAGCCACTTCACTTAGGGGAATGTAGGTGGTCTTGGACTCACCATTCCCACTTCGTGGCAACGGCACTGGCAAGCGGCGCAAAGCTTCCAGATCACCTCGCGCGGCGTCGGGAAGGCGTACCAAGATGTCAAATCGGCGGTCTCCCTGGAAGAATGTGCCAGCGTCCTTGCCGCCAATCGCAATCGCAACCGCGTCCTGCACATCCGTCATATTCAGCCCGTACCGAGTCGCCTTTTGGCGATCGATGTTGACCGACAGCATCGGAAGCCCCGTGGTCTGTTCGATCTTAACTTCGGCAGCACCATTGATGCCTTGCAGAACGGCGGCTACCTTGGTCGCGGTCTCATTCAGGACGTCATTGTCGTCACCAAAGATCTTGATCGCCACGTCTGAGCGCACACCGGAGATCAGCTCGTTGAAACGAAGTTGGATCGGTTGTGAAAACTCGTAGTTGTTACCTGGCAGCTTGGCGGCTTCTGCCTGAATCGCGCTTAGCAACTCCTCTTTGGTCTTCTTCGGCTTGGGCCACTGATCCTGCGGCTTGAGCATGATGTAGCCATCCGAAATATTGGGTGGCATCGGGTCGGACGCGATCTCCGCAGTACCGGTTCGGGCGAACACGCGCTCGATCTCCGGGAACTTGGCTTTCAGCGTCGATTCCACCTGCTTCTGCATCTCGAGCGATTGCGTCAGGCTGGTCCCGGGGATACGTAAGGACTGGATCGCTATGTCACCCTCATTGAGATTGGGCACGAACTCGCTTCCCAAGCGGGATACAACGGCAAGGCAGAAGACGATCGCCACGCAGACAAACGTCAGAACAACCGGCGCATTGGCCAGAGAGCGCTCCAGCATGGGCTTGTAACGCTCCTTGGCCCACACCATCAGCCGATTCTCCTTCTCCGCAACCTTACGCCCAATGAATAGCGCAACGGCTGCCGGGACGAAGGTGACCGACAGCACCATGGCGCCCAACAGTGCAAGCACCACAGTGAAGGCCATGGGGTGGAACATCTTGCCTTCCACGCCGGTCAGCGCAAAGATCGGCAGATAGACGATCATGATGATGAGCTGGCCGAATAACAGCGGCCGTCGGGCCTCGCGCGCGGCCGCAAACACTTCGTGGAACCGCTCCGTCCGCGTCAACTCCCTGCGGTGATGTTCCTGTGCGTGCGCCAAGCGTCGAACGCAGTTCTCCACGATCACGACGGCGCCGTCGATGATGATGCCGAAGTCCAGCGCACCAAGACTCATCAGGTTTGCGCTGATCTTGTACGTCACCATTCCCGTGAACGTGAACAACATCGCCAGCGGGATCACCATGGCGGTGATGACCGCGGCGCGGATGTTCCCAAGAAAGAGGAAGAGGATGGCGATGACGAGAATCGCGCCTTCCAGCAGATTCTTTTTTACCGTGGCGATGGCCTTGTCAACCAAGACGGTACGGTCATAGACGGTAACGGCTTTGACCCCCTGCGGCAGCGTGCGGTTGATCTCCGCCATCTTCCGATCAACAGCCTGAGATACTGCGCGACTGTTTTCACCGATCAGCATGAAGACGGTACCCAGCACCACCTCCTTGCCGTTTTCCGTGGCTGCGCCGGTCCGAAGTTCGCGCCCGATCTCGACGTCGGCAACGTCGCGGATCCGGATGGGCTGACCTTGAGCCGTCCCGACAATGACGTCACGAATGTCGTCCAGCGATTTCACCTGACCCGGTGCACGCACGAGATATTGTTCACCGCGGCGTTCGATGTAGCCTGCGCCAACGTTGCTGTTGTTCTTTTCCAGCGCAGTCACGAGATCGGCCAGCGTCAAACCGTATGACGCGAGACGCTCCAGGCTTGGCGCGACTTGGTATTGCTTGGCATACCCGCCGATGGAGTTGATCTCAGTTACGCCGGAAACGTTTCGCAGTTGTGGCTTGATCACCCAATCCTGGATTTCCCGCAAATCGGTGGGCGTGTAAGCACTGCCGTCGGGTTTCCTGGCACCATCTTCGGCCTCGACTGTCCACAGATAGATCTCACCTAGACCCGTGGAGATCGGCCCCATCGTGGGCGTAATGCCGTTGGGCAGTCGCTCTTTGGCCTCCTGAATCCGCTGGTTGACGAGTTGCCGTGCAAAGTAGAGGTCCGTGCCTTCCTTGAAGATCACAGTGACTTGTGACAGCCCGTAACGGGATAGCGATCGCGTCTGCTCCAGCCCCGGCAGACCCGCCATCACCGTCTCAATCGGATAGGTGACGCGTTGCTCGGTCTCAAGCGGGGAATAGCCTTGAGCTGTCGTGTTGATCTGGACCTGGACATTCGTGATGTCGGGAACAGCGTCGATGGGCAACTTCGTATAGTTGAATGCGCCCAGTGCCGCCATGCCCAGCACGGCCAGGAGGACAAGCCAGCGTTGCTCGATTGCGAAGCGAATGATCCGTTCAAACATGCGTGTGTCTCCGTATCAGTCTTCGTGCTCTGCGCTGGCTTTACCCAACTCAGCTTTCAGGACGAAACTATTGGCAGAGACATAACGCGTTCCGGCGGCCAAGCCAGAGACAATCTCCACAATTTTGCCGTTGGAGCGCCCCGTCTTGACCGGCTGCACAACAAAGCCGCCCGGTACCGCGACAAAGACGGCTGGCTTGCCGTTGACCTCCTGAACAGCTTCAGCTTTGACTGCCACCGGCACCTGAACATCCGGCCCCATCACCTGGACCGTGACGAACAAGCCTGGCCGCCACGCCATGTCCGGATTCACGAGCGTGACACGTGCCTTAGCGGTACGCGTTTGCTCCCCGAGCAAAGAACCCACATAGGAGACCGTGCCAGTAGCTTTTCCATCGAAGGCAGTAGAACTGATCGAGACCTGCTGGCCCACGCGGACACTGGCCAAGTCTTTTGCAGCAACCACGAACTCGGCCCACACAGAACTCAGGTCTGAAATGGTGAAGACGCTCGCATCTTCCTTAACTGCTTCGCCCAGCGCTAAGTGCTTCTCGACGATGAGACCATCGAAGGGGGCGCGCAACTCAAACCGGTTCAGCGCACCGGTGGACGGCCCGGCGCCAATTGCCACCAGCTTCTGCTGGGCGTTCTGGACGGCAATCTGAGCTTCCTGAAGCGCCGTGCGTGCCTGCAGATAGTCCTGCTCGGCCGAGATCTTTTCTTCCCAGAGGCGCTTCTCGCGGTCGTAGGTGGTCCGAGCCAGATCCAAGCGCTTCTGCGCTGCAAGCATCTCGCTGCGTTGTTCGGACAGGGCCGTGCTGGCGATAACGGCCAGCACCTGTCCCTTCTTGACCTGCTGGCCAATGTTGGCCGGCACGCTTTCTACAACACCGGCCAAGCGTGGAACCACGTGCGCAGTGCGGTCTTCGTTGAAGCGAATCTCGCCGGGGAATTGCACGCCAGCCTGTACCGCGGCACTGCCTGCCACTTCGACAGCGACGCCGGCCTTGGCGATTTGCTCGGGGTTCAGTTCGATCTTGCCTTCTTCCTTGGAGAATCGGACCACCACCGGCTGCTTGGCGTCTGCCAGCGTAACAGTGGCCGTTGCCTCAAAGACGTGAGGTTCAGCAATGGACTGCTCGCTCTCGAGCGCGTCATTACCTGCCTTGAAACGAATGGCCGTGGACTCGCCGGTTGCACGTTTGATCGTGCCGTTGGCCGAGGTGCCGGTCACCGCGGGCTTGCCGTCCAGAACAATCCATAGCTTCAGTTTGGCCTCGCCGCCTTGTTCGCTTTGACCAAATTCGATTGTGGTTTTACCCGCGCGATACAGGTTGCCGCCGTGCGGCCCCTTTTCGGAGGCCGCATGATGCTCCTTATCGCCATGCTTTTGCGCATCGTCGTGCTTGCCTTCAGACGACTGGCCGTGGTGTTCTTCATCTTTATGTTGGGCCGCTTCCGAATGCTCACCTGCTTCGTTTCCTTCTGTCGTGCGCCCCAAAAACATGACAGCACCGGTTGCCATCATGCCAGCCACAATCACCGCGGCGATTGCGGTCTTCTGCTTCGTTGTAATAGACATGGTTTGAACTCTGATTTAGCGACCCAGCAGACGGTCGATGGTCGTCGTCGATTGATAGAGTTTTGCCAGCACGTCGAGATAGCGAATGCGTGCTTGGAACAATGTCCTCTGCGCATCCAGCACATCCAGAAAATTGAACTTGCCGGCATCGAAGCCCCGTACCGCTGCGCTGTAGGCCTGCTCCGAGGCAGGAAGAATCGTCGTCTTGAGTGTTTGTGCTGACTGACGCGACACGGTTAACTCTGTCGACGCCTGCTGCATCTCGGTCGTCAAACGCAGACGATTCGCGAGTAGCTCATCCTGGGCTTTGTCGGCACGCCGCAGTGCCTCGTACAAGTTGCCCTGGTTGCGATCAAACACTGGCAGCGGAATCGATAGGCCCAGCACGGCCATGTTGCGATTTGCACTGTTGTCGCGCTTCGCCCCCACACTGACTGTGACGTCGGGGTACTGCCGGCTGCGTTCGACACCGACCAGGGCTTGACGGCGATCCAGCTCAATCTGGTCGGCCAGCACGAACGGAGAATGCTCAAGCTCGATCAACAATTCCGACAAGCCGGGGCGCGCCGGAAGTGCGTCCAGGTTGCCCTGTGCTTCGGAGAATTGTGGAACGGAGTTGCCCCAAAGCGCGGCCAGGCCCGCTCGCGCCGACCGAAGCTCGGCATTGGCGTTGTCGAGTTCGAGCTCAGCATTGGCCTGCTCAACCTTCGCTTTGGTCTCTTCTACCGGCGAGATCTTGCCGGCGGCAACTCTGCGTGCCGCGGCAACCGCGCCCTTTTTCGCGATGTCTACGGACCCACTCGCGAGCTTGATACGCTCCTGGGCAACCAGCACGGCAAAGAACGCACTAATCACGTTCGAACGTACTTCGGCTCGCGTGACCGACAACTGTGCCTGTGCCAGTTCGCGCCCCTTCTCAGCGGCGGCGATGCGCGCCGAGCGCTTACCGCCCAGCTCCAACGGGATGTTGATCTGGCCCGTTGTGGTACGCGACTCCTTTCGCGTGTCCTCGACAGTGGCGGCGATTTCGGGGTTGGGGATCACGCGCGCTTGCATCACCGCGCCCTCATTGGCATCGACCTCCTTCTGCGCGGCAGAGAGGGTGAAATTGCCTGCGGCCGCCAACTCCATGGCACGGTCAAGCGTCAGCGGACCGGGTGCCTCAAGCGCAGGTCCCGGCGTATCAGGGGAAGCCGCGATCGAGTTCGCGGCAAAAGATGGGCAAATTGAGAGAACCGCTAGCCCAAGCGGCAAAATAAATCGTCGCATCGAATTGCACCAGGATAGAAACCATGGGAATTCGGCGAGAAACAGAATATCGGTGAGTCTCGCCGCCTAAGTCAGGCGGCGCCACTGGGGCCGATCGGGGGCTCGTGTGCAGAAGGAAGAGAGCTTCAGTTCCCTGGAGACGGGGGGCGACTCCACGCCCTCGACAGTATCAAGGCAAGTCAGCTGACCGTAGGCGATCGGCGCAGAGACCACGTGACAGACACCGCAATCGGTATCGACTACAGTCTTCTTTCCATGGTCCACGCTTGCACCAGATTGGTGATGGTGCTGGTGATGGCCAAAATGCCAGTCGTACGAAGTCGATTCCTCATGCTGGCAATAGGCAGCCGCAGCCGACCAGCTGAACTGGAAAGGCAGAAGCACCAGGAGAAGAATCAGACAAAGCCGCCGCATGAGTGATGTTTTGGACAGCAGCGGGGCTGGAACGATGCGCGACGGCACGCCCAGGCTGCAATATCGCGCAGTAGTCTACTGGAAATTGACCCACGGATGATGACAAAGGCGCGCCGCAGTCGCGTTCGGCCAGGGCTATTGCCAACACGGGGGCTACGCTTGCGGCGATGGGCTTGCTCTGCCGCACTCTGGCCGCTCGGGGGCTAGAGCGTATTACCACATTGTGCGCAAAACCTCGCTCCAGACTGCGCTGTATCGCCGCACCGATTGCAAATGATCCCCGACATTGCCTTTCCGCAATCGCTACAGAATCGAGAGCCACGCGAGTTTGCCGCCCCGCACGCGGTGCAGACGACTCCCGAAGAGGACGAGGTCGTTTGTTGAGGGGTGTTGCGCGTGTCACCATGGTGACCGCCATGATGGCCGCTACCGTGGCGATTGGTCCCGTGGTGACCGCCAAGAAATCGTTTGAGCAGACTCATCGTCTTTTATCCATGTATTGCGGACGGCCGGGCAACGCTTGCCACCGACTCAGTCCTCAATCCAAACTTGCATCGCCGATAGTTACCTGCTGCAGGGCAAGCCGCCCCGCCACTTATGCGGGGTCGGCACCCACTGCGAACCGAGCATCGCGAGCGAATCGGAATTACAGACCGCTGTTGAACTTGTCGCGCGTCGACCAGCTTGCACCGTCGGTGTAGACGTCTCGCTGCCCCACGGCTTGGCCACTGGTGTACGGGTCACGTTGTGACGAGAACCCACCGTCGGTGTACGGGTCGCGTTGAGACACGCGGGCACCATCGGTATAGGGATCACGTGGGCTGTGGATGCGCGAGTTTTCCTGAGCCGAACCAACCTGCACCGCGGCACTTGCTGCGAAGGAGGCCATCAACGATGCCGTTGCGAGGATGCTGACAATTGCGAGCTTGGACGTAGTCTTCATGTTGCTGTTCTCCGTGAGTGCGGTCATCCACCTCGGTTGACCATGTACGCAGTCTACGGAGACGCTCCCCACGCGTTCATGACGACGTCATTACAATCTTGTCATGTGAGTCACCCTACACGGTCTTGCACCAGATCAAAGGCCGACGCCATCTTCTTGTACTGTCCGTCCCAACGCCTGTAGCTTCGTCAACGTCGTGTTCAGCGCAGCACCAAGGCGCTTGAACTCTTCGAGGTTCGACAGCAGAAGGGCTTCGTATTCGGCAACGCTGCGGGGCGAGCGTAATGAGACTTCTGTTTGCAACATCAGTACGTGTAACGGCGTGCGCAACTCATGATTGAGGCCGCTCGAAATCGAGCGAGCGCTATTTAGAAGCCTGTCATACGCAGAAACTAAATGCTCCACACGCTTCGCAAGCGACTGCAACTCTGCCGGACAATCATTCGCTCCCGACAGGCTATGCAATGCAGCCATATCCGCTCGGTCAATGCATTCGGTTAGCCAATGGATTACAGACCGGCTTTGCTTCGATAGAGAATTGGACGCGCCCATCCTTTCTGAACTTCCATGTAGGAACACAACGGTTTGCGGCGCCTCGCTTAACGCGACGATGTCCGGTATAGCTGGTCGATGAGCTGCCCGCCTACCGAGAATAGCGTAGCCTCCCGGGAGGGAGCGCGACAGAAGATGACAAACTTGTCATCTTCACGCCGCTCTCCCGTCATGTTCGCGGCGCATTGGCAATATGATGCGTCCGTTCGAACCGGACGCGTGCGTCTATAGGTCTTGTTCTTCGTTCTATCGCAACCATGTCTATTCGCTCGGCCACACCAGCTCTGGCAGCCGCATTGCTTTTTGGTGCCAGCACGCCCCTGGCCAAAACGCTGACTGGCGAGATCTCGCCCATCCTGCTCGCGGGGTTGCTTTACCTGGGGAGCGGTCTTGGGCTGGCTGGGGTGCTGCTGATCCGGCGGCTGACCGGGAAATCCACCGAGACGACACAGCCCGGGCCGGTCATTCCGCGTCGGGAGGTTCCCTGGCTGCTCGGTGCCATCATCGCCGGTGGTGTGGCTGGGCCGGCACTCCTGATGACAGGGTTGACGCAAACCGGAGCCGCACCCGCATCGCTACTGCTGAACATCGAAGGCGTTTTCACCGCGCTCATCGCGTGGATCGTGTTCAAGGAAAACGCCGACCGGCAGATCGTGCTGGGGATGGTCGCCATCGTCGCGGGCGGCGTGCTGCTGTCCTGGCAACCGGATGCGGCGAACTTGTCGCCGAGCGCCTTACTGATCGTGGCAGCGTGCGCGTGCTGGGCCATCGATAACAACCTGACGCGTAACGTTTCGTCCAACGATGCGGTACTGATCGCATGTCTCAAAGGCCTGGTAGCGGGCACCTGCAATACGGGTTTTGCGCTCGCCGCTGGCAATGCATTGCCCTCAGTGCTACCGCTTGCGTTGGCGATGGTCGTTGGCTTCGCCGGGTATGGCGTCAGCCTGGCATTGTTCGTGGTGGCCTTGCGGCATCTGGGGACTGCCCGGACGGGGGCATATTTCTCCGTTGCGCCGTTATTCGGCGTAGTGATTTCCTTCCTGATCTGGCCGGAAATCCCCGGGGTGCTGTTTTGGTTGGCGGCTGCTTTGATGGCGCTCGGTGTCTGGCTGCACTTGCGCGAGCGGCACGAGCATGAACACGTGCACGAGCCGATGGAGCACATGCACGCGCATCGCCATGATGAGCACCACCAGCACGAACATGAGTTCCCGTGGGATGGCAAGGAACCGCATGTGCATGCGCACAAGCATGAACCGCTGGTCCACAAACATCCGCATTATCCAGACATCCACCACCGCCACACGCACTAGGCCGCAATGTCGGACGTCGATCGCTATCTCGAAGCCGCCACCCGCAACAACACGCGGCGCAGCTACCATTCGGCCGTTCGCCATTTCGAGGTCGAATGGGGCGGGTTCCTGCCGGCGAGCGCCGACAGCGTCGCACGCTACCTGGCTGAGCACGCCAAGACGCTTTCCATCAACACGCTTCGCCAGCGCTTGGCCGCACTTGCGCAGTGGCATCTCACACAAGGTTTTCCGGATCCCACGCGCGCACCCCATGTGCGCAAGGTGCTCAAGGGCATCCAGGCGCTGCACCCGGCGCAGGAGCGGCGGGCCAAGCCGCTGCAATTGACTCAGCTTGAGAAGTTGGTGGCCTGGCTAGATCAACGGATCGAGGCGGCTGCCGGAGAAACTCATGCGCTGCAGGTCTACACGCGCGACAAAGCGTTGGTGTTGATTGGGTTCTGGCGTGGTTTCCGCTCGGACGAGCTCACCCGCTTGCAGGTCGAGCACATCACCGTCGAGCCCGGTCGCGGCATGATGATCTTCTTGCCCCGATCCAAAACGGACCGCAATCGCCTGGGCACAACTTACAAGGCGCCAGCGTTGTCGCGCCTATGCCCTGTGGCAGCCTATGGGGCATGGCTGGCCGTTTCGGGCCTTGCCGAAGGTGCGGTGTTTCGCCGGATCGACCGATGGGGCCAAATGGCCGATGACGGATTGCAGGCGAGCAGCATGGTCCCCTTACTGCGTACGCTCTTCCTGAAGGCGGGAGTTCCCCAGGCGGATCGCTACAGCAGCCACTCGTTGCGTCGTGGTTTTGCGACCTGGGCCAACGGGAACCAGTGGGATCTCAAGATGCTGATGGAGTATGTGGGTTGGAAGGACGTACGCTCGGCCATGCGCTACATCGATACGGCGGATCCGTTTGCACAGCACAAGATCGAATCAGCACTGGCGCCGCCCGCCGCGCCCGTACCTCCGCCCGCTGCAATACCGACCGCGCCTTCACCCAAGCAGTTTGATGCGGTTCCACCGATGCCAGCAGCGCAGACACGGCTGACGGTGAGCCTGACCATTGAGCGCAACAGCAAGTTCGTGCGAGGCATGCCCAAGGCGCGGCGGTTGATCGAGGATCTCTGCCTGTCCCAGTACCAAGTGCGCATTCTCGAAAGCCGCCGGCCTCGTTACGAAATCGTCATGCCGTTCGCCGCGGGCGCCAAACTGGAACGGGCCATCGAGGAACTCATCGCGGACATGCACGAGCACGCTGACCTCTGCAATTGCTTAGTCGAGGTGACGCTCCACGATCCGCTGACCGACACTTATTGGAGCTAGCCCGACCGGCTCTCAGGTGCCGCTCGCGCGTCGGCGTGGCGCCGACTCGATCAGCGCATCTTGGTAGAGGTGGATCGGGAAGCTCAAGATGCCCCGGAAGTTCACGTGTGCGAAGTGCGCGGGGCCCATGCGGCGCAGCCAATCGTCGTCGATCCGTTGCCCTTTGCGACGCCACGTGTCCACCGTCGTTTGCATGCGTTCGGTGTTCCAGGCGATCACCAGATTCGTCAGCAGGGTCAGTGCTCCGGAGACCGCGATCATCTCATCCTGACGCCGACCGCGATCGTGCTGAACCTTGCTCAAATAGATCGCCCGCTGGAGCTGGTGCACGGATTCGCCGCGATTGAGCAGCGTGCGCAGCTCCCGACGAAACTCGGTGTTGCTGAAGAAGTCGCACAGGAACAGCGTGCGCAGCAACTTGCCCAGGTGATCGGCTGCCCGATGAATCGGGTCACCCTGGGCGGCACTGCCGAATCGCTGCAGCGCCACGATGGCGCTCACGCGCCCGGAGTGAATGGACGCCACCAGGCGCAGCAAACCGTCCCAGCCCTCGCGAATAGCTTTGAGTGAGATCTCGTGTGACAAGGCAGCCGACAACCCCTCCGCCACTGGCAGGCTGCGCGGCAGGTACAGCTTGCGCTCCGACAGGTTGCGCAGCCAGGGGCAGAGGTCAAAGCCAAGCAGTTTAGCCACCGCCATTCCCACATTTGTGTAGCCGTGGGTGTCGACGGCGAGCCGCAGCAGCCCACCATCAGCGCGCGTCTCGTTGTGACGCATGACGCCTTCGATCGCCACGCCGGTCTGACGCTCGTTGAGCACCATCGGCTGGTTGTAGACGATGCCGTGCTGATCCAGCACGTGCGTGTAGATGCCGACGGCATGCGTGCGACGGCGGGGATCGGCGCGAGCGTAGAACAGGTGTGGGGACGTGTCCAGGCTCATCGAGTCGCTGGAGGCGAGTTGGCCGGTTCCCCATAGGTCGGTGATTGAGTGCGTGCGCTGGAACTCCACCACGCGCTCATTGGCGCGGCGCAGCCGGCCGGGCATTTCCAGGGCACGCATCGCTGTGGAGACGTGCGCGGGGTCCAACTGTGGAATCATGGCCGCCACGCCCTTGGCATCCAGTTCGGTGCCGTGCGCGATCAGCGCAGCATAGAGCGAGATGAGTTCGTGCGCGTCCCGCGCCTTGCGCGCCAGCAGCACTTCGCTGAAATTCGTACGCGCATCCATCTCCAGGATCATGTCGGCAAACTGCGCGCTGCCGATGTCCTTGAAGAGCAGATCGCGGGTGCGTTGCGGCGTGGTGTCTGTTGTCTGCGCGTCCAGTGGCGACAAGTGCAGGATGCCATCTGCGTCGATCGTGAAGTGGCCAGCCTCACGGGCTTCATCCAGCGCCGCAAGACCGGCCTTCAAATGCTCGGACAGGCGATCAAGGTAGGTGTTCGCCTGATTTGGCAAGCCGAGCGAGGACAGATGCCGGTCCCGGTCGGCCTCCCACTGGGCCGGCGGAATCAGCAACTGGTCACGCTCCCGAAACGACAGGCTGTGGTTGATCCACACCGTGCCGCAACGCAGCCCCTTTCGCAGACCCATCACCGCAGAAGCCTCCAAGGTACGCAACGCGCGCTGGCGATCCTCGCCGTCGACCAGGTCGCGCCAACTGGCGCTCACCGGCACGTTGCACTCCGGCGGCAACTCCGTCATGCCTTGATCGTGCAAACCGGCAATGAGATCGAGTTGTCTCATGGCCGGATCATTACTGTGGCTGGCAAACTCCAACGCCCGTAAAGGCGTCAGGAGATTGCGGATACGGTGATGGTCTTCCGTGAGCGTTTCGCGCACGCTCGCAGCGTGACTCGCCGGAGTCCGGCTCGACAGGCCCTCAAGCAGCTTACCGATCTCCGCCAGGCGCTCCTCGGCCGAGCGGCGGGTATCGTCCACCAGCGCCTTGATCTCCACCAGTTGCTGCCGGTACTCGACCGCCGAGCGGGCTTGCTTCGTTGTGGTCTTGTTGTAGGCCTGCCGAACCAGATCAGAAACGCGACGCTCAGCCTGGTACACCATCGCGTCAGTGAGCTCCAAGAGCGTGACGCGCAGGAAGAACACCAGTTCAACCGTCCGTGTGGACGCTTTGAGTTCGCGGACTTTGGCGGGGCGCCGGGCCTGGACACGCTGGCCATAGGCACGCCGTTTCTCGATGGGGACAGCATCAAATGTCCAGGTATGCGCGCCGAGCTCCTTTAAAAAGCTGATCTTGGCCATCGTCTCGGTCATGGTTGACGGGCTGTGGCGCGCGGGTGGGGTTTTGAGCCATTCCAGCACCGTCGTTCCCGATGATGCGTGCCGGGCGAACGCAGCGGTCTCGGCCCGCACGATCTGCTCCGGCGAGACCACCGCTTCGATCATCGCCAGCAGATCCCGCTCGATGCCAGCCCATATGGTGCGGGCGAGATCCTGCAGCGCACGCGTCGAGGGAATCAGAATCCGCCGCTCGTACAGCCAGTAGTGGGCGTGCTGAAGCAGGTCGTCAATGGTCAGCGATTCGCTGGCGTCTTGCCGCATCCAGGCTTCGAGGCCGGCCCATTGCTCGTCATCGAGGCGTGTCAGGCCGAGGTATTGGCAGGCCCACACCTGATGCTCATACAGCGTCGGATAGCGCTGGTAAATGGTGCGCAGCGAGGCGATCGTCGGCGTCGAGACACCAAGTTTTTCGCCGATGTAGCGCAGCAACTGGCGGGGAAGTGTGCTGAGTTGGTCCAGCGTGCGGCCGCTGGCGCGGAGAAAGACCAACTGTATGGCGACTCCAGGGTGGCTGGCACGCCGAAACTTCTGGGTGATCACGGCAACGTCGCTAGCGGTCAGCGCGAAGTAATGCTCGACATCGAACTCCGACAACCGAGTGGGCAAGCTGTCCTTTCCCACATAGCGAAATTGCAAGCCCGGCATCTTGTGCCCCCATCAAGATGGTGCGATCCGCAATCGCGGGCAGACATCCTACTCCTGACGTCACTTGGGGGGCAGCAGACAATTGTCGGAAATGGCCCGGAACCTTTATGAGTAAAGGCTTCGCGGGGAAACCGTAAGAAAATGCACGAAAAGGACGCCTACCCCCTGTCTCCCTCCTGTTGCCTTCCGGTGCGTCCTCCCAACACTTCAGAGTTTACTTGAAGTTAACGAGACGCCACCGTATTCTTCGGTCAGCGCGGATTTTTGCGATAACCGAATAATTTCTTAGCGACTAGGGCCAAACCGTGAACGCGAACACATTGATCAGTGCTCGAATGCCTGAGGTGGATCAGTCCGTATCGATCGATACCCTTTTGGGTGTCGCTGCTCAGGCGACGGATATTCTGGCTCAGATTCGGGACGCAATGCTTGAGCCCTATCCTCGCAAACATGCGCCCACCTTTACCAGCGCGCAGGTGGCGTCACTTTGCGGGCTCGATAAACAACGTTTCCAGTACCTTACGACAAAGGGAGAACTGCCTGCGGGAAAGTCACGTGGAAGTGGCCGAAGCAAGGAATTTTCCCTTGAAGAAGCGATTACTTGGGTGTGCAGCACGACTACCCGCATGCGTCGACCGGCCCATGCGCGAGGTCGAGTTCTCACTGTCGCTAACTTCAAAGGTGGAGTGGCGAAAACGACCACTGCGGTCTCCGCTGCCCAAGCCTTGACGCTGCTGGGGCGTCGAGTTCTTGTAATCGACTGTGATCCTCAGGGAACGACCACTCAGCTCTGCGGATGGGCACCTGATGCGGAAATCACAGACGAACAAACACTACTTCCGTTGATTTATGGCGACCAGCAAGACCTGGGCTACGCAGTGCAGCAGACGTATTGGCACAACCTGGATCTGATTCCCGCGTCCTCTTCTCTATTCGACGCTGAATTTGAGATCCCCGCAAAAGTGCTCAGAAATAGCACATTTGCTTTTTGGGACATCATGAATGCCGGCCTGCAGCCACTTCTGAGTGCTTACGATGTGGTGGTTATCGACACACCGCCTGCGTTGAGCTACCTGACCATCAACGCTCTGTTGGCCTCAGACGCGATCTTGCTCCCATGCCCGCCTGAGGGCCTTGACTTTGCGAGTTCGACGCAGTTCTGGCACCTGTTTTCGGACATCGCGAAGAAGCTGCCTGGCGTCGCTGATTCCAAGCGGTTCGACTTCGTGAATGTTGTGCTGACAAAGTCGAAGAGCGATGACGTTTCCCGTGTCGTAAAAGGTTGGCTGCATAAAGCCTATGGCGAGCGAGTTTTGCCGTTCGAGATTCCTGATTCGACCGTCCCCAAGGGCGCGTCCGCACAGTTGTCGACCGTCTACGATCTCTCGAAACCGGATGGCAGCGCAGCTGCTTACCATCGCTACAAAGAACCGCTTGACCGACTGGCTGACCATTTGGATGCTCAGTTTGTTCGAGCCTGGTCTCAGCAAGGAGTCTAAATGGGCATCGGAGATAAGCTGCTAGCGAAGACTGCCGGGATCGAGGCAAAGCCGAGGCAGGTTGGTTCCCCTGCCTCTTCGGAGGCGCGCACGTCCCCTGGTCGCCTCATGGATGCGCAAAATCGCATCAACACGGCTGAGCAACGCATTGCCGAGTTGATTGCAGAGCTTGAAGAAGCAAGGAAAGCGGGAGGCACAGTCGAGATCCCGCTCGTGGAACTGCATGAAGTTCCGGGGCGCCGCCGGCACATGTCGGCGGAGAAGTACGCGGAATTGCGTGAGAACCTTCGCCACAACAAACTGATCCACCCCGTCGTTGTTCGACCGTTTGCAGAAGGTGGGTTCGAGATTGTCTCGGGACACCATCGTAGTGATGCCTACCGAGAACTTGGACGTGAAGCGATACGTTGTGTTCTCGAAGATGTGACAGAAGAAGAGGCCTCGATAGGCGCCTTCTACGCGAACCTGCTTCAGTCGGACCTCACTGACTACGAGAAGTATCTCGGTTTTCGAGATATTCAGAAGCGCTTTCCCGGGATCACTCAGGCCAAGATGGCTGAGCAATCGGGCATGCCTACGTCAGTAGTTTCCGCACTGATGGCATTCGAGCATCTACCGAAGGCGGTTCTTGATTTGCTCGATGAGAAGCCCGCGCTTCTGGGAGCGAACGCCGGCGCCGACCTGTCGGCACTGGTACGCAAGGGTCGCGCTAATCAGGTAGTAGAGGCTGTGCAACGGCTTGCGAAGGGTGAAGTAGACCAAGCTCAAGCTGTGAAGTTGGCAGGCCAGGAGCCTCAGAAAAGCAAAGCCCCAGTCAAGGCGTCTGGATTCAAGATTCGTGCGGGCCGAGCTGTCTATTGTGATCTGCGTGCCGCGCGTAACGTGCTGCGCCTGGAGTTCACCTCTGAGCAAGAGGCGAAAGCCGTGCAAGATGAACTGAAAATTCTGCTGGAACGACGCGCCAGCGAGATTGCCCCAGAGAAAAAAGAATAATTTCCTTAAAAATCAAAGGCTTGGTATTACGAACATCGTGCCAACCCTGTTTTTTGGACAACGCTATGCGTTAGCAAACCGCTAAAAGACAAAAGCCTTCGGCTGGAACCGAAGGCTTTTGAGAATTGGGCTTGGCTGGAACCTCGCCCGCTACACTCCACCGGCTAAAACCGGAAGAGCATCGACACCTCGGAGTGTAGCGGATAAGGCAACAGCGTCAAGTGAAGTCTGACCATTTTTAGAAATGGAAGCTTGGCCATGTCTATCGCGCAACACTCAGTTGCTGGCGAGGGTAGTGTTCACCCTCAAAGAAGTAACCACGACTCCCCTGCCGGTCCAACTCCGGCTAAACGCCGCAACTTGCCGAACCGCATTTTGCGCGCCTATGACGCCGCCAAGCATCTCACTGGTGTCCCACGCGGAGTCCGTTCCACCCTCGCAGAACTCTGCCGCTTTGTTCCGCAGAACGAACCGATGGCGGCCATCTTTGCTCACAAGGATGTGATCGCAGACCGCATTGGCGCAGACGAGCGCACGGTCTATCGCCATCTCGCTACATTGCGCCAACTCGAACTCATCGAAGTCCTGCCCCAGGAACGTAAAAGCCGCAGTGGCCGCTTTGCGGTCGCGCGTGTCCGGCTGACCCGTAAAGCCTGCGAATTGGTGGGCTTGATCGAGACGGCCGAGGACGTTATCCACACGCCACCGGACGACAAAATGTCAGACCGCCATACGTTAACTGAACCCACTATCTCAAAGGATCAACGCAGCGCCATGGTCGCCGCCCTGCCCCAGGATCTGGCTTGGCTCACTGGTCAGGGGTTGTCGCGTGCGGGCATTTTCAAGTTGATGAGCCAGGCTAAACAGCACGGCAAGCGCCTGTCCGACATCGTCACGGTGGTGGCTAGCTACCTGCGTGATCTCAAAGGAGGCAAGCTGTTCGCCTACCTGTCCGCCCTCGCCTGCGGCCCGACCGACTTCTCGGTCGCGGCAGCCAATGAGCGCCAGCGCCAGCAGGACGCAGCCGAAGCACAACGGCTCAAGCGCCGCGCCAAGCTTTTCCGCCAGCGCTTTGCCGGCACCACACTAACCAACCGCGCCCAGACCAAGCTCTACGTGATCGACGCCAATGCGCGCTTCGTGGAGGTCGTCCAAGCTGGGTACAGTGCGACCGGACCATTGACCGAAGCCGAACCGTGGATCGCGCGCCTGCGTAGTGGTGACTTGCGCCTGGCTACAGCGGAGGTCGAACGCGCATTCGGGCGGCTGAGCCCGCTGGCCGCGCTTTCCCTCAACTAGAGAGTCGCCACGACCCTCAGCTGTTCTTCCCGTAACTGGGAGCGCGCAAGCGGTCGCTACGGTCGAGGAACTGCTAGAGTCACTGCGAAGGTGCATTGCATCAAACGAACAGCTGTTGTGTCCTTTGTCGTAATGGACACGACCGGACAAGCAAACAGGGGGAAAGATGGAAGTCAGGTGGCTCAAGCAAATCTACGGGAACTGGGACCTGGGTTACGCATTAGATAAGCACACGATCAGCAGCACCCCGGCTGGTCAGAATGAGTGGGGGCATACGATTTGGGACACAAAGCGAACCGATGCAGGTGAAGCGCTGTACCAACTGAAGTACAAACATGACTGGTCGCAGATCGCTCCTCTAGCAGCGCAGATGGTCACTTCCATCTGCCACCCGTACTTTTCTAGTATTGGATTCGTTGTGCCGATGCCAGCATCGAAAGCGCGTCCGCGCCAGCCGGTCTATGAGCTAGCCGGTGAGATTGGTAGAATTCTCGAACGGCCAGTGTTCACCAATATCCTCAGCAAGGCTCCAACAGGCCAAGCGCTGAAGGACATTGGTTCCAAAGAAGATCGTGCAAAAGAGTTAGAGGGCAAGATCTTGCTGCATGACACGATTACCTCTCAAGGCAGCTGGAACGTGCTGCTGGTGGACGATCGCTATGACACGGGCGCGTCGCTGGAGGCGGCTACCGCTGTACTTCGGACCTATTCGAAGGTGGCCAAGATCTACGTGGCTACTGCAACTTGGTGAGGTCAACCATGACAAAAGTCTTCATAGCTGGGTCGATCAGCATCAAGCACCTCGACCCCAAGGTCAAAGCGCGCATCGACAACATCGTGGAGGCGGACCACACCGTGGTCGTGGGCGATGCGGACGGCGCGGACAGCTCGATCCAGTCCTATCTGCTGGAGCGGGGTGCCCGCCATGCGGTGGTCTATTGCAGCGGCAAGCAGCCGCGCAACAACATTGGCCATTGGCCGGTGACGTGTGTCGAAGTCAAACACGCACAACCTGGCTCGCGTTCGTTCTTCACGGCCAAGGATGTGGAGATGGCCGAGACCGCCGACTTCGGCCTGATGATCTGGGACGCCAAGAGCACGGGGACGCTCAGCAACGTGATCGAGCTGCTGCGTCGGCACAAAAAGACCGTGGTGTTTGTCAACAAGGTCAAGCAGTTCCAGACCGTTGGCGATGTGGACCAGCTCGAAGGGCTGTTGGGCTACATGTCGGAGCCGGCACTGCGCAAGGCCGACGACAAGATCCACTTGCGTGACAAGATCCACGAACTCAGGGCGCATCAGTCCGAGCTGTTTGCCTGATCATGAGAAGGTAGGTGCGGAAATCCCGCAAGAGGAATCGGGGCCGAAGGGCTTGGAGAATGCCGACAGCCGGTGGACTGCACGAAGTCGTGACAGAACACTGGTGACTCCATCCACTGCCAAAAAGGCTATTCATGCACCACTCTCAAAACTACATTCTGGCGTCGGCGTACCAGCTG
>CAUPMS010000043.1:0-37936 GCA_963512445.1 uncultured Ralstonia sp.
CTTTGGCAAGACAAAGAAAGTGAGTCAGCCCCGGCAGGGGATGAAACAAGGGATGAACCAAAAACACAAAAACAAAACCCACCCTTAAGCAACTAAATCAAAACCCAACCGGCATAGGCGCACTCCCTTCCTTGCCGTAGTTCTGCCAGGCATCCGAAAGCTGCGCATGCAATTCCTCGTTGGAATTCACCGCCATCCCCAGGTTGCGCAGCATCCCGTCCTTCACGCCGTAAATCCAGCCGTGCACCGTCAGCGGCTGCCCGCGTTCCCAGGCGTCCTGCACGATTGTCGTCAGGCACACGTTGTTCACTTGGTGGATCACGTTCAGCTCACACAACCGGTCATGCTGATCCTGCTCACGGATCACCGTGCCGAGATACGTCTCGTGCTGCTCGGCCACGTCACGCACGTGACGAATCCAGTTGTCCGCCAGCCCGAAGCGCTGCTTGGTCAATGCAGCCTTCACGCCCGAACAGCCGTAGTGGCCCACCACCGTGATGTGCCGGATCTTCAGCACTTCCACCGCAAACTGGAGCACCGACAGGCAGTTCAGGTCCGAGTGCACCACCACGTTGGCGATGTTGCGGTGGACGAACACTTCACCTGGCGGCAACCCGATGATCTGGTTGGCGGGCACGCGCGAGTCCGAGCAGCCGATCCACAGGTACTCGGGGTTCTGCTGGTTGGCGAGATTGGAGAAGAAAGCCGGGTCTTCAGCGTTGACGCGCTCGACCCACTTCCGGTTGTTTTCAAAGAGTTCTTTGATGCGATGTGGCATGGTTTTCTGTCGTGTTGAGAGAGTTAAGCGGCGGCGCGCTGCAGCGTCGTGTCGTCTTGCGCTGCGTTGTCAGCCGCACTGGTGCCGTAGCGATTGGCGAAGCGCTCGGCTGCGTCATACGCGTAGAAATCGTGCATCTGCCCCGAGAGCAGGCGCTCCTTGTATCCCTGCCACATGGAGGCTTCGAAGAAGTCCGCATGGTGCTTGAGGAAAGCCTCGCGCACGCGCGGGTCACCCAGCAGGAACGTGCGGTACGTCTCCGGAAAGATGTCGTGCGGGCCGACGCTGTACCAGACCTCGCCCGACATTTCCTCCTCTTCCGTGCGCGGCTGCGGCACGGTGCGGACGTTGCAGTCGGTGAGGTACTCGATCTCGTCGTAGTCGTAGAAGACCACGCGGCCGTGGCGCGTCACGCCAAAGTTTTTGTACAGCATGTCGCCCGGGAAGATGTTCGCAGCGATGAGTTCCTTGATGGCGTTGCCGTATTCGATGATGCCGTGTTCGACCTGCGCATCGGTGCCTTCGTGCAGCCAGATGTTCAGCGGTGTCATGCGGCGCTCGATGTAGACGTGGCGGATGACGATCTCTTCGCCGCCGTCTTCGCCGCGCTGGTACTCGACCATCGAGGGCGCGTGCTTCTCCAGCTCCTTGATGAGCTCCTCATCAAAGCGCGACAGCGGGAAGGCCACGTCGGAATACTCCAGCGTATCGGCCATGCGGCCCACGCGGTCGTGGCGCTTCACAAGCTGGTACTTGCTCTTGATCAGCTCGCGCGTGGTTTCCTTCGGGGGCGGGAAATAATCCTTGATGACCTTGAAGACGTACGGGTATGACGGCAGCGTGAACACCAGCATCACCAGGCCCTTGATGCCGGGCGCGATGATGAACTTGTCCGACGAATGCTGCTGGTGGTGCAGAAAGTCGCGATAGAACAGGTTCTTGCCCTGCTTCTGCAGGCCGAGCGAGGTGTAGATCTCGGCGCGCGGCTTGCGTGGCATCAGGTCGCGCAGGAAGGTCACGTAGGCAGACGGAATTTCCATGTCCACCATGAAGTACGAGTGCGTGAACGAGAACAGGATCAGCAACTGCTCCTGCCGCAGCAGCACCGTGTCGAGCGTGAGCTGGCCCGCGGCATTGCGCAGGATCGGCACGGCCAGCGGGAAGCTCTTGTCGCCATTGATCACGCGTCCGATGATGTACGCCGACTTGTTGCGAAAGAACAGCGACGACAGCACGTGGATCTGGAAATTCGGCGCGATGCGGAAATCGCCGAAGTGCTCACCCACCGCGCGCACGACGTAGCCGATATCGCGCTCCAGGTCTTCAAACGGCGCGTTGAGCTGGAAGTTGTGGACGATGCGCTCGAAGCAGGCGCCCAGGCCGTCGCGGGAGCCGGGGTAGTAGGCGCGGTAGGTCGGCTTGGTGGGTGACTCTTCGTTCTCGATGTACTCCGTCGAGATGGCCGGGCGCACGAAGATGAAATCGTTGTTGAAGTACGAGCGGTGCAGGATGCGCGTGCACACCGAGTTGAAGAAGGTCTCGGCGCACTCGGGCTGGTGATGGTTGGTCAGCAGGCCGATGAAGTGCAGCTTGATCTGGCGCCAGATCTCGTCGTCGATGTTCTCGGCGTCGTATTCGTCTTCCAGAATGACGGACGCTTCACGCACACGCTCGTCGTAATAGGCGATGCGGTCGCGTTGCAGTTGCTGCAGGCCGGCCCAGTCTCCAGTCTCGAACGCGGTCTTGGCCTGCACGCTCACCTCGCGGAACAAGCGGTAGTGCTTGTCGAAGCCGTCGAGCATCGTACGGGCGACGTCAAAGGCGATCTGCGAGGAAAGGAGCTTGGGGAAATGGGACATGGCGTGTGCGCGGGGACAGAGCGGGAAAGCGACAAAACCAGCAAACCACGGAGACCTAGATTGTATGGCCTCCACTGCCGTGTTCGCGTCCTGAAACCGTTGCGCCTCCTTATCCGTTTGGCCGATGGCCCCGTGCCATCGGCCCGCCTGCGCTTACCGCGCTGCGCCCGCCTTACATCGTTTCTGCGTACAGCTCCCGCCCGATCAGCATGCGGCGGATTTCCGACGTGCCAGCCCCGATTTCATACAGCTTGGCGTCGCGCCACAGGCGGCCGACGGGGAATTCGTTGATGTAACCGTTGCCGCCCAGGATCTGGATGGCTTCGCCGGCCATCCAGGTGGCCTTCTCGGCGGTATAGAGAATCACACCGGCGCAGTCCTTGCGCACCTGGCGCACGTGGTCGCGGCCCAGCGAATCGAGGTTCTTGCCGACCGTGTACAGGTACGCACGGCAAGCCTGCAGCGTGGTGTACATGTCGGCGATCTTGCCCTGGATGAGCTGGAATTCCCCAATGCTCTGGCCGAACTGCTTGCGGTCGTGGATGTACGGGGTGACCACGTCCATGCAGGCCTGCATGATGCCGATCGGGCCGCCGGAGAGCACGGCGCGCTCGTAGTCCAGCCCGCTCATCAGCACCTTGGTGCCGCCGTTTTCCTGGCCGAGGATGTTCTCTGCGGGCACTTCCACGTCCTGGAACACCAGTTCGCCCGTGTGCGAGCCGCGCATGCCGAGCTTGTCCAGCTTCTGCGCCACCGAAAAGCCCTTCATGCCCTTTTCGACCAGGAACGCGGTCATGCCGCGCGCGCCCAGCTCGGGCTCGGTCTTGGCGTAGACGACCAGCACGTCGCAGTCCGGGCCGTTGGTGATCCACATCTTGGTGCCGTTGAGCACGTAGCGGTCACCCTTGAGCTCAGCGCGCAGCTTCATGCTGACGACGTCCGACCCGGCATTCGGCTCGCTCATGGCTAGCGCGCCCACCCATTCGCCGGAAACCAGCTTGGGCAAGTACTTGGCCTTCTGGGCCGCTGTGCCGTTGCGGTGGATCTGATTGACGCACAGGTTCGAGTGCGCGCCATACGACAGGCCGACCGAGGCGGAAGCGCGGCTGATCTCTTCCATGGCGATCATGTGCGCCAGGTAGCCCATGTTGGCGCCGCCGTATTCCTCGGCCACCGTGATCCCGAGCACACCCAGTTCGCCCATCTTGCGCCATGCATCCATCGGGAACTGGTCGGTGCGGTCGATCTCTCCCGCGCGCGGTGCCAGTTCGCCCTGTGCCCAGTCGCGCACGGCCGAACGCAGCATCTCGATGTCTTCGCCCAAGTCGAATTTCAAGCCGGGCAGGTCAATCATGGTGGTCTCCTTGGGCGCGGCTCAAGCCGCTGGTGTCTTTGGGTAAGTGGTCTGGCGCTGTGAGGTGCGCGCCGCTTGTGGCAGGCGCATCGGTGCCGGGAGGGTGCTGCAAGGTGTTGCGTATTGTATTGACGTTTACGTAAACGTCAATAATCGATCATTACGTAGATTTGCGGAATCAGGCGGTCTTGCGTCGCGTGGGGCGCTGCTTGGCGCTGCCTGCCTGGGCATCGTCCAGCAGGCGGCGGCACTGGCGCTCGTGCTGGTCGATCTCGGCCAACTGGGCATTCAGGTCTTCCAACTGCTGTGTGAGCACCGCACGATGCTGCGCCAGCGAGGCGAGGAAGCGCTCCAGCTGCGGCACCGTATCGCGCGGCGATTCATACAGATCCAGGATCTCCTTGATCTCGCCCAGCGACAGCCCGAGCCGCTTGCCGCGCAAGGTCAGCTTCAGGCGCGTGCGCTCGCCGGCGGAATACACGCGGCGGCGTCCGCCCGGGCCTTGGCGATCCGGCGCCAGCAGGCCCTGGTCTTCGTAGAAGCGGATGGCGCGCGGCGTGATGTCGAACTCGCGCGCAAGGTCGGTAATGGTGTAGCTGGCGTCGGCAAGCTCGCAGGCATCGCCCGATTCAATATCGGCGGCAAGCTCGGCAGCGGCAGACGGAGTGGATGCGGACATACGGCGGGGTACGGTGTGACAGCAGAGGTGTGATGACAGATGCACGCCGGGCAGCCTCATTAAGTTTTCGCTTAAGATGGATGACCGGCGGCGAATTGACGTTTACGTTAGCGTCAATGGCGCCAAACCGCAATCGCAGAGACCGCCCGATGACTGCTCTCAAGGCGGCGACCGAGACCACACCCACATGAACGCGCTCGAACACCAACTCGACTATCCCTTTGGCGACACGCTTCCCGAAGGCGGCACGCGGTTTGAAGTCGCCCCCGGCGTCTACTGGCTGCGCATGCCGCTGCCTTTTGCGCTCGATCACATCAACCTCTGGCTGCTGCGCGATCAGCAAGACGGGCAAGACGGCTGGACGATCATCGACTGCGGTATCAACCACGAAGCCATTCGCGGGTATTGGGAACGCATTTTTGAAAACCACCTCGATGGCCTGCCGGTGCTGCGCGTGCTGGTCACGCACTGCCACCCGGACCACGTTGGCCTCTCCAGCTGGCTGTGCGAAGGTGGTGATGCAAAACGCTGGAACGTGCGCCTGTGGATGAGCCTGGGCGATTACGCCTTCGCCCGCATGCTGGTGGGCGGCACCGGCGCCTCGAATGCCGGTGGCGAATTTGCTGCGCGCCATTTTGAGCGCCATGGTTTGACGGACCCGACCTCCATTGATGGCATCCGCAACCGCAAGGATTACTACAGCACGCTCGTGCCGGGCATACCCAGCCAGTACCGCCGCCTGATGGACGGCAACGTCGTCACCATCGGCCGACACAACTGGCGCGTCATCACCGGCTTTGGCCACGCGCCCGAGCACGTCGCGCTCTACAGTGAAGACGCCAACGTGCTGATCTCCGGCGACATGGTCTTGCCCCGCATCTCCACCAACGTGAGCGTGTTCGATCTGGAGCCCGAGGCGGATTCGCTCACGCTGTATCTCGATTCGCTGGGCAAGTACGAACCACTGCCGGCGGATGTGCTGATCCTGCCGTCGCACGGGCGGCCGTTCCGTGGGCTGCATACGCGCATCCAGCAACTGCGCGACCACCATGCGGATCGGCTGGCCGAAACGCTGGCCGCGTGCAAGGCCGCACCGCAATCTGCACGCGACATCGTCAACGTCATCTTCAAGCGCCAGTTTGACGTGCACCAGATGACGTTTGCGATGGGCGAGGCGCTCGCGCACCTGCACGCGCTGTGGCATCGTGGTGAATTGGTGCGCGAGACCGGCGCCGATGGCATCGTCCGCTTTCACGTAGCTGCATAACACGCCCGCAACCCGGAATCCGCCATGACTGACCAGCACGACGTTCTCGATGACAGCGCCGCCGTTCTGCCGTTTCCCGCGCAGACGCCCCCGGCGCCGTACTACGCGGTGATCTTCTCGTCCACGCGCACCGAAGGCGAGGAAGCGGATCGCGGCTACAGCGCCATGGCCGATCGCATGGTGGAACTGGCGCGCGACATGCCGGGTTTCCTGGGCATTGAATCCGTGCGCGACGAGCTGGCGGGTGAGCAGGGGCGGCCGGGCATCACGGTGTCGTACTGGTCATCGCTGGAGGCCATTCGTGAGTGGAAGAACCAGGCTGAACACCTGGCCGCGCAGAAGATGGGGCGCGAGCAGTGGTATGCGTCGTACCACCTGCGCATTGCCAAGGTGGAGTACGACTACGGGTTCGTGCGCTAACGCATCGCCCCAGCCAACAAAAAGCCCGCCAACCGGCGGGTTTTTCTTTGACGGCGGCGTTGCCTAACGCAGTGTCTTCGCAAACTGGCCGAGGTAGCGCACGCCCTCAATGGCGCGGCTGCCGTACCACGACACCATCTCGCCATCCACCAGATAGACCGGCTTGCCGATCTGTTTTTCCAGCGCATCCACGTGCTCTTCGGCAAAACTGTAGGGCTCGGTGGAAAGCAGCACGCAGTCGATGCTGCGGACCACCTCGTCGCTCCAGCGGAAGGTCGGGTAGCGCGTGTCCGGACGGTTGGGGCGGGCGCAGTCGCCACTCTTCTCAGTGCCGCATTGCACGGGGGCGGGATCATCCGGCCAAGTGTGGCAATTGATGAGCTTGAGCATGCGCGAGATGTAGGTGTCGCGCGATACCGTCATCCATGGGTCTTGCCAGATGGCGTACAGCACGCGGTGCGGCAGGAAGTGGCGGCCGCGCAATGCCTCAAGCTCCTGCGTGAGCGCATCGGACAGCTTCTGCGCCTGCGCTTCGCGGCGGAAAATGCCGCCCAGCAACTGGTACAGCGCCAGGTTGTCTTCCGGCGCGCACGGGTGCGTGACGATGATGTTGGGGATGAACTCGCGCAGCTTGTCGACGGTCGGGCGCGTGTTTTCGTCAATGTTGACGATGACGTGCGTGGGCGCCAGCTCACGCAGTTTGTCCAGCTTGACGGTCTTGGTGCCGCCCACCTTGGGCACGTTGCGCACGGCCTCGCGCGGGTGGATGCAGAAGCCGGTGCGGGCAACAAGCTGGTCGCCCAGGTCGAGCGAGAACAGCAGGTCAGTAATCGATGGCACCAGGCTGGCAATGCGCGGCGTGGTGTCGACGGGGGCGTGCGCAAGACCTAGCGCATCGGTGTACGTCATTACGAAATCTCGGGGTTGCGGGGTTTGCGTCGGGCGCGCGCAAACGCCATGTCATAGAGCCGCCGCGGCAGCACATGCAGCAGCTTGGCGACGATGCCCATCTGCCACGGCAGCACGGTGAAGCGCGCGCCGCGGTGGATGGCATTCACGGCTTTCTGCGCGAAGCGGTCCACCGGCATCAGGAAGGGCATCGGATACGGATTGTGTTCGGTCATCGGCGTGCGGATGTAGCCCGGGGCGATCGTCACCACGCGCAGGCCAAGCTGGCCGAACTCCACGCGCAGGCTCTCCATCAGCTTGATCACCGCCGATTTGGAGGCGCTGTATGCCGCCGCACCCGGCAGCCCGCGCACGCCCGCCACGCTGGCAATGCCAGCCAGCGTGCCGCCCGGCTGCCCGGGCTTGGCGCGCGCCAGCATCGGCTCGACGAACGGCTGGAACGTGTGGAGCACGCCCATCCAGTTGGTGTCCATCACGGCGGCAAAGGCTTTCAGGTCGCCGGGTTCGCGCAGGTCGGTGCCGACCGAAATGCCAGCGTTGGCGATCACCACGTCGGGCAGGCCGGCCGTGGCGATGAAGGCATTGGCTGCCTCGCGCACGGATTCAGCGCTGCGCACATCGGCGGCGTAGCAACGGCAGCGGTCCTGGATGCCGGCCGGCAGCGTCTGCACAAATGCATGGAGCACGTCGACACGCCGGGCCACCAGCCCAAGCGTCGCGCCCTCGGCCGCGTACTGACGTGCCAGCGCCTGGCCGATCCCGCTGGAGGCGCCGGTGATGAAGACGGTCTGGCTCATGTCGATGTCCTGTTGGTGTGAAGAAGGCCGACGCACAAAAAACGCCCGCGCAGGGGCGGGCGTCGATGGCGGTGTCACGTCCGGGCCAGTGCCCGGCAACGCGGCAATCCGTCACATCTTGCGGTTGCGCACCTGGTCGACGAGGTAGTCCAGCGTTTGGGCGGCGCCCGTATTGCCGCCTGCGTCCGCCGGCGAGGTAGTGTATTTGCCCTGCACCACCACGGTCGGCACACCTTCGATTTTGTACTGGTCAGCCAGTTGAGCAGAGCGTTTGGTATTGGCGTTCACGCTGAACGAGTTGTAGGTGTCGCGGAACTGCTTCTCATCGACGCCGTTGGCCGCCATGAACTTGGCAATGTCGTCCAGTTCCGACATCGAGCGGTAGTTCTTGTGCAACTGGTCGAACACGCGGTCGTGCAGCGTCTTGCCGCTGGCATCCTTGGCGTCGAGCTTGCCCAGGGCTTCCAGCGTGTAATAGATGCGGCTATGCGGCTCCAGCTTGGCGTTGAAGGCCACCGGCACGCGCTTGATCACCACATCCTTGCCCTGCTTGGCCACCCAGGCCAGCCAAGTGTTTTCAAAGTCGTAGCAGTGCGGGCAGCCGTACCAGAAGAACTCCGTCACTTCGATCTTGCCTGCGGGCACCGGCTGCGGCGTTTGCAGCACTTTGTATTCCTTGCCAGCGGTGGGCGCGGCGTTGGCTGGCGCAGTCATCAGGAGGCCGGCGCCGGTGGCCAGTGCAATCAGGAAGGCAGCGAGTTTTTTCATGGTGAATGAACGACGAATTGGACGACGAGTTGGGCGAACCTGGCCGGAAAACCAGTGAAATCGAGGTCTGAGCAACCCGGGGCGGGTGTCAGCGTAACTGAATCTCAGGTTTCTGACCGATCACAGCCCGCGGGGTTCAAGCGGGCTGCATGACTTCACGTTACTGACGGGCGAAGCGGATGACCGACGACTCCACCCCGGTGGCCTGTAGGCGGCTGCGCACGGCGGTCATGTCGTCCAGCGAATTGAACGGCCCCAGGCGCACGCGATACATGGTGGCGCCGTTCACCTCACGCTGCGTCACCTTGGCCTCGAAGCCCTGCATGGCCAGATTGCCCTTCTGGCGCTCGGCGTCTTCGGACGATTTGTAAGCGCCAACTTGCAGGAAATAGCCCGTCTTGGCGGCATCCTGGCGGGCGATTTCGGCAATCGGGTCGGCAATCGGCTTCTCGTTGTTGGCGGTGACCGGCGGCTTCGGTGGCTTGGCCCCCGGGGTGCTCGCAGCTTGCGGATTCGAACCCGGCTGGGCCGGGTGGATGGTGATGCCCGGCGGCGGGTTGTTCTGATCGGCAGTCTGGTCAACCGGCTTGGCAGGCGTGCGGCTCCACAGCGGCGCGTTCGGGTCAGCGGCTTGCGGGGCGCTGGCTTGCGGTGCGGGTTGCGCGGGCGTCGGCAGCGTGTTGACCACGTTGCCCGCTTCGGTCGGCTTGGGCTGGGCGCCGTTGCGCGACACGAACGGCACCGGCGCCTTGGTGATGTACACCGCCACCACCACGGCGATCGCCAAACCGACGATCAAGCCCAGCACCAGACCCAGAAACGTGCCGCCCCGTTGCGAGCGGACACGGGAAGATTGCGTATTGCGTGCCATGTCGATCCTTCTAGAAGCGCCCGATTATAAGAGCGCCGGGTGATGCCAAATCGTGCGTATTTACATCTTCTGTGGTGCGGAGACGCCGATTACCGCCAGCCCGTTGCGCAACACCTGCCGCGTGGCGGCCAGCAGCGCCAGCCGGGCACGCTTGACGGCCTCGTCGTCAACGAGCACGCGATCGGCGTTGTAGAAGGCGTGGAAATCGCCCGCCAGGTCGCGCAGGTAGAAGGCCACGGCGTGCGGGGCCAGTTCGCGCGCGGCGTCGGCCAGCATGTCGGGGAAGGCCGCCAGACGCTGCACCAGGGCCGTTGCCTGCGGGCTGACGTCTGTGCCGGTCACAGCAGCCAGATCGACACCCGCCAGCGAGGCCGCGTCGACGCCTGCGCGCTCGAACACCGAGCAGATGCGCGCGTGGGCGTACTGCACGTAGTACACCGGGTTCTCGTCGTTCTGCTTCAGCGCCAGGTCCACGTCGAAGACGAATTCGGTGTCGGCCTTGCGCGACAGCAGGAAGAAGCGCACCGCGTCGCGGCCGCGCGTGAAGTGCGACGGCCAGTTCGGCTCACCGGCTTCCACGCAGGCGCGGATGGTGTCGACGCCGGTTTGCGCTTCGGCGTCGCCGTTGCTCCATTCAATCAGGTCGCGCACCGTTACGTACGAGCCCGCGCGCTTGGAGATCTTCACCTCGGCGCCGTCCTTCATCACCGTGACCATCTTGTGCAGGACGTAGTCAGGGTAGCCCTTGGGAATGCCGATGTTCAGGCCCTGCAGACCGGCGCGCACGCGGGCGATGGTGCCGTGGTGGTCGCTGCCCTGCACGTTGATGACTTGCGTGAAGCCGCGGCCCCACTTGGTGGTGTGGTAAGCAACGTCGGGCACGAAGTAGGTGTAGGCGCCGTCGGATTTGCGCATGACGCGATCCTTGTCGTCGCCGTCGTCGGTCGTGCGCAGCCACAACGCGCCTTCCTGTTCGTACGTTTTTCCGGCGGCGACGAGCGCATCGACCGTCTGCTGCACCTTGCCCTCGGTGTAGAGCGACGACTCCAGGTAGTAGCGGTCGAACTTCACGCCGAAGGCCTGCAGGTCGATGTCCTGCTCGTTGCGCAGGTACGTGACGGCAAAGCGGCGGATGGCTTCGATGTTCTCCACCTCACCGGCGCCCGTCACGGGTTCGCCATCGGAGGCGCGGACGGTCTTGCCGGCCATGTAATCGGCGGCGATGTCGGCGATGTAGTCGCCGTTGTAGGCGGCTTCGGGCCAGTTGGCGTCACCGGGTTTGAAGCCGCGCGCACGGGCCTGCACGGAGACCGCCAGGTTGTGGATCTGCACGCCGGCGTCGTTGTAGTAGAACTCGCGGTGGACCTTGTGGCCCTGCCAGTCGAGCAGGCTGGCCAGGGCATCCCCCAGCGCCGCCTGGCGGCCGTGGCCGACGTGCAGCGGGCCGGTCGGGTTGGCGGAGACGAATTCCACCAGCACCGGGGCGCCGTCATGCGCGCCTTTGCCAGATTTGGCGGCGCCAAAACGGTCGGCTTCGGCAAACACGGCGGCAATCACGTCGGCACGCGCGGCGGCCGACAGGCGCAGGTTGATGAAGCCGGGGCCGGCGATTTCCACGGCGGACACCAGGCGCTGGCCGCGAGCATCGGCGCGGATGGCATCGGCGATCTTGCCGGCCAGTTCGCGCGGATTGGTGCCCAGGGGCTTGGCGAGCTGCAGCGCGACGTTGCAGGCGATGTCGCCATGCGCGGCCTGCTTGGGGCGCTCCAGGACGATCTCCGGTCGGGCGTGGCCCTCGGGCAGCAGGGAGCCGACGGCGTCGGACAACAATTGGGCGATCGTCTGTTTGTGGGAGGGCAGCATAAGAAACCATGACGCCGACAGTGCCGAAATGGATTGAAATCCAGTTCTGGCGCCGCCAGTTGCGTTGTTCGGGGAAAAGTACGAAATTTTATCAGGTGAGCCGCAGTCTCAGAGGTATCCGCCCCCAGTCATGGCAATCTGCGGCCCCCACCCAACCAAGGGAAACCAAGAAATCATGATCACCTTTACTTCGCACGCTTCGCAAAAGTTCTCCATGCAGAAGGATCTCGCCATGGTGCTGCTGGGCGTGATTGGCAAGACGCTGGGCGAGCGCGGTGTCATCACGCCCGAAGAAATGCCCCACGCCATCGACCGGCTCAAGCGCGCCATCAAGGATGACACGCATCAGGCGCATATCCATGTGGCCGAGCTGAGCGCCAAGGATGAGGACGACGGTGAAGAGGAGCCGCCGCACCTCGGTCAGCGGGCGTACCCGCTGCTGCACATGCTGGAAGAATCGCTGGCCGAAAAGTCCAACGTGCTCTGGGGCGTTTGACCGTTTGACCGGACGAGAACCTGTTCACGCCCCGCTCAGTCGGCGCGTGAGCCGGTTCGAAAAAATGCCCGGCCACCGCAAGGGTGATCCGGGCATCCGGCCACAAGGGCCGGGAGCGGGGGAGGGGGCTGGCACGGGTGTTGGTATGTCGTGCCGGCGCCTTGTCCTACTGCATTTGCGTTATTGGTCGTGCAGCATGTCGGACAGATCGTCTGCGTGCTCTTCCTCCACGGCCAGAATCTCTTCCAGCACGCGCCGCGTGGTGGGGTCTCGGTCGCCGATGTAGCGAACCATCTCCAGGTAGCTGTCGATGGCGATGCGCTCGGCCACCAGGTTCTCCTTGATCATGTCGACCAGGCCGTTGGCTTCCACGTATTCTGAATGGCTGCGTGTGGATAGCCCTTCGGGGTTGAAGTTGGGCTCGCCGCCCAGTTGCACGATGCGCGTGGCGATGCTGTCGGCGTGCTGCTGCTCTTCATTGGCGTGCACCAAAAATTCTGCGGCGATGGGCTCGGCGTTGATGCCGCGGGCCATGAAGTGGTGGCGCCGGTAGCGCAGCACGCAGATCAATTCCGTGGCCAGCGCCTCGTTCAGCAGCCGCAGCACGGTTTCTCGATCGGCTTTGTAGTCTTCGGTCACCGCGCCTTCCTCGATGTGCTTGCGGGCACGTTCGCGCAAGGCTTTGATGTCGGAGAGGAAGCCGCTTTCCGAGGGCGAGGGGGCGGCGACGTTGGTCCGGCTCATGTGAGTGCTCCTGCGGGGTGGATTGGCTTGGGGTGGGTTTATTCGCTGGCGTCGCGCCGGCTGCTGCCGCCGGCCAGCGCCACGACCAACCCGATCGCCGCGCCAATCGCCACAGCCACGCCCACCGATTTGAACGGCGCCCCGGTAATGGTTTCTTCCGTGCGATCGAGCGCCCAGTCCATGCGTTCGCGGGCCTGATGGGCGCGGTCGTTGGCGGCGCGGCGCAGTTGGTCTGCGCGTGCATGCAGCGTGCGGCTGGCGCGGTTGGCTTCTGCGCTGCCCTCATCGGTCAGGGTATGGATGGCGTTCTCGAGCGAGCGCAGCAGGCTCTGCACGTCTTCCACGGCGGGGCGCGCGGCGTAGCGGGCGTGGTCGGCAGCGTCGCTGGCGCTGTTCATGGCGCGGTGCGCGCGGTCATTGACATCATCAATTCGGCTGCGCACGCGTTGGCTGGCAAAGAGTGACATGGTGAAGTTCCCTATCGTTGTGACGCGGTGGCGCCGCGGGAAGCACACACCGGCGGCGTGAGTGGTTTGGATGCGATTTCGGCTTTTGCAAAAGCGGGCCGTCCGCCAAACGACTTAGCAAGACACGGGCCGTGCTCCCGCCTGAAGAACTGCCTGCGCTAATCGACGGCCTTGAAGATCGTGACGCCCAGCACGAGAAACAGCACAAACAGCACCACGAAGATGAAGAACAGGACCTTGGCGATGCTCGCCGCCCCTGCGGCAATGCCGGTAAAGCCCAGCACGCCGGCCACCACAGAAATGATGGCGAAGATCAGTGCCCATTTCAGCATGTTGTCGTCTCCAAGTCGGATGGTTGGGAGACAGGGCGCTCATGAGGCTTGCCGCCAGCGCAAGTGCCCTGCTGGCGTACACCTACGCACGCGGCGTGCCTGAAGCGGGGGTGTGTCCCAAGTGTCGCCCGGGGCGCCCGCGGGGTATCATGCCAACTGCCAAAAAAACACAAACGCAACGCGCGCCGCGTCGGGCGGTCTGACGCGTTTCCTATGGGTCTGCATGCCATGCGGTCATCCTTGCGCTCCACTCTGCTGCTCGCGGGCGGCATTCTGCTGACGCTCGGGGTGTTGATTGCCTCGGAGACGGGCAACATCCGCCTGAGCCAGGGCTACCGGCAGGTGATCCAGTCGCAGCAGGCTGAAACCGCCATCAATGAACTGCTCGCCGAGCTGGTCAACGCCGAGGCCGGGCAGCGTGGTTTCCTGCTCACGGGCAAGGACGAATACCTCGATCCGTACAACAAGGCCATCCCGCACATCCACGCGCTGATGGCGGAGATTCGCGACCACTACGCCAACGATCCGGATGCGCTCAAGCTGTTCTCGGAGACGGCGCTGCAGGTCAGTCGCAAGCTCACCGAGATGGAACTCACGTTGATCTACGGCAAGCGTGATCTTGAAGTGGCGCTCGACCTCGTACGCACTGATTTCGGCAAGGCATCCATGGAAGCCGTGCGGCAGGGTTTGGACCGCCTGCGCCAGCGCGAGATTGCCACCGTGGCCCGCAGCCTTGAGCACGCCGAGCGCGATCTGGCACTGTCGCGCTACGGCATTGCGCTCATCACGGCGGTCAACATCATTTTGCTGGTGGTGCTAGGCATGCAGCACGCCAAGCGTCTCGCTGTGACGGAGCGCGAGCGCGACATGGCGGAAGAAGAAAGCCACAAGCTCGATCGCATGGTGCGTGAGCGCACGCGGCAGTTGTCCGACCTGGCCGCCCACTTGCAGCGCGTGACCGAAGACGAGAAGACGCGTCTCGCACGCGAGTTGCACGACGAGCTGGGCGCCATCCTCACTGCCACCAAGATGGACCTGCACTGGCTGCGTTCACGCATCCACGCCAGCGAGCCGGCCGTCAGCGAAAAGATCACGCGCGTGATGGCCCACGTCGATCAGGGTATCCAGATCAAGCGCCGCCTGATCGAAGACCTGCGCCCCACGATCCTGCTCAACCTTGGCCTGGTGGAGGCGCTCTCGCAATTGGCGGAGGACGTCGGTACGCGCAACGGCTGGCACACCGAGGTGAGCCTCCCCGATGACATGCCCAAGCTGACCGACGATGCGGCCATCGCGTTGTATCGCATCGTGCAGGAATCGCTCACCAACGCGTCGAAGTACGCACACGCGACCACGGTGTCGGTGGCGCTCGATGTGAGCGAAGAGGGCGTGCGCCTGCGTGTGCGTGACAACGGCCGCGGCTTTCCTGCCGACATTGAGCGGCGCCGCATGGTCGGCCATCACGGCCTGCTGGGCATGGAGCAGCGCGCCATTGCGCTGGGCGGCACGCTCGTCATCGACTCCATGCCGGGCGGCGGCGTGACGATCATCGTCGAGCTGCCCCCCAACGATGCCGTGTTCGGCCATGATGCCCCAGATGAACCGTCGGGCATGCGGGCGCTGACCGGCGGCATCACGCCCGCGCCGGGCCGAGGTGGCGCGACGGCGTAAGCAGCCATTGCGATAGTGCCGCCCAAACAAAAAGCCCCATCGCGGGGCTTTTGTTTTTGATGCCGGTGTAACTGACGCAGGCGTTACATCTTTTGCTTGGCGTTGTCGGCCGAGTTCTCCAGCTTCTGACCACCAGTCTGGAGGTCCTTGCCGGCACCGGCCATGGTGTTGCAGCCGGCCAGAAAAACGCACGTCAGTGCAAGTGCGGCACACAAGGTCTTCATCGAACGCTCCTTGGGGGTGAGAAATGACGTAGGGCCCGCAGCACGACAGACGGCGCGGCAGGCGCAAAAAATCTCAGGGGTGGAAATGCCGCGCGGCTTGCTGGCGAGGTCGGCCGACGCCGGCACGCTCTTCGATCACCTCGAACACCTTGTCGAGTTCGAGCGACTTGTCGAAGAAATAGTTGGCGCCGGCTTCAAAGCAGCGCTGCCGGTAGGTCGGCACTTGTGCGTGGTTGGTGTAGACGATGCGCATGCTGGGCGATGCTTGATCGCGCAACGTTTGAAGGACCTTGAAGCCGTTGCCCTGTCGCAATTGCAGGTCGACGATCACGACGTCGTAGTGGCCTTGCTCGAGTAGGCGCAGCGCCAAATCTTCAGTGTCCGCCCATTCGACCGTCGCCACGAAGGCGGAGGCCTTGAGGTATTCCAGCACCATGCCGCGAAGCACGGGAGAATCCTCAATCAGGAGGACGCGCAGGCCTCGGGTGGAGAGGGTGACGGCTTGATCCAGCATGGGTTGATGTTAGCCAGCGGGTTGCCGGGGTGGTATCGGGCGTTGTCCTACATGGCAGCAGGGTTTGCGGCGCGCCGGAGGGGTTTTGGCGCCCCACCGGGCGTTACTCAACCAAGCCGTTTTTGATGGCGTAATACGTGAGATCGGCATTGGATTTCATGCCCATCTTTTCCAGAATCCGCGTGCGATACGTGCTGACCGTTTTGACGCTCAGGAACAGCTCTTCGGCAATGATCGACACCGATTGCCCGCGCGCGAGCTTGCAGAAGATTTGAAACTCCCGTTTGGACAGCGTTTGGTGCAGCGGCTGGTCGGTCGGCTTTTCCAGGCCGCCAATCAGCAGTTCTGCCACGGTCGGGCTGACATAGCGACGGCCTTGCGACACGGTACGAATGGCCTTCACCAGTTCATCCGGCGCGCTTTCCTTGGTCAGATAGCCTGATGCGCCCGCGCGGATCAGGTTGATGGCGTACTGATCCTCCGGGAAGGTCGACAGGATCAGCACCGGCAGATCGGGATGGCGCTGGCGCGCCAGCTTGAGGGTGTCGATGCCGTTGCGATCGGGCATGGAGATGTCCAGCACCACCACGTCAAAGGCGCCGGTGCGAAGTTGCTCCATCACCTCTTCCCCGCTGGCCGCTTCCCCCGCGACTTCGATGTCCCGCTCTTCGGACAGGAACTGCCGAAGGCCGGCGCGGACGATCTCGTGGTCGTCCGCAATCAGGACGCGAATCATGCTGCTCCTTATGGGCGCGCTGAGCGGGCTGCCTGCGCGCTGCGCTTGTTGGTTCGATACGACAGCGATTGTATCGGACTGTGGCGTGAAACCGGCATCTCTCGTGCTGGTGTCAGGCGTTGTTGGGTGGGTTTCCATGAGAAGCCTTGCGGATGTGCGCCGATATCAACATAACGGTGGGTGCCGGGAGGGCGCAATCGGCGTGCCTGAGTGCGCAGGGCAAAAGAAAACGGGGCGGAAGATGTCCGCCCCGTGGTGGCCAGAGTGCGCTGGGCGAAACCCAGCGCTCAGGCGCGTGAGGTGTTACTTGGTTTGTGTGGTGGCCGTGCCGTTCACGCTGGCGTCGGCGCCGAGGCCAGCGGCGGTGTCAGCCTTGGCGGCCTTGCCCGACTTCTCTGCCGACTTTTCCGTCTTGTCAACCGACTTGCCGACCTTGTCGGCGGTCTTGTCGATGCCGGCTTCGGCCTTGGCCTTGTGTTCGTGGGCGGCCTTGGCGCCGTGCTCGGCCTTGCTGTTCAGTTGGCTCTTGGCGGACTCGGTGTCCAGCTTGGCACCAGTATCGGCCTTCAGGCCTACACCAACGCCCGCATTGCCTTGCGCCGGAGCGACGGCAGCCGTGCCGTTGGTTTGCAGCGATGCGCCGGCCGACGGCGTTTGTGCATTGGCGTAAGCCGAAGCAGCAGCGATGGCGATGGCGGACAGCGAGATCAGCAGCTTGTTCATGGAGAGACTCCTTTCGTTCTGAACGGCCACGCGAAGAATTCGTCGCGGCATCACTCGATGTGTGGTGAGTGAGGCTTCAGTCTAGGGAGCGCTTCCGGTTACGACTGTTAGGGGGTGTAAGCCTTTGTAATGTAAGGATTGCCCCTCTTGAAACGCCTTCAAAGCCAACGCTGATAAGGGTTTGCGGACGTAAGACACAGTGCGGTACACACTATGTCTTAAACGTCTTGTCACAGAATCAGAGATTCGGCGCGAGGGCGCGTTCCACAAAAGCGCGGTCTTCACCGCTGCGGGCGACCATATCGTCCACCTGGTCCTGGCCGATCTTGCCCAGCGTGAAGTACGTGCTGTCCGGGTGCGACAGGTAGAAGCCCGACACGGAAGCGGCCGGCGTCATGGCCAGCGCTTCGGTCAGGTTCATGCCGATCTCCTGCGCATCGAGCACGCGGAACATGTCGCGCTTGACGGTGTGCTCCGGGCAGGCCGGGTAGCCGGGTGCGGGGCGGATGCCCTTGTATTCCTCGCGGATGAGCGCGTCGTTGTCCAGCGTTTCCGCTGCTGCGTAGCCCCACAGGTCGCGGCGCACGCGGGCGTGCAGGCATTCGGCAAAGCCTTCGGCAAAGCGATCGGCCAGGGCCTTGAGCATGATCGCGCTGTAGTCGTCGTTGTCGGCTTCGAAGGCGGCTTCACGCTTTTGGACCCCGATGCCGCCGGTGACGGCAAACAGGCCGATGTAATCGGCGATGCCAGTGTCCTTGGGCGCGATGAAATCCGCCAGGCAGCGGTTCGGGCGCATCACGCCGTCGATGATCGGACGCTCGCTCTGCTGGCGGATGTTGCGCCAGGTGAGTGCGACTTCGGAGCGCGATTCGTCCGTGTAGATCTCGATGTCGTCGTCGTTGACGGTGTTGGCCGGCAGCAGCGCGATCACGCCGTTGGCCGTGAGCCAGCGCCCGGCGATCAGGCGCGCGAGCATGCTCTTGCCATCCGAGAACACCTTGCGGGCCGACTCACCAACGATCTCGTCGTTGAGGATGTCCGGGAATTTGCCGGCCAGATCCCACGTCTGGAAGAACGGGCCCCAATCGATGTATTGCGCGAGTTCGTTCAGGTCGTAGTTGCGGAACACGCGGCGGCCAATGAACTTGGGCTTGGGCGGCGTGTAGTGGCTCCAGTCGATCTTGGTCTTGTTGGCGCGCGCGGCGGCCAGCGACACCATCGGCTGCGCCTTCTTGTTGGCATGCTGGGTGCGGATGCGGTCGTAGTCGGCATGCAGCTCTTCAACGTAGCGCGCCGCGCCTTCGTCCGACAGCAGGCTTGACGCCACGCTCACCGAGCGCGAGGCGTCCGGCACGTAGACCACCGGGCCTTCGTAATTGGGCGCGATCTTCACTGCGGTGTGCACGCGGCTCGTCGTTGCGCCGCCGATCAGCAGCGGAATCTTCTTCACGCGGAAGTAGTCATCGCGCTGCATTTCCGAGGCCACGTAGGCCATCTCTTCGAGCGACGGCGTGATGAGGCCCGACAGGCCGATGATGTCCGCGCCCTCCACCTTCGCCTTCGCCAGGAGGTCGTTGCACGGGACCATCACGCCCATGTTCACGACTTCAAAGTTGTTGCACTGGAGCACGACGGTGACGATGTTCTTGCCGATGTCGTGCACGTCGCCTTTGACCGTGGCGATGACGATCTTGCCGCGCGAGCGCACGTCGCCGCCGGCCGCGGCAATCTGGCGCTTTTCTTCTTCGATGAACGGAATCAGGTGGGCCACCGCCTGCTTCATCACGCGGGCCGATTTCACCACCTGAGGCAGGAACATCTTCCCGGCGCCAAAGAGGTCACCCACGATGTTCATGCCGTCCATCAGCGGGCCCTCGATCACCTGGATCGGGCGGCCACCGGCGGCGAAGATTTTCTGGCGCACCTCTTCTGTGTCTTCGACCACGTAGTCGTTGATGCCATGCACGAGCGCGTGGGCTAGGCGCCTTTCCACCGGCTCCTGGCGCCAGGCGAGGTTTTCCTCGCGGCGGGTAGCCCCGCCCTTGTAGCGGTCGGCAATCTCCAGCAGGCGATCAGTCGCATCGGGGCGGCGGTTGAGCACCACGTCTTCCACGCGATCGCGCAGTTCGGCGTCGAGATTCTCATACACGCCCAACTGGCCCGCATTGACGATGCCCATGTCCATGCCCGCTTGAATCGCGTAGTACAGGAACACGGTGTGGATCGCTTCGCGCACCACGTCGTTGCCGCGGAACGAGAACGACACGTTCGACACGCCGCCGCTCACCTTGGCATACGGCAGGTTCTCTTTGATCCAGCGCGTCGCCTCGATGAAGTCGACCGCGTAGTTGTTGTGCTCTTCGATGCCGGTGGCGACCGCAAAGATGTTCGGGTCGAAGATGATGTCTTCCGGCGCAAAGCCGACTTCGTCGACAAGGAAGTCGTAGCTGCGCTTGCAGATCTCGGTCTTGCGCTGGTACGTGTCGGCCTGGCCTTGCTCGTCGAAGGCCATCACCACAGCGGCCGCGCCGTAGCGCTTGATGAGCTTCGCGTGGTGGGCGAACTGTTCCTCGCCTTCCTTGAGCGAGATCGAGTTGACGATGGCCTTGCCCTGCACGCACTTCAGGCCCGCCTCGATCACGTCCCACTTGGACGAGTCGATCATGATCGGCACGCGCGCGATGTCGGGCTCGGAGGCAATCAGGTTCAGGAAGCGAACCATGGCTGCCTTGGAGTCGAGCATCGCCTCGTCCATGTTGATGTCGATGACCTGCGCGCCGTTCTCGACCTGCTGGCGCGCCACGGCCAGCGCCTCGTCGAACTGGCTGTTCAGGATCATGCGCGCGAACGCCTTGGACCCAGTGACGTTGGTGCGCTCGCCAACGTTGACGAACAGCGTGCTCTCGCCAATGTTGAACGGTTCGAGGCCGGAGAGGCGCATGGGATGGTCGGTCATGATCTTCTGATGCAAGTGGGGTGCGGCAATGTGCAGGCGTGGTGTCGGGGCTTAGGCGGCTTCTTTGTACTGGCCCGGCCAGCCGCGTGGCTTACGCTTGGCAACGCTGTCGGCAATCGCCTTGATGTGTTCGGGTGTGGTGCCGCAGCAGCCGCCCACGAGGTTCACCAGGCCGGCCGCGGCAAATTCGTCGACCAGGCTGGAGGTGACTTCCGGGGTTTCATCAAAGCCCGTGTCGCTCATCGGGTTGGGCAGGCCGGCGTTCGGGTAGCACGACACGGCGGTGTCGCAAATCTTCGCCAGCTCGGCGATGTACGGGCGCATCAGCGCAGCGCCCAGCGCGCAGTTCAGGCCGAAGGTGATCGGCTTGGCGTGGCGCAGGCTGTTCCAGAACGCTTCCACCGTCTGGCCGGAGAGGATGCGGCCCGAAGCGTCCGTCACCGTGCCGGAGATCATCACGGGCACGCGTTCGCCGGTGTCTTCAAAGAGCTGGTCGATGGCGAACAGCGCGGCCTTGGCGTTGAGCGTGTCGAAGATGGTCTCGACCAGGAAGACGTCCGCGCCGCCTTCGAGCAGCGCCTTGCCCTGTTCGTAGTACGCATCGCGCAGTTGGTCGAAGCTGACGTTGCGCGCGCCCGGGTCGTTCACGTCGGGCGAGATGCTGGCCGTCTTGGGGGTGGGGCCGAAGGCGCCGGCCACGAAGCGCGGGCGCTCGGGCGTGCTGTACTTGTCGCAGGCTTCGCGCGCCAGGCGGGCCGCCACGACATTCATCTCGTAGGCCAGCTCGGCCATCTTGTAGTCTTCCTGCGCGATGGTCGTGGCGCCGAAGGTGTTGGTTTCGATCAGGTCTGCGCCGGCGGCCAGATATTGCTCGTGGATTTCGCGGATGACCTCCGGGCGCGTGAGCAGCAGCAGTTCGTTGTTGCCCTTCACGTCGATCGGGTGGTCGGCAAAGCGCTCGCCGCGGTATTGCGCCTCATTGAGCTTGTAGCGCTGGATCATGGTGCCCATCGCGCCGTCCAGGATCAGGATGCGCTCGCGCAGCAGCGCGGGCAGGTTGGCGGCACGGGTGTAGGGCAGGGGCGCGGTCATGGGGAGACTCCGAGGTGCAGCGGCCGGTCAGATATTCAAAATTTGCGGCAGGATTGGCGGCCAAAGCAGAATTTTACCAGTCGCATCAATGACTTGCTGCCATGACGGGACACGGCGGGGCAATCGCGCTCCTATAATCCACATCACGCCATTCGCCCCGCGCTCACGCTCGCCATGCAACTGTTTGATCCGACCGACGCCCACGCTTTCCTGCAGCGCACGCCCGCTGCGCTGTTCATCGACTGCCGCAGCGAAATGGAACACCTGTTTGTCGGCCATCCGGCCGGCGCACACCACGTCTCCTGGAACGACGGCCCGCACTGGGAGGTGAACCCGGAGTTCGTGCCGATGGTGCGCAAGCTGACTGGCCACGGCATCGAACGCCCGATCGTGCTGATCTGCCGCAGCGGCAATCGCTCGGCGGCGGCCGCGCATGCGCTGGAAGAAGCCGGTTTCCGTGACGTCTACGTCGTGCGCCACGGCTTTGAGGGCGACCTTGACGGCTCGCGCCATCGCAACACGATCAATGGCTGGCGCCATGCCGGCCTGCCCTGGGAGCAGTGCTAGGCCAAAGCTATCGATGCGATAGCCGATCGACACATGAAAAAACGCCCGGCGGCGCCATGCTCCGGGCGTTTTTTGTTGATCCGTCTGGCGGGCAGTTCTGCCCGCGCGGCACGTCAGTGCATCGTGACTGGCTGCGTCATCACCGTGTCGAATTTGCCGAGAAAGTCGTCGACTTCTTCAACCGTCGGTTCACTGGCGATCAGCTTTTTCACGTCCTCGCGGAAGTGCTCGGCCAGCTCGCCGCCGAGGAAGATTTCACGCTTGAGGTTTTTGTCCACGATCTCGTAGCCGCCCGCTGCCAGCATGGCGTGTTGGCCGTCTACGCCGAACTCGACAACACAGTAGTTGTCGCTGTTGTAGATCATTTGCATGGTGCACCTCCGAGGCGTCAATCGTCTTGCTGTTGTTGGGACTGCTCTACTGCTGCACCGGGTAGATGGGGCCCACGGCCATGACTTCAAGGGCCGATCAACTCCCGCGTCCTGACCGTTCTGCCCCATCTACTCCTTGGGCTTAATCATTGGTCATAAAGTTCGCAAACGCGAGTCGGAATGTGTGACGGCCGTTGCGATCGCGTAACAAGACCTCTCCGTCTCTGCACCGAACGGCGCAAGCCGCCTTCCCCCATTCGATGGGTAGACGATTTGCGATGTGCGCGGCGTCTGCAACTACCGCCACGGCAGTGACGCGTCAGGGCGTGTCGCATTGACTCCCGCATCCTGCGTGCCCGAGGAACTCATCCAGATCGGTGAGAAAGGCATCCTCTTGTTCGATGGGGGACAGATGCGCTGCGTGCGAAATCACTTTCAAACGCGCGTCCGGAATGTGTGAGGCGATCTCGCGCGCCACTTCCACGGGTGCGCCGGTGTCGTGTTCGCCGGTCATGACAAGCGTGGGGCAGGCGATGCGTGCAAGTGCGCTGCGTGTGTCGAGCGCCTTGATGGCGATGCAGGCGCCAACGTAGCCGTGCGGCGGCGTGGCGCGCAGCAGCGCGCGGATGCGTTCAACAGTGTCGGGGTGCGCTTCGCGAAACGGTGTCGTCAGCCAGCGATGCATCGTAGGTTCGACGATGCCGCTCATGCCGTGCGCTTCGACCTGGCCGATGCGTTCGTCCCACATGGCGTGCGCCGAAACCGGCGTGTAGCACACGGTGTCGCAGAGGGTGAGCGAGAGCAACCGCTGTGCGTACCGCACGCCCAGCACCTGCCCGACCATGCCGCCCATCGACAGGCCGACGAAATGCGCCTGTTCAATCGACAGTGCATCGAGCAGGCCGGCCACATCGTCGGCCATCTGGAACAGCGTGTACGCGCCGTGCGGGGCGCTGGTTTTGCCGTGGCCGCGCGCGTCGCAGCGCAGCACGCGGTAGCGAGTGGCCAAGCGCGGGGCGATGCTGTCCCACAACTGGTGGTCCACGCCTAGCGCATGCGCGAGCACGACCCACGCGCCATCTGCGCCGTCGATGCGGTAATGGATGTCGATGCCGTTGGCGTGCACTGTGCCGGTGTTGGAGAGGGCGTTGGCGTTCATGGTCGGCCTCCTTCCTGGGACTGGTAGACCAGGTCGAACTGCATGCCGTTGGGCTCGGTCTGGCGCAGGCGTACCGGCAGCCAACCGTGGTCGGCGGACAGCCAGATTTCTACACGCCGTTTGTCATCTGCACGGCGCGGCAGCCGTATGAAGTGTTGCGCACGAATCGTGCCGCTCGGGGTGTCGATGGTCTCTTCGCCGACGTGCTGAACGCGGGCGACCTCTACGCTGTCAGTATCGGCGATCGGGAATTCCAGCGTCAGGCCCGGGCTGGCGATGCGCTCGGGGCCGCCGCGCGCCAAGCCCGTCAATTGCAGGAAGACGCTGAAGCGATCTTGCGTGCCCGCCGGCAGTGGCAGCACGGCTGGTGTGCGCGAGAACGTGACGGTGGATGCGCTCTGGGGGGCGGAAGCCGGGGTGGCGTTGGCGGCATAGTGGAACGTCGTCACGTCGGGTTGTCGGCGGCCGCGCACTTCTTCGTAGCGCGTTGGCGTCAGGCCATAGGTGCCGACGGTGCCCGCGCTGCGGAACGCGAGCGTGCCGAAGAACAGCGGCAACGGAATTTCCACGGAGAGCGTGTAAGTTTTGCCATCGGTTGCCCAGCGGATCACGCCGTCTTCGTTGCGCACGCCGTTGACGTAGGTGGCGTAGCGCAGCGTGGCCGACGGCGGCAGGGAGAAACCGTCACCGGAGGGCGCGGGCGGTGTGCCGGCCCCGTCGCTGCCGAGGTCGGTGACCATGCCGGCGTTGCCCGATGCTTGGGCACCGGCACCGATGAAATCCGACGAATTGGCGTCCGACATGTCAGGCGGCTCATCCGGCACCGGAACCGGTACTGGCGCCGGTGTCTGCGCGGGCTGCGGGCGGGGGTGTGGCGTGGTCGTTTGCGGCTTGGGGGGCGCAGGCGGGGCCGGCGGCTTCACCGGCTCAGGCTGCAGCAGCAGCGCGGGGATGATCTGCTCCGGCTCCGGAGGCCACGTCACCTGACGGCTGCGCGCGATCCACACCACGGCGATGCCATGCAGCACGAGCACGGCCAGCAACACGAGCCCGAACCGGCCCAATCGACGAAGACGACGAAAGTGGCGCCAACGGGTTGGTGTGCGGCCGGTGCTCAGCGTGTCAGGGTTGCGGGGTGTTGGGTGCAACGTATCCAAGATCGGTGGAAAGCTGTTGTGCGGCCAGCCGCAAGCGCTGCTCCAGCGGGCTGCTCCAGGTGGTGTCGAAGGTGCTTTGCGCGCCAAGGGCGATCAGCACCAGACACAACTGGCCGTTGGCGTCGAACACCGGCAGCGACATCGCGTTGATGCCGGGCAGCACACCGCCGTGGATGCGCGAGGCGCCACGCAGGCGAACATCGGCGCAGAGGGTGTCGTAGGCTTCGAGCGTTCGTGGCAGCTCGCGGTTCTCGGCGCCGGGGGTATCCCCCTTGGCCGCAATGCGGTCGAGTTCGCGCTGGATGAACGAGAGCGTCTGCGCGCGCGGCAAGTAGGCACCGAACACGCGGCCGGTGGCCGAGTTCAGCATTGGCATCACATCGCCCAGGCGCAGGCTGACCGTCACGGGGTGGCTGGCTTCTTCCCAGTGGACGATGGCCGGACCCTGGTTGCCCCAAACGGCCAGGCCGATGGTGTGATCGATCTCGTCGCGCAGCGCGGCGGCGGCGGGACGGGCGCGGCGCATCGGGTCCTGCCGGTTCAGGCTCACCAGGCCCATTTCCAGCGCAAAGGGGCCCAGGTCGTAGCGGCCTTCGGGCGTTTGCGTGACAAGCCCAAGGCGCGCAAAGCTCACCAGATAACGGTGCGCCTTGGCGGGGTTCATGGGCGCGGCACGCGCCAAGTCGCGCAGCATCATCGGGCCGTTGGCGTGCGTGAGCACTTCCAGCAGCCGGAAGCCGACTTCGATGGACTGGATGCCCGAGCGCGCGGGCGCATCCAACTCGCCATCGGCATCGGACTCCAGGTCGAGATCGGTGTCGGCGGGCAGCGAAGACATGGTGAAGGGTGATGGATCAGTTCGGGCCAGTTTAGCTGATGCAAGGTGTACCATCCGCGCAGCCTTTCTCCACACAACGCACATGAAACTCGCCACCCTCAAGGATGGCTCGCGCGACGGCCAGCTGGCCTTGGTCTCGCGCGACCTGAAGACCGCTCACTTCGCCACGCACATCGCCGGCACGCTGCAGCGCGCGCTGGATGATTGGGCGTTCCACGCACCGCAACTGCAGGATCTTTACGACCAACTCAACGCGGGCCGCGCGCGCCATCCGTTTGCGTTCGACGCGGCCAACTGCATGGCGCCGCTGCCGCGCGCCTATCAGTGGGCCGACGGCTCAGCCTATGTGAACCATGTCGAGTTGGTGCGCAAGGCCCGTGGCGCCGAGATGCCACCCGAGTTCTGGACCGACCCGTTGATGTACCAGGGCGGCTCCGACGACCTGGCCGGTGCGCATGACCCCATCGTCTGCCGCAGCGAAGCATTCGGCATCGATTTCGAGGCCGAAGTGGCCGTCATCACCGGCGACGTGCCGATGGGCACCGAGGCCCCCGCCGCCGCCGACGGCATCCGCCTGATCGTGCTGGCCAACGATGTATCGCTGCGCAACCTGATTCCGGCGGAGTTGGGCAAAGGGTTCGGTTTCTTCCAGAGCAAGCCTGCGACGGCGTTTTCGCCCGTGGCCATCACGCCCGACGAATTGGGCGATGCCTGGCGCGAGCGCAAGGTGCATCTGCCGATGACGGTGCGCTGGAACAACAAAAAGGTTGGCCAGCCCGAGTGCGGTACCGATATGGTGTTCGACTTCGGCCAACTGATCGCGCACATCTGCAAAACGCGCAACGTGCGTGCGGGCAGCATCGTCGGTTCGGGCACGATTTCCAACGTAGACCGCAGCAAGGGGTACGCGTGCATTGCCGAGAAACGCATGCTGGAGACCATCGAATCCGGCGCGCCCGCAACCGAATACATGCGCTACGGCGACACGGTGAAGATCGAGATGTTCGACGCGAATGGCGTGTCGGTTTTCGGGGCGATCGACCAGGAAGTCATCGCGCCGGGCACACAAGCGTAAGACTTACGCGGATTCGGGGGCAGTCTTCTGACGGCGCCCGCGCTTGGGCGCCGCAGCACCCGCTGCCAGCGCTTGCCCGTGATACCCCAGGCGCAGCGACAGCGTCCGCCCGGCCTCGCGCAGTAGCCGCGCGGCGGGCCCCTCCAGGCTGGCATCGAACACGCTGGATAGCCCCAGCGCCGTAATCGCGCCTGCCAGCTTGCCCTGCGCATCCAGCACCGGCACGGCCACGGAATCAATGCCGTGCACCAGCGTCCCGCCGACGCGCGCCACGCCTTCCTGCCGCACTGCCTGCCAGCGCGCGCGGCAGTTCAGCCAGTCGGTCAGGCCGGCCCGGGCCGCTTGACTGGCACCGGGGCCGCGCAGTTCGCGGTCGATGAGTGAGACGATCTGGATTTCGGGCATCCACGCGGCGCACGCCTGGCCCGTGGCCGAGTTCAGCAGCGGCATGACCGAGCCCACCCGCACATTGACCGCCACCGGCCGGCCACCGTCTTCCCAGCGCACGATGACCGGGCCGCGCGTTGTCCAGATCGACAGGAACACGCTCTCGTTCAGCCGCTCGGCCAGCTTGGGCAGCAGGTTGCTGCCTTCGCGCACGAAGTCCACGTCGGACAACGCCGACAGCCCCACCTGCAGCGCCTGCGCGCCCAGCCGATAGCGGGCGGAGGCGGGGTCCTGCTCCACAAAACCCATGCGCTCCAGCGACACCAAGTAGCGGTGCACTTTCGCGCGCGGCATGCCGAGCTGCCGGCCCAGTTCTGAGACGGCGTGTGCGCCGCCTGTGTGCGCCATCGCCGAAAGCACGGTCAGCGCGATCTCGGCAGACTGGATGCCGGCGCTCGTGCGTTCAGGGGCGGTGTCTTCCGCGTTCAGTTCGGCAGGCAGTTCGTCCGGCGGCAGGCTGTCGTCGATGGGCATCTTGAAGTCTCGGGTGTCGCTTTATAAGATACGTGTTACGCAAAAAGATACAACCGGCGCGGCGGCCCTGCGCGCTGGAAAAGACACTGGACACCGAGAACCCGGAGACGCCATGAAGCTGTCGATCTTTTCCGTGCAGGACCACTATCCCGACCGGCCCCGCAGTCTGCCGCAACTCTACGCAGACGTCATCGCCCAGGCCCGCCACGCAGAGGCGCTCGGCTACGACACCTTCTGGGTCGCCGAGCATCACTTTCACGAATACGGCGCCGTACCCAATCCAGCGGTCTTTCTCTCGCACCTGGCTGCGCAGACACAGCGGCTGCGGCTGGGCACGGCCATCTCGATCCTCACCTTCCACCACCCGGCCACCGTGGCCGAGAACTACGCGATGGTCGATGCGCTTTCGGGCGGGCGACTTTCGCTGGGCGTGGGCTCGGGCTATCTCAAGCACGAGTTCGAAGGTTACGACGTCGACCCCGCCATCAAGCGCGAACGCTTTGACGAGGCGCTGATGCTGGTCGAACGTTTGCTGTGCGGTGAGCGCGTGCATCACGAAGGCCGGTTCCATACGTTGCGCGACGTGCGCCTGAACGTGCTGCCGGTGCAGGCGCGCGTGCCGATCCACGTAGCGATCCTGCGGCGCGAGGCGGCGTACCACATCGGCCGGCAGGGGCGTCGCATGCTGTTCGTGCCGTATGCGTCGTTGGAGCGCTTTGACGACATCCGCACGTTGATGGACGACTACCGGCGCGGCTTGGCCGAAGCGGGCATTGCCGACACGCGCGGCATGGCGGCTGTCGCTCTGCACACGCACGTGGGCCGGACCGACGCCGACGTGCGAGCAACTGCTGCCGCGCCGTTCGACCTGTACGTTGCCACGCGGCTCTATGCGCGCCGGCAGACGTACGACGATGTGCTGGCCAGCGGCCTGTCGTTGTTCGGTACGCCCGACACGGTGGCTGATAAGCTCGCGCGACTGTCCGACATGGGCGTCGATCACGTGATGGCGCTCCACAACTTCGGGTTGATGCCGCAGGCGGCCGTGCTCGAATCGATGCGCGTGCTGATGGAGGATGCGTTGCCGCGTGCAGGCATCACCGCGCTGGCCGCCTGAATTCTGGCGAAGCTGGGTCGCCCCGCATCGCCAAACCGCCGCAAAACCGCTACGCTCTTTGCCAAACCATGGGAGGAGACCCCAATGCAGCGACGTGCTGGCGTACTGGTTGGTTTGGCTTTGCTGTCTTCCGCCGCGCTGGCGGATATTCGCATCGGGGTCACGGTGTCGGCCACCGGGCCGCAGGCCTCGTTGGGGCAGCCCGAGAAGAACGCCACCACGCTGTGGCCGCGCGAGATTGGCGGCGAGAAGATCGACGTCATCGTCCTAGACGACGCTTCGGATACCACGCGCGCCGTCACCAACACGCGCAAGCTGATGAGCGAGTCCAACGTGGACGTCATCGTCGGCTCTTCCACCACGCCGAATACGCTGGCGATGATCGACGCGGCGGCCGAGGGCAAGACGCCGGTGATCTCGCTGGCCTCATCCGCCCGGCTGATCGAGCCGATGGATGCGCGGCGCCGCTGGATCTTCAAGACGCCGCATTCGGATTCGCACATGGCGTCGCTCATTGCCGAGCACGCGGCGGCACACGGCGTGAAGACCATCGCCTACATCGGCTTTGCCAACGCGCTGGGCGAGGCCTTCCTGGCGGAGGTGCAGCGATTTGCCGACCTCAAGCACATTCGCATTACTGATGCCGAACGTTTCTCGCCGACTGACAACAGCGTGACCGCACAGGTGCTACACCTGCTGGCCAACAAGCCCGACGCGGTGGTGATCGGGGGCTCCGGCACGCCGGCAGCGTTGCCGGCCCGCGCGCTGGCCGAGCGCGGTTACACCGGTAAGATCTATTTCAATCATGGCGTTTCCAACAACGATTTCGTCAAGCTGTGCGGCAAGGATTGCGAAGGCGCCTACGTGCCGACCGGCCCTGTGATGATCGCCGCCGAATTGCCCGACACCAACCCCGCAAAGAAACAGGCGCTGGATTTCGCGCGCCGCTACGAGGCAGCCTTCGGCCGTGGCAGCGTATCGATCTTCGCCGCCTACACGGGTGACATCGGCCTGCTGTTGCAGCGCGCGGTGCCGGTGGCGCTCAAGCGTGCCAAGCCGGGCACGCCGGCCTTTCGCGAGGCGCTGCGTGATGCACTGGAGCAGGTGCGCGACCTGCCCACCAGCACCGGCGTGGTCAACATGAGCCCGCAAGACCACGTGGGGCTGGACCAGCGCGCCCGTGTGATGGCGCAGATCCGCCGGGGCCAATGGCACTTGGCCGATACCGCGAAGTGACCATGGGGCACATCCCGCGTTGCACGCCCGATCTCATCCGCTATGCTTGATCCATAACCTCAGACGCCATGACCTCGCTCGCCCCCCGCTTTGCCCGCTACCAGGCGCTGACGCTCGTGCAGCACGGCCCCATCCTCGAAATCGTGATGGGCGCGGCGCAGTCGGCCAACCGCAAGCTGTCCACCGCCGATGCCGGCCTGCACCGCGAGCTGGCGGAGATCTGGCGCGATGTGTCCGCCGAACCCTCGGTGCGCGTCGCACTCATCCGCGGTGAGGGCAAGGGCTTCTCGGCTGGCGGTGATCTGCACCTCGTCGAACAGATGGCCGAAGACTTCGACGTGCGCACGCGCGTCTGGCACGAGGCGCGCGACCTCGTCTACAACGTCATCAACTGCGACAAGCCCATCGTCAGCGCCATGCACGGCCCGGCCGTGGGGGCAGGGCTGGTCGCCGGTTTGCTGGCCGATATTTCCATCGCCGCCAAGGACGCACGCATCGTCGACGGCCACACGCGCCTGGGTGTGGCGGCGGGCGACCATGCGGCGATTGTCTGGCCACTGCTGTGCGGCATGGCCCGCGCCAAGTACTACCTGCTGCTGTGCGAATCCATGACCGGCGAAGAGGCCGAGCGCATCGGCCTGGTTTCGCTGGCGGTGCCGGAATCGGAACTCGTCAGCCGCGCCTTCGAGGTTGCCGAGCGTCTGGCCGCCGGTTCGCAGACGGCCATCCGCTGGACCAAGTACGCGCTGAATAACTGGCTGCGCCTGGCGGGGCCGAGTTTTGATGCTTCGCTGGCGCTGGAATTCATGGGCTTTGCCGGCCCTGATGTGCGCGAAGGTATTGCCAGCCTGCGCCAGAAGCGTCCGCCCACATTCGATGGCGCCTGATTGAAGACACGCAAGCGCGCCCGACCCAAGACCGATTTGTAGGAGACACCATGTTCACCCAGATGCCCAATTTTGCCGAAGGCGGTTTTGATTTTCTGCGCAAGCTGTGGGGCGGCGGCTTTGCGGGGATGGCCGGGGGTGCCATGCCCAACATGGCCAGCTTTGCCGCGCCGCCGATGGACCTTGAGGAAATCGACAAGCGCATCCACGACCTGCGGGCTGTGGAGGGCTGGCTGCAACTGAACGCCAGCCTGCTGCGCACCGCCATCCAGGGCCTGGAGGTGCAGCGCGCCACGCTGGTGGCCTTGCAGACCTTCGGCTCCGCGCTGACGCCGGATGCCATGAAGTCCGCGTTCGATGGCCTGACACCGGGCGCCTCCAAGGCTGACGAAGAATCCAAGTCTGCCTGGCCGCACACTGCCGCTGAGCCGTCGCCCGAAGACGAAGCCGAGGCAGCAGAAGATACCGACGACGACCAAGCCGAAGCCCGCGCCGAGAACGCTCAGGCCCAGGCCGCTGCGCAGGCCCAGGCTGCCGCACGCGCCGCCGCGGCCGCACTGGACCCCGCTCCGTGGTGGAACATGCTGCAGCAGCAGTTCAACCAGATCGCCAGTTCTGCCGCCGCTGCCATGCCGATGCCGCAGAACCTGATGCCGGGTTTCCCGGGCGGGTTCACGGGGTTTGGTGGCGCACCGGGGGCAGAGGGGCTGGATACCGCGCCGGAAGATATCGAAGAACAGACGGCGCCGGCCAAACCGAAGCGCGCTGCCGCCAAGCCGGCACCGAAGCCGGCCGCCAAGGCGCCAGCAGGCAGCACGGCCAAGCCGGCCACTAAGAAGGCGGCTGCCAAAAAAGTGCCGGCGAAGTCTGCGCCGCGCAAGCCCGCCAAGGACACGCCCTGATCGATGTCGACAGACTGTACTGCGCTATTGATGATGGGCGGCGGCGCGCGTGCCGCCTATCAGGTTGGCGTGTTGCGTGGCATTGCGGGCCTGGCGCGCGAATATGCGCCGGACGTGGCGCGCACGCCGTTCGACATCATCTGCGGGACATCGGCCGGTGCGATCAACAGCCTGGGTCTGGCCCGCGGCGCACAGGATTTCACGCTTGCCGCCGAGGCGCTCACGCAGCTCTGGGGCAGCTTGCATGCCGATCGCGTCTATCGCACGGACGTTGGCCGCGTGGGTTCCAGCGGCGCGCGCTGGCTGACCGCACTGGCGTTCGGCTGGATGACCGGCCACACACCGCGCGCCCTGTTCGATAACGCGCCGTTGCGCGAGCTGCTGGAGTCCCAGCACGATGGCCAGCAGGTGCAGGCCGCCTTCGATGCCGGTGCGTTGCGCGCGCTCGCCATTACGGCGCTGTCATACACCACCGGGCGCCACGTCACGTTCTATCAGTCGCCGCACGTCGTGCTGCCGTGGCGGCGTTCGCAGCGGATTGCGGTGGCCGACCAGATCGGGGTGTCGCACATGCTGGCGTCGTCGAGCATCCCGTTCGTGTTTCCGGCCGAGCCGGTACCGCTCGAAGGCAACGACGAATGGTTTGGCGACGGCACGATGCGCCAGATGTCGCCGTTGAGCCCGGCCATTCATCTGGGCGCGAATCGCATTCTGGTGGTCGGTGCGGCGTCGCGCTCGCAGCCGGGCTGGTACGACACGGTGCCGGCATCGGGCTATCCGTCGCTCGCGCAGATTGCCGGGCAGGCGCTGGCGAGTATCTTTCTTGACGGGCTCTCGGCGGACATTGAACGGCTGCAGCACGTCAACGCCATGGTGGCCCGCAACCCCGAGATTGCCGACGCGCGCGACGGCTGGCGCAAGATCGAAGTGCTGGTGATGGCGCCGTCCGAGCGCATCGAACTGATGGCCTCGCGCCACGTGCAGCGCCTGCCGGGCACGGTGCGGGCGCTGCTCAAGCCGCTGGGCGGCACCGAAGCGCGCGGCGCGGCGTTTGCGAGCTATCTGCTGTTCGAGCCCGAGTTCACGCAGGAGCTGATCGACCTGGGCGAGCGCGATGTACAAGCCCGCCGCGACGAGCTGGCTGCGTTCCTGTACGGCGTGATTCCGGATACGATGCGCGCCGCGTAATCAGCGCGACGAGTGTGTCGAAGGTTCAGCCAGCAGCGCATCGATGCGCTTGATGAGTGTCGGGTCGTTCGGTTCGATGCTGCTCGGGAACACCGCCGCCACGCGGCCGGTGCGGTCCAGCAGGTATTTGTGGAAGTTCCACTTGGGCGGCTGGCCCGTCTGCGCCGCCAGCCACGAATACAGTGGCGACGCACCCGCGCCCACCACCGCCGTCTTCGAGAACATCGGGAATTTCACGCCGTACGTGTTGTAGCAAAAGTCGGCGATCTGCTTGCTGTTGCCGGGCTCCTGCTGAAAGTCGTTGGACGGAAAACCGAGCACGCTCAGGCCCTTGTCGCGGTACTTCGCGTACAGCGCTTCCAGCCCTTCGTATTGATGCGTGTAGCCGCAATAGCTGGCGGTGTTGACCACCAGCACGACGCGGCCGGCGTACTGGCAAAGGTCTTGCGGCGCATCGTCCTGCAGGCGCTTGACGCGAAAGTTCAGGCTGGCAGGGCAGGCGCCCGTCGCAACCGGCATTTGCGCCGTGGGCGCGGCAGCACGGCCCGTGCGCGGCAGCAGCAGCGCGATGATGGCAATGGCAATCGCAATGGCGATCATCAGCAAATGGTGCCGGCGCAGCACACCCGACGCGTGCAGTTGCAGACGCGCGCGACGCGTCAAAACGATGGCAGAAAACGACATGGTGAATCTCCAAAAGCGGGTGCTCAGCCAGCGAGCCGAGGTTTGTCTTCAGTCTAGGGTATAACGCCCCGGGGTCGTGCCGTGCGGAATGTGCAGTATGCGTTGCGCGCGATTCGCCGCACGGTTTGCATCGCTTCCTATACTGAAGACTTCGCCGGGCGGTGGGTCCGGTCCCACACAAAAGACGGCGGCCAGCGTGCCGACGATCACATCGCGGCGTACCGCGAGACAACGCGCAACAGCATCGCGCGTGAGGGGGTCGCCAAGCCACGTTGCATCTGTGGCACCGGCGAGCCTGTTGTCACGAGGAAACGGGCAGGCACAGAACTTTGCTCCGGCAACCCCGAAAAACGGGGGCTGGTCAAGCATGTCTGCTAGAATCCGCCTGCAAATTCAAAGGCTTACCATGCTCTATCCCGAATTGTTCAAGTCGTTGGAAGCGGTCCGCTGGAATATGGAAAAGGATATTCCGTGGGACACGTTCGATGCGTCGCTGCTGACCGACGCGCAGGCGCAGACCATCAAGATGAATGCCATCACCGAGTGGTCTGCCCTGCCGGCCACCGAGATGTTCCTGCGTGATAATCGTCACGACTCCGATTTTTCGGCGTTCATGAGCGTGTGGTTCTTTGAAGAGCAGAAGCACTCGCTGGTGCTGATGGAGTATCTGCGCCGCTTCCGCCCGGACCTCGTGCCGACCGAAGAAGAGCTGCACAACGTGCGCTTCGAGTTTGACCCGGCCCCGCCGCTGGAAACGCTGATGCTGCACTTCTGCGGCGAAATCCGCCTGAACCACTGGTACCGCCGTGCCTCTGAATGGCACACCGAGCCGGTCATCAAGTCGATCTACAAGCACCTGTCGCAGGACGAAGCCCGCCACGGCGGCGCCTACCTGCGCTACATGAAGAAGTACCTGGGCACGTTTGGCGACAACGCCCGCAGCGCGTTCGCCAAGATCGGCGTGCTGATGGCTTCGGCCCGCCGTACCGAAAAGCCGCTGCACCCGACCAACCTGCACGTGAACAAGGCGCTGTTCCCGCAAGACACGGTGCAGTCGCGCCTGCCGAACCCTGACTGGCTGGAGCACTGGCTGGACGAGCAGATCAAGTTCGACGCCGGCTGGGAAAAGAAGGTCATCGAGCGCATCCTGCACAACATGGGTCTGCTGTTCGAGCGCACTTTCGAAACCGTGCAAGACCTGAACCGCTACCGCAAGGAACTGAACGCACGTCTGCTCGGCTCGGCCGAACAAGCTGCCTGATTCTTGCCACCGGCAGCCAGCGGCCCATCGATTCGATGGGCCGTTTTGTTTTTCACTCCGATTTCGTTTCCGCCATGACCGCTCGCCAGCCCGCGCCCGCTTTTGAACAGAAGATCTGCGATTCCGCCGATGTAGAGGCCCGCGTGCGTGCCTTGCCGCGCCCGCTGGTGTTCACCAACGGCGTGTTCGACATCCTGCATCGCGGTCATGCGACGTATCTGGCGCAGGCGCGCGCGTTGGGGGCGTCGCTGGTGGTGGGCGTGAACACCGATGCGTCCGTACGCATGCTGGGCAAAGGCGATGACCGCCCGCTCAATACGCAAGACGATCGCCTGGCCGTACTGGCCGCGCTGGAAGCGGTGAGTCTGGTGGTGTTGTTTGCCGAGCGCACGCCGGTCGAACTCATCGGCCGTGTGCGCCCCGACATTTACGTCAAGGGCGGCGACTACGACATCGACACGCTGGAAGAAACACGCGTGGTGCGCAGTTGGGGCGGCACGGCGCTGGCGATTCCGTTCGAGCATGACCGCTCGACGACGGCGCTGCTCAAGCGCGTGCGCGCGACTTCCTGAGCGCTTAGCGCGATGCCGTGACCGCCGCGCAAGCGTGCAGGTCTTCCGCACCGAGGGTCTTCTTGAGGGCGGCCAGTTGGCCTGCAACGCTTGAGGCCGCATCGGCGGTCGTGGTCACGCGCAGCGATGTCTGCGAGCCGAGCCGGCGCGTTTGCGTTACTACGGCGGTGCGCACGTCCTTGGCGCGCAGTTCGTCCAGAAGCTGCTGCGCGCGCTCCTTGTCGCGGAACAAGCCTAGCGACACCACAAACGTATTGCCTTCCTGCACGATGGCCGAATCGGCCACATTGCGGCGCTTGAGTTCGGCCACCTTGCGCTCGGCGTCGTCCCGCGTGTCGCGGGCCGGCATGTGGACCCACCAGCGGTTGTCTTCCTGACGCGTGACGCGCTCAACCTGCACGCCGGCCAGTTGCTTGAGCTGATCGAGGCCGCGTATGGCCTGCGCCTCGGTCAGGCCGCCGAGTTCGGTGCAACTGCCGCCAGTGTCAGCGGTGGTCAGAGCCGTTCGTTCGAGGTTGGCATGTGCGCCGGATGCGGCCGGCGCAGAGGCCGCTGGGGCCGCTGGGCCCGACCCTGGCGCCGATTTGGGTACGGCGGCCGACGATGCGGACGCCGGTGCCGGTTCGAGAATGCGGATCTCGTCGGTACGGATCTGGCGGCGCATGCGGTCGGGTTCACGTTCGCTCTCGAACCACGCTTTGGATACCTCTGGCCCGAACACGCCGGTATTGGCCGCGAGCAGAACGCCGTTGACGAGCAGCAGGAGCAGCAGGGCGAGGCGAAGCGTCATGGTGCGAACGGACGTGGATTCGGACGGTGGCTCAGAATGCAGGAACACAGCAGCAACAGCGGTAAGACGTCAGACGAAGACAGCAGCCCGGTCGACTGAGGCTAGGCCAGCGTCGCGGCGCCTTTCCGGTGCGCGCGCGCCAGCACCTGCAGGCCGAGCAACACGAGATTATCGTGCATCTGGAACGGCATGCGCAGATACGGCCCGAGCGCCGCGCGCGCTCCGCCGCTCAGCACGCAGCGTGCCGGGCCGGGATGTTGCTTCTGCAGCGCCATCCACGTTTGCGCAATCGCGCCCGCCTGGGCGATGACGCAGCCCAGCGCGATGGCATCCTGCGTGTTGTCGGTCCAAGGCTGCGCGACCACGTCGTCCGAACTCAGGTGACTGACGTCCACTTCGGGCAACTGCGCCGTGTTGCGTGACAGCGCACGCATCATCAACGTGAGGCCGGGCAAGATCAGCCCGCCGGCAAACAGCCCGTCGGGCGTGACGATATCGAGTGTGGTGGCGGTGCCCGCCGTCACCAGCAGCAGGGCGGTGTCGGGCCACAGGTTGCGCGCGCCGACTGCGCCGACCCACCGGTCAGTGCCCAACTGCGTGGGGTCGCGATATCCATTGCGCAGGCCGGCGGTGGCATCCTCCGATGCCGCAATGCGCACGCGCGCGCCGTCGAATACGCGGGCGATGCGTGCGGTGAGCGCATCGCGCAGTGCCGGGCCGGCCACCGCGCTGATCCACACCTCGGGCGGGGCTACGCCGGAAGCATGGCAATCGCGCCAGTCTTCTACCAGTTCCGCCAATCGATCATGCGCGCGGGCGCCGGCGCGCTGCCACGGTGTGCCGCCCGGCTCTTCGGGCAGGGCGAGTTCGGCATCGGCGCCACCCGCGATCCACGCCCATTTGATGCGTGTGTTACCGGCGTCGATCAGCAACAACGGACGGGCGGGGGCCGCGTGCGCGGAGGAGATTTTCAGGCGCGTCATGGTTGCTCCGCGCCCGCACTGCGCAAGGAAACTTCACCGCTGTGGATCCACTGCACGCGTCCGCCCGATTCGATCGCCAGGCGGCCTTGTGCGTCGATGCCATGCGCCACGCCTTCGAGCACCACGGTGCCGTCTTGCCACAGGCGCACGCGCTCGCCGGCAAACGCGTCGCGGGCGGCAAACGGTGCAACGAAGGGCGCCAGGCCCTGTGCGCCGAAGCGCTGCAGGTGTTCACCCAGCGACGTGAGCAGCGCCGAGAACACGGCGTTCGGCTCTGGCGCCTCCACCAGTTCTTCCACGCCGGATAGGCTGCGGCCCAGGGTGGTCTCCAGCACGTGCGGCCGTTCCAGATTCAGGCCGATGCCGATGACAGCCCAGGTTTGGCCGGGCGAGGTCCGCACGGTCTCGACCAGGATGCCGGCCAGCTTGCGCCCCGCGATCTGCACATCGTTGGGCCACTTGAGGCCGAGGGCCTGTGCGCTGCCGCCGCGGGCTTCTGCGTACCCGGCCACGGCGTCGGCCACGGCCACACCGACGGCCAGGCTCAGCCCGCCAAGTGCAGCAGGCTCGCCGGCAAAGGCGCACGCGATGGAGAAGGTCAAACCGTGGTCGCCGCCCCATGGGCGACCCTGGCGGCCGCGTCCGGCGGTCTGGCGCTGGGCGGCCAGCACGCGTGCGCCCAGCAGGGGCGCGGCGCCAGGGTAGGCG